>NZ_JAEOXH010000002.1:105704-114895 GCF_016632315.1 Oxynema mangrovii CENA135 | reverse complement strand
GGGGAGTGGGTAGAACGCCCTCGCTTTTTCGTGGATTTGCAAAGCAAGCTTCGATGGCTGCAACGTAAATTGAGAAATAAGAAAAAGGGTTCGGCTAATTACCGGAAGATTCAAGCCAAGATTCGCCAACTGCACGAGCATATCCACAATGTTCGCCGTGAGTTCCACTTCCTGACGGCTCACAAGCTTTGTGACCATCCTGGGATGATTTTTGCTGAGGATTTGAACCTCAAGATGACCAGTCGCGGAATAGGGCCAAGCATTGTTTGGATGCTGCTTGGGGAAGCTTCTTGGAAATCCCCAAGTGGGTGTGCTGGAAGCGTGGCGTCTACTTTGCCACGGTTGACCCCAACGGGACAAGTCAAACTTGCCCTCAGTGTGGGGCGCATACTGGGAAGAAGGAACTCAGCGAACGGGTGCATTATTGCGATGAGTGTGGATATGTAACTGACCGGGATGTTGCTGCCGCTCAAGTGGTCATGCAGCGCGGTCTTGTAGCCGTTGGACAGACGGTGATACTGCCTGTAGAGGAAGGTTGCTTGGGAACCCCGATGAAGCAGGAAAACCCAACCGCGAGGAAGGGACGCCCGCGCTCTACCCGTGCTTGGTGAGCGTCGGGAGGATGTCACGAAAATAGCATCACTAAACTATTGAAGTATCGGGACACCAATGACTAAGGTGGCTTTATTAATCGGGGTGAGTCTCTCTCAACAGCCAAAGACACGAGTTGATAGTTTTTTGGAACCGCTACCCACGGCATGTCATGACGTTCGTGCGATCGCGGAGATCCTGGAACGGCAAGATCTCGGGGGATTCGAGCCGGAAAATGTTCGACAACTGCTCGATCCGGACTTGCAGGAAATTCGCATCGGGATCGAATGGTTGTTGCGCGATCGCCAACCGGAGGATCTGGTACTATTATACTTCTCCGGACACGCGATCGCCGATCGCGAAGGTAAACTTTATTTCACCACTGGCAATACTGACGTCGCCGAACTCTCCTCCACGGCGGTTCCGGCAGACTTTTTACAAGCGCTCTTGTATACCAGTCCGGCGAAACAGCAGGCGATCGTCCTCGATTGTTGCTACACCGAATTGGGGGAATCCGCTAGAGATTCGCCGCGCGATCGCCTCGACCTCAAACAGCAACTCGGCGGTTACGGGAAAGCCGTTCTGACCGCTTCCACGCATTTCGAGGCGGACGATCGCTTCTGTGCGGATCTCGCGATCGATCGCGAAGCGATTCGCCGCTTCCGTTACGGCGGTAAACTTAGAGAATCCGGCTGTTCTCCTTATACTTATTATTTGACTGAAGGCATCGAAACCGGAGGTGCCAACCGCGACGGCGACGGCCAAATTTCTCTGGGAGAACTGCACGATTACATTGCAAGTAAAATACAAATATCTAATCCGGCCAATCCTCCCGCCCTCTACGCCTTACCGGAGGCGACGAACATCGTCCTCAGTCAAGCCCCAATTCCGACGCCGGAATTGACCTATCGAGAAGCCGTGGAAAACTTCGTGCGGCGTCGCGACGGGCAAATCGGGCGTCTCGGTTGGAGAACTTTAGAAATTACCCGCGAAAATTGCGGGATCGATCCAGAAATTGCTCAAAAAATTCGTGAAAAGGTTTTAATTCCTTATCAAGAACGCCAAGAAAAGCTCGATCGCTATCGAGAGGCGCTACAAGGGGCGATCGCCCGGGAGAAGCGATCGCTGAAACGAGAAACTGACGAAAAGCTGCATTATTTCTACCAGGATATTCTCGCCCTGACCGAGGCGGAGGTCGCCGAGATCGAAGCCAAACTTAAAGGAACTGACGGCGATCGCGACTTCCCCCTATTTTTGCTGACCGAAGGGGCGATCGTTGTCGCTACAATTGCAGGCATTATTTGGCTGTGGGGCTATATTTCCAAACCGACTGCCTCCCCGGTGGATCTCCCTCCTTACTTGAGCTTTCTGGAACATCTCGATGCGATCTTTCCGGCGTGGGACTTTACAGATAAGTCCCAACCCCCTGGGACGACGACACCGGAGACCTCGCCCTCACCGAGTTCCCCCGACGGAACAGCCACGCGATCGCCCCTCCCCCCCGCCTTTACGGGAACCCCCGTTCCCTTTACGATTCCGAACGCCGAACCGCAGACCCTGACCGGACATGACGCCCCCGTTCAAGGATTGGCGATCGCGCCGCGCTCTTCATTGCTCGTCAGTGGCGGCTGGAACAATCGGATCTTACTTTGGGATCTGAAAACGGGTAAACAACTCGATACCCTGACCGCGCATGGAGATATCGTGAGAGATATCGCTATCAATCCCGACGGTAAAAGCTTCGCCAGTGCGAGTGACGACGGAACGATCTATCTTTGGAACCTCAAAGGTCGGATGGTGTCGAATACCCTCGATCCGAGAGGGGGCGCGATTTACGCGATCGCCTACAGTCCCGACGGTCAAACCCTCGCCAGTGGTTCCGAGGACGGTCGCATTCGCCTGTGGAACGCCCGGACAGGGGCGCTAGAGCAGACCCTCGAAGGACACCGCGATCGCGTGCGAGCGCTCGCTTATACACCGGACGGCCAAACCCTCGTCAGTGGTAGTGGCGACGCGACGATTAAACTTTGGGATGTCGCCACGGGAGAAGTGAGACAAACCCTCACCGGACATACGCGCTTGGTACGGGCGATCGCCATTACTCCCGACGGAAAAACCTTGGTGAGTGGAAGTTGGGACGAAACCATTAAAATTTGGGATTTAGACAGTGGAGCATTGCAAAATACCCTCCGGGGTCATACGGATTTAGTCACCGTGGTGACGGTCACTCCCGACGGTCAAACTTTACTCAGTGGAAGTGATGACAACACGATTAAAATTTGGGATTTAGATAGTGGCGATCTCAAAGGGACGCTGACGGATCACGTGAGCGATATTTTTGCGATCGAAATGACTCCAGATGGGACGACAATGGTGAGTGCGAGTTGGGACCAAACGATTAAAATTTGGCGCTGAAATTGCCCTCGGTCTACTCACCCCGATCGCCCTCCCAGCAACCCGGTATTTTGCGACCAAACTCGTCGAAAAAATACCGGATTTAGCTCAAAAAATGCTGACTTGTGAGGACAACAGCAATCGGCGATCGAGCATTGAAACTTGGTTGAAGTAGGCGATCCCCAGTATGCAAATCTAAAATCTAACAATCTAAAATCTAACAATCTAAAATCGAGATTGAGTCGGGGTCAGCTTGTAGGCGATCGCAGGCGAGCGCCATTCCCTGAATAATGATTCAAACCAACCCCGACGGGACACACCGCAAGCAATTAGCAACTTCTCTCAATTGCTCGGAAAAACATAGAAAATTGAGGAAAGTTCCGATCCTCAAATCTTAGGAAGTGACTCCGGGAATGCCAAAGTTCTGTAAAAGTTGTTCCAAGATAGAACGAATAAACGTGAGGGCGATCGCGCCAATTAAGGCACTCCAAAAGCCCCAACGCAAGCGAAATCCTCGAACGAGATAAGCCGCTAATCCAAACACTAAAGCATTGACGACCAAGGCAAAAATCCCCAGGGTCAGAATCGTAACCGGAAGGGCTAAAATCTGTAAAAGCGGACGGAGGAAGGCATTTAAGGCGCCTAAAACCGCCGCCGAAATTAAAGCCCGATCGAAACCGTCAATTTCAACCCCGGTCGGTAATTTTGAGATAATCAACAAGCTAATCGCAATCACTAGCCAGGTGATAATAATACTCATCCAATCCATTTGGTTGACCTCCATAGAGGGGGAGTTACGATTACATTAAAGTCGAAAAGCGAACGGATCGTCTGCGGACATAACATATTCTTCATTTTTGCTAGAGATCGGGAGAGACGAACGGCGAACGCGCGATCGCCCTCGAACCCGTCTTATTTCTCATCGGGATGGAAATGAGGAATCAGGGAATGCGGTTTTTCTAAACCGCGAGATTCCATTAATTGCCGATCGCCCATAATTTCCTCGGGTTTTCCTGTGGCGATAATTCGACCTTCATCCATTAAAATGACGCGATCGCACACTTGTAAAATCAATTCTAAATCGTGGGAAGAAATTAACAGGGTTTGCGGCGAAGATTGGAGAAAATTAATAATACGACGGCGCGATCGCAAGTCTAAATTCGCACTCGGTTCGTCATACATCACTAATTGCGGTTGCATCGCCAAAATTCCCGCGATCGCGACCATTTGTTTTTGTCCGCCAGACAGATGATGGGGGGGACGATGAACCAAATCCGCCACTCCTGCAATCCCTAACGCTTCTTGCACTCGGCGTTCGACTTCCGACGCCGAAAGTCCCATATTTTGCGGACCGAACGCCACATCGTCCCAGACCGACGCACAAAACAGTTGGTCGTTAGGATTTTGAAAGACTAAGCCAATTTCCGGGCGAAATTCTCCGGTCACTACTGGGCGATCGAACACCGATATATTGCCGGAATTTGGCTTGAGAATGCCACAAATTGATAAAAATAACGTTGTTTTTCCCGCCCCATTGGCGCCGATTAATCCCACTCGTTCGCCTTTAACAATGTGTAAGCTTACATCTTGCAATACATCGGCTTTATCGGGATAGGAGAAATACAATCCGGCGATCGAAATTGCCAGATCTTTAAGGACTTGAGCCTGGGAGTAAGTCGTAGGGTACTTTTCCATTCACGAATCCGTCAATTGCGACTTGAGAAAGAATTACCATTCGATCGTTTATCTTTTATGATAACATTTTTAATTAAAACAGGAGGATCGACGATCGCCGATCGCACCTCCGCGTAGGGATTTATCGATCGTAAAAAGATGAAAAACCATCGAGAATTTTTACCTTATTTGCAACGACGCATTTATGAAATTCTTGAATTTTCTACTGACGACGATCGCCTCAGCTTACTCGACGATCTGCTCGTCAGTCTGCTCGTGATTGTCGATGTTACTGCATTTATTTTAGGCACTTCTCATTCAATTTCAGCCAATCTCAAACTATTTGTCGATGAAATTGAAATTTTTTCCGTAACTTGTTTTACACTTCTCTATTTTTTACAAATTTGGTCTTGTACCGTCGATCCTCGTTATGCGGATCCGGTGTGGGGGCGCTTGCGTTACGCCCAAACTCCCTTAGCTATTATCGACTTAATGGCAATTTTACCGTTTTATTTAATGGTGGCACTTCCCGATCGCAGTTCCCTCGAATTTCTCGAAATTTTTCGACTGTTGCGACTGTTAAAACTCATTCGTTATTCCGAGGCTTTACAAACGATTTTAAGGGCAGTAGAAGCCAAAAAAGACGAATTAATTATGACGATTTTTGCCGTTATTATTTTACTTATTTTTGCATCGACAATCATGTTTTTTGCCGAAAGTCGCGACCAACCGATCGCCTTTCCCAGCATTCCGGCGGCGATGTGGTGGGGAGTGGTCACCCTGACAACGGTGGGGTATGGCGATATTTATCCGGTCACGCCGATTGGTAAGTTTTTCGGGGCGGTATTGGCGTTTGTCGGGATTGGTTTGTTTGCACTTCCGGCGGGGATTATTGCATCGGGATTTTCCGAGGAAGTGCACAAGCGCAAACAACATCCGCCGCTATCCCTGGAGGCTTTAGAACATCAGGAAAAAGAACGGGAAGCGATCGCGCGTTACGTCAACGAATCGGCGGATTTAATGCGGTTATGTCTGCAAATTGCCGAGGAAAAGTTGGGGGACGTGGCGGGCGATCGCAATCGGGTGTTTGAATTGGCTAAAATTCTCTTTTTGAATACTGTCGATCGATTGAATTTACCTCAATTCAACGATTCCCATCCGGATGGGGATGGGAAAGGAAGTACAGAAGAGGCTCAAAAAGATAATGTAAAAGATAGCAGGGAATAAAAAAAATACAACAGAAATACAACAGGAATTAGAAATAACCTACAAAAAAGACTAAACTGTCAACAAAATTAATAACTTAACAACATCGATTCGGTAAAGTAACACAATAAAATACAAAGATAATATCAAAATAAAACAAAAAGAATACAGTTATTGTCTATGTTTTCATGTATTTAAAAGAGTGAGTGTATTTTCCTGATGCGGGAATCACAAGTGAAGTAACTCGATCGAGAAAGGCGATCGAGACCCCATCGATAGTGACGAGTTCCCCTGTTAATGTTCTGGTCTCAATCTACCGATCTAAGCTGTGATTTCGGTTTGCAAGGGGAACGAACTTGAGAATCGATTGTTTTAATAGATTTAGGATCCGTATTTCACAAGCATAATAACAAATATAAGCAACTTGTTTGAGGCAGGATTTTATTCAATAACTCGGGTGAATCAGTTGAGGAAATAATTTCAGTGAAAAAAGGTTATCCGGCTTCAAAACAATGACAATGTTAAAGAAGGGTGTAGGGGATGAAATCTAGTTATTTTAAGATGATGTGCTTTAACAAACAGCCGAACGATAGCATTACCGAGGGTTGGGGAAACTCAGCGCAGTGGTTGAGAGGTTCTGGAACGGCGATCGCCACCGTTACGATCGCGATTTGTACGGTAGGAGATAGCAATTTAAACGCGCAAATCGTACCGGACAATAGTTTAGTCAATCCTTCGACGGTGACCCCCGAAGGCGATCGCCTAATTTTGGAGGGAGGAACGAGATCGGGGGACAATTTATTTCATAGTTTCAGCGAATTTTCCGTACCGAGGGATACCCGAGCTTGGTTTAACAATGGGTTAGATATTCAAAATATTTTTACTCGGGTTACGGGGAATTCTATCTCTACGATTGACGGTTTAATTGGTGCCAATGGTAGCGCCAACTTATTTTTACTCAATCCCAACGGGATCGTCTTTGGAGCAAACGCCCGTTTGGATCTCGGCGGTTCCTTTGTCGCCACCACCGCCAGCGAGATTCAATTTGCCGATCGCCTCACCTATAGTGCGAGTAACCCGCACAATGGGGCGATTTTAAGTAACCGAGTGCCGATCGGCTTGGGGTTCGGGTCCGATCCCGGGGCGATCGTCAACCGTTCCGTGGCGGCGGACGCCGAAGGGAATCCCGTTGGCTTACAAGTCCGTCCGGGACGGGAATTGAGGGCGATCGGCGGCGAGATCCGGCTCGATGGGGGGCGCTTGAGCGCGCCGGGAGGGGCGATCGAACTGACGGCGATCGCCGCCGGGAGTTGGCCGCTTGGCGGGGAAGTCCCCGAGCCAGAAAGCTTGGAATATCGGGATATCCGGGCGATCGATCGCGCGCGGATCGACGCCACGGGAGAGGGTGGCGGGGCGATCGCCGTGCGCGGGCGCAACGTCGAGATCCGCGACGGTTCCCAGGTGGTGTCCTTCACCAGAGGAGGGACGGCGGGGCAACCCGTAAACCTCTACGCCAGCGAAGGATTGAGCCTCGTGGGGCGATCGCCCAGTGACGGCGAACCGAGTCGAATTTCCTCCCAAACCGTGGGTTCGGGGGATGCGGGTCATTTGACCGTAGACGCGCAAACCGTTCTTGTAGACGACGGGGTCATTTCCGCCACCACCAGTTCCACCGGACGGGGAGGGGACTTGACCGTGAGGGCGACCGAATCGGTGGAATTGGTCGGGGGCAATTTCAACGCACAACTGCTCGGTTTGGTCAATGCGACATTAGGACGGGGGGATGCGGGAGATTTGACCGTCGAAACCGGACGATTGCGGGTGCGCGAGGGAGCCGTCGTCGTCTCGGGAACCCGCAGTGCGGGCAATGCAGGCAATTTGACCGTACGGGCTCGCGAGGAGATCGAGGCGATCGGCACCTCGCCGGATGGAACCTTAGCCAGCAGCTTGCAAACGGCGGCGACCGACGGCCCCGACGCCCTTCGAGAACGGTTTGGGACGAGTGAAGTGACGGGGAACGCGGGGAATTTAACCTTAGAAACCGGGCGGTTGCTGGTGCGCGACGGGGCGGTTATTTCGACGAGTACCGAAGGCAGTGGAGCGGGGGGAACCCTGAGCGTGAGGGCGTCCGAGGCGATCGCCGTCGAAGGGACCTCGGGCGATCGCCGCTTTGCCAGTGGCTTACTCTCGGACACCACCGGGGCCGGAGATGGAGGCGACGCCACCCTGCGCACCGGACGCCTGACCCTGGGAGAAGGGGCCTTAATTTCCGTGCGCACCTTTGCCACCGGGAACGGCGGCGACCTCAACATCGAAGCCACGGAGAGCGTCACCCTGCGCGGGTCTGGATTCGAGAGCTTTCAACGAGAATTTATCGGGGCGGCCCTGTCGCGACAACTGAGCCTCGCCCAACTGCGGAACGGGATTTTTACCGGGGCGGCGGGTTCCGGCAATTCCGGCAATATCCACATTCAAACCGGGGATTTGAGCTTACTCGACGGGGCCGCCATTTCCACGAGTACCTTTGGCGAATTCCCAGAGAGTGATTAACTGACTTTGCGTTAACCTAGCGGTAGCAGGGCTAACCGACAATCAAGACCCGCGAGGGTCTTTTTGTCGCTACCTACTACCCCGGTGGGTAATACCGGGGTTACATTGCCACTGTTGTCGTTTTCACCTTGAACTGAGTCACTATATAATGCACACCGTCCCCCAAGCCGTACTCGTTACGAGTTTGTTATTGTTGACGGGTTGTTCGGCTGCATCTTCCCCGTCGGCTCAACATCTCCCTGTTGAGGCGTATCTGAAAATTGGCGATACCAAAATCGATTTAGAGGTGGCGCGATCGCGTCGCCAACAAGCCCTCGGATTGATGCACCGCGATTCCCTCGCCGCCGATCGCGGAATGCTCTTTCCCTTTCACCCTCCCCAGCGCGTCGAATTTTGGATGAAAAACGTCTCGATGCCGTTAGATCTGATTTTTGTTCGCGGCGATCGCGTGCAGGAGATCGTCTTCAACTTTCCGCCGTGCAGCGACGATCCTTGTCCCAAGTACAGTCCTCCGATGGCGATCGACACCGTCATCGAGTTAAGTGGCGGGCGTGCAGCCCAGTTGGGTATCGAACGCGGCGACCTATTAACCATTAATTTTTACCCTTGAGCATGTCAGGGACGGATTAGTATTTCGCTTCCCTTTTAATTTCTTCTCCCTTTGTCCCTGACATGCCTGGGGGGTTCGGGGGGGATCCCCCCGTTTGTTCGGGTAGCTCAGATCGTTCCATTCTCGATCTTCATTTTTTCCTGCCGCCGCGCTAGCGCTTCTTCAA
>NZ_JAEOXH010000002.1:0-101688 GCF_016632315.1 Oxynema mangrovii CENA135 | reverse complement strand
GCATCCGAGCGATCGAAATCGGCCTTCGCCGATCGTGGGATGGATGCTATCGACCCCCACAGCTCGAGCTGGGACCCCAGTGCAGAAATGGGCATTCGCGGCCCCTCAAAGTTTCGTGGGTCAGACCTCGAACTTCAGGTAGATTGCCCGGCAGGATTCCACCCCTGTCGGGCTAATTCCCCCATGCCACTTTTTCGCCTAAATAGGGAAATGGGGCCACTCGCCCCCCGGGTAATTCGTGTGCTTGGCTTGAGGGGTTTCAATCAGCAACTACCCCCAAAACAATGAATACAGATTTTTTAGTCATGGGCGTCGATGTTTCGGCCCATCGGCTCGATATTTTTTGCTCGTTTTCTGACTTTGAAGTGTCCCCTAGGGATCTCTACGAGTCGCCAGAACTCGATCGATTCCACCTTTGCCTAGATATGGACATAGAGGCAGTGGAGCGCATCGCCGAAATGAATCCCGATGTTGTCGTTTTTGAGCCAACTGGGCCATATTCCCGCTTCCTCGCCTCAGCACTTGAAGAGCGCGGCATCGCCTACACCCTCTGCAATCAGACTATGGTCAAGGAGACTCGAAAAAGCTTCGCGGGGACCGACAACAAGGACGATGCATTTGATGCCGTACTCCTTGCTTGGATTTATCGAGAGCGGTACTTGCGAGTCTACGATCGCCGCTACTGGATCAAAAATAGGCACGCCAGTATCAAGAAACTCCGAGATCTGTTACTAAGGCGCAAGACATTGATCAAAAAGAGGACGGCGGCTATCAATACGGCAAAGCAGCGACTCGCTCAGGGCGAGTGGATAGCCAAGTCTAGAGTCCAATACAAGATCGGCTCCGGCGCAAGGGACGGTACTCTGCCCGGGTTTTGGGCTTGGGTTGCCGGGTGGACGGAAAACAGAGAATGGAGCATGGGAACCTCTCAGGCTACCCGATTCACGAATCAACACCAGGCGGCGAAAGAGAAGGGAGAGGCGCGCGAATTCTCGCACGAAACCAAGAGTCTCGCTCGATGTATCTGCCTACTCGCCGATTCAGAACTGAGCTTGAAGCGAGAGATAGACTCGGTTCTCTACTCGCCAATCTTTCACCCATACCACAAGGCCTTCAATCGGTTCGGGTTCGGCGACGATCTAAGAGCCTGGATACTTTGCCGGGTGTACCCCTTCGAGGACTTTCTCGACGAGAAAGGGCGCGCGATCGTCCAATTCACAAAAGGCATAAAGGATCCCTCTACCAACAAGAGAACCTCTAAACCTCGAAGCAAACGGCGATTCAAGCAAGCTCTAGGCGTGGGTAGAGTTTCACAAAGCTCCGGATCTAGCGTCCGATCTGGATCCAAAATGAAAGGCAGCAGTGACGCGCGCTCGGCTATATGGCTGCACCTAAACACCGCCTATGAAATGTGCCTGAGCCAGTCGGGCAACAGAAGAAAAAACATCCGGTTCACGGATGAGCCTATCCGCGCGAAAATCGAGGAGTATTTCGTATCCCGAGCTTTCGAGCCTGACAGCAAGGGGTTGAAGAAAAAGAAGGGCGACGCATTGAAGGCCGCACGGAACGCGACCTGTAGGAAGATTGCCGAACTCGTATTCTCGGAATTACTTAAAGATCTTGGATCTGGATCCGATCCTGATACCCATTGAGAAACAGTCCCCCTGCCCTCCAGTTAGGATAGGGGGACTGTTTTTGTGACTTACTGAGATCCATAGGGAAACTTTCGAGGTGGATGCCCAAGGGAATTTAGTTGAATCTGTCAACCGTCGAGGGGAGGCGATTCAATATACCTACAACGCCGATGGGTTGCCAGTTCGCAAACAGTATCAGGACGGGTCGGCGGTTGATTTTGCCTATGACAACCGGGGCAATTTGGTTTCAGTGACAGATAAAAGCGGCACCATTTCAATGGTCTATGATGCCACTGACCAACTGACTAAAATTAGCTATTCTGATGGGCGATCTTTACAGTACACCTACGATACTGCGGGTCGGCGCACCCAAATGGTTGACCAAGATGGGTTTACGGTTAACTATGCTTATGACCCAGTAGGACAGCTAACCCGTCTGACGAATCATAACGGCGAAACAATTGTCAGCTATACCTACGACGATGCGGGTCGTTTGGTTCGGGAAGATAATGGCAACGGCACAGCGACCACTTATGAATATGATGCTGGGGGACAAGTGCTGCACGTCGTTAATCTTGCCCCCGATAACAGCGTTAATTCGCGGTTTGACTATACCTACGACAGCTTAGGGCGCCGTACCACCATGACCACCTTAGAGGGAACTTGGCAATATGGCTATGATGCCAACAGTCAACTAACCTCGGTGCAATTGCCAGACGGTCGCACGATTCATTATCAATATGATGCGGCAGGAAATCGGATTGCGGTGACAGATGATGGGGAGGCAACCGCTTACACCACCAATAATCTGAATCAATATACGGCTGTCAGTGGCGCAACCTATACTTACGATACCGATGGCAATTTAATTGCTAAAACTGAGGCGGGTCAAACTTCCACCTATACTTATGATGCGGAAAATCGCCTCGTCGGTGCGATTACTCCAGAAGGAAACTGGACTTATGAATATGATGCCCTGGGAAATCGCACGGCAACAATCAAAGATGGTCAGCGCATAGAATATCTGGTTGACCCATTTGGGTTGGGAGATGTGGTGGGGGAATATGATGCCAATGGTAATCCAGTCGCCCGCTATATTCACGGCATTGGTTTAGAAAGTCGGGTTGATGCCAATAATGCTAAATCTTTCTACGATTTTGATGCTTTAGGTTCCACCGCAGGATTAAGCGATGCCAATGGGGACTATCTTAACCATTACAGTTATCTGCCTTTTGGAGAAGATTTAACCAAAGTCGAAACGGTGCCGAATTCCTTTGAATATGTCGGTGAGTGGGGCGTGATGGATGAGGGGAATGGCCTCGATTTCATGCGAAATCGTTATTATTCTCCAGAGTTAGGACGGTTTACGGCTGTAGATGCGATCGGGCTTGCTGGTGGCGATACTAATTTTTATCGTTATGTGGGTAATAACCCTCTAAATTTAGTAGATCCACTTGGATTAGATCCAGTAAGCGAGGATGAGGCCGCTCATACTCACTGCGATGATGGAACCACAGAAGTACACTTCGATCCTGCATATAAAGATGACTTAGGCACAATTCTGCACGAATATGTACATGAACTACAGTGTCGCCAGGGACTATGGTCTGAAAATGAGAGTCCGAGAGAGTGCAACCTTGCCGAAGTACAAGCTCTATCAGTTCAGCGTAGGTGGCGTGAGATAGATCCAAATGTTAAGTGGTCGCAAGTAGAAGAAGTTGATTATTTGCTTAACCGGGCGAAGCATGGTTTATATCCAGGCTGTGATTTTGCTCAGGAGCTTTTTCCCCCCTACCTACCACTACCTACATCTCCGGCTCCTCTTTACACTAAGTTCTCGGATTCAGATTTTGAACCAATTATTTTGGATTCAGATTTTGAACCAATTATTATCGAGCGTTGTCCAGAAGACAAAGAAGACAAAGACAAGCCACCAGTCCCGGATGATAAAGAACCACCAGTCCCGGATGATGAAGAACCACCAGTCCCGGATGATGCCACCAGTCCCGGATGATAAAGAACCACCAGTCCCGGATGATGAAGAACCACCAGTCCCGGGTGATGGCGAACACCCGGGAGGTAGCGGAGGAGGTGGTTTGATGGATAGTGGACGTTTTCCCAGTCGTCCCTCCAAAACCCCAGAAGACAAATTTGGCCCACTGGGTTACGACAACCCCGACACTCCCACCGAGGAAAAACAACGCTTTATCCTCCCAGACCAAACCTTCAACTATCGCATTGACTTCTGGAACAAACCCGATGCCGAAGTTCCCACCCAAGATGCGGTAATTGTCGATACTCTCGACCCGGATTTAGATTGGAGTACCCTTTCTTTTACGAATATCGGTTTCCTGGACTGGGATGTAGACCTACCCGGTGGTCAAGCAGTGGATACCCGCGTCGATTTACGTCCGAAAATGGATTTAGCCGTGGATGTAGAAGCCACCTTTAATCCTGAAACCGGGGAAATTCGCTGGTGGTTCCATGCTGTCGATCCGGTGACAGGGGAATCTCCCGATGACCCGATGGCAGGTTTCTTGCCACCATTCAATCCCGAAACCCAATACGAACTCGGTTGGGCAGAATTCACTGTCGAACCCAAAGAAAATTTACCCAGTGGCACCGAAATCGAAAACCAAGCTTTTGTCCAGTTCGATTTCCTCGGCCCATTTAACCCTGCACCGAAACCAGACCCTTGGTTAAATACGATCGATTCCGAAGCCCCCACCAGTACGGTGCAACCCTTACCGGAAACAGTGGATCAGGAAGCGTTCGCGGTTTCTTGGTCGGGTTCCGATGCAGAAAGTGGCGTCAAATCTTATGATGTGTTCGTTTCTGTGGACAGCGGGCCGTTTACACTCTGGTTGGATGACACCTCGGACACCGAAGCTACCTATACCGGGAAAGATGGTAAAACATACAGTTTCTATACCGTCGCTACGGATAACCTCGGTCATGTTGAATTAGTCTCCGCAACAGGGCAAGCATCTACCACCGTGGACAGTGGTGGCACCCTCCCTCCGAGGATTACGATCGCGCCCGAACTTCCTAGCCTGCCGAGTACGACCGTCGGCGATGCAGTCAGCGAGGAGGACGCCAGTTCCACTAGCGTTGTCGAAACCCGTCGCGAAGGCATCAGCTACTTACCCCCCAGCCTGACTGCTGGCATTCCCAGGGATCTCTTCGTTCTGCTGTTCGATACCGATTTTTATCTCAATAGTAATCCCGATGTAGCCGAAGCAGTTGCCAGTGGTGCTTTCCTTGATGGTTTGGAACACTTCCGGCTGTTTGGTTTTGCTGAAGGGCGCGAACCCAGCGCCATCTTTGCTCAAGACTACCTCAACGACAACCCGGACGTGGCGGATGCGATCGCGGGTGGCGCGTTCCATAGCAGTTACCAGCACTTTATTAAATATGGCTTCGCCGAAGGACGCGCACCCAGTTCGTTATTGACCCCCTTGGAATTGTTTTATCTCTCGGAAAACCCGGATGTTGCCCAAGCTGTAGAAGGCGGTAGTTGCAGTAACGGACTCGAACATCTAATTTTGTACGGCATCGCAGAAGGGCGCGACCCAGGCGATCGCTTTCAGGTGATTTCCGAAACCTTTGATGCTAACTTCTATCTTGGAGCCAACTCCGACGTAGCCCAAGCTGTCAATTTAGACGAGTTTGACAGTGCTTTAGAACATTTTGTCCGCTATGGCTTATTTGAGGGGCGCGACCCCAGCCTTTTCTTCAACAACAGCGACTATCTCACCAACTATCCAGACGTCGCTGAAGCGGCAAATAACGGCGCTTTCTCCAGTGGGTACGAGCATTTTATGCACTACGGCATGGCTGAAGGTCGAGTCGGTGCAGAAATTGTCGGTTCGGAATTTGACGACACCCTTATCGGCAATGCAGGTGCCAATGTGCTTGATGGAAAACCAGGCAAGGATTCGATTACGGGTGGCGCTGGCAATGACGTGCTATTGGGTGGCAATGACAACGATATTTTAATTGGGGTTCAACCCGATGCAGGCTCTCCCGGAAACGGCGAGGTCGATCGTTTGACGGGTGGGGAAGGTGCCGATACTTTTGTCTTGGGCGATCGAACAACGGCTTACTATACCGAGACTGGAAACGGTGACTACTCGCTGGTTGCCGATTTTGATGCCACTGTCGATCGAATCCAGTTACAGGGAAGTTCGGCAGATTATCTGCTTGCCCCATCCCCAGAAGGTTTACCTGCAGGAACCGCGATTTTCTATCAGCCAGAAAATGGAGGTGAACTGATTGGGATTTTGTTGGGAAATACTGATTTTAGCCTTGATAGCAACTCGTTGAGTTTTGTCTGATGTGTTGCAGTTGCGGACATGAATGGAATGAAGTAGGGCGTTTGAACCCGGAATTCTGGCGGGCAAGATGCTTGTCCTACGGAGTCGCTCACGAGCCGATCAAATGCTGTTGCGATCGCCGATAACGGGCGAGGTGCAGGGCGCGGGCAATCGGAAGTGAGATACCGACGGCGACCACCGGGAGGGTCGTTACGGCGATACCGAGTAGCAATAATGGCGGCCATGCGGCCCATTTTAGACCGATTCCTACAGCCATTCCCGAGAGGGCGCTGAGCAAGGACAGTCCGGCAGCCCACCGGGCGCCGAAATCGCGCTTGACTCGGGTTGCGGTCCACAACAGCGCGCCCCCGGTGACCATGGTCGAGGCGAGGGCGATCGCGGTGGCAAAGGCTCCCGCTACGGTGGCTCCGGCAATAGTTCCCAGGGTAAATCCGGCGATCGCGGCGAGGCAACCCGTCGCCCCGGCGGTGACTAAAAACCTCATCCACAGGGCTTTTGACTGCATCAGCTTCGACAGTCCGGCCCAGGTGACGAAACCGCCGAGGGCGATCGCAATCGGGCTGGCAACGGTCGGTAAAGCCACGATCGCCGATATCACACAAATCGCCCACAAACTGAATAAAGAAGTATAGGGAAAATGGCGCGCGATCGCGGGAATCGGAGCGGTACGAACCGAGAGCGAGACCTCGATCTCGGCGGGAATGCCATTGCCGTGCAGAACTAACAGGCGCTCGTAAGTCCGCCCTGCCTGCAACAAGGCCGTATCGACCTCGATTTGACACTCGATCCGGTTGCTGCACACTTCCTCGGGAGTTATTGTTATCCAGGGATGGGCAGCACCGGATGCGGTCGGCAACAGGGGGGTATCGCCCCGATGGCTCCTCACTTGCCAGCGTCCGACTAACTGGGTTTTTGATATAGTATTTTTAATCAAAATTATCGCACTTAGTTTTTGATCGATTTTGTCCGCACTTAAAGCCAACGCCTCGGGTTGGAGTTGTACGTGAGGAGTACGGACGATCGAGATCGATTCGAGGGCACTTCGTGCGCTGAGGGCATCGGGAAAGCGATCGCCCGGATTCGGTTTGACCAATTTCGCCAGCCACTGGCGCCAAGATTCGCTAACGTCGGGGAGGCGATCGGCGAATTGAATGCGATAATCCTCGTCGAGTAAATCGGCGATCGCCGTCGAAGGGGTTCGAGTCAGCAAGCAGATCGAGGTCGCCCCGACGCCGTAGAGATCGGAAGCGAGGGTCAACTCTCGATTTAACATTTGCTCCGGCGGCATAAAACCGAGGGTTCCTTTAACCATGCTGCTCATGGCGACTTCGCCCATGCCAAAACGAGCGAAACCGAAGTCTACCAAATAAACCCCGAGGCGATCGTCCACTAAAACATTTTCCGGCTTGATATCGCGGTGAATCACCGGAGGGTCTCGCCGTTGCAAATACACGAGAATATCGAGCAACCGCGCCATCAACAGCTCGATCTGTTCCGGGTCGAAACTGCGCGGAACGGCTAAAGAACGGGCAGGTTTATACTCTTGAACCAGACAGAAGCCGGAGGGGGTCGCAAACGAATCGAGGTAGCGCGGAATTCCGGGATGGTCGAGTTCTTGCAAAACGGCGATTTCGCGTTCGTGGGCTTGGTAGGCGGACCATTCGGCAGTGGCGCGGGCAAACTGAAATTGCTTGAGGGTGACGAAGCGATCGCCCTTGAGGTCGCGGGCGAGATAGGTGACGCGCCCCCCGGCAAAATTATGACCTAATTCCCGTTGAATCTGGTAGCCGTGGGCGGTGAAGTCGGGAAACTGACTCATGGCAAAAAGAAGGGACGGGGGAGATCGGACTTGGAGGATCGAACCTGCAAGATCTGACCTATTCTGACCTTTATTGTAGGGCGATCGCGCCGGATCCGGCTGAGGGAACGGTGGGGATGAAGGAAGCAGCAGCGATCGCCCCGTAGTCTGCGAGGCGGGATGGAGGGGACTGCGCCCCTTCAAAACAAACGTGTCGGCGCGATTCTCCTACGGAGATGCTCCGCGAACGGGCGATCGCGCGGCGCAAGCGGCCAACTATCAGGAGGGTTCGCGCCCCCAGTGCCGATCGCGAGCGGAGATTGGGTACTATTGAGGAGGGCTGATGGAGGGCAATGTCCGGCTCTCTAGGGCATAAGGAGTTTATTGTATTGTTATGGATAACGCAATCCCCGAACTCGATAACATCAGAAGTCAGTTGAAAAGCTTAGAGAGACGAAAAAAACCGAAAATGCTCGTGGTAGACGACGAACCAGACAATCTGGATTTGCTCTACCGCACCTTCCGGCGAGAATTTCAAGTCCTCAAAGCGGAAAGCGGCGGCAGTGCCTTAGAGATTCTCTCGCAAGAAGGAGAAGTTGCCGTAATCATCTCGGATCAGCGAATGCCCGAGATGAAAGGGACGGAGTTTTTAAGCAAAACGGTTCCCCAATTTCCCAACACGGTTCGGATCATCCTGACGGGATTTACCGATATCGAGGATTTGGTCGAAGCGATCAACTCCGGACAGGTCTATAAATATATCACAAAACCCTGGGACCCCAACGAACTCAAAGCGGTCGTGCAACGGGCCGCAGAAACTTACGAACTGCTCAAACAGCGCACGGAAGAGTTGCGCCGGGCTCAAGCGCAAACCAACTTGTTAATGACCTTAGTCCGTTCGGCGCAAGAGTCCCAGAGTTTTGACGAATGTTTTGAACCGATCGCCCGTGCCTTTGGCGAGAACTTTTCTGCGGATATCGCGATCGTGCAGATGCTCGAAGGCAGCGAAATTGCTGGCGCTCACGGGATTTACGCTCGGGAAGGAGAAGCGGAAAACTGGCTCGCGGACGATCCCCTCGTCAAAGAGGCGATCGCCACCGGATCGATCCAGGTCGTCGTCAACGTGCCTGCGGATGACAAGTTGGCGGAATTAGGCCACTATCAAAAATCCGACGTGCAGGCTCATTTAATCATCCCGATTAAATACCGGGAGGTCTCGATCGCCCTGCTGTCCTTGCAGTGGAAGCGACCGTGTACCCTGCGCGAAGACGAACTCTCTACCTTGCACCTGTGCGTGCAACAAGCGGCGATCGCCCTCACTTGTACCCGTTACCATCCGTGAACCCCTTGAATTCTCCCGCATCTACCACCCCGACCGCGCGTTCGCGTAGCGACGCCGTTAGCGAAGCGACTCCGAAGGAGTTAGGCGGATCGCGTAAGGTCTCCAACCCCGAAGTCCAACAGCTCTTCAACCGCATTGCCCCAGTTTACGATCCCCTCAACGACTGGCTCAGTCTCGGCCAACATTGGATCTGGAAAGGCATGGCGATCGCGTCGAGTCGCGTCAAAGCCGGAGATACGGCCCTCGATCTTTGTTGCGGTAGTGGGGATCTCGCCCGACTCCTCGCCCGCGAAGTCGGTCCCGAGGGGCGGGTCTTCGGCGTCGATTTTTCCCCCATCCAGCTTCAAGTCGCGCGCGATCGCTGCAAAAACAGCCCGACCGCGATCGCCTGGGTCGAAGCCGACGCCCTCCATCTCCCTTTTGACCCCGACAGCTTCGACGCCGCTACAATGGGATACGGCTTGCGAAACGTCGCCGACATTTCCCAATGTTTGCGCGAACTCCACCGAGTCCTCAAACCGGGCGCCACCGTCGCGATCCTAGACTTCCATCGCAGCGAACAGCCCTGGATGCGACAGTTCCAACAGTGGTATCTCGATCGCGTCGTCGTCGCGATCGCCCGTCAGTTCGGACTGACCGAGGAATACGCTTACATCAGTCCGAGTTTAGATCGCTTTCCCGTCGGCGCCGAACAGGTCGCCCTCGCCCGACAAGCCGGATTCGATCGCCCCAACCATTACACCCTAGCCGGAGGGATGATGGGCATCTTACGCGCCACCAAACCCCACGATCCGCACCTGTAACCCAACCCACCCGAACCCCGCCGATTTGCCGTTCCTCTTGCCCAACCCCAATCCCGGATCCCGATGGATGTTGCAACCCTATGGCCTTACGTTTTACCGCCGATCGCGGGGGGCATTATTGGCTATTTCACCAACGATCTCGCCATTAACATGCTCTTTCGTCCCTATCGGGCGATCTTCATCGGCGGGCGTCGCCTTCCCTTCACTCCCGGCTTGATCCCGCGCAATCAAGAACGCCTCGCCCAACGGGTCGCCGATACGATCATGGGATCGTTGCTGACCCCGGAAGAATTGCAAAACCTGGCGCGACGACTGCTGGCGACAGAACGAATGCAATCGGCGATCCTCTGGTTACTCGAACTCGCTCTCGACCAGCTTAAATCGGATACGGAACAAAAAACCGCCAAGATTCTCGCCGGAATTTTGCGCGATTTGCTCGGCGAATCTTTACCCCGCCTGATCAAAGTTCTCGCACGTCGGGAAGACTTTCTCGAAGAACAACTCAACCAAATTTTCGACCAAGTTTTACTCGAATTTCAACTCTCCGATCTCCAAGCACGCCAACTCTCCGATTGGTTGCTCGCGGCGGTCATTCCCCCGGATGTCATCCGTCAAAACCTCGTCGATTTCCTCACCGATCGCAACATCGCCATTATCGATGAAGGATTTCGAGAAAAAACCAGTGGCACCTATTGGGTCGTTGCCAATTTATTCGGCTTGCGCAACGCCTTAACCCGCCTGCGAACCTTTTGTTTGGACGAAAAAGAACAAGCAAACGCCCGTATTGCCGAGTTAATCGAGACCTTAGCCCTGTCCGACCGCTTCCAAGAATGGTTGTTAAATATTTCCCTGCAAAATCTGCCCGTTTCTACCGTTCGCCAACTGCGTAAAACCATGCGCGATACCGTGCGCGCTTACATCCGCGATCGCGGCGCCGAACTGTTGCAAGGATTGAGCGATTCGGTCAATTGGGAAAATGTCGCCAATTTAATCCTCAAACGCCTGCAAGCGTCCTCCGTAGTCAGTACCTCCTTGGGATTGGTCAGCCAAGAATTAGCCTTAATTCTCGAACGCTATTTAGAAAGAGATCTAGAAACCATTGTCGCCAAAGCCATCCCGATTCTCAACATCGATGGCGTCATCGTCGATCGCGTTAAAGGCACTTCGCCGGAAAATTTAGAAGCCGCCGTACAAGGGATCGTCCGCAGCGAACTGCAAGCGATCGTCAATCTGGGTGGGGTTCTAGGGACACTGGTCGGTTTATTGCAAACCGTTTTACTCCTGTTGCGCTAACCGGAAATCTCCTGGGCGATCGAACTGTTGAGGAGTTGGCTCAACCCTCAGTGGGTCACTTGAGGTGACCTACAGCATTTTCCTCTGCTATGCAAGACATTTAGATCCCCCTCAATCCCCCTTAAAAAGGGGGACTTTGCTCGTTCCCCCCGAAATCCCCCCAACCCCCCTTTGAAAGAGGGGCGAAGGGGGGATAGGAGGATCGGTACTGTACCTCATCAGACGCCCAAGTGCTGTATTCCCGACACCGATGCAAGCATACGGTGGGAGAAGCTCCCACCAGAAATCTTTTCCCACTGGCTACCGGATTCGAGCTGTTTAGACTGAGGTGGGCGTCGGGATACTTCGAGTCGCAACAACCAGCTCATTTAACTTTTGAAGGGTTCGGGGAGCGATAAGTCCCGCCCTGCGGGAAGGGCCAAGCCCTACGATCGGTATGAGACCAGCATTTATCAGCAGCTATAGCCTGTGGTCAACTCCGGTCATGCTGACCATGAACTACACCTACCGAATCTATCCAGACGCCACCGGGCAGACTGAACTGCGGTCGTGGCTTGAGACGTGCCCAGGCGTATATAACTACGCTTTGCGCGAACTCAAAGACTGGATTGCTTCGCGTAAGTGTCAGGTAGACCGATGCTCGTTGGAAAAGGAATACACCATTCCTGCCGATGAACCATTCCCGTCTTACCATCGTCAGCAGAACAACCTGCCCAAAGCGAAGAAGCAATTCCCACATCTGGGTCAGGTGCATTCTCAGGTGTTGCAGACCACAATGTCGGGAGGATGTCACGCGGTTCCTATGAGAGCTTCCTAGGGTCTGTCATCAATTAAGAAAATTGACAAAAATAGTGAAATGTGTGTAGCCTGCTACCCGTTCACTCAAGATAGCTCAAAACCGGGATGAAACGGCGTTACGCTTTACGAGACGACCAATGGCAACGCATTGAACACCTGCTTCCGGGTCGTCCGGGTACAGTTGGGGTCACAGCTAAAGATAACCGTTTATTCGTCGAAGCCGTGTTGTATCGCTTTCGAGCAGGGATTCCTTGGCGAGATCTTCCCGAACGCTTTGGGGATTTTCGAGTCGTCCACACACGCTTCACTCGCTGGTCAAAAACTGGGGTGTGGGAGCGCGTTTTCCAAGTCCTCTGCGAGGAAGCCGATAACGAATATGCTGCCATCGATTCCACCATTGTGCGAGCGCATCAGCACAGTGCTGGAGCATCAGGGAGTTCAGCCGAAGAGGAAAATATCGGTCGTAGCCGAGGCGGGTTGAGTACGAAAATTCATGCGGTGGTGGATGCTTTGGGGAATCCCATATCTTTTTTTTAACTCCCGGTCAGGCCAGCGATCTAGTCGGTGCCGAGCGGTTGCTACCATCAGTGGAAGTCCAGGCACTGCTAGCGGATAAAGCTTACGATGCCGACGAACGAGTCAGACAACCGTTGCACGAGCGAGGGATTGAAGTCGTCATTCCCTCGAAAAAGAATCGAAAACAAGCCCACGATTACGATCGATTCTTGTATCAAACCCGACATCTGGTGGAAAACTTCTTTGCCAAGCTCAAACAGTATCGAGGGATTGCCACTCGTTATGACAAGCGCTCGGTGAACTTCCTGGGTGGCATTTACCTGGCTGCATCCGTGATTTGGCTGGCTTAAATGTCCGCAGGCGCTTTCCTCCACATTTGGTCACTTTTGTCAACCTACATAATTGATGACACGCCCTAGGAGCAAGCCTATGAAAGTCGTGATAATCTGACAGAGGATTCGAGGGAACGGAAACCATCGAGTCCCCACCCCACTCTCAAGAGACTGGGGTTCGAGCCTCAACTTGAGGAGATGGTTTGATGCGGAAGACCCGATCGCCCGATAGAAATAAAGAGTTGCAACGGTTAGTGCGATCGCTTTTGATTTCACTTCACGTTTGATTTCGCTTAAGAAAGGACGACGCTCTAAAAATGAACATTTTGGATTCAAAAGGACGTTTATTTGGCAAAATTAGCGTCTTGGACTTGGGTGCGGCCCTGGTGATTGTTTTCGTGATTATCGGGATCTTTTTCTTCCCCGGACAAACAGGTTCGGTGGCACAAGTCGGCGTGACGACCAAACCCGTAGAAGTCGATCTGATTGTGCGCGGGTTGAGTGTTCGCGATCCCCAAGCCTTACTCGAAGAATTTAGAGAAAAAGGCCAAACTAATATTATTATCCGCAACCAACCGCACGGAGCGGTGGACGTTAAATCGATCGAATTGCTGACCAAAACTTTAGCAGTTCCGCAGCCGGACGGCTCAGTAAAAGCGCTTCCGGATCCGAGACAGGAAGAATCTTTTAGTTCTAATTTGATGATTACTTTGGGTGGTCGCGCTCAGATTACGGAGAATGGCCCGGTGTTGGGGAACAACAAACTCAAAATTGGTACCCCGGTGGAGTTGGAAGGACTGACCTATAACTTTAATGCGAGCGTGATCGACGTTCGGATTAAATAAACGAATAGCTAGAAGCGGTTTTGAGAGAAGGGCGATCGCGAGGCAGGGGGATGCGCTTCCCCTGCCTTTTTCGTCGGTGGGAGATCAGGCGGCGCCGTCGAGTAAGGATAGAAAGTGGCGAATCAGTCCGATCGCGATCGCCGGGACTTCTAATTGCGGGGTGAGTCCGACCTCTTCCAGGCGCTGGAAATAGCGAATGGCTCGGGGGTTGAGGCTGGCGAGTCGCTCGCCGATTTCGGGTCCGGTAAATTGGGATTGGCGTCCCCAAATGATGGCAGTGGGGACGGCGAGCTGATGGATGTAGGCGGATAGGTCGAAGCACAGATCGCCGCGCACGAAGGATAAGGCGGCGTATTCGGCGTTGGGTTGTTGGGCCGATCGCAGGTAGGCGTCTACGATTTCGTCGTGGATGCGGTTGGGACGGGCAAATTGACGGGTTTCTAAAAAGCTGCGAATCCCTCCGGGGGTGGCGATCGCACTGCTATAGAGGAAGCGGTCGATTAAGGGGGTTTTGACGAGTTGGGCGAAGAAACTGCCGCGATAATCTTCGCCGAAGTCGGACAGTCCCGCCGGAGTGGTTAAAATCAAGCTTTTGAACAGTTCGGGACGGGCGATCGCCACCCGGATGACGAAGGCGGCGGTGAGGGAGGAGGCGACGACGGGGACGGGTTCGCTACAGGTTTGTTCTAAAAATTCGGCGATCGTGGTGGTGTAGTCCTCGATCTGGTAATCCCGTTGGGGATGTTCCGATCGCCCCCAGCCAATTAAATCCGGTGCCAAAATCCGGTAGTCGCTGGCAAATGCGGGATAGACTTTCGACCATTCGTAAGCGGAGGATCCCCCTCCAAAGCCGTGCAGAAACACTAAGGTCGGTAGGGGAGCCTCTCCGGATGCTGCGTCGGTGGAGATCGGCCAGGGTTCGCCGACGGCGGTGTAATAAACCATTCTCCCGAGGGAGGTCACGATCGAGCGCTGGTCAAAACCGAGGGGAATATACATAAAAGACCTCTAGTTGCTGCGGTACGGGACACGGGCGATCGCGCGCCGAGAACGGGCGATCGCCGTAACATCAAGTTCAGTGGCATTTTATAGAGATTCACGAAAAATCTTAAAAACTGTCCGGATGGCGGGCGCGATCGCCTGTTTTATAAATGCAATCTGCGCACCCGATGCCTCAATTTCTTAAACTTGTTGTTTTCCTAATGCCAAAATACGCCAGATCGGTAATAATTTTTAAAGTGTGGGGTGTAACCCCACACCCCCTTTCCCCACCTTGAAGTTGCGATCGACTTTTTTTAAAAAAGCAAGGGTACTACGGGGAAAACTAGGGAAAGGGAATCAAAGAACGACTGGCATCCGCTTGACCCCCTGGCGGCGACCGACCCGAGCCAGTTGACTTGAAGCTTTGCCATTCATGAAGTGCTATCGAATGACGGAGAAGTTAATGACAGTCAAACAGGGATTTATGGTAGATCGAGTGCAAGTTAACGGCGACCCGGCTCAAGTGTCCCCCCCCTCGCCGATGCCGTGGTCCGAATTGTCCCCCGCAGAGCGTAGACGGGCGATCGCCACCAACGGCGTACCATTCGAGTTGCCGATACCTTCAGAAATCGACGTGCGCTTGAATCTTCAAGACTTAAACTGTTTTGAAGTCGTCGAACGACAATTTGAGAAGTGGGGGGCGATTTTCCGCAACGCACTCGCCTTGAGTCCGTCGAATCCGGCGTTTCCGACTCACTCCGGTTCGATCGTCTTGATGGGAGGTCCCAAAAGTGGCTCGATGGAAGTCATTTTTACTCAGCCGATTTCTCGGGTAAGAGCCCTGGTGACCAGTTCGCGACGCACGGTGTTGTCCGCTTACGATCGCGACGGTCAATTGTTAGCTAAAACGGAAACGAGCGCTCCTAATTTGGCCGGATCTCAATCGAATTTGTCTCCAAATACCCTATTGAGTCTCGACGGTCAAAATATTCATCGGATCGGCTTTTATGCTTTTGACGGTCAATTAACGGTGGCCGATTTTGCGTTTGGATTTTAGAACGAGCTGACGACGATCGCCCGTTCCGGGAGCGACTGCGGCAAGAAAATGCAAATTTAAACAAATTTTCCCCGCGAGATTCGAATTCGCTCGCTTGTTTAACTTGAAAATCGTTTAAAGACAAGGGATTTACCAAGAAAACGAGGGCGATCGCCGCGTCTCAAATTAAATTATTGTTTTAATCTGCACTTTAATTGGGAATATTTTAGCCATCGGGTGGGGCGATCGCCTGCCTAGGGCTACAGAGCAAAGGAAACTCAAACCGCACAGCAAGACCCCTCAACTCGGTGGCGCCAGGCGATCTCATCGACCCGCGAGTCGCGCAAAGATTCCAAGCGGGGTGGCTGACGGGTTAAAATTGCTCCAGTCAATCGCGACCGTCCGCTCACGCATTCCATCGGATTCGAGATTGGTTTGAGATTGAATTTGGCTTCAATTCGCAGTAACTAGGTAAGTAACGTGGCACAGGCGTCCTCCCAGTGGCGGCAGTTGTCCGAGTTCGTTCGGACGATCCCCCTTTCCGCTCTCGATCAACCCACCCTCGATCGCCTTTGGCGAACTCGGTTGCGAAACAATCCCAGTTTGATCTTGGGCTTGTTTGTCGCGACCCTCCTGCTGGCTTGTAACTGGAAGTTGGCCGTCGCGATCGCGATCGGAACGGGGGCCATGCTCGGAGTTTACGCCTTGCAAAGCAGCCACTGGCCGGGGTTCGAGACGAAATTGCGCCAATTCCTGCACGGAACCAACCGGGATCTGGCGATCGCCGTCGGTAGTGGAGGGGTGGCGACCTTCGGCAGCTACCTCGCCGTTTCGATTTGGGTCGAGTCGGAGAACCCGTGGCTGGCAACCGGGGCGATTTTCCAAGGACTCTGTACGATGGCAACTTTGGGCTTGCTGACCTGGCATTTTCTCGACCGCCAAACCGGATCGGGACGAGACCGTTTCCACGCCTTACTCGACGATCTCACCGACACCGACCCGCTCAAACGACTGATCGCCGTACGACAACTGACCCGGATGATGAACGCCAGCACGGCTGAAGACCGTCAGGCGATCGCCGATTGTTTCCGCCTGCTGCTCGCTCGCGAAACCGAGCCGATCGTCCGCAATGCGGTACTCGACGGTCTCAAACCCACTCAGGACGGCAGACCCCATCAATTGGGCGTCGGTCGCGACCCCTTATCGATTCCCGTGTCCGCACCGCGAACGACGCAGAACGTCCGGCGCCGGGTCTACGAGGGCGATCGCGACTGAAAGCGGCGCACCTGGGGCGGCAGTTTACACGAGCATGACGCTGACGAGTTCTCCCGGGGCGATCGGACCTCGATCGACCCCGACGACGGCTAAGGCGGTGGTTTGCGCCAAATTAATCAGATTCCCGGAACTGTGAGAGCCTTGGGACAGTTCAAATTCGTATCCTCCGGAGACGGGATGGAGTTTGCCCCACAGATAGGTTTCCCGACGGCCCGCTCCTTTCAATTCGTGGCGCGATCGGGCGGTGAGAAAGGTCGGCTCCCATCCCTGCGGTTCTCCGGCCAATTTTTTAAGGGCGGGTCGCACGAAACGCCAAAAGGTGACTAATGCCGAAACTGGATTTCCCGGCAGGCCGAAATAGAGGCGGTTCGGTCGATCGGTTTCGGCACTAAAGCGGGCGACGGTAAGGGGTTTACCCGGTTTGACGGCGACGGATTTAACGTGAATTTGACCGCCTAATTCTTCTAAAATTTGCTCGACGTAATCGTAATCGCCGACGGAGACGCCTCCGGTGGAAACAACGAGGTCGGCTTGCTCTAAGGTGCGGGCGATCGCCTGTTTGAGGGCGTCGGGTCGGTCGGGAACGATTCCCGAGAGCAGGGGAATGGCTCCGGCAGCCGTGACGGCGGTCGCGAGGGCGTATTGGTTGGAATCGACGAGCTGTCCCGCTTGTAAGGGGGTGCCGGGGGGGACGAGTTCGTTTCCGGTGGAGAGGATGGCGACTCGGGGACGGCGGTACACCGGGACTCGGCTACATTGGGCGATCGCCAGCAGGGCGACGTCGGCAGCACCGAGGCGAACCCCCGCAGGCAGTAAGGGGGTTCCCGCCCGGTAAAACGAACCTGCTATCCTCACGAAATCGCCCTTTTCGGCGGGGGAAGCGAGAATTTCGACGCGATCGCCCGTTCGGCGGGTCTGTTCCTGCATGACCACGGTATCGGCTCCTGGGGGCATCATCGCCCCGGTGAAAATGCGGGCGGCTTGTCCGGGGGCGATCGCCGTTTGCGGGGTCGTTCCGGCGGCAATTTCGGTGACGAGTTCTAAAGGGATAGGGCGCTCGGGACTGGCGCCGCTTACGTCTTGGTAGCGCACGGCGTACCCGTCCATTGCGGAGTTATCCCAATAGGGAAAGTCGGAGTGGGCGGACAGGGGGGTGGCGAGCAGGCGATCGCCGCAAGATTGCAAATCGACCGTTTCGATATCGGTTTGTGGGTCGAACGGTCGGATGAGGTCTAGAATAATCGATTGCGCGTCTCGGACGGACAACATGGCAAGCACTCAGCTTTTTTTCTCCCGATAGTTTAGGGGAAATCCGTTGAGGGCGATCGGACTGAGTCGGTCAGCTTTAAGCGGGATCTGAAGGTTCCGATGGCGGTTCTTCCCCAATTTGCAATTCTTTTTTCGAGGTTTTGAGGTCTTTCCAAAGTTTTTTGATTTCTTCGTAGGCTTCGATGCTCGAAATTTTGCCCCCGGTTTCCAAATTGCAAATATAACTGACTTTTTGGGCAAATTCCTGCAAGTTGGCATTAAATGCCAGTTTTTGAGGCGTAAAATCGCCGTAGTAACGACCGCGCGGGTAGAGAAAATCGGATTTTTCAGACATAGTTTTCGTGGTTGTCGATCGGTTATCTAAATCACTGAAATTCCGAAAACAAGCCGGGTCTGGGATCTCAGTTTCCTAATGAACAGTATAGTTTTAACCTCTTGTTAACTTCTAGATAAAGTTTAAATAATCTCGATAGACCCGACGGGCGATCGCGATTCGGGGAGGGCCGATCCGGTGGTTCGGGGCGATAACGGCGATACCATAGATCTGCGTCGATCGCCGCTTTGTGCCCCCTCGGGAGAAAACGCACGATCCGCATCAGCAAGATTGTCAGGGATTCAAGTAGATATGGAAAGCAATCACAGCAGTGCGATGCCAGCAACGACCGATTCTGTAGAATCGGGTTTGACGGCGGAACAATACCGCCAAAAGATGCAACGCCGCAAGGCGGTTCAAGAGGAACGGCTGAAGGCGTCAAACCGCGAAAAGGGTTTGATTATTGTCAATACGGGCAATGGGAAAGGAAAAACCACGGCGGCCCTCGGAATGGTGATGCGATCGCTCGGTCACGGATATCGGGTCGGTATTGTGCAGTTTATCAAAGGAGCCTGGGAACCTGCGGAAAAGGCGGTGTTAAACCAGTGGTCGCAGCAACTGGAGTTTTTCGCGATGGGGGAAGGCTTTACCTGGGAAACGCAAGATCGCGATCGCGATACCCAAAAGGCTCTCGAAGCTTGGCAGAAAGGACTAGAATTCCTTCACCAACCGGAGTACAAGTTGGTTTTACTCGACGAGATTAATGTAGCGATGAAACTGGGTTATCTGCCCGTCGAAACCGTACTGGCAGGTCTCGACCAAAAACCGGAAGACACCCACGCAATTTTAACCGGGCGCGGCGCCCCGGACGCCCTCATCGATCGCGCGGATTTGGTCACAGAAATGCGCCTGGTCAAGCATCCCTTCCGGGAACAGGGAGTGAAAGCTCAACCGGGAATTGAATATTAGCTTAATCGGCGGGAAGCCCCGCACTCTACGCACCTCAAAACGAAAGACTCCCAATCTGCGGCTGGACGGGTCGTGGATGTCAAACAAAATGCCTGTGGACGGGTTCGGTCGGGGGCGTTGCCTAGACCAGACCGGATGAAACAGGAACTTCCCAAGACGCCGGGGCAGATGGACTTCTGTCCGTGAGGTGGGAAGCCCGCGCTGTACCCTTGGCGAAGCCTGGACGAAGCGCATAGGTCAGCGTCGGGAGAACGTCACGATTGAGGGAGATTGAGGGAGGGATGGTTCAAGATTTTAACAAAGAATCTCGAATCTCGCTCTTATTCTCCCCACAGTTTTTGTTGGTAGTTTTGCTGACACACGCCTAAGATCCGGCGATCGTTGTCGCTGAGTTCTTTGAGGCGGCTCATTCCTTCCAGTCCAAATTCACCCACGCCGGAATCGTTGGCGCCAGCGACAGGTTGGGCTTCAATGGGCATGGCGTAAGCGTATTCGCTTTGTTCGTAACTGTCGATGATGGTCAACGCCAGTTGACGGTCTTCGATATTGCCGTAGAAACAGTCAAAGGAAGAATGAGGCATGTAAAATGCACCCAAAAGGCGATCGCCCCGGACTTCAAAGACCATGTAGGCTTGTCCGATTTCTTCCGGCGTGGCGGACTGACCGTACAAGTACACTCCGTCGGATAACTGCGGACCTTGACGGGTCGCGGTGGCGCCCGTGTCAGTGCTTTCGGCGGTCAGTAATGCGGCGTCAGTCAGGGGTTGGGCTGCAATGCGACTTTCGGAAAGTCCCAAGGCGTAAGTGGTGGCGATCAGGGTACATAACCCTCCCGCAACCCATTCAAAGACTCCGTTCAAACCCTTGTGAGGGGTTGGTTGCGTTTTATTTTTCGGCGATCGGTTGCTTGCCGAACGCAAATCTTCTAATATATCTAGCACCCTCATACTCTCCCTAAATACTAAAATGCCAATCGACCTCAGTCGCGAAACCTCCCTACAAGGATTTCGCACTTGCTGAGTATTGACTTCACCCTCGGCTTTGCAGATTGCCGATTTTGTTTACATTTGTTTACAAAATCGAAAGCATTTGCTCTTGATTGAAAGTTGCGAGCGGTGGCGGTCACGGCGATCGCCCTGGCTGAAGCTGACCTTCAATTCCCTTGGGCTAAGCTGTTTTCAGCGAAAACAGGTAGATGCGATCGCCCCTTACTCAAGAGGTAAAGGGCTGTAGGGGCTTTCGATCTCTAGCTTTAGATCTTTAGAAATTATCCCGAAGGATGATTTTCTTTTTCCGGTTTTTTGGGGTTAACCGCAAGTTTCTTGACGGTCGAGATTAGACAATCTCGGAGCTTTTAGTTTTTTTTAAACGTTCTAAAAAAAGATACAGATCGCCTGCTAGAGGAAGAACTTGAGTTTAATTCTAACGCCTGCGATCGCGCCTTCGAGGGCTGCTATTCACAAAAATTAGTGTTTTGAGACGGTTGTTCATATTGTCGGGGCGATCGCTCACCAGGGGGCTTACCAGGGGGATTGATGCGAGGGGGTGGGTCGTGGTGGCGAGGGAGTTCGATTGTCTCTAAAACATGGCACTGTTGCGTACTAATTTTGCCGAGCAGTTTTGCGATCGTCGCTCCGGATAGGTTTCAAATATCAGAATATATCCCTCTTTTGTCAAGCAGGGGTGAAATCCTGTTACAAAAAGTCCCCAACGTCTTGCAGAACTCGATCTGGGGAAATTTTAGGCGCAAAAAATATACAACTTCTAAAATTCGAGTCGAAAGATCTCTCAAAGCTGCTATTTGAGAAGAATTAAACGGCTGCGATCGAAATTTCGATCCCGAAAATGACAAAAAAGGGCGATAGTCCCCCTAAATCCATGGAATCTGAGATCGACCTTGTCAAGTTGCCAAATCTCTTTACTAACACCGCATGGCCGTGTCCCTGCAACCCATAAATAGCACGACCTGGATCGCTCCGGTTGTTTTTTGGTTGTCCTTTCGATCGCCAACAAAAAATAACACACCTTTGCGGGTTATTGGTAAATTGATAAGACTGAATTATTTCAACTCAAAATCAACTCAAAAGCCTTTATCGGACCCGGGCGCGATCGCGTTCCGTCACTTCGACGGCGCTGGTTTCTCCCGTTGCCAACCCATTCGCCTCGTTAATACTGGCAGGATCTAAATGAGCGTCGGTCAGATTTGCCGCTTCCCAACTGACCCCGCTTAAATTCGCACCGATTAAATTGGCTCCGCGTAAATCGGTATAACTTAAGTTCCCATCGCTCAAGTTAGCCATCCCTAAATTGGCTTGGGATAAATTCGCCCCGTTCAAGTCCGAACGGCTTAAATTAATAAAACTGAGATTGGCATTTGCTAACTGCCCTTGTTTGAGATTGACCCCAGATAAGTTCGCTTCAAATAAATTGGCATTAATTAATGTCGCTTTTTCTAAATTAGTTTCTGATAAATCCGCATTACACAGGTTCGCCGCTTCCAAATTCGCTCCCGTTAAATTCGCACCCCTTAAGTTCGCTTCGCGCAAATCCACCCCGACTAAATCCGCATTACTTAAATCGCATCCCTCGCATTGTTTCGTTTCTAACAATTGGGTGACGTGTTCTGGGTTGGCAGCGTGACCGGGAGTAGACCAAGCGATGGCTACGGGTAAAACTAAAGAGAGTAAAAGACTGAGTTTCACGGTTTCCCCCCGTAATTTATAATCTTGCCGCTTAGTGTTCCCCCGCTCCGGCGATCGCTAACAGGTTCTCTCTACAAAAAATCTCCATTTTCCATCGACCGCAGACCTTCAATAATTATTCTTTTAAAACAAATAAAAACGCCACAATCTGACCTTTACTTTCGGTCTCGTCGCGGCGATCGCTCCGACGTCCTCAAACCTTCTTATTTATGGCGTAAACCCAATAGCATTGGTAAAGTTACCGCCTCTCGAACCGAGGACGTTCGCCCCGATTAAATTCGCTGCATTAAAATTGGCATTGAGTAAATTCGAGCCTCTTAAGTTTGCCGCATTCAAATTTGCCCGAAATAAATCGGCATTGCGCAAATCTACTTCTACTAAATGGGCTCCACTCAAGTTTGCAGCTTTTAACAGTGCGTCTTGTAAATTAGCTCCGTCTAAGGTCGCCTCGACTAAATTCGCAACGGATAAATCGGCTTCTGTTAGATTGGCTGCGCGTAAATTTGCCCCTCTGAGGTTGGCTCCGGTTAAGTTCGCACTGGATAAATTGGCGCCGGATAAATCGGCGCCGTTGAGGTTGGCTCCACGCAGATCGACCCCCGCCAAATCCCTACCGGAAAGATCGGCGCCGTTGAGGTTGAAACCCGCACCGTTCCCGGTTTCTAGCAGCTCTTGCACGGGGGCGTTGACTTGGGCGAGGATGGGAAGGGAGCATCCCAGGACGAGGGCGAGGGCGCTGGCGGTCAGCAATGTGGGACGGTTCATGGAAATCGTGCCTCCTAGCTGCATGAGTTGGCGGAGTTGACCTCAATCGGCGATCGCGATCGAATCGGATTGGCGATCGCGCGATCGCTCTCGATTCGGTATTCTTACGGTCAGTTGCTTACGTGCTTTTACTTAATTTTAACATGAGGGTTTCAAAGCTAACCCGGTTGCAGCAGGGTGACCGGGGGCGATCGCCCCTCGTCATCCTCGAAAAGGGGATCGAAATGGGGGGCGATCTGGATTTATTTTTGTCCGATTTTTTTCAATAAATCTTTAAATTCAGGTTGATGAGGTAGGGAGACGGCCATGCCGCATCCCTACATTTCTCGTTCAAACAAATGGGGTGAATGATGTTTTCGATCGCCCGTCTTCCCTGGGCGATCTCCCGGGGTTAAAATCAGCAACTCTACGGTTGCACTGGAGGAGTGACAATTTCCGATTTCGATCCCCGTTCTAAAAATTAAACTGCGTTCTCACCGTTCCCGTATAAATATTGGGATTGCTATTAAAATTATTGGCATTACCAATCCAATATAAGGAAGGAATCACCGCAATTTTATCGGTAACGGGAAAATAATAGGTCGCTTCGATTTCGTACTGAGTTCCGCCATCGCCATCGCCGGACACTAAAAATCGTCGTCCCTCGATCGGGCTGAAGGGAATCACATAAGATAAAGTGGCTAACGATCCTTCTTTGCCCAAATCGGGAAATGCCATGCCGAGTTGGAGGGACTGCACGGTCAAATCGCCGCCGGGAACCGCATCGCTCGCCGGATCGATATCGATATTGCCGTAGCTGTAGCGTCCGAACAGCCCGAATTTCGGAGAAACTAACCAATCGAAGTTGACCGCGAAGACATCGGCGTTGGCGTCTTCGAGATCGCCGCCGAAGCCGTCGTCGGCGACACCGATGAGAGGTCTGCCGCTCACTTGACCGTTGCTGGCTGCGATTTGGGAGCGATCGTAGAGTAAGCGTAAGTTGAGATTGGGAAGGGGAGAGATGGTCAATTGTGTGGTGAGGGCGCGATCGCCGCGAAATAAACCCTCACTGGGGTCGCTACTATCGATCGCCGCGTAACCGAGGCGTAACTCGAACTGTTCGCTGATGCGCCAGGTGGCGACAGCTCCGGAACTGCGGGCGAGATCGTTAATCAGGGGGGAGCCGTAAGTATCGAAACCACTGGCGCCGCGACCGAAAGCGGAGGTAAAGGCGTTACTGTCGAAGAAGCGCGACCACAGGAATTTCGGCCCGATCGCCAGTTGCACGGAAGGGGTGACGGGGAAAATATAAATGGCCTCGGAAATACTGAGGCGGTTCGTTTCCGGGGTGGGCGTGAGATTTAAAACCGGGGTGCCGAAACTGTTAAACCAGCCGTCTGATGTATAGTTGTTGGTCGGCGAATTACCGTTTCCCGTGACCAAGGTGGTAATTAAAGTATCTTTTCCGGTGAAAGAAGTAGTGAGAAAGAAGGCGATCGCCTCGGAAAAAGTGATGCTGGGGTCTTCGCGAACGCGACTGACGATCGCCCGACCGTCGGCGTCGCGTCCGGAACCACTGCCCGTATCGCCGGGATCGAGGCGATTGACCCGCAGATCGTCCCCCGCCGTGGCGGCGGCGACGTTGAAAGTGGCGAGGACGTTGAGTTTGGTGGTAGTGGAGAATTGACGGGCGTCTACCTCGGCGAGGCGGGTTTCCACGTCGGCGAGGCGATCGCGGGTGGCGGCGAGTTCGGCGGCAAATTCCGCCTGCAGTCGTTCGACAACGGCGAGATCTTCCGGGGTCAGGTCTACGGATCCGACGGCGATCGTGTCGAGAAAGGCATTGAGTCCGGCGGCGAATTCGTAGCGGGTGAGGGCGCGATCGCCGCGAAAGCTGCCATCGGGATAGCCTTGGAGGATGCCGTAGGTTTCCACGAGGGATTGCAAGGCTTGAAAGGCCCAGTCCGTCGGTTGCACGTCGGACAATTGTGAGACCGAGGTGATTTGAGCGAGGGGATCCGCTTCTCTGGGCGCGGCGATCGCGCCGAGATCGGCCCATCCCGCGCTGACGAGGGCGATCGCGCCGAGGCTCGATCGCAAAAAAATGGAGAACTGTTGGGAAACACTGAGCCGTGCGAATCGGTAAAGCCCTTGGCGAAGGGCAAGGCGAAGGGAAAATCGATCTAAATTATCTGTTATTTGTCTCACTTTAGGCAAAAAGAGAGGAGTCCAGGGCGATCGCGTCACTGGAGCCATCGCGATCGGGCGATCTTGAAATCGGCGATCGATCCCGGGGAAATGCCAAATTTCCCGAGGCAGTCATCGCCGACGAACCCTGACGTTTCATCGGTTATATAAAAATGGCGTATAGATGCGACCCTCGCCGATCGCCCTCGTTTGCGGCCAAACGGGCGATCGCGCGGTCAAAGAAGTTTAAAAACTAGGCCAATTCGGGGGCGAATTTCCCCTCGATGCTCCCCAATTATTAGCACTGAGTTCTTACAATGTCTAGAGGGATTTACAAATATTTTTTGGCGATCGACGAAGCGAGAAGAGCGCGGCAACGGCGATCGCCCGCTCCCCGTTGCCGCGCTCTCGCACTAGAGTTGTTGGTACCCTTGCAAATTTTCCGGTTCTAACTTGCGTAACAGTCGCGACGCTTGGCGCGTCAGAGTTTCGCTTCCGGTGACCACGACTAAATACTTCCCCGCATTGAGGCGATTGCGATAGGGGAGGGCGTCGCCACTGCCGAGGGCAATCCCGACCCCGCCACCGACAAAAAAGCTGCCCATTGCTCCCGAAGCAGCTCCCAGCAACCCACCGACCAAGTGATTGCCGAGTTCCCCCGCCCAAGCGAAGGTATTCAAGCCCGTAATGATGCTGAAGGTCGTCCCGGCGGCAAATCCGAACGGAACCAACCATAGGGCCATAAATTTGATTTGTTTGTACGCTTGCTCGTTCGGGTCGATCAAGCCAAACTCATCGGCGCTTTTGTAGCCTTTGCCTAAAATTTGGATTTGATTCGCAGATAAGCCTTCTTTTTCGAGGGTACAGTACGCCTCTTCGGCCTGAATGCGATCGGGAAAAACGGCAACCAAATAATTCATAAACTAAAAAAACAAAAATCCTTGCGATTAAATAAAAATTTTAGAGCAATGGGGAGAATCGAGAACAGGGCAACCGGAGTGAAGCCGAGGCGATCGCCCCTTGCCAACCTAAAAAATTTCCCCCCTCGACCCTGTAAGCGCCCCATTTACGGTTAAAATGTCCTACTGCAGCAAGTCTGCCGAGTGGCGAGGTAAGCGCAAGATTGCTGCTTGACACCACCGATGTCGATCGCCCGTCAAGTCCCGAAGCTCGCCAATGCTAGGCGGCTATTGCGGCTCATGCATTCACCCTCAGTCGTTCCGGGACTATTGTTTTTTGTTGCCACTTAAACGCTGACCATGCCAAAGCTTCTCGTCTCCGATCCAATTGACCAAGCTGGGATTGATATCCTTTCGCAAGTTGCTCAAGTCGATGTCGAAACCAGTCTATCCCAGGAAGATTTAGTGCGCGTCATCCCAGAATACGACGCGCTGATGATTCGTTCTGGCACCCGCGTCACCAAAGAAATCATCGAAGCTGCCACCCAGCTTAAAATTATTGGCCGTGCGGGCGTCGGTGTCGATAATGTGGACGTTGCCACAGCCACTCGTAAAGGGATTGTCGTCGTCAACTCGCCCGAAGGCAATACGATCGCCGCCGCCGAACACGCGATCGCCATGATGCTCTCCCTTTCTCGCTACATTCCCGATGCCAACCAATCGGTCAAAAGCGGCAAGTGGAACCGCAAGGCGTTTGTCGGTACCGAAGTTTATAAAAAAACCCTCGGGATCGTCGGCTTGGGGAAAATTGGCTCCCACGTCGCCGCCGCCGCTAAAGCGATGGGCATGAAATTGATTGCCTACGATCCGTTCATTTCCACCGAACGCGCCGAACAAATCGGCTGTCGGTTGGTCGATCTGGATTTGCTTTTCCGCGAAGCCGACTACATCACCCTCCACGTTCCCAAAACCGCAGAAACGGCGAACATGATCGACGCCGCCGCCTTGGCGAAAATGAAGCCCAACGTGCGGATTGTTAACTGCTCCCGAGGCGGGATTATCGACGAATCCGCCTTAGCGGAAGCCCTGCGGGAAGAACGGATCGGCGGCGCCGCTTTAGATGTTTTTGAAAACGAACCCCTCGAAGCCGATTCCCCCCTGCGCAGTGTCGGCAAACAGTTGATTCTTACCCCGCATTTGGGCGCTTCTACCGCAGAAGCTCAAGTGAATGTGGCGATCGATGTGGCCGAACAAATCAGGGATGTTCTGCTCGGATTGCCCGCCCGTTCGGCGGTCAACATCCCCGGACTCTATCCCGACGCCCTCGAAAAACTCAGACCTTATCTGCAACTGGCCGAAACGTTGGGTAATTTGGTCGGACAAGTTGCAGGGGGTCGTATCGAGTTGCTCAACGTCCGGATGCAAGGGGATTTGGCCAACAACGACAGTCAGCCCGTGGTCGTCGCCGCCCTCAAGGGTTTGTTATCCCAAGCCCTGCGCGAGCGCGTCAATTACGTCAACGCCAGCATCGAAGCCAAAGAACGGGGCATCCGCGTGATCGAAACCCGCGATGCATCGATTCGCGACTATGCCGGATCGCTTCACTTGGAAGCTAAGGGATCGTTAGGAGATCACGCGGTGACGGGGGCTTTGTTAGGGGATGGTGAAATCCGAATCACCGATATTGACGAATTTCCGATTAACGTTCCCCCAAATCACTATATGCTGTTTACAAGACACCGCGATATGCCGGGAATTATCGGTAAAATCGGGTCTTTGCTCGGCAGTTTTAACGTCAATATTGCCAGTATGCAAGTCGGTCGCAAAATTGTACGCGGCGATGCGGTGATGGTTTTGAGTATTGACGATCCCCTGCCGGATGGATTGCTCGATGAAATTAAGAAAGTACCGGGGATCCGGGATGCCTACACCGTAACGCTGTAAGCGGCGATCGCCACTGAATCACAAGGAAAGGGGATCGGTGGGGTCGCGGACGACCGGATCTCCCGCCCCTCTCCTCTCGGTGCATTCCCCAACTGCTCACCCCCGAAGTCTTCAATTGCAAACTATGGCCAACAATTGGTGGGAAATTCAAGTGCTGTGCGATCCCGCTCTGGAAGATTCGATCTTCTGGCGCTTGGAAAGTTTCGGCTGTCGCGGGATGGCTACGGAGCTAAAGGGTCATTCCTGTTTGATTTCCACCTATCTGCCCCAGGAACGCGCTCAAATGCTGGATTTGTCCGCGCTTTCCCTACTGTTGCGCCAAGATGCTCTCGCGATCGGATTGCCCACTCCCGCGATGCAGTGGAATTTAATCGAGGAGGAAGATTGGGCGATCAGTTGGAAAAAACATTGGCACCCGCAAGAGATCGGCGATCGCTTTTTGATTTATCCGGCGTGGCTTCCCCTTCCGGAACAGTGCGATCGCCTGCTCCTACGCTTGGACCCCGGCGCCGCTTTCGGTACGGGTGCCCACGCCACCACTCAACTTTGTCTCGAAGCGTTAGAAATGCGTTTGGGCTTCGATCCGAGCGATTCTGGGGTACAAGTGGCCGATATCGGTTGCGGTTCGGGAATTTTATCCATCGGGGCGCTGTTGTTGGGCGCCGGGAAAGCCTACTCGGTGGATATCGACCCCCTCGCCGTTCGGGCCGCCCGTCGGTGTCGCGAACTCAATAAAATTCCCGAGTCGAAAATGTTAGTTAAACTCGGCAGTGTCGAACGGGTCAAACAACTGATCGAAGAACCTGTCGATGGGATTATTTGCAATATCCTCGCCGAAACCATTTTAGATTTAATTCCCGAGATGGATAATATTTGCAAACCGAGTACCTGGGGAATTATTAGTGGGGTACTGCTCGAACAAGCGAAACCTGTCGCCGATACTCTCGAACAGCATGGCTGGGTCGTCGCGACTCTCTGGCGGCGTCAAGATTGGTGCTGTTTTAATATTCGGCGGTCTTGAGATTTTAGAGTTTAGATTTTAGAGTTTAGATTTTAGAGTTTAAATTTTAGATTCTAGATTTTAGACGATCGCACGGTTCTAGGATGACCCGAGTTTTCTCAAGAGTGGGATTAAATAATAGCGGCTGTAAAAGAATGCATAAAAGCTGTTGATGGCAACGATCGCCCCGCGCGCGATCGCATGGGTAAAAATTGGCAAAATTTGCACGCTCGCTAATAAGACGATCGCCAGTTCTACCGATGCGACCCACCGACCATAATGGTTCGGATCCCAGTAAGAAAACGGACTGATAAACCGATAAGAACTAAAAGGGAAAAAGTGACGGTGGGCGTCGTCGTGATGGACGGGTAAATCTCCGAAACAATGGAGCAGAATGCTCAGACAGAAGATTTTTCCCTCCATGAAATTGAAGACATGACAGGCGATCGCCCCGAGAATCGCTAAGGGAATCGAATGCAAGATCGCCACGATATTCTGTAACCGTGGATGCCAATAGCCCTCCGTCCAAATTTCCCGTTCCGATCGCCGGAGAACCCATTTCGAGTAAAAATAAAACACAAAAATCGGTAAATCTGGGGCGATCGCCCCGACGACGATCGCCCCCGGATATTGAGAGAGGGAAACTTGGCTAAAAATGGCCAAATTCACTAACGCATGAGATGGCGTATTCAAAAGTTAAACGCTCAAACAATAACGGCTGAGAAGAGAACGCAGAACAGACTTAAAAACGGGCGATCGATTTACAACAAAGGTTCGAGTTCTGCAATTAGTTGTTCGGCGCTTCTGAGTCCTTCAAAACGCTCTACAGGTTTGCCCGCTTTAAATAAAACTAACGTCGGTAATGCATAAATATGATGATCCGTGGCTAAATCTGTATATTTCTCCGTGTCGATCTTGACAATTTTTAGCCGTTGTTTGAGTTTGGCATTAACTTCGTTCAGAATCGGCACCATCATCTGACAAGGCCCGCACCAATTGGCATAAAAATCGACCAACACGGGCAACTCCGATTGTTGGAGCATTTCATCAAAACTGTTGAACTGTTTTTTGACGGCCATCAGTCACAAACACCATTAACGGTGTGGCGTGAAAACATTTCTATGATAGCGAGACTTGGGTGCAAGTGCGATCCCGTTTTTCTAGAAATGCACAAATATCGATCGCCGTTAGATGCGATGAGAATCGGCGCAGCTTGCGAGAGAAAACAATCCCATGCGCGCGATCGCATTTCACCTTAAAATAAGTGAGTTTGCAATCAAGTGAAAAGGGAAAAAATTAATGGAACTCTTGCCAGAGTCCGTACAGAAATTGCGCGATCGCGTGGCGATCGTTACCGGAGGATCCCGGGGCATCGGACGGGCGATCGCGATCGCCTTGGCAACCGAAGGGGCCACCGTCGTCGTCAACTACGCGCGATCGAGTAGCGCCGCCGATCAAGTCGTCAGCGAAATTACCGCCGCCGGAGGACAGGCGATCTCCGTCCAAGCCGACATGTCCAAAAGCGACGAAGTAGACGCCCTCATCAAAACCACCATCGAACAATGCAGCCGCGTTGATATTCTCGTCAATAACGCCGGAATCACCCGCGATACCTTGCTTCTGCGCATGAAACCCGAAGACTGGCAAGCCGTCATCGACCTCAACCTCACCGGAGTTTTCCTCGCCACCCGGGCCGTCGCGAAAATCATGCTCAAGCAAAAATCCGGTCGCATCGTCAACATCGCCTCCGTCGCCGGACAAATGGGGAACCCCGGACAAGCCAACTACAGCGCCGCCAAAGCAGGGGTCATCGGCTTTACTAAAACCATCGCCAAAGAACTCGCCAGTCGTGGCGTCACCGTCAACGCCGTCGCCCCCGGTTTCATCGCCACTGACATGACCAAAGATCTCAAAGCCGACGACATCCTCAAATTTATTCCCCTCGGACGTTACGGACAACCCGCAGAAGTCGCCGGAATGGTTCGCTTCCTCGCCGCCGACCCCGCCGCCGCCTATATTACAGGTCAAACCTTCAATGTTGATGGTGGCATGGTGATGAGTTAGCATCACCAATAGGGACACGGTATTGTCGTGTCCCTATCGTAGATTAAACCTTAAAATCCATCAACCCAGTCATCCTTTCTCCCAATAAATCTCAATCTAAAATCTAAAATCTAAAATCTAAAATCTAAAATTAAATCACGTCCCAACTTACCGGAGTTCCCTTTTTTAAATCTTTTTTAACCACTTTCCCCAGCAAGATTTGATAATATTTGGGCGACAACCCCAACCCCGGACGAATCGCCCGCAAATTCTCCGGAGTAAAACAGTCTCCCGCCTTCATGTCTCGCGCCACATATAAAGAACGACGAAAGCCCATTGAAGCCCTTTCTGCGTCACTCGGGCCGTATTGAATTCGCCCCAATGATTGCCAAGCTCTCTGGGTTTCGATCGCCAATTGTTGCATGTCCTGTGGTTCCATCGAAAAAGCGGAATCGACACCCCCATCGGCTCGTCTGAGGGTAAAATGTTTTTCGATAAATGTGGCTCCAAAAGCCACACTCGCCACCGCAACGCCGACACCCATCGTGTGATCGGAAAGACCGACTTCGACATCAAAAAGTTGGCGTAAATGGGGAAGAGTTCGCAAATTACTATTTTCCGGTGTCGCCGGATAGGTACTCGTACATTTTAATAAAATGAGGGATCGACATCCCGCTTCTTTCGCCGTTCTCACCGTTTCATCTAATTCGGCGATCGTCGCCATTCCTGTAGAAATAATTAACGGTTTTCCCGTACTGGCAACTTTACGAATTAACGGCAAATCGGTATTTTCAAAAGACGCAATTTTATAACAAGGAACGGCTAGAGATTCGAGAAAATCAACGGCAGTTGCATCGAAAGGCGTACTGAAGCCGATGATGCCTAATTGTTGGCAGCGATCGAAAATAGGCTGGTGCCATTCCCAGGGAGTATGTGCTTTTTCGTAAAGTTGGTAAAGAGAATAACCGTGCCAAAGGCTATCGGGATTGTTAATAAAAAACTCTTCTTCGGCGAGGTCGAGGGTCATCGTCTCCGCCGTATAAGTTTGTAGTTTAACTGCGGAAACTCCAGCCGCCGCCGCCGCTTCGACAATCTCTAAGGCGCGATCTAAAGATTGATTGTGATTGCCGGACATTTCAGCCACAATAAAGGGCGGATGCTCGATTCCAATCGAATAGTTACCGATTTTAATCGTGTTCATGGTTATTGAATATTATTTAATGTTATTGAATATTATTGAAATATTCTTGTCTAATTAAAGATAGACACAGGGCTGGCTGTCCGCGATAACTAATGTTTTCCTTAAATTTAAAATGGCATTTAGAAAAAGCTTTAATCGAGGGTTTATTGGTCGGTTTGATATAGGCGTGGACGATTGGAACGGTGGTGTTTAAAAATAGCTTTTGCGTTCCCAAGCGAATCAAATGGGTTCCGTAACCCAAACCGCGAAATTGGCGATCGATATTGATAGAAACAACGGCTTCGTTCTCGACAATTAAATAGCGAATCGAACCGATCGCGCGATCGTCGCGATCGAGTGCTAAATAAATTAATGAATTCGGATTATTCAAGTGCGATCGCCACCATTGCACGTGATGTTCCCAAGGGATGGGATCGCTGGAAAATGAGGTATTTCTTACATCCGGATCGTTGGCCCATTGCCACAGTAACCGACAATCGCGATCCTGGGGCGATCGCAATCGAATCTTTTCACCTTCTAAAAGCATTAAAACTCGTTCGCTTCCTTCTCCATCTACGAGTTGACAGGCGCGTTGCGAGATTTGCGCGCGTTTAGTTTTAGAACCTAGTAAATCTGCGATCGCCTGCGTCATTCTATTGAGGTCTAACTCTCGATAGTCTCCTAAATTAATAGCGATCTTTTCTTTGGCTAAAGTTTCGGCGATCGCCCGTTGATTTTCTGCGAGAATCACTGTCAAACTCGGCAATCCCATAAACGCCAATTCCCAACAGGTACTCCCTCCGGCTGAAATCCCTAGATCGGCCCATGCCATTAATTCTGGCATATCGGTGATATTTTGCAGCAACCGAATTGAAAACTTTGAAGATCGAGCCGCTTTTTCGAGACTAGAATAATGGGGGTTACTTCCACCGATGACGATCGCAACATCTAAATCCGAGTTGTCTAAATGTTGTAAGGCTTGAATGACTTTTAAAGTCACGTTATCGCGATCGCCGCCACCTAATGTGACTAGAATTTTACGGGCGATCGGGGCAATTTCTCGTCGCCATCCCCGCCACGCCCAAAATTCACAGCGCAGTAAGGCGTAACGAGTGCCGAGTAACAGTTGGGTGTCGGGCGATCGCTGTTTGTAAAAGCTGTCATTGGCGTAAATATTTTGATTTAATATCCAATTCGCATAATAACTTTCACCATGTCCGTAATCGTCTAAAAATAAAAAATTTAATCCCGCTTCCGCGATCCTTTTTTGATACTTAGTTTTAAACTGATAGCCGTCTAAAACCAAGTATTTTATGTTCAATTTACGAGAAATTTCTATAGTTTTTTGGCAATCTTCTACACTACCGGGTTGCGGTTCAATTTCGATTGCTTTGATTCCTTCTGCGTTGAGGCGATCGGCGATCGCGCGGCTACAATCAGCCATAACGAAGATCGGGCGATCGCCGTTTTGTTTGGCAGCTTGTGCTAATGCCAAACAGCGCATCACGTGACCCGTTCCGATCGCTGTAGAGGCATCGGCGCGAATCAGAAATTTGAAGTTTGACTGATTATTGCCCATATTTTTTCTGTTCTATATGGGTATTAATTTTCGACCATTCTGGATGCTCTTCTAACAATATTAAACAATTTTTCAAGGTAAGTGGTTTTCCTAAAGTACACGAGCTTCTGATAATTTTTTCAATTAATTGAAAATCTTCCGGTGTATCGACCGTCCAGCGATGATGACTGTTATCTTCTTTATCCTTTAAATGAGCGATTCGATAGCGTTGGGGCTGACGGTAAATAAATGGGGTAACGTGTTCGCGATTGGGTTGGGCGGTTGCTTCTTGAAAAGCTTCTTCTAAACTCTTAAAAGAAAAGATTTCTGCATCCATTCCTCGGGGATAAGTTCTCTCCAAACAGTTGGAGAGATAATTGACTTGAGGCTGACTGTCGAGATAACTTTGAATGAGGCGATCGACGAGTTCGGGATCGATCAGGGGACAGTCGGAAGTGACGCGAATAATTGGATCGATTTGATACGTTTTTGCGGCGTGATAATATCGGGAAAGTACGTCATTTTCCGAACCGCGATAGTAAGGAATAGCGAGGCGATCGCACCATTCAATAATTGGATTATCCGTTACGTTTGTTGTCGTTGCTACAATAACGCGATCGGCCAGTTGAACTCGTTGTAATTGTTCGAGGTGATATTGCAAAAGCGGTTTGTCGAGAACGGGTTTTAATACTTTTCCCGGTAAGCGAGTTGAGGTCATTCTCGCTTGCGTGACGATACCGATGTTCATTTTTAGGGATCTACGCTACGCCGAAATCGACTCAATTAGTATAGCATTGAGGCGGGCGATCGCCAAAAAGTACGGCAAATAATGCCGTACTTTCTCGGGCTTCTAAATCTTGGTGAATTTAGAATTTATAGAACTGGGATTACCACCATCGGCGATCGCCATTCTCATCCATTCTCGCTTGGCGAATCACGTCAGAAATTTCTTCCGCATCTCGCACGTGATGGAGGGCTTCTTTATTTCCTTCTCCATCTTCAACGATAAAATAGGTGGGAATTTTAACATGTTCCATCGTAATATCCGCAACATCTACCGCGACTTGACGGGCTTTTTCTTCTAAAGTTTGCGGTTCGTTAGGAACGTAATCGCCAGGATTAATTGTTAAGTTTTTCGGTTCGTGTTCTTGGGTTTTCATTTCGATAATTTCCTCAACTTTTCAGACAGAATTTATTAAACTTAGATCGTTCAGGCGTTTTGCCACATTTGCTGAATTCTACCGGGCAGAAACTCGCTAATTTCTTCGACGCGATCGCGGGATAATTCATCTTTAGTGGCGGCAAAAACCGCACGAATTACCGTTTCCGGATCCGTATAGCGCGGAATACCGCCTTCTTGGGCAACCCGTCGCACGAATAAGTCAGCATCGATCTTCAGAGGCGGACGAATTCGACCGATCCAGGTGACAATGGGATTGGTATCCATCCACAAATCCACAATCTCATCTTGCAGCGCTTTATTATCACTAGAAATAGCTTGTGTATGTAATTGATCCGCGACTTTATCCACTGTTTGATTGGGCATCAAATCGCGCATCGTTCTAAACACGACTTCGCTGAGATTGCGCGCGTCAAAAATATCCGGAAGAGCAGCTTTTACCCTAACTTTTTCTAAGAAAGAAACTTGCCGATCGCCGATCGCGCGCTGCTGTGAATTTTCCGCGAGGGATTCCGGGGGGTTCGCTTCCATTTTTTGCAGCATTTCCCGGCCCTTGTCGGTAATTTTTGCCGCTTTAACGTTTACAGGGGCGCTCAGTTTCGAGACCTGTTCGGCGTGGGGGCTGCCCGTATATTCGACTTCAATATAGCCATTGCGATTGAGATAGTCGAGATTGCCGAGTAAGGTTTTCTCATCGACGGGATTGCTGCCAAAATCTGCCGCCGAAAACTCGATCTGGGGGTTTCCTTCAGCTTCCCCAGCGTCGCGCAGTTTTTTGAGTAAAATATAGGTAATGTCTTCTCGAATGGCGATGGTCATGTCGGTCAATATCAAACAACAATTAACTAAAGTGGAAAAAGAGAAAAATCTTTAATCTCACAGTAATTATCTTAACGAACATAGAGAAATAACCAATCTCTCGTTGGTATGAACTTTATTCCAAACAGCGATCTAACTGAAGTATGATTTCAAAGGGCGATCGCGCGCACTCCACGATCGCCCGATCCCCCATGAGATCGAAATCACAGGCGGAATTTAAAAAAGCCGATAGGACTGAGGAACCATCGAAAATCGGTCGAGAAATCTCGGCGCGATCGCCACTGACTCGCCGATCCCCCAGTCCGGCGAAGCAGTTAATCGGTCGATTCGAGTCGATCTCCAGCCGATCGCGCGACGATTTAAGACAGATTTAAAATGGAGATATTTCACGCTCAAAATCCTGCGAGCAAAGGATATTTAACATGGGTAAACCCGAGCAAATTGCCGAAGCGAGCGATCTCGATTTATTCACGGCTAATGGAGTCATTCGCCTCAAACCCCAACAATATATCCATGTTTTAGATAACAATACCGGGATTACCCGACTCGAACTCGGGCCGCAAACGGTAACCTTACGCGATCACGAACGATTAGTCTTAAAAGCGCACCCCACGATCGTCGTTCCACCCCGTTATTACTGCATCGTTGCCAATCCCGTTCGCCGCGACGAAAATGGAGAACCTCGCGTCAACGATCGCGGTGAAATTGAATTGCGTTATGGCGATCGTGAAATTCGTCTGTCTCAAGAACCGTTCCCACTTTATCCCGGAGAACAACTCGATTGTGACGTTACTCAACTGCAAGTTGTCGAAACAAATTGCGCCCTAAGATTGCGAGCAATTCGCGATTTTACCGAGACCCGAACCGTCACTGAGGACGGAGAAACGCGCACGGAAGCGATCGATCGCGTTGCGGGAGACGAGTGGTTATTTGAAGGGCCGGGAACCTACATTCCTCGCATCGAAGTTGAAGTCATCGAAACCGTTAAAGCGACGGTGATTAAAACCAATCAAGCTTTACGTTTATTAGCCCGACAAAATTGCATCGATCGCCAAGGATACCGACGGCGAGCTGGAGAAGAATGGTTAGTACGAGAAGAAGGAGCCTATTTACCGGGAGTTGACGAAGAAATTGTCGGTATTATTAAAGCTTTTATCCTCACCGATCGCCAAGCTTTACATCTGAAAGCCAAACGCACGTTTACCGATATTTTCAATCGGCAACGCAAAGCCGGAGACGAGTGGCTGGTTACATTTCAAAATGCCGAAATTCATATTCCCGACGTTTACGAGGAAGTCATCGGGGAAGTTCAAATTACCACGTTAAGCGATCGTCAATGGTGCATTGTCGTCGATCCGATCGATGAATTAGGTAAGCCTCAATTTGGAATGCGAGAAGTCCGTCAAGGACGAACCTCTTTCTTTTTACATCCCGGAGAATCCTTAGAAAACGGCATTCAAGAAATTTACGTCCTCGGGGAACGCGAAGCCCTTTTATTGCGAGCGAACGAAGCATTTAGCGAAGGTGAAGCAGACGCGATCGTGCGGCGCAATCCGGGGGATTTATGGATGATTAACGGTCCGTGCGACTATATCCCTCGGGTAGAGGTCGAAGTCGTTGAAAAACGCAAAGCTATTCCCCTCGATAAAAATGAAGGGATTTACGTGCGCGACATTCAAAGCGGGGAATTAAAATTAGTAAGCGGTCCGCAAGCTTATATGCTGACCCCTTACGAGGAGTTGTGGGAGAAAGAATTACCGCCCGTTGTCGATCGATTATTGGGGCGAAAAAACGACGCGATCGCCGATCGCGGCGACTACGTAAATCCGGGGGATGAAGAAAATTTAGAACGAGCGCGCTTACCTTTTTCTACATCGCACGATCGCGATCGAACTCGTGCGGTCGTCTTTCACGTTCCGCAAAATGCCGCCGCTCAAATTCACGATTATAAAGAACGCAGCGCCCGCACGGTTTTCGGTCCCGATTTAGTCATGCTCGGTCCCGACGAAGCCTTTACGGTGTTGAGTTTGTCCGGCGGTAAACCCAAACGTCCTAACCTCATTAAATCCCTCGCTTTACTGTTAGGACCGGATTTCATGACCGATATTTTTACGGTGGAAACTTCCGACCACGCCCGCCTGCAATTGCAGTTATCTTATAACTGGTATTTCGACGTCGATAAAAGCGACGAAGAACAGACGGCAAAACTGTTTCAAGTCCCCGATTTTGTCGGCGATGCTTGTAAGGCGATCGCCTCGCGGGTACGCGGATCGGTGGCGGGGGTTCACTTTGACGAATTTCACCGCAATTCGGCGCGAATTATTCGCCAAGCGGTGTTTGGGTTGGACAATGAAGGTCACATTCGCGATGAATTTCGATTCCGCACGAACAATCTCGTGATTACCAATATCGACATTCAATCGGTCGAACCCGTCGATGAAGAGACCTTAAAAAGCTTGCAAAAGTCGGTTCAAATAGCCATTCAAATTACCACCGACGCCCAAGAAGCTGCAGCCCGTCACGATGCCGAACGCATCGAACAAGAAGCGCGGGCGCGATTGGAACGTCAGGGAATCGTCGATAAAAGCGCGGCGGAAGTCGAGCGCAAAAACCTATTAGAATTACAGGCGGAAAATGCGGCGATCGAAACCACCGGACAGGCGATGGCGGAGGCGCGCGCCAAAGCACAAGCGGCTCAAATTCAAGGGGAGTTACAGGTTAATTTAGCCCAACAAGATGCGGAAGCGGCGAGAATTCGCGCGCAAGTGGAATTAAACCAACTGCGTGCCCGTCAGGAAGCCGAACTCGCTCACCGTCAAACCCTCGATAATTTAGAGGTTGAAAAAGCCCGACAAATGGCGGAGATTACCAGTGTAGAATTCGCCCAAAAAGTTTCGGCGTTGGGGGCGGAAACGATCCGGGCGATCGCCCAATCCGGACCGGAAATGCAAGCCCGACTGTTGGAAGGGTTGGGACTGCAAAGCGTGTTAATTACCGATGGCAACAATCCGATCAATTTGTTCGGAACGGCGAATGGATTGATCGGGGGATTTTCATCTAATTCACCGCGAGAGATTGCCGAAGATGAATAAGTTTGGGTAAAAAAAGTTGAGTTTTTCAATGCCTTAAATTTGTCAACGTCGTCGAGATCTACCCAGAGGGGGAAGCGATCGCGCCGGACGATCGCTAGGATGCTAGTGGACGTTCAAAGCATTTGAAAAACTCAATAATTTGATTTTTGGGAAATTCGGCGCGATTGCCGAATTTCTCGCGACGGTGTATTTAGGAGATTTTTTATGACCGTGACCCCCATCAAAACTCAATCCGGTCCCGAAATCGATGTGGGGCAAGTTCGCGAACACAACCGAGAACAGTTAGAGGCGATCGCCCGCTACCGCCGCGCGGCGAATTATCTCGCTGCCACCCAAATTTATCTCAAAGATAACGTACTTTTGCGAGATCCCCTGCAACCGGAACATATTAAAGATCGTTTGTTAGGTCATTGGGGAACGACCCCGGGCATTAACTTAATTTACGCCCATCTCAATCGCCTCATTCGTCGCTACGATGTCAATCTATTTCTGGTCACCGGACCGGGACACGGGGCGCCCGCTAACTTGGCCAACCTGTATCTGGAAGGCTCGTTGCAAGAGTTTTATCCGGAATTGACGTTCGACGCGGCAGGTCTTCACGACTTTATCAAACGGTTCTCCTGGCCCGGGGGCTTCCCGTCTCACTTATATCCCGGCATTCCCGGCACGATTCACGAAGGGGGCGAACTCGGCTATGCCCTGGCGACTTCCTTCGGCGCGGTGATGGACAATCCCGATCTCATCGTTGCCTGTATCGTCGGCGATGGCGAATCGGAAACCGGGCCGACGGCGACGGCGTGGCACAGCTATAAGTATATCGATCCCGCCGAGTCGGGAGCGGTGCTACCGATTTTACACTTAAATCAGTACAAAATTTCGAGTCGCACGATCTACGGATCGATGAGTGATGAAGATTTACTTCACTTGTTTTCCGGCTATGGCTATCAAGTGCGAATCGTCGGCGACGACGACCTCGATGCGGACCTCTACGCTTCGATGGATTGGGCTTATCAGGAGATTTGCCGGATCCAACAGGCCGCCCGATCCGGCGAACCGATCGCCCAACCGCGCTGGCCGATATTAATTTTGCGATCGCCGAAAGGACTCTCGGGGATCGAGGAACTGCACGGCGAACCGATCGAAGGCTCCTATCGATCGCACCAAGTTCCGGCCAAACACGTTAAAAGTCAGGAAGGCGAACGCCAAAAATTAGAACGATGGTTGCGGTCCTACGGTCCCGAGGAGTTGTTCGACGAGTCCGGCACGCCCGAACCGGACATCCTCACCCTTTGTCCGCAAGGCGATCGGCGGATGGGCTGCAATCCGCATACTTTTGGCGGACGGATGCGCGAGGCCCTCAATTTGCCCGACTTGTTCGAGTCGGAAGTCCCCGTGGAACGCCAAGAAACGGACGGCACTTGCAAGCGGGGCGATCGCCAACTCGGCAATACGGAACAATTAGCCAAATATCTCAAACAGGTTATCGCCCTCAACCCGCAAAATTTCCGGATTTTCAGCCCGGACGAACTCGAATCGAACCGTTTGGGCGAAGTGTTCGACCTGACCCAACGTAATTTTCAATGGCCTACCGATGCGGACGACGAAAATATCGGATCGCGCGGCGGTCGCGTCTTAGAAGTGTTGAGCGAGCATAACTGTCAGGGCTGGTTGCAAGGTTATTTATTAACCGGACGTCACGGTTTATTCCCGTCTTACGAAGCATTTTTAGGGATCGTGACGACGATGATGGATCAATATGCCAAGTTCGTAAAAGTCTCTAAAGAATTTCCCTGGCGTCTGCCCGTCGCCTCGTTAAACTATCTCGAAAGTTCGACGTTATGGCGACAGGAACATAACGGATTTTCTCACCAAAATCCCAGTTTTCTCAATAGCGTTCTCGACCAAAAAGCGGAGTTTGCTCGGGTCTATTTACCCCCTGATGCGAACTGCTTAATCAGTACCTTAGACCACTGTTTGCAGAGTACGGGTTATGTCAATTTAGTGGTGGCGAATAAGAACCCGATGCCGCAATGGTTGTCAATGGAAGAGGCGATCGCACACTGCCGCGCCGGGGCCTCGGTTTGGCCGTGGGCGAGTACGGATGATGGGGTCGATCCGGATGTGGTTCTCGTCGGAATTGGCGACGTTCCTACCGTCGAAGTGCTGGCGGCGGCTCATATTTTGCGATCGTAAATGCCTCATTTGCGAGTGCGCGTGGTTAATGTGACGGACTTGTTAGTTCTCGAAGAACAATCCGAACATCCTCACGGTTTGGATGCGGATATGTTTGAGGCGCTATTTACGAGCGATCGCCCGGTGATTGTCAATTTTCACGGCTATCCTTCTCTCATCGAACAACTCATTTTCGGTCGTCCGAATCTCGATCGCTTCCATATTAACGGCTATCGCGAAGAAGGCAATACGACCACGCCGTTCGATATGTTAGTTCGCAATCGAGCCAGTCGTTATCATCTGATTATGCAGGCGATTCGTTTGGGTTCTCGGCGCAATTCTCGGGTCGCCGCCCACGCGAACGATCGCGTCCGCCATTACGAATACGTGTTAGCGGAACACAGCAAATATATCTGTGAAAATGGGGTCGATCCTGCCGAAATTACGAACTGGCAGTGGTGTTAGTCGCTCCTTTTAAAAGAAGGATGAATTGAGAGAGGTTCTCAGGGCGATCGAAGGGAGCCTCTCTCTTCGCCGATTTTGAAATGATGCGGTGTATTTAGCCTGATTTTAAGGTCATCAGCTATGCTTACAGCAATTCGCGCTGTCATGAGTTACAAGAGGCAAAGATCCCCCCAACCCCCCTTAAATCCCCCTAAATCCCCCTTAATAAGGGGGATTTAGGGGGATCGGCACTGTACCTCGATCGGATCGCCCGAGTGCTGTATGAGAGTTTATGAAAGTTTATGAAGATTTTAGTTTTAAATGCCGGATCTAGCAGTCAGAAAAGTTGCCTTTATGACATAAAAAATCGTCCTAAAATAGTACCTAATTCTCCCTTGTGGGAAGCTAAAATCGATTGGACTCGTCACGGGGGAGTGGCGGAATTAACGGCAAAAAAAGGGGAGCAAAGATTAGAGAAAACATTAGCAATTAAAAACCCTACAGAATCGAGATCGCCCGCGATCGCGCAGATGTTAAAAACCTTGTGGGAAGGGAAAACAAAAGCGATCGCCCACCCTCAAGAAATCGATGCCGTCGGACATCGCATCGTTCACGGCGGCGACCAGTATCGATCGCCCGTGACGATCGATCGCGATGTCAAACGCACGATCGCCGAATTGTCCTCCCTGGCTCCATCGCACAACCCCGCCAATTTAGAAGGAATCGAGGCGATCGAAGAGATTTTACCGGAAATTCCCCAGGTTGCCGTCTTCGATACCGCCTTTCACGCCCACTTACCGCCGGAAGCGGCGATTTATCCCGTGCCTTACGAGTGGTACGATCGCGGCATCCGCCGTTATGGATTTCACGGCATCAGCTATCAATATTGCAGCCAGCGCGCCGCACAACTGTTGGGCAAACCCTTAGAAAACTTGCGCTTGATTGCCTGTCATTTAGGCAATGGCTGTTCTCTGGCGGCGATCGCCGGAGGGCGCAGTATCGATACGACGATGGGATTTACCCCGTTAGAAGGCTTGATGATGGGGACGCGATCGGGATCCGTGGATCCGGGACTGCTACTCTACTGGCAACAACAGCACGATCTCACGCCGGAAGATGTAGATAACATGCTCAATCGATCGTCCGGTTTGAAAGGAATTTCGGGCGTTTCCGGCGATTTGCGCGAGCTCGACGCGGCGATCGCCCGGGGAAACGATCGCGCCCGACTGGCGTTGAAATTATACCAAAAATCCCTCAACGCTCACCTCGGATCGATGCTGGTGGCGTTGGGAGGCGCGGACGCGATCGTATTTACCGGAGGAGTCGGCGAACACCACCCGCAAATTCGCGAGGCGGCGTGCGAGGCGTTGGCGCTGATTGGCGTTAAATTAGATCCGCACAAAAACGATCGATCCCCTGTGGATACGGATATCGCCGCGCCGGATTCGAGGGTGCGAGTCTTGCTGGTGCGGGCGCGAGAAGATTGGGAGATCGCCCGGGAATGCTGGCACGAGCTGCGTTAGCACCTGCCTAGCACCCGACCAAAGCATCCAAAATCGGATCGGCACTGAAGCGCACGGGGTCGGCACAGGGTAACCCGGTTTCCCGTTGCACGGCGGCGATCGCGCCTTTCGCCCCCGCATCGTCTAAATCTCTGGTATTGAGGGCGATCGCGGCGACGGGAACCGGGGCGAATGCCCCCGCCGCGTGGGCGATCGATTCGTAGATTTGAATCGCGGCGGGTAACGGTGGAATCGGGACGTGAGGGTGATTGCGAATGTGGGTTTGTCCGGCGCGGTGAACCAGAACTAAGTGAGTCGGTTGGGAGCCGCGAATCAGGGGTAAAGTGGCGGTAGAACCGGGATGAAATAAGGAACCCTGCCCTTCGACAAACACCAGATCGCGATCGCGACCGTAACGCATCACCATTTGTTCGACGGCCCCGGCGGCGAAGTCCACGCGCACCGCATCGAGGGGAATCCCTTCCCCCGAAATTGCCAGTCCCGCCTGTCCGGTGGCGAGGAATTGAGAGCGCAAACCGCGATCGCGCGCCCGTCGGTGCAGTTCGATACTCGCCGACATCTTACCGATCGCCATATCGGTTCCCACCGTTAACACCCGCTTACACGAGAGTTCCCGGGCTTGGGCGCTGCCAATTTGCAAGCCGACGGGTTCTTGACGGATGTCCCAAATCCACTGACCGGGGCGCAAACTGTGGCGTAATTCCGGATGGTTGGCGAGGGAAGTATGCAACCCGTTGACGATCGAGACTCCTGCGGCGATCGCGTGTTGGAGTTCCATAAACCACGACGGCGGGAGCCCACCCCCGGGGGGCGCGATCCCGATCGCCAGAATATCGGGATGGTAGGTGAGGGCCTCTTCGACGGACTCGACAATCGGAACCTCGCGATCGATTCCCGTTAATTCCGGGAGCGATCGCCCCGCGCATTCGCGATCGATGACCGCGACGATCGTCGCTTCGCTGTAGCGCAATAACGTCAATCCAGTTTTGCCGATACTGCCGAGAATGCCCTCGTGCAGGAGGATAGCGACTCTACGATCGGGAGTGAGTTGCACGGTGTTGGACTCCTAAACCGGGTAAATCGTTGGGAAGTAAACAACCTCGTTGCATCGTCGCCCCCTCGAAGGGATCGTCGCGCAAGTTGAGGTGACTGTCTAAATCGAGATAGTCGGCGAGGGGAGAGAGTTGGGCGAGGGCGCTATTCGCTAAAATACTGTCGGAATAGCAACCGAACATCACCTGCAACCCGCAGGCTTTGGCGGTATGAATCATCCGCATGGCTTCACTCAAGCCGCCAGATTTCATCAGTTTGATATTAATGCCATGAACCCGGTCTGCCAATGGGGGGATATCGGCACTGGTGTGACAGCTTTCATCGACAAAAATCGGTAGAGGGGAACGGTCGTAAAGTTCCCGTAATTCGGCTCTGGCGACGACGGGAAGGGGCTGCTCGACGTATTTAACCCCTTTTTGGCCTGCCAGCCAATCGCACATAATTATTGCCTCTTCTAGAGACCAGCCGCCATTGGCATCGACGCTGAACTTCAGTCGCGGCGGGGTTTCGCGGGCGATCGCCTCGAACATGGCGCGATCCGCGTCGATCCCGTCCGGGGATCCGAGTTTGACTTTAACCGCTTTAACTCGCACGAATTTGAGCCAATCTTGTAAGCGTTCGATCGCCTTTTCCGGGGAACCGATCCCGACGGTCACCGACGTGGGGACGATGCGCGATCGCTGTAAGCCCCATAATTGCCATAACGGCAATCCCGCCTTTTTGCCGATCCAGTCCCACAGGGCCGTATCGAGGGCCGCTTTCGCCGCCGAGGGTAATTTCCATTCGATCGCCGCCAGTTCGATTTGTTGGCGGTCGAAGGGAGACCAACAATCGGCCAGATTGAAGATCGGTTCGAGGGAACGGGCGATCGTCTCCGTGGTTTGGGGCGGTCCGCCCGCCGAAAACGGGGACGCTTCCCCCCATCCTTCGATCCCGTCGTGTTCGACTTTGAGCCAAAGATTGGTACTTTCTGCGGTCGTTCCCCGACTGATGGTCAGGGCGAAGCGTTTGCGAACGGTAAATGGGGCGATCGACACGCGCATGATAGATCGAAACAGCTTGGGAACAGGACACTTTCGATTGTAGCGAGCGGGCAGCGCGCGATCGCCCCTGGGCAGTTATTCGATCTCCAAGGTCTGCTCTCCACCTGTTTTCAATTCCAAGACCCCCTGCGATCGTGCAGTTTCACCCTCGAACTTATCGGAAATTAGAGCATAAAAACGCCAGGGCAAAATCAGGGCGGCAACTCCCAAACCCAGCACCCAACCCCACCACAATCCCAAACTCCCCCAGCCCAACTTAAACGCCATCCAATAGGCAGAAACCAAACCGACCCCCCAATAAGAAAACAAACCGATCGCCATCGGGATGCGGGTATCTTTTAAACCGCGTAACGCACCTGCTGCAATAACTTGAACCCCATCAAAAATTTGAAAAAATGCAGCAATTCCCAACAGCGAAATCGCCAACTCGACCACCGCACTATTTTCCGGATTACTTACGTCGAGATAAACCTCAACAATCGATCGCGGAAATTGCCAGACACACACCGCCATAACTGCCATAAACAAGCCGCCGATGCCCATACCCACCGATCCGGCCCGTTTCGACCCTTGCCGATCTTTGCGTCCCAGTTCGTGACCGACGCGCATGGTCGTCGCGTAAGAAATACCCACGGGGACCATAAAGGTAATCGAGGCCGTTTGGAGGGCAACATAATGGGCGGCGAGGGGAACCGTCCCCAGGTATCCCATTAAATACGTAGTCACGGTAAATAAACCCGCTTCAATGGCCAATAAAATACCACTCGGCCATCCAATGTGGAGGATTTCCCAAAAAACGGGGGGATAAAAATGGCGGATGGTTGCAAAAATTCGATACGGTTTAAACTCTTTTTTAAGCTGGATAACGGCCACTGCCGTTAGGAAAGCAGCCCAGAAAGAAAAGGTACTCGCCCAACCGATCCCGGCTAACCCGAGTTCGGGAAATCCGAATTTACCAAACATTAAAATGTAGTTGCCAATTACATTAATTGGCACGCTGCCGATGACGATCGCTAAAATAATATTGGGACGGTGAATGGCAGAATAAGTATTGCGTAAAACAATAAATCCCATTGCACCGGGAAAGCCCCAGACGATCGCGCGCAAATAGGTTTGAGCAATGGCTACAGTCTCGGGATTTTGACCGAAGTGGACAGCGATCGCTGCAAAGTTCCAAATGACGATCGCGATCGGGATCGAAACCCCCATTCCCAACCACAATCCTTGTTCGGCAATTCGGCCAATTTTTTTGTATTCTCCAGCCCCATAGGCTACAGCAGCCATTGCCCCGACAGAGGATAACAGCCCGGTTCCAATTAAAAGAAGGGTACTAAATGAAATCGAACCTAATGCCCCAGCCGCTAAACGTTCGCTACCCAACCATCCCATCATGATCGTATCGACAAAATTGGTCGAGGCTTGAGCGAGTTGGGCAGCCGCTAAGGGAATTGATAATTGTAGGCAGGCTTTAACTTCCGATAAAATCGGTGATTTTGCTGCGATTCTTTCCATCAGATTTTAATTCCCTGAATTGTCCGATCGCCAAGTTATCAGATCGATATTGTTTTGATTTTAGGGTAAGGTTAAATTGCTCTTAAATCGATCTTAAACTCGTCATGGCGATCGCTCGAAATGCTATTTTAACTTTGAAATTTTACGATTCACTTCACCCGATGGGGGGATCTGATGGGGTGAAAGGATGTCAATTCTAGGGAATGGGAATGGGGAATCGGGAAGAAATCGTTTTTAAGGCAAAAAAGAGAAGATCCGCAAGGGTTTCTAAAAATAGCAAAACCCCCGGAGGGACAAGGCAATGCCCGATCGTTAGCGTCTCTTTATCTTTTATCTGTCTATATCTATCTATCTTTTAAGCATTATGGTTTTCTTCCCCCTCAAAGGGAAACTGGGTGTAAATCTGCCACTGACGATCGCGGTGAAGGAGTAAAGTTAACTCGGGAACGGTAAATTGGGCGGCAAAAGGGCGATCGCGAAATTCGGGCCAAGCTGCTTTAAAGGCTTGCCGTTTTAAATCTTTAAAGGCCACGGTCATGTGAGGGGAAAAAGCGCGTCCTCGGGCGCGATCGTCTACAATCCCTAAACGGCGTTCTAAATCAAGTGCTAACTCGGCTTGGACTTGTAAAAGTTCCGGTGTTTTTTCGACATGAATATAGATGACCCGAGGGGGAAAAGCCCCGAACCCGGAAAGGGCGATCGCGATCGGATCGTGAAATCGGGCAAATTGGCGCAACAGTTCGGTCAGGCGATCGAGATCCTCCTCAACCCATTTAAACGGGGCTTGTAAAGTCACGTGAGGGGGAGATTTGAGGGCGTGAGAACTGCCGTAGCGATCGGCAAAATCCTGCTTGATGGCGGTGACCTCCGCTTGCAGTTCGGTCGGAGGCAAGAGCGCGATAAAGTAGAGACGGGGAGATTTTTCCATGGAAAATGAACCGAAATTCAGCAATAACAACGAGAACCGTTAAATAAAATGCCTTGGTTTGCCAAAATTGAGGAAGGAATTGTCGAAAAACCGATTTTCGACCAATATGTAGAGGCTCACAAAGCCTACGTGAGCGATCTCAACGCCAAAGGACATCAAGCCAAAACGGGCTATTGGGCGGGCGCAGCCGGGGGAATGTTGCTATTTCGAGCAACATCGATGGAGGAAGCCCGGGCCATTGTCGAAGCCGATCCCCTGGTGGTCAATGATTGCGTCAAATACGTGCTTTACGAGTGGCGCGTGGTGGTGGAATGAGGGATTTTTGGGGATTTTTCAGCCCGAACCCTTGTTTTCTCCTTTAATAATGATATGCTAGTAAGCGATCCGGACCCATGCGATCGCAACGCCTAAACCTTGTCAGACCCGGAAGGGAGCAGCAACACGGGATGCTTGCGGTAGGCGTGGACTCCGGGTCACTTTTTAGGACTGGATTTCAACTTCTGGTCACTCGGCAGGTTTGCACCCTATCCTGGAATCAGTACCGTAATTGCATAACAAGGAGCAACAGTCGTTATGGCTGGTTTCGGAGATGTGGTTCAAAAAGCCTTCTATCTCGGGGTGGGTTTGGCGTCCTATGCGGGAGAAAAAGCGGGAACCAAACTGACCGAGTTACAAAAACAAGCCCAAAAGTTAGCGGACGAACTGGTAGAACGCGGGGAGATGAGTACGGACGAAGCCCGCCGTTTTGTCGAAGATATCGTCAATCAGGGTCGTCAGTCGGTGAACGAGTCGGCGGGAGACGAGACACCGAAAGAACCGCGTCGCATCGAAATTCTCGAAGATGAAGAAGGGGAACCCGGGGAGACGGAAGCGCAAGCACCGACACAAGCCCCCCAGGGTAAAGGTTCCGACGATGTAGACCAACTGCGCGATCGCGTGCGATCGCTTCAAGACGAACTGCGCCGCCTGCAAAACGAGTAGTCTCGCCGAGGCTGTAGTGACATGGCAAAAGCTTATGGAAAATTGGCCGACTGATTTATTTAAACTCCTCGAAAGCGCCGCCGAAGATGTCGAAGGCTTTTTTCAGGACTTAAGCGAAGAGGTCAACGAATTTTTTGACGAGTTGGCGAAGATTCCCGAACAAATCACCCGGGATTTTAACGACGGTGTGGATTTAGTAGAAGAACTGGAAGAGGGATTTTTTCTCGAAATCGATCGCTTTTTCTTGGAAGTCTTCGATCCGACCCTCGCCGAGGAATTAAACCGATTCGATTTAGAAGACCTCTTCGATTTAGATCGGTCCCTCGATGAAGACTCTCCAGACCCCCCCCAGCCGTTCGTGACTTACGTCCGACCCACCCAAGGGCGACATCCGGCTTGTGTAGGATGCAATCACTATCACGGTCACGTTTACGGCGGTAATTTGCTCGTGTGTGGGATGCATCCTTACGGTTGGGATGGAGAAAGCTGTCCCGACTGGGAATCGGAAGTTTAGCGAAGTCGGCGCCGACTGTCGCGCCGCTTCCCTCGCCAACTGTTGGGGGTCGGGTGTTGTACGAATTCACGACGATCGCCTAAGCCTATGAATAACGCTACAACAACACGACGGCGAACCTCTACGGATCGCCGGAGAACTGCTTTTTTTGCAGCGATCGCCTGTTGTGTCTTCGCATCGGGTACGATCGAACGACAGGCGATCGCTCAAATCGTTCCCGATGGGACCTTACCCGATCGCTCCACGGTCACCGTCGAAGGAAATACAATTCAGATTACCGGAGGAACGGCGCGATCGCGCAATTTATTCCACAGTTTTGAAAGCTTCTCGATCCCTACGGGAACAACCGCCACCTTCGACAACCCCCTAACGATCGAAAATATCTTTTCGCGGGTGACCGGAACCGACCTGAGTAACATCGACGGTCTCCTCCAAGCCAACGGCGGCGCCAACCTCTTTTTAATCAACCCCAACGGCATCGTTTTCGGGCCGAATGCCTCCTTAAATGTAGGCGGTTCCTTTGTTGCAACCAGTGCGGACGCGGTCTTATTCGACGACGGCAGCCGTTTTAGCGCGATCGCCCCTCAAACCGACACTCTCCTCACCGTTAGCGTTCCCGTCGGCTTGCAGTTGGGGGACAATCCCGGGGCGATCGCCGTCAACGGAATCGGACTCGGGCGCGGTTTTGCCACCCCAGATTTCGACGGAACCGAAACGGCGACCCAGAACGTCGAAACCGCGCGCCAAGAAATCGCCTTTCAACTGAGCATTCTCGCCCGCGAAGACGGGTTGGGGGTCCGACCCGATCGCACCTTAGCCCTCGTTGGCGGTCCGATTGTCTTAGACGGGGCCTTATTAAAAGCCCCCCAAGGTCGGATCGAGTTGTGGTCCGGTCGCCACGGACAACTGAAAACGACGGGAACACGAGGAGAATTCGGGTTTGAAGAAACCTCCCCCTTCTCCTCATTTCAAGATATCTCCATCACCAACGAATCCGGCTTATTCACCGGGTTGGGCGGCGATGGCGGCGTCCGCGTACACGGGCGCAATCTCACCATTACCGGAGGATCGGAAATTCGTTCCGACAGTCTCGGCGAAGAAGATGGGGGCGAAATCGCCCTAGAAGCGTCGGAAGTCGTCGAAATTAGCGGGGTTTCCAGGGATGGCACCTCTCGCACGATCGTCGGATCTGGCGCCTTCGGCAATGGCGATGCGGGTAGCGTCGAAGTGCGCGGAACCCAATTAAACGTGTTGGACGGCGGCTGGATTACCGTGGGAACCGTCAGCGACGGCGAAGCGGGAACGATCGCGATCGCCACCTCAGAATCGGTAGAATTAAGCGGAATTCCAGTGAATGGCCAATTTGCCAGCATCCTCGACGCTTCCACCGTCGGAGTCGGCAACGCCAGCAATGTCGATATTACCACCCGGCGCCTGACGATGCGCGACGGCGCCCAAGTGCGGGTGCGAACCTTCGGCCCGGGACGGGGAGGCAACTTGACCATCCGCGCCTCAGAATCGGTGCAGTTGAACGGAACCGACCCCGAAAGCGGAACATCGACCCAAATCGAGGCGACCGCTTACAGCAGTGGCGATGCGGGGGAAATCGAGATCGTCACCCCCTTACTCAGTTTGAGCGACGGCGCCCAAATCGAAGCCGCCAGCAACGGGACGGGAAAGGGCGGCAGACTGGAGATCGAGGGGGCCGAGTTAGTAGATATTGCCGGAGTCAGTGCGGACGGGGAACGCAGTTTGCTGACGACGAAAGGGTTTGGCGCGGGAGATGCGGGGGACGTGACCGTGAGAACCCGCCGTTTGATCGTGCGCGATGGCGGCGAAATCGGGACGAGTACCTCGGTGGACGGGGTCGGCGGGTTGATGTTGTTGGAGGCGTCGGAGGCGATCGAGTTTAGAGGGACCTCGCCGGATGGCAGTTTGCCGACCTTAATCACTGCCGATACCGACGGGGCGGGGAATGCGGGGAACGTGACGATTGCCACTCCCCGCTTGACGGTGGGCGACGGGGCGATCGTGGTCTTGGGAACCTCTGGGGAAGGGAATGCGGGCCGTTTGCGCTTAGAAGCGGCGGAAAGCGTCGAAATTGTCGGGAATGCTCAAATTGACGCGCGCACCCTCGGATCGGGCAATGGCGGCGGCATCGCGATCGCCACGGACCGCCTCCAGGTGGCCGACGGATCCCGGATCGGCGTCAACGGGGAAGGGACGGGAACCCCCGGCAATATTGAGATTGCGGCGTCGGACGTGGAACTCGATCGCGGCGCCTTGCAAGCGTCATCGGCGATCGGAAAAGGGGGTAATATTGACCTGCGATCGCCCGATATTCTCTTACGCAATGGCAGCGAAATTGTCGCCGCAGGCAGTCAAACCGGGAATGTTACTCAGGAAGGCAATATCACGATCGCCGCCGAAACTTTGGTATTGCTCGAAGCCAGCCAGATCGTCACCAGCGCCACGGACCCTCAAGGAGGCAGCAATATCGCCATTGGCGCCATCCGAGGAGACGAGTTATTAGTTCTGCTCTCTCCCGACAGTATTATCAATGCCCGAGGACAGTTGAATATTGACGGCGATATCGATATCGAACCCGCCAATCTGCCCGAAGTCGAGGTCGCCGACCCGGATGCGGCGATCGCGCGCAGCCCTTGCAATCCCGAACAACTCGCCGAAAGTACTTTCGCCATTCGCGGACGCGGTGGCTTACCCGTCAATCCCGGTCAACCCCTCAGCCGCGACGGGGTGTCGGTGGAGTTGGTCGAACCCGTCTGGGAGACCCGGGGGGAACCCTCGGCGACAGACTCATCCCGCGATCGCCCTTCGGATCCTTTAATCGAGGCGCGCGGCTTCGATCGCACTGCCGACGGCCAAATCTTGCTGACGGCGGCGCGATCGTCCGGTGCCAGTTCGCCGCCTCACATAATAGAATTATGTCCTCAAAGGTGAAATACAAAAAAGTGACTATTTGTATATTTTCATCCCTGGGGACGCGACCCGATCGCGGCGATCGCCACTCCAAATAACAAAACGATCGCCCCAATTAAAACCGAGATCCCGGGAACTTCATTAAAGACCAAAAAGCCCAAAAAACTCGATGCAACGGGTTCAAATAAAACCGCCAACGCGACTAAAGTGGGAGAGGTCCAACGAACAGCCCAATTTAAGCTCGTATGACCGATCATTTGAGGAATCAAAGCCATCAGAAGAATATAAAAATAAACTTCCGTGGGATAGCCAAAATATGAAGTTTGAAAAACAAACGGCATCGGTAGTAAAACCAGCGCCGCACAAGTACAAACGATCGCGCTGTACGGACCAATTCCCATCCCCCGACTTTGCACCGACTTCGCCAGCAATAAATAGATACTAATCGTCCAAGATCCTAACAACGCGAGCAGATCTCCCAAAATTGGGTTACTTCCGCCGTACAACCCGCCACTATCTCCCAATCCGATCGCCATTCCCCCCATTAAGGCGATCGCGATTCCGATCGCCGTCATTTTCGTGGGTTTGTCTTTGTAAATCCACCAGGACAGCAAGGAAACCCAAATCGGATTCATGGTGACGATCGTCGTCGAAGCGGCGATCGAAGTATAAGAGAGCGACGCGATCCACCCGGCGAAATGGAGCGCTAAAAACACGCCAGCGAGGGCAGCTTGGGCGATCGCCGCTTTTTCGAGACGGGCGGGTTTGAGGTTGCGCCACGCGGGAGCCAACAAAAGTGAGGCAATTGTGAGACGAGTGGCGGCCATCACCAAACTAAAGCCAATCCCTCGGGTTCCCGCAGCTTCCAGGGTCAAGCGGATAAAAATGGCGGCGGTGGAGACCGCTAAAACCCCGACCGCGATCGTCAGATTGAGCTTCCACGCCAGGGGATTTTTTACAGGAGAGTCCAGAGTAGGTTTGACAGTCATTGGGGATCTTCTGGGGTAAAATCTAGGGGGAATTTACCACAGATAAATCTAAATCGCTGTCAGGAAAAGAGCATAGAGCAGTTTTCGCTGTTCGGCAGTACATTTCGATCCCCCTAAATCCCCCTTAAAAAGGGGGGCAGTGAAAGTCCCCCTTTTTAAGGGGGATTGGGGGGATCTTTGCCTCTTGTACCTCATGACAGCGCGAATTGCTGTAGAGGGTTAAGGCCCTCGCCGATCGCCGCCACCCTTAAAATCAATCAAAATTGACCGAGTGAAGGCGATCGCCGAGAACGGCAAAAACTGCCCCCTTTTGCTAATCGTAATTCGATCGAAATGACCGAAGTCAAATCACAGGTTCGTAAAGCTGTCATTCCGGCGGGTGGATTTGGAACCCGACTGTTTCCGGCGACCAAAGCGATCGCTAAAGAATTATTTCCGATCGTCGATCGCGACGGGATCGCCAAACCGATTATATTGGCGATCGCCGAAGAAGCCATCAGTGCCGGAATCGAACAAATTGCGATCGTCACCCGCGAGAGCGATCGCGCCCAATTTGAAGACTTTTTTAAAACGCCCCTTTCCGAAGCCTTTGCCCATAAAATAAAACCCCATCAAAAAGAATACGTCCGTTATTTAGAAACTGTCGGCAAACGGATTAATATATTGACTCAACCCGTACAAGACGGCTTCGGTCACGCCGTTTATTGCGCTAAAGATTGGGTTGGCACAGAACCTTTTTTATTAATGTTAGGCGACCATATTTATCGTTCGACGCGGGAAATCTCTTGCGCGCGTCAACTGGTTGAAGTCTACGAACGAGTCGGAAAAAGTGCGATCGGGGTGACCGTCACTCCCGCCGAGGAGCTGTATCATTGCGGTTGTGTGGCGGGGAGTTGGCAGCCGGAAACAGGGCTGATAAACTTAAGCGAAGTAACCGAAAAGCCGGATTTGAATTACGCGCGATCGCATCTGCGGGTCGAAGGATTGGCGGAGAACGATTTTTTAACCGTTTTTGGGCTGTATTTGTTAACGCCCAAAATCTTCGAGATTCTCGAACAAAACATCCGAGACGGACGGCGCGATCGCGGCGAAATCCAACTCACGACAGCCTTAGAACAGTTGCGTCAGTTGGAAGGAATGTATGGCTGTTGTTTGGAAGGAGAATGTTTCGATACGGGGGTTCCTCTTTCCTACTGGCAAAGCGTGCGTGACTTTCGATTGTAGACTCCCCGAGGGTGCGATCGCGAGGCCGTGCGGCCTCCTCATGCCCCAAGCAGCGCTTTTAAAAGCCCCAGTCGCCCTTGGGGTCGCCCTCAAACGTGGAGGAACGCGAACAATCGCATTTGAGGGCATCAGGATTGAGAAATGATGTCAATCCGAGGGGGTCAATTAACCCGCGTTGGTATTGAGTAACTGTTTGACTGTTCCCACTAAATCGGACGGATGAAAAGGCTTGGTAATGTAAGCATCAGCCCCTTGTTTCATCCCCCAATAGCGATCGAATTCTTCACTTTTACTCGAACACATTAAAATCGGGATATTTTGACCTTGGGGCTGGCGTCTGAGCCATCGGCAGAGGTCGTAGCCGTTCATGCGAGGCATGATAATGTCCATGACAACGAGATCGGGAAGTTTCCCTTGCAATTTTTCTTGAGCTTCCACACCATCGCGGGCCTCGATCACGTCGAGGCCAATTTTTTTGAGAAGTCCGGCAACCATTTCTCTAGCGGTTGCGCTGTCGTCTACAATCAGAACGGTACTCATCTGCATCATTCCTGGTTCTGGGGTGAAAAGAGTCCTCCGGTCGGTTAGCCGATTGCTAATTTAAACATACCCTTGTTAGCCCAAAAAACGATCTGGGTGTCCTGCCCTTCGAAAGGCAGGCAGGGGAGGACATCTTAATTTTAATCGTATTGGTGACAAACATTAGCCGTTCGCAACGGATCGGAACAAACGGCGGCGATCGCCCCTCGGACGGCTTGTTTGACTGGGGAATCGCGTTCGCTTACGGCCTGTTACTGGTGTAAGTTCCAGCCTCGGATGCGGGTGGCGTCAACGGGAGGCGAGGGGTTGAGGGGTTAGGCGAGGCCAAGTTGCAACGCTAAAGCGCTCGATGGCCGTTCCAGTTCGGCAGCTAAGAGGGGTTCGATCGCCTTGCGATCGTGCGGCGAACTCGTCATTTGTATGTCATCCTCCTCAAACAATCGAGTGGCTTGGATCGGGATGGGTTTCTATTGGATTCCATTGTCAAAATTGCCCCAGCCAAAAACATCGAGCCAACGTCAACAACTGTTCTATGAGTTGACTTGCGATTCGATCCGTGACGGGGGTCATCTCCCTTTTTAACAAGTCACGAATCGATCGTCTGCCCGGGTAAAAATGGGGTCAAACCATCGGGGGCGATCGCCCAACATTCCCTGCAAACTCTTCGTGAATCGACGGGGAGATCGGGTGAACTGGGGGTGGCTGCCAAGGGCTTTAAGGGCGCCCGGGCTGTCTTTGCTCTCACAAGGGAAGATCGCCCCGGAAAACGACCCCAAATTTCACCGATTCCCCTAGGAAATTTCAACGATCGGCGAGGGATTACGGGCTGGGGAACCGCGCAGCCGCTCGTCGAGAGTCAGCGATTCTGTTTTGGAGACGCGACGCGAACGCTACCCTCGACAAATTAGCCCGTCGTTCAAAGCCGCCGGACGCGATCTTGAAAGACGTCCACAACGCTCCCAGAGAGACTGAAGCTTCGGGAATTTTCAAGCTTTTGTATTAAAATAATCGACAAATCCTTTGTTGATTTAAAAGGCAAAAAACACACAGCAGCGATGACCAATTCTCAACCCCAAATCTTGAGTATCGACGAATATCACAAACTGGCCGATCGCGGCTTTTTCAAAGAAGAGGAAGCCGTCGAACTCGTAGAAGGAACCCTCGTGCAGATGGCTCCGATCGGTCAAGACCACGCTGCTTGTTTGCGTGCTTTATTAGAAGACTTGCCCGTGTTTGTGGCCCAACGCGCCCTCGTGCAAACCCAAGGGGCGATCGTTCTCAACGAGAATACGGAAGTGCAGCCGGACTTCGCGATTTTAGCCTATGCCGACGATTACTATCGCGCCCGGTTACCCCAAGCCAGTGAAGTTTTACTGGCGATCGAAATTGCGGACGAACTCTCTCTCGAATACGATCGCGCCATCAAACAACCCCTTTATGCCCGAGCGGGAATTTCAGATTATTGGATTTTCAATTTAAACGATAAATATTTAGAAATTTACAGCGAACCCGACGAACTCAGTCCCGGAAAATTCGGCTATCGAACCAAACGAATTCCCTTCATTAACGAAGCCATTCCTCTCCCTGGATTTCCCGATTCTTTGCTCTCTTTAACCAAAATTTTTCCCGAGTAAAACGGGGGAACGAGCAACTGAGAGACCAAAGTTTTCGCGATCGCGCAACGGCAATTCAACCGCCGTTGGTTCTTTTTGGATCTTTTTTCCTGTATTTTTCCCGTAAATTATGGCCATTTATCTCGATTCGGCGATCGTTGCCGACGCCAAAGCTGCCCGAAAACTCGGCTGGGTCAAAGGCATCACCACCAACCCGACCTTACTCGCGCAAAGTGACGATCCGCCGGAAACGACCCTAAAAAACTTACTCCCGTTTGCCGACGGTCCGCTTTACTATCAATTGCTAGCTGGCGACGTTTCCGGAATGGTCGCCGAAGGACGACGAGCTTACGAGATTATCGGCGATCGCACCATCCTCAAAATTCCCGCCACGCCGACCGGATTTGAAGCCGTCGCCATTCTTTCAAAAGAGATGACCTGTTCGGTGACCGGGATTTACGGACCGATTCAAGCGGCGATCGCCCGGGAAGCCGGAGCCAAAATCGCGATCGCCTACGTCAACCGCGCCACGAGGCTTTTGGGCGACGGGATCGCCCTCGTGCGCGAGATGGCCGCGATCCTCGAAGACAGTGGGGTTGAAATCTTAGCCGCCAGTATCAAGTCTCCCGAAGAAGCTGCCGCCGCCTTACAAGCAGGCGCCGACCACTTGACCTTACCGTTGCCGATGTTAGCGGCGATCGCCCAGCACGAGTTTTCCGATAAAACCGTCGAAGACTTCGCCAAAACAGGCCGGGGATTGACCCTTAAAACGTAAAAATTTGCTTGACCCGGGTCGCTTCATTCTCCTGTTGCGCCCGGGCCAGTTCCCGGTCTAAGGCAGCTAAATTGTCCTCGATCGCCCCGACCAGACGGGCGATCGCCGACCCATTGGTCGGCAGACGGCGCCCGAGTTCGACATCGGTGCGATAGTGGGTTTCGAGGGCGTTGCGCCCCTGTCGAATCGCCGTTTGATACTCGTTCGACTCGGCGATCGCCCGATCCAACTCGCCGCGCAGGCGATCGTACTCCCGGCGTTGGGAGTCGAGTTCGTCTAAGAGCTGTTGTAAGCTGTCGCCGAGGCGATCGCGCTGTCGGGCGTAGTCCGCGATCGCCGCTTTCGCTGTTTCTTCAGTTCGCAATTGCAGGCGATCGCGCCGTCCGCGCAATAATTCGATTTCTTCGCCGAGTTGGGACTGCTGACGCCGTAACTGCTCGATTTGACCGTCGAGATCGGCTTTTTCTCGCTCCAGTTCGCTCAATTGCGCCTGTTGCGGTGCCAAGACGGCACGATCGCGGGCGATCGACGCGCGCAAGCCATCGAGATCGGTGCGTTCCAACTCCCCACGCAGTCGGTCGAATTGCTCTGCTTCGTGTTGCAGTTGCTCTAATTCGGCGATCGCATCGCGCATTTCGCCATCGATCGCCAAAAATTCGCCCGTTTTAGCTAGCAACTCATTGTTTTGCCCGCGCAACTGTTGTAATTGGCGGGCGCGATCGCCGATTTTGGTTTTGAGGGCGTCTAACAACGAGAGGCGATCGAGGGTCGCGCCCGTGCGATCGAGCCATTGCAGTTGGGCGTCTAAGGCGCGAGTGAGCGCGATCGCCCACGCTTCCAAAGTTTCCGGTTCGGTCGCGTCCAACTGTTGCAAAACCTCGGGTGGATAGAGTTGTGCCCAAACATCGAGCAGAATTTCGAGCCATTGCAACGGGAGGGCGATCGTCTCGAAGGTCAACGAGGGGCGTTCGCCCTCAGAGGCGAGGTGTTGGAGACGGGCGATCGATTGGGCGAGGCGATCGAGGGACATGGGTAAGGGGGAGTAAAGAGCCAATGTGAAGTACCCGACGCTCATTGCTACGCAATAGAGCGCGGGCTTCTCTCTTCACCGGGAACCGCCTCTAGGAGGGTAGACTTTCGCCTGCCTCCCTTTGGTCTTACATTCCCTCCGAGAGCAGTAGACCCACTTCCTGAGTCCAATATCCGCAAGCCTTCATTTCTGATATTGATTGCTGCATTGATGTCCCTGTCGTGCCTCTCTGAGCAATGAGGGCACACAAATGAGCGAATCGAGAGATCCATCTTTTCTAGCGGCAACAGGGTGTTTGAGCAAAGGTGTGAGCTTGGGAAGAATCGCCCAACCTCCAGATATACCTTCCCTTCAAACTCTGCCTTGTATTTGAGCAGGGTACAGAATTGCCCCCAGCCGACATCGCTTATCGCTTTGGCTAGGTTGTGATTCTTGACCATGTTTTTAACAGCTAGGTCTTCCACCACAATCACTTGGTTTTCGTTGACTATCTTGCGGGATAGCTTGTGGAGAAAATCCGCTCGCGTGTTGGCAATTTTGGCGTGAACTTTAGCAACTTTGATTCGTGCTTTGTTTCGGTTCTGACTGCCTTTCTTTTTTCTAGACAACTTACGCTGCTTACGCTTCAGGTTCCGTTCATGCTTTTTGAGATGGCGAGGATTGGCAAACTTTGAACCATCGGATGTAATAGCAAAGTCAGTCAATCCCAAATCAATCCCAATCGCCTTACCATCACTGGAAGAATCGGGCTTTTCTGTGCCATCTTCCACCAACAACGATGCAAAGTATTTTCCGTCTGGCATCTTCGACACTGTAACTGTTTTTAGTTGTCCTTCAATCGGTCTGTGAATCTTTGCTGCAACCGTTCCCAGCAAGCCAGGAAACTTGATTGCCGACTCAGAAATCACTTTGACGTTTTGGGGAAACTGAACAGACTGGCGACGATGCTTTGATTTGAAATTGGGATATTTTGCTCTACCCTCAAAGAAGTTCTGAAACCCTTGAGACAGATTAAGTACCGACTGTTGTAAGCATTGTGAATAGCACTCTTTCAGCCATTCATACTCTGCTTTTAGCGTAGGAATCTGTTTCTTCATAGTCAAGGCAGAAATTCCCTTGCCTGTCGTCTTGTACGTTTCCGTCATCACAGACAGGCAATGATTCCACAGCCATCTTGTACAGCCAAAATGCTTGGCTAGTGTGACAGACTGCTCGTCGGTAGGGTAAATTCTGACCTTGATTGCTTTCAACATACCGCTATTTTAGCATGAACCCAGTAATCTGATAAATACTGGTTGCGTTGCGTAGACTATTGCTTGCTTCGGGGGCATCGTAGACGCGAAGCGGCTTCTCGGAGAGTACCCCACTCAGCAAGCGCGGCTCTCATCCCGACGCTCCCCTTCGGGAGAGCGCGGGGCTTCCCGCCTAGTAGCTAAAATCTAAAATCTAAAATTTCCATTATTCAATTAACACGAAACCGGGAAACATTTTAGCTAAAACATTGCCTAACTCATATTCCACTCGTTTTTCCCCGCGAACTTCTTCAATGGTTAAATAAGCAATTTGAGAGCGATCGACGCGCATTCCCACCCGCCATTTATCCTCGGGAGAATAACTCGGTAACTTCACCATATCCGGTAAGGATTCTTCGACCAAGACGCCTTTTCCTTGGGGGTCTACCCAGAGGGTGAGGGTCAAGGGTGCATCTTGTTGAAAGGTCACTAAAGGGGGAATATCGGCAAATTGCGGTTGAGATAACTCTTCCAAGCGGGTGCCACCTTTGATAATTTCGATCGCGCGGCGTTGGCGTTCGGCGTTGGCGTCGATGGTATCGACCACGATCCCGAGATTGTGCAGATATTTTTCGCTGGGTTGGACGCGATCGTTGGCGATCAAACAGGCGCCGTAGGAGATCGCGTAAGCGCTGTGGGTGAGGTTAAAGGTTTCGTCGAGACGGGGATCGTCTGTAGCGAATTGTAAAGCCGAGGCGATCGCCCGTCGCACGAGGAAAAACTGAGAAAAACCGCCGACGAGGAAGACGCGATCGATCGTCTGTTGTCGTTCGGCGATCCAGGTTCGGACTCCTTCGATGACTTCGGTAATTCCGGCGGCGATCGGTGCGAATGCCTCGCGAACTTGTGCGAAATTGAGGGAATACCCCCCGGCAAACACGTAAATCTGGCGATCGCCGTAAATTTCCGGCTCGTGCACGGCATTTGTGAGGTATCGCGTCACGCGGGCGTGAGAGCTAATTTTGACCGTTTCAAATTCGCGTAACAGGCGCAGGAATTCCGGGTCGTTTTCGTCGAGAGTCGAGTCGTGTTTTGCCCTGTAAGCTGCTTGCACGCAACGGCGATCGAAAGCTACCCCGGCGGATTCGAGACCGCGATCGCCCTGCCCGTCAAAATAGAGGACATCGACTTTTTGTTCCCCGTAAATTCGGCATAAACTCACATCAAAGGTACCGCCACCCATATCGCACACGAGGAGATTGCCGGAAAAACTCTCATCACCCGCCTGTTTTGCCCGTCGTTGCATGTCCCAAGTATAGTAAGCGGCGGCGGCGACGGGTTCGCTGACCAATTGAATGAGGGGCAAATCGAGAGCGGCGATCGCCTGTTTTAACAATTCTCGTCCGCGATTGTAAATATCGCGCTGCCAAATTTCGGGAACCGAGACCACCAAACCGGAGATTTCCCCTTGTTGTTTGCAAAAACTGTAAGGATTTTCCGGAGAAACGAGCAATTCGCGCAAGTAATCCGTAGTGACGCTGGCGGGGGTGCGATCGTGGCGAATGTACTCCGGCAATTGGTCGGCGGGAATGGGCAAGCGCATTTTAAAATTGCCGTAAGTTTCCACATCCCCGTGATTGGCGGCGAGAGTCCGCGCGGCGGTGCCAATTTCGACAAATTCCTCGTCGTAGCCGATAAACGAGGGAATATAGCGGCGACCGTCGGGACCGCCATATTGAAAGGCTTCTACTTCGGCGGAGGGGGTGAAGTAAGAGATAATCGAGTTCGTCGTCCCGAAATCGAGGCCGATTTTGTACCCGGACATGGAGCAGTTCAGTATTGAGATTTTCGAGTGGAGGCAAGGCGACTAAGCTATTTCTACATTATCTCAAGGCGATCTTGGCGGGGGTGGGGAGTTTAGAGTTTAGAGTTTAGATTTTAGATTTGAAGTGAAAAAATGGGGGTTGAAAGTATTTATTTGCTGAAATTTAGGGCAATTGGTCAGAAAATCGGTTTTTAATCTAGAAATATGTCTGTAGCTCTTGCATTCTAAAGGAATGGGGAAGCGGCGGGCAAGATGCCCGCGCCACAGTTGACGATACCGATGGGGATGCATTCTTGCTTCTTGCCTTCGCCTCCCTCCCCCCAACGGCTCGCGACAAGGGACAATAAAAAAAACATCTAGCAAAGCGATCATGTTACGCAATCTTTCTTTAGCGCTGTTGGCGTTGGGTGTCGGTGGGGTTTTAACCGTCGTCGGTTTTGTGGCGTATTTCAATGACAATGCCACGTTGAATTTAGCGGGGTTTTTCTATGGAATTCCGGTGTTACTCGGTGGGTTAGCTCTGAAGGCGGCGGAATTGGAACCGACGCCGTTGACTCAAGTGAGTTCTGAGGAAACGATCGCCTTACGGGAACGACAGGCGACGCCGATTCAAAATCAAATTCGCAAGGATGTCAGTCGTTATCGGTACGGTCAGAAGGTTCATCTCGAAGAGGCGCTCGAACGGTTGGGGTTGAGTCCGAACGATGAAGTTTGTCCGGTTCTGGAGGGAATTCGGGAAGAGGCGATCGAGGGGAATTATGCACTCATTTTAGAGTTTAATTCGCCCAATTTGGCCTTAGAAATGTGGCAGGAAAAGCAGGAAAAAATCGAAAAATTTTTCGGTCCGGGGGTGCGATCGCGCCTCAGTGAAGTCCGCAAAGGTCGGGTTGAGGTGGCTTTAATTGCGATCGCCGACGACGCGGCTTAAAAGTTGAGTGATTTTTAGCTTTCCTGGAGGAATTTAAGGGGTTGGTGGTTGGCTCCCGGTGAAGATCGCGAGGGCAACCATCAACCCAAAAATGGGCGATCGCCCCTGTCCTTGTTGTCGCCTCGATCGCCTCTGTCCCTGTTGCCGCCTATTTTTCCAAACGCACCACATACCACTGGAGAAAATGACCGGGGGCGACATCAAATTCGCAATGATTTTCGAGTAAATAGCGAGCTTGTTCTGCTACGGTTGAGAACTTCTGAAGTTCTCGGGGTAAATCATCTTGACGGCGCGTTAAAATCGCGGACAATTTTGCTAAAAGTTCCGGGGCGCTGAGAAATTCTTCCGGGCGATCGGCTTCGAGAACGACATAGTGCTCTTCTTCTTGATACATAATCGAATCGGGCATCGTTTGACTCCTTGGGTTTAGACAGATCGATCGCGATTGTAAAGGATAAGAGCGCTCGGGGCGATCGCGCAGAATCTCTCGAATGTAGGAATTGCGGAGGATCTGCGTAAAACCGGATGGGTATTTTTGGGGAGGTTCGTCCGGCGCACTCAAGCTAAAGTGGGAGAGAGTGCAGATCGCATCAATGCTCGTCGGTAACATCACCCGTAAGGGAGATCGCGATGGCGATCGCCCGATTTTGACGGCTCTACCCATTGGTGATTTGCTGAGGTGTTTGACGCCCAGACAAGCGCTGCTTGCATCTCCTTTCTCTCCATCCTTAAAACCCATGTCGCCCGGAATGTTTGAGTTACCCCCCACGACCCTTGCAATAATTCTAGGACATTGGCCCGCGTTGCTGACGGCGATGCTCAAAGGGAGCCGCTTCGCGATCGCCAAGATAGGAAGCGACGCCGGACAATGGGCTTCAATCGGCTTACACGAAGGGTCAGAAATCATCGTGGGGTTAGCTTATTTGGCGATCGCCGTCCTATTAATTGACTTCGTGAGCCGACGGCAAGATTTACCCTACAACCGGATGGTTTTATGTTTGGGAGCCTTTATCATTTCTCAAGCGATCGTCCACTTTATCGAGGCATGGAATTTATGGTATTCGATCGATTGGATTTCCGGATTGCTTAAAGGAGGAGCCGCCACGATCGCCGTTGCCACCGTAGGGACGATCGCCTTTTTCAAAGCGAAAGCCCTCGAATTTCCGAGTCCCGGCGAACTCGAAGCGAGCAATCGGGAATTAGAAAAAGAGATCCGAGAGCGCCAACGGATCGAACAAGAATTGAGACAGAGCGAATCGTTATTTCGGACCCTCTTTGAAGAAGCCGCCTTGGGGATAGCGATCGCCAGTCCCGAAGGAATTCTCAGAAAAACGAACCCCGCCTTACAACAAATGCTTGGGTTTAGCGAAAGCGAACTAGAAGGAATTTCCTTCGCAAAATTTACTTACGAAGAAGATATAGAACGAGAACGAAAATTCGTCGGCCAACTGGTAGAAGGAAGGCGCAAAAGCTATCAAATTGAGAAACGCTACATTCGTAAAACCGGAGAAATTATTCCCGTTCGTCTGATTGTTTCCAACATCAAAAATCACGAAGGAATTCCCGAGTGCGTTATTGGTATGGTCGAAGAAATTACCGAACGTAAAAAAGCCGAAGCTGAAATCGAAAAACTCACCACCGAGTTAGAAAATTGGGTCTGCGAACGCACCGCCCAACTCGAAATCGCCAACGCCGAACTCACGCGAGAAATTGGCGATCGCCAGCGCGTCGAAACCGCCTTGCGCGAAAGCGAACAACTGTATCGTACCTTTACCCGCAATTTTCCCGAAGGGGCCGTAGTCTTATTCGATCGCGATTTGCGCTACCTGCTCGTAGACGGACAAGGTTTAGAAACCATGGGTCTGTCGAAAGAGCAAATGGAGGGCAAAACGATTTGGGAAGTCTTCCCCCGGGAAACCTGCGAGGCGGTGGTCGATGATTACTGCAAAGCCCTTGGCGGAGAAACAATTACCAACGAAATCGAATATACCGATCGCATTTACCTGACCCGAACCTTACCCGTGCGCGACGAACACGGCAGTATCTTTGCGGGAATGGTGGTGACCCAAGATATTACCCAAAGCAAACGAATAGAAGTGGAAAAAAACGAGTTAATCATGTCTTTGGAAGAACGCGAAGCCCACTTGCGGGCGATCGTCGAAGGAAGCGGAATCGGCATCGTCTTGGGTAACTTGGAAAACGGGCGGATTTTGCAATCGAATCCGGCGTTTCAAGAAATGCTCGGCTACAGCGAAACCGAACTCGCCAACATGGGCTATGAAGAGTTTACCCATCCCGACGATCTCGAACTCGAAAAACCGTTATTTGCCGAGATCGGCGCCGGAACGCGCGATCGCTACCAACTAGAAAAACGCTATATCTGTAAAGACGGGCAGATGATTTGGTGCAACCTGACCGTTTCGATCTTGCGCGACGCCCAAGGACAGCCGCACCTGGCGATCGCCACCGTCGAAGATATTACCGAACGCCGCCGCGCCCAACAAGCCCTACGGGAAAGCGAACGGCGCTATCAAAACCTCAGCGAAGCCTCTCCCGTGTGTATCTTCCGCACCGACGCCGAGGGTAACTGTGTGTACGTCAACCAACGTTGGAAAGACATTACCGGATTGAGTTTAGAAGACGCACTACGGGAAGGATGGGCGAAATCCTTGCATCCGGACGATCGCGATCGCGTTTTCCAAGACTGGTTCGAGTCCGTCGCCAACAACGAGCCGTTTCTGAGCGAATATCGCTTTATCGGCGCCGATGGCACCGTGCGCTGGGTCATCGGACAGGCGATCGCCGAAATCGACGCCAACGGCAAGATCGAAGGCTATGTCGGTACGATTACCGACATCAGCGATCGCAAATCGATGGAACAAGCACTCGCCCAAAGCGAAGAAAAATATCGCTCCGTCGTCAACACGATCGAAGAAACGATCTTCCAAACCGACGCGGGCGGATGTTGGACCTTTCTCAATCCCGCTTGGTTCGCCAGTCTCGGCTTCAGCGTTGACGAAAGTCTGGGTCAATCCTGCGTCGATTACTTGCATCCCGACGATCGCCCGATCGCGATCGCCCATTTAGAAGCTCTCAACCTCGGTCAAAAAGACACCTGTCAAGCCGAATTGCGCTACCTGACCAAAGACGGTAACGTGTGCTGGTTCCAGGTATTCGCCCAGGCGATGCGCGACGAGAACGGGCAAATGAACGGCACCAGTGGCACCCTCAACGACATCACCGAACGCAAACAAGCCGAAGCGGAAAAACTGCACCTGATCGAGTCCCTACAAGAAAGCGAAGCCGCCATTCGCGCCCTCTACACCGTAACTGCTTCTGCCGATCTCGATTTTGACGCGCGCCTGACCCAACTGCTAGAAATGGGGTGCCGTCGCTTTGACGCAGAAATCGGCTTAGTGGGCCATGTAGACGCGGGGGAATTCGGCAATCAAGGAGAAGGGAGCCAAATCGCCTCCGGCGATCGCCTTACCAGCGTCTATTACGAAGTCATCGCCGCCTGGGTCACCCCAGAAAGCCCGATCCGCCCGGTCAAAGGCGACGCCTTCAACTTAGAGCTGACCTATTGCAGCAGCACCATTTATGCCGCCGAACCGAACATTATCGAATCCGCCGCCGATTCCGAATGGCGCGACCACCCCGCCTGTCGCCTGCGCGGTTGGCAAGCTTACGAGGGAATGCGAATCCTTGTCGGCGGCAGAGTATACGGTACGTTGAGCTTCGTCAGCCGTCATCCTCGAACCCACAAATTCCGAGCGGTCGATCGCGAATTGCTGCGCTTGATGGCCCAGTGGGTAGGCAGCGAAATCGAACGCAACAGCGCCGAAAACGCCCTCCAGCGCCAGTTGAAACGCAGTGTCTTACTCGGTCAAATTACCCGAGAAATTCGCCAAAGTCTCGACGCCGAGCAGATCTTTCAAATTGCGGTCACCCAAATCGGTCGAACCTTCGGCGTCAATCGTTGTCTCCTTCATACCTATGTCGAGCAACCGCAACCGACAATGCCCTTAGTGGCGCAATATTTAGAACCGGGATACAGGTCGTTACTCGGCACCGAAGTTCCGGTCGCCGACAACGCTCACGCTCAAAAAGTGTTGGACGGCGATCGCGCGATCGCCACCACCGACGTTTACAGCGAACCCCTATTTAAAGGATTCGAGCCGTTATTAGAGCAACTGCAGGTCAAATCGATGCTCTCGGTGCGAACGTCCTATAAAAACGAACCCAACGGTCTGATTGGCTTGCACCAGTGCGATCGTTTCCGACGCTGGACTGTGGAAGAAATCGACCTCCTCGAAGCCGTCGCCGAACAAATCGGGATCGCCTTAGCTCAAGCCGACTTGCTCGAACAAGAAACCCGCGCCCGCGAGCAAGTCGCCGCTCAAAATACCGCCTTAAAAGAAGCCCGACGCGCCGCCGAAGCCGCCAGTCGCGCCAAGAGCGAATTTCTCGCCAATATGAGCCACGAAATCCGCACGCCGATGAATGCGGTGATCGGGATGACGGGCCTGTTATTGGATATGGACTTGACCCACGACCAGCGCGATTTTGTCGAAACCATCCGCACCAGTGGGGATGCGCTGCTGACGATCGTCAACGACATCCTCGACTTTTCTAAAATCGAATCGGGCAAACTCGAACTGGAACGACATCCGTTGAATTTGCGAATTTGCATCGAGGAATGTCTCGATTTACTCGCGTCTAAAGGGATAGAAAAAGGGTTAGAGCTCGCTTACCACGTCGATCCCGAAGTTCCCGTCGGCATCCTCGGCGACGTGACCCGCCTGCGCCAAATTCTCGTCAATTTACTCGGTAATGCGATTAAATTTACCGATCGCGGCGAAGTGGTCGTCTCGGTTGGCGTGGGCGCGTACGATCGCGGGTTGTCCGAAGAAGTCAACCCGATTTACGAACTCGAATTTTCCGTGCGCGATACCGGGATCGGCATTCCCAAAACCCAACTCGATCGCCTGTTCCAGTCCTTCTCCCAGGTGGATTCGTCGATCAACCGCAAATATGGCGGAACTGGGTTGGGCTTGGCGATTAGCAAGCGCTTGTGTGAGATGATGGGCGGCAGGATGTGGGTCGAAAGTGAAGAAGGGGTCGGCTCGACGTTCTCGTTTACGATCGCCGTTCCCGAAGCGACCGAGGTCGATCCGGCGATCGACGTTGGAAAAGCCCCGAAATTGGAAGGCAAACGCTTGTTAATCGTGGACGACAATGCCACCAATCGCAAGATTTTAACCTTACAAGGCCGTTCTTGGGGCATGTTGCCCGAGGCGGTGTCCTCCGGCTTCGAGGCGCTGGCGTTGTTGTCCGCGTTAGACAACAACGATTTCGATCTGGCGATTCTCGACATGCAAATGCCGGAAATGGACGGACTCGCCCTCGCCAGTGCCATCCGCACTCACGAGAAAGGACGGCAACTTCCCCTGGTCATGCTCACTTCGATCGGCAAACAAGCGAAAGATTTCAAAACCTCCGAGCTCGGTTTTGCGGCGTTTCTCAACAAGCCGATCAAACAATCCCAGCTTTACGATGTTTTAGTGCGGATTTTTTCGACGATTTCGATTCCCGCCAAGCCTCGCCGTTCCCCGCGTCCCACTGCATCTGCCCCCATCGAGAACAATTTACGCATTCTCTTGGCGGAAGATAATGTGGTCAATCAGAAAGTGGCCTTGCGGATTTTGCAGCGCCTCGGGTATCGCGCCGACGTCGCCGCGAATGGGTTGGAAGTGCTGCAAGCCTTGGAGCGCCAGAGTTACGACGTGGTGCTGATGGACGTGCAGATGCCGGAAATGGACGGTCTGGAAGCAACGCGGCGCATTTGCGAGCAGTGGAGCCAACGCAAGGATGTTTCTCCGGTGGGACGACCGTGGATCGTGGCGATGACGGCGAATGCGATGCAAGGCGATCGCGAGTTGTGTTTGAATGCGGGGATGGACGATTACTTGAGCAAGCCGATTCGGATCGAGGCGTTGAGTGCGGTACTGGGTCGATGCGAGATGGCGATCGTGCAAAATGGAGCGCGAACCGCACCGCAAACCGTGCTAGCCACGACGACGGAAGCCCCCCAAACGATCGAAACGAATGAGACTCCAACTCTGGAACCCGCTCTCGATCCTAAAGGATTGAGTAATTTGAAAGAAATGGTCGGAGAAGACGATCGCGAAGGGCTGATCGACGCGATCGATAGTTATCTCGAAGATTTGCCCCAACGCTTGGCGGATCTGGGTGCGGCGATCGCCACTGCCGATGTCGCCCAAGTACAGTTAACCGCTCATACGATTAAGTCTACCAGTGCCACTTTCGGCGCCAAAACGTTAGCCCAGATCGGTAAAGATTTAGAAAGCATCGCCCGTCATTGTGTCGAGACGGGGGTTGCTCTCCCCGAGAACGTTTCGGAGTTCGAGCCTCGCTTGCGCGCCGAATGGGAACGGGTTAAAGAGGCTCTATTGCAAGAAAGAAACTCTTGACAGACTCCCCGCCAATCACGGGACGAGGATCGAACAATATCACTATCGAGACTTTCTCTTCGATCGAGTCGGCTTACTTGTCTGGGTTTCCCCAGTAAGATAATCCCAGATCCTTTTATGCTTTGATGACATGGATAGTCGAGCGATCGCCCAGTATCTCGAATCCACTAACAGCGCCAGCAAACCCTGGCTGTTAGTGCAGCTACGCTTGCAAAAACTGAAGGAAAATCGAGATCGTCTCTCCCCGGAACAATACTCCCAAGCCCTCGCGGACATTCACCAGGACTTGATGAACCTGGGCGAATGGTGGGTCGGAATCGAAGACGAAGCCTTTGGTTCCTAATCCTCTTTAATTCCGAAGCCTACGTCGGGGCGATCGTATTCCCCACCCCATCGCCTCAACGCCGAACTCCTCCCTTCTACTTTCCTGCGATAGAACCATGACCAAAACCAAAAAGAATAAAGAAGCAACGACGGGCGACGAGTTGAATTTGCGAGATCCGCAATATTACTTCAACCGGGAACTGAGTTGGGTTGAATTTAACTACCGCGTCCTCCACGAAGCTCTCGATTCGCGCACGCCTTTACTCGAACGGCTCAAATTCTTAGCGATTTTCAGCTCCAACCTCGACGAATTCTTCATGGTCCGCGTCGCCGGACTCAAACAGCAAGTCGAAGCCAAAGTCTCTTCCCTGACCCCGGACGGACGCACTCCCCAACAACAACTCGACGATATCAGCGATCGCCTCCATCCGATGGTCGCCGAACAACACCGACATTTCGAGCAAGAGATCCGCCCGATACTCGTGGAACACGGCATCCACATCCTCGACTACATGGATCTCAACCAAGAACAGCGCACCTACCTGCAACATTACTTTGAAGAGCAAATTTTCCCGGTTCTCACCCCCCTCGCCGTCGATCCGGGCCATCCTTTCCCCTATATCTCCAATCTCAGCCTCAATTTAGCCGTGGTCATCAAAGACCCGGAAACCGACGAAGAACTATTCGCCCGGGTCAAAGTCCCGAAAGTGCTGCCCCGTTTCGTCGCCATCCCCGAACAACAATGCGATACGTCTGACTCCTTTGGAGTCGCTTCGCGAACGGACTCGCCTCGCGATCGCAACGCCACGGGCAATTCCTCGAACAAACAAAAACAGTGGTACTGGGTCGCTTTGGAACAGGTGATCGCCCACAATCTCGAAGCCCTGTTTCCGGGCATGAATATTCTCGAATACCACCCCTTCCGCATTACCCGCAACGCTTCCCTAGAGGTCGAAGAAGACGAAGCGGACGATCTCTTACTGGCGATCGAACAAGAACTGCGCAAACGCCGTTTTGGCGGTTCGGTCGTGCGCATGGAAATTCAGTCCGACATGCCCGAACCCGTCCGCGACATGGTCGCCCGGGAAATGTCCCTCGACGATAAGGATATTTACGAAGTCGAGGGACTCCTCAACTTGCGAGACTTGATGGGGTTTATGGATTTACCCCTTCCCGACCTCAAAGATCCCCCCTGGTCGGCGGTGGTTCCCCCGCGTTTCCGCCGCTTGGGAGAGGTGGAAATCGACCCGTCCCAACGCGACGGCGAAGAAGCGGAAGATATTTTTGGGTTGATCCGCCAACGGGATTTACTCCTCCACCATCCCTATCAGTCGTTCGCCGCCACGGTGCAGCGTTTCATCACCCAAGCGGCTTACGATCCGGCGGTTTTGGCGATTAAAATGACTCTTTATCGCACTTCGGGAGATTCGCCGATCGTCAATGCTTTGATTGCCGCCGCCGAAAATGGCAAGCAAGTGGCGGTGTTGGTCGAACTCAAAGCCCGTTTCGACGAGGAAAATAATATCCTCTGGGCCCGTAAGTTAGAAAAAGTCGGCGTTCACGTGGTTTACGGGTTGGTCGGACTCAAAACTCATACCAAAATCGCGATGGTGGTGCGCCGGGAAGATGAAGGGATCCGCCGTTACGTCCATATCGGGACGGGCAATTACAACCCGAAAACGGCGAAGTTGTACACGGATTTGGGTTTGTTGACCTGTCGTGAAGATTTGGGCGCGGATCTGACGGATTTGTTCAATTTTTTGACGGGTTATTCCCGCCAGCGTTCTTATCGTAAGTTGTTAGTGGCTCCGGTAAATATGCGCGATCGCATGAGTTCGCTGATTCAACGGGAAATCGAACATTCCCGCAATGGCTATAGCGGTCGCATCGTTGCCAAAATGAATTCTTTGGTCGATCCCAAGATTATCGCTTTGCTTTACGAAGCGTCTCAAGCGGGGGTACAAATTGATTTAGTGGTGCGCGGCATTTGCTGTCTGCGACCGGGGGTTCCCGGTATCAGCGACAATATCCGCATTGTCAGTATTGTCGGGCGTTTTTTGGAACATTCGCGCATTTTCTATTTCCACAATTGCGGCGAGGAAGAGGTGTTTATCGGCAGTGCGGATTGGATGCCTCGCAATCTCAACCGTCGCGTGGAAGCGATTACTCCGGTGGAAGACCCGGATTTGGCTAAGGATTTACAAGAAATTCTCGGGATCTTGCTGGCGGATAACCGTCAAGCCTGGGATTTGCAGTCGGATGGGTCTTACGTACAACGGCGATCGCCCAATGGCACTGACGAGCAAAGTTCTCAGAGAATTCTGATGGAGATGGCGTTACAGTAGGCAAGATTTCCATCCCCGTCGCCCAACCCGGTTTCTGCATGACAGAGAAACCGGGTTGGTCTCCAATCCGGTCTGGGAATGAATTGGTTTAATTCTGGCTGGCAGAATCGGGAAAGGTGCGTTTGAATTCTTCGATCAGATCGTCCATTTCTTCGATCGCCTGATTGACATCGATCCGCAAGGTTCCCAAATCTGGTTTTTCCAACAACCGCAACAGCGATTCCCGCTTGCTCTCGATCGCCTCGATCCGCTCTTTTAAGCTCTGTTCGTCCATGGTTATTTTCCCTTCACTCATCAATTGATAATAGTAGCCCGTTCGATGCTCGCTCTTTTCCAATCCTACAGTGCATCAAGCCCCCCGCACAGATTCTCGAAACTCTCAAATCTAAACTCTCAAATCTAAAATCCCATGCGTCACCTCTTCGCCAGCATCAGTATCATTTGTTTCGCCAGCCAACCCGTTCTCGCTCAAGTGAGATCGCTCTTAGAAGTGGTCGCCGAAATGGAGATCGCGCCGGGAAATATTACGGTGACGCCGGATGGGGCGATCGTCACTAGTTTGCACCAACTGTTCGACCCCGCACAAGCGGTGGTGGAAGTGCGAGAATCCGGGGAGCTGCTGCCGTTTCCCGATCGCGCCTGGAACGATCGCACTTCCGGCGAAAGCGCGATGCTCGATACGGTTTTAGGCATTCAAGCGGATCCCCAAGGTCGGGTCTGGATGCTCGACAATGGCATGAGAGGGCAGCTAACGCCGAAGTTGGTGGCTTGGGATACGCGCGGCGATCGCCTCGACCGCGTCATTTACCTGCCCCCTCCGGTCACGGTTGACGGCTCGTTTGTCAACGATTTGGCGGTAGACTTAACTCACAATTATATTTACATTGCCGATCCGGCACCCGGCGATCGCGCCGCGTTAATTGTGGTAGATCTGAGTACCGGGGTTTCTCGGCGCGTCCTCCAGGGCGATCGCTCGGTAGTGGCGGAAGATGTCCAATTGGCGATCGATGGCGTTCCCCTGACCCAAACGCGCCCGGATGGAACCGTCGTCAGTCCTCGGGTCGGCGTCAATCCGATCGCCCTCGATGGGGCGGACGAGTGGCTGTATTTCGGCCCGATGCACGGCACTAGTTTATATCGAGTGCGAACTTCGGATTTGCGCGATCGCGCCCTCGCCGATGCCGAATTGTCCGCCCGCGTCGAACGCTACAGCGACAAACCCATTTGCGATGGGATCTCGATCGATCGCGAGGGCAACATCTACATTACCGATTTGGCGGCTAACGCGATCGGTGTCATTACGGGCGATCGTCGCTATCAACTCCTCGTCACCTCCGATCGCCTCTCCTGGCCCGATGCCTTCAGTTTCGGCCCCGACGGCTATCTCTACGCGATCGCCAACCAACTCCAACACGCCCCGGCGTTCAATGCAGGGGACGATCGATCGCGATCGCCCTTCTACATCTTTCGCCTCAAACCGTTAGCCCCGGGAATCGTCGGACGCTAATTCTCCATCCTATTCGATCCCCTAACTGATTCTACTCGATTCCCCAACGTGACATCCTCCCGACGCTGAATCAAAGATTACAGCGCGGGCTTCCCAGCCTCACGATTGGGTGTTCCTGCCCCACGCCACCGATCTAGGTCATAGACCCCCGACAGACCGACTTGACAGGTCAGCATGGCCGGAGTTTACCAAAGGCTATAGCTGCCTGTAAATGCTGGTCTCATCCCCATCGTAGGGCTTGGCCCTTCCCGTAGGGTGGGGATGAGACCAGCTCGGGGAGTCCATGGATCCCGACGCTGATGCTTCGCATACAGCGCGGGACTTATAGCTCCCCGAACCCCTCAAAAGTTAAAAACTACACGGCCCCGTTCTTCCATTCGGGCAAATCGTCAAATTGTTCGTCTTCACCCGCATCAGAACGCTATTCGTAAAGTCGGCACCAGCGAGTTTAGCACCGCTCAAATCCGCCCCCGTTAAATCCGCTCCCGTTAACTTCGCCCCGCGCAAATCTGCATCAGTTAAGTTGACATTTCTCATCGTCGCATTTTGCAAATTTGCCTCGACTAAACTCGCCGAACTTAAATTAAAATCCGTCAAATTCAATCCCGCTAACTGGCGGTTACGACGCGGCAAATTAACAATTTTCCAATTGAGCAAATCTTCCGGATCGATTTTCGTCGTATTAATATCGATATCCGCATCTAATAAATTCGCTCCCGCAAGGTTGGCATCACTTAAATTCGCGCGGACTAAATTCGCACTCGCTAAGTTCGCAAATTGCAAATTCGCATTCTTCAAATTCGCCCAATCCAAGCTCGCATTCATCAGCATGGCGCCGCTTAAATTGGCATTTTGCAAGTTACTCCCATTGAGGTTCGACCCTTGAAAATTGGCCTCGATCAAGCTGCTGTCTTCGAGATCGGCGTTATTCAGTTTGGCGTCGCTAAAGTTGACGCGATCCAAATTTAATCCCGCAAAATTTAGTTTCGACAAATCCCGACTGGTGGCATTTTTGATATAGCCTTTCCGCAAAGCCATATTAAATAAAGGTTGGGAAAGTTTGGGATTGAGCAAGATAATAAAAAACGGACTGATCGACGCGAGTAATAAGAGGAAAACCACCGAGGTTTTAAACGCATTCCCCCAGCGACTGGTTCGCGAGGTCGTAAACGCCGAATCGAGCAAGCGGGAGTTTTCTTGATTGGCAACTTCAAGCTGCCATTGGGTTTGAGAAAGTTGATGTTGCAGTTCGAGGCGTTCGCGGTCGGCGCGATCGAGTTTGCTTTGCAATTGGCTGCGTTCTTCGTTGACCCAAGAAAGTCGAGATTCTTGGCTTTGGGTTTGTTGTTGGCTATTACTCAGTTGGCTTTCGAGATCGTTAATTTGCAAGTGCAATTGATTGATTTCTGCGTTGGCGCGATCGAGTTCTTCTTGGGCGCGATCGCTCATTTCAGCCAACATTTGCTCGAACTGATTCGGCTGACTGGTTTCGACTTGTGCCGTTTCGAGTTGACCCCGGGCTTCGGCGAGTTCGGTTTGTAATTGCCAGTAAGCCGTTGCGGCTTGTTGTAACTGCGGTTGGAGGTCGCCGAGTTCTTGGCTGCACGCCGCTAATTCCGATTTGGTTTTCTCTAATTCGGCGTGCAGTTGCGATCGCTTCTGTTGAGAAGCAATCAGTTGTTTTTTCGTATGTTGTAGTTGTCCTTGTACTTGTTTGAGCGAGGCTTCGCGCAAGGCATTTTTTGCTTCGGCTTCTTGTAATTTCGGTTCGACTTCTTTGAGTGCTTTTTCCCGGGCAGATAGCGCTTTTTCCGTCAATTCTAATTTATCCTGCAAGCGCCAGTAAGCCGTTGCCGCTTCGTGAATTTGCGATTTAAAAGTTTGATTTTCCCGGTCGATATCTTCGAGTTGTTGTTGAGTTTGTTCGAGCTGCTGTTGCAGATCTTCGTAAGCTTGTTCCGCTTCTTTTAAAAAAGATTGGAGTTGCGATCGCTCTTTGAGGGCGCTTTTATGTTCTTTTTCTAACGTTTCGTACTGTTGGTGAAGTTGCCAGTATGCCTCTTCCGTTTGCTTGAATAGGGATTCTAACTCCGATCGCTCCTGTTCGGCGAGTTCGAGTTGGGTTTTGAGTTGCGATCGTTCCATCTGCTGGGGCGCCGCCTCTTCCTCCGTCGCCCCCTTCAAACGCTTCTGGGTTTGCTCCCACTGCTGGCGGGCCCACATCAATTGCGCCCGTTCCTTCCTGAGAAATCCCTCGGGAATGCGCCCCAAACTCAGGGGATACGGCGTCAAATCCCAGCCGCAAGTCGAACAAGTTTTGACCTGTCCTTCCGCATACTGGGTCTGACAAACGGGACAATGCGCTACGGTCAAAGCGGTGTACTCCTGTGTTGGTCGGTCGTCACGGGCAAACATCTTCATCGCCATTGCTTCCCCCTGAGAGATTATCTCGCAACTTATCACTTTTTAACCGTTTTCGGAGAAGAGTCAAGTCCCCAGGGGCTAGATTTACCGTGATGGCGAGTGGAACTGGCGCTTTTCGCCGCGATCGCTAACATTGGGGAAACAAAGCCACACTGACCCGTTCCCCCATCCGAAGTTTTCCCTCTATTTCGGAAGATCGGCGATCGCGAACCTTAACATCGCTTCCCCACTTAAATTTTCCCTGACGATTCGGCTTTTTTGACGCTTCACCATCCCCTCGTAAAAATTGCGAATCTCGCGACCGTTGCCGAAATTGGACGGTCGATTGGCATATAAATCTTGACACCAGTCTCTAACTTTTTCCGAGACTTCTGGCGGACAAATGCGCCGGGACTGTTCGCATAAACTCAGGAATATTTGATGTAATTCGTCGGGATTGTAATCGGGGAATTCGATCTGATAGGCGATGCGAGAGGTTAACCCGGAATTGGCGGCTAAAAATTCGGCCATTTCTCGGGAATATCCGGCGAAAATGACCACGAGGCGATCGCGGTAATTTTCCAAATACGGGACTAAAGTATCGATCGCCTCCCGTCCGAAATCCGTGGCGTGACCTCGGGACAGGGCGTAGGCTTCATCGATAAATAATACCCCATCGATCGCGCGATCGATCGCCCCTACGGTTTTCGCCGCCGTTTGTCCCACGTATCCCGCGACTAAATCCGGGCGTCCGACTTCGTGAAAGTCCCCTTTTTTCAATAATCCCAGGGCTTTAAAAATTTTGCCGACCAACCGCGCCACGGTCGTTTTTCCCGTTCCCGGATTGCCAGTAAAAACCATGTGATAGGTGTGAGATTCGCCCTCCGGGTCTAACCCCGCTTCTCGCAGGCGGCGGTTGGCGAGTTGGGTTTCGACTAATTCTGCGATCGCCACTTTCACCGATCGCAGTCCCGCCAGGCGATCGAGTTGCGCTAACAATGTTTCCAACGTCTCGCGATCGCCCTTGCCGCGATCGGCCAACTCCCGATATTTTTGCGGTAAATCTGCAAGCTCGAACGGCGAGTGTACCGGATCCGTACCCGTTTCGATAACTCGGAGCGATCGCCGTTCGTCGAGTTCCTGAAACAGATTTTCCACCAATCCCGCATTGCCAAAGTTTTCGTCGCGTTCGGCGTACAATTGCCCGAATACATCCAACAAAGTCCCCTCTAGATCCGGGGACAAGTCGGCGGCGACGGCGGCGACGCGCTGCCGTAGAATCCCCAACAACTCATCAGGCGTGTAATCTACAAAAACTATTTCCGTGGGGAACCGACGGCGCAAACCGGGATTCGCATCGAGAAAGGCGTCCATTTTCGCCGGATATCCCGCCACGATCGCCGCGAATCGATCGCGATCGTCCTCCAGACGTTTGAGTAACGTTTCGATCGCCTCCCGTCCGAAATCCCCGTCCCCGCCTTCGGTCAATCCATACGCCTCATCTACAAACAAGACGCCATCGATCGCGCGATCGATCGTTTCATTCGTGCGTAAATGGGTTTGTCCGACATAACCCGCCACTAAATCGCGTCCGCCGACTTCTACCAGATGACCGCGCTGTAATAACCCCAAATCTCGGTAAATTTCGCCGATTAAGCGCGCGACGGTCGTTTTTCCCGTTCCCGGATTGCCTTTAAACACCAGATGCAATCGGGGCGGATCGATCGCCTTTCCCTGCTTCGCCCGTTCTTGTTGCACTTGCAGCGATCGCGCCCGACGGCGGATCGTTTCTTTGACGTTTTGCAAGCCGATCGCCGCCTCTAACCGTTGTAGGGCAGGGGTTTCGCTGACATCCCCCGTCAACCAACGCCGCGATCGCGCCGCTTTCAGCGAGATTTCCTCACTTTCATTAAAGCGATCGTACCAGGTATTGAGCGATCGATTTTCCGCCGCCATCCATTGCATTAACTTTGCACGATTTTCCCACGAGATGGCTTTGCCGAACTTCAGTCGAAAATAATCGCTTAACGCCTCTATTTCTTTTGCGCTAGGGGCTGCTAGTCGCACTAAATTACAACTGCGGCGATCGCCCTGCTGCCGATTTATTGCATAATTTGACAAAAAAGTAAAGCCGACTTGCTGACAAAACTCTTGCAGGCGATCGATCGTTTCGTGGTGAAAAATAAAAATACACAGATTGCGATTACTCGGGGGAAGACGCGACCATTCTAAAGTACGACCGAACAGTTCGCGGCGGTTGTCGAAGTTCGCCAAATCTTCCGCATTGGCAAAAACGATCGCCGATTTTTGGCGAGTATCCTGCATTAACGTTTCAAAATACGGCAAAATTTGGACATCTTGCAGGCGTTGGGGCGGTCTTACTTCGGTTGAGGGCGCCGGACTGGGCGATGCGGCGGGATTTGGCGATGCAGTTTGCTTTCCTAACAAGCGGCGTTTGCGTCCGAGAGGACCGGGAGTGACTTGCATCGGTCGGTCGGGTGGCGGGGCGTTGGAGGGGTCTGCTGAAGCTTGCAACCGCGTGCGATCGCGCGATTGGCGATCGAGGAAATAGAGTTTTTTAACGCCGGAATAGAAGACGATGCGATCGTATCCTCGTGACTTTAAATAGTGATGGAGAATGCTTTCAATATCTTGTAAAACGAGATCTTTCGTGCAGAAACTATCGCTGGTTTGCGTTCCGTACAGCACGAAAAAGCGATCGCCTGCGTGTAAATTTAACCCCGACGTTACTCGTTCTACCACAATCGATTGGTTTGTTTTATTTTTAGATTATTCTAAACTAAGTTTGTTCTAATTGAAAGAGTTTGAAATTAACTTTTTTTAAAAGGGCGGGTGGGATACCCGCACCATATTTAGGAGTTTTGACTTCTTATTGTTCCTCGACTAACCAGCGCCAAATTTTAAGGGTGCGATCGCCACTGCTGCTCATTAAACGGCAGCCATCCGGACTAAAAATCACCGAATATACGGTATTGGCATGTCCGGTTAAATTGCAAATTTCTTGACCCGTTTTGAGGTTCCAGAGTTTAATGGTATTGTCAGAACTGGCACTCGCGATCGTGCGTCCATCCGGGCTGATAGCAATGTCATTAATAAAGTCCGAATGACCGATTAAGGTTTGAAAATTCGTTCCCGTTTCCAAGTGCCACAATTTAATCGTTTTGTCCAAACTCGCACTGACTAAAATCTGACCGTCCGGCGTGAAAACGAGGGAGTAAATTGAGTGGGAATGTCCGGCAAAGGTGCGGATTGCTTCGCCCTTTTGTAAATCCCACAATTTAATCGTGTTATCTGCACTACCACTGGCTAAAGTACGACCGTCGGGACTGAGGGCTAACGAGTGAACGTAGTCATCGTGTCCGGTGAGGGTGCGAAGGAGTTCCCCAGTGTGCCCATTCCAAAATTTAATCGTGGTGTCGTCGCTGGCACTGATTAAAATGGGGATAGAAATCGAATTGTCGCCGATTTCTCCATAAATGAGGTCGCGAAGGTAATCGGAATGTCCGCTTAAAGTGCGCAGGAGTTCTCCAGTTTGGAGGTTCCAAATTTTGATGGTTTTGTCATCACTCCCGGTGGCGATCGTTTGGCTGTCAGGGGCGATCGCGAGACAACTGACGGATTTAGAATGTCCGTTTAGGGTATGGCGTTCGGATCGGGTGTGTAGATCCCAGATTTTTACAGTTTTATCGTAACTGCTGCTGGCCAAGGTTTGACCGTCCGGAGCAATGGCGACTTGACTGACGGAGTTGGTATGACCGATTAAGGTACTTTCGCATTCAATCAGTTGATATTTTAAAAATTCTTCGATATAGCGATCCAGACGGGCGAGTTGGTGGGCTTGGCTGCGGGCGCGATCGCCTAAAGTTTGCAGTTGAGATCGCAGTTGTTCTCGTTCTCGTTCGCTTTGTTGCAAGCGTTCTTCTAGGCTCTTGATTTTCTTTTCTAAGAAGGAAAAGTTATCGGATACCATGAGGGGTTGAGATTGTAGACTTTAGAGTTTAGAGTTTAGATTGATGCTGTAGGGAATTGGGAACAACTTCCAGGCCGACAATAGACCTACCCTACTCCACTGCAGAAACACCCCATATCTTGATTGTGCCATCATCGGAGCCACTAACGATCGTATTGCCATCTTGATTGATGGCGGTACATAAAACATAGCCTTCGTGACCGTATCCGGGGGTTTTGACGCCGGGGATCGTGTGAATGAGGCGACCGCTTTCGAGATGCCAAATTTTAATGGTTCCGTCGTCGGAACCACTGGCGAGGGTATGTTGAGAACTGATGGTGACGGAACTGACCGGACCGGAATGTTCGGAAAGGGTGTGCAGGAGTTTTCCGGTGCCGAGATTCCAGAGTTTGATCGTGTTGTCGTTGCTTCCACTGGCGAGAATGCTGCCATCGTAGTTGACGGCGACGGAACAGACGGAACCGCTATGTTCGGTGAGGGTATGGATGAGTTCTCCGGTGAGAAGATTGCGGATTTTGATGGTGTTGTCGTTACTGCCACTGGCGAGGACGTTTCCTTGGGGGGAGATGACGACGGAACGCACGGCGGTACTGTGTCCGTAGAAGGTGGCGAGGAGTTCTTGGGTGTCGAGGTTCCAGAGTTTGATGGTTTTGTCGGCGGCGCCACTGGCGAGGGTGCGTCCTTTGGGAGAGAAGGCGACAGTGTTGACCCAACCGCCATGACCGTGGAGGGTGGTCAGCAGTTCGCCGCTTTGTAAGTCCCAGATTTTGATGGTGTTGTCGCCGCTTCCACTGGCGATCGTTTTGCCGTCGGCGGAAATGGCGACGGCGATCGCCGATCCGAGGTGTCCGCGTAAGGTTCGCATCGGCTGACCGCTTTCTAGATCCCAAATTTTAACGGTTTTGTCATTACTGCCACTGACTAAAATATTGCCTTGAGGGGCGATCGCCACCGATCGCACGGCGTCGTCATGTTTTAAGGTGCGCACGCAGCGAAACAGGCGATAGGGTTTGTACTGTTCGAGGGCTTGACGGGCTCGGGGGGAACGAGTTCGCTTGAGAATGGCGTAGGCAAATTCTTGGATGGCTTCGGAGCGATCGCCTAACGCATCGATCAGCAATTCGACGGTATGAGATTCGGCGTGAGTGTGGGTGAGATTTTCGTTCGTTTTTTCCAGACTCTCGCGGGTTTTTTCGAGTTGGCTTTGCAAGCTGCTGACTTGGCGCCGTTCGCTGTGAATTTGCGATTGCAATTCCAACCGTTCGCGATCGGACTGTTCTAATTTGGCTTTTAGCTCGCTAATTTGGGCTTGTAAGGCGGCGATTTCGGCTTCTTTGCCGACGGAAGAAGTGCCATCTGGGGAATCGGCGGCGCGATTCTCCTCGGTCGCCCCTACGCGATCGCCATCGGAAGGAGCAGTCGTTGGGGATGGTCTCGGGGCTTCGATATGGGACCAAATACGACTGAGTTGGGTTTGAACCTGCGATCGCTCGGTGTCACTTTGTTCTAATTTGGAGAAAATCAGGCCGATCTGATTCTCGAAATGTTCGGATTGGGTTTCGTGAAAGAGGCGATCGCGCTCTAACTCCTCCTTAAAATGATTGCGGTCTTGGCTGACTTCATCCAACCAGGCGAACAGTTGACTGACTTGTTCTTGAATGTGAACTCGTTCTTTCGCCGCGAGATCGAAGCGACCCCAAACTTTCGAGAGTTGTCCTTCAATATCGGCCAATTTCCACTCTAATTCTTTGACCGATTTACCTTGGTCGGTCGTTTCTGCCCAAATTTTGCGCGCCCATTTTAACTTAGCTCGCTCTTTTTCGAGATAGATTTCCGTCAAATTTTCAGCAAGTTGAGGCGGTTCGGGGCTTAAATCCCACCCGCAATTCGAGCAGATGCTCTGCTCTCCTTCGACATACTCGGTTCGACATACCGGACATTCAGACATGGCCTTATTCACTCTCAGATTCACCCTGAAACCCGTTCTATTAAGGGAAACTTTCGAGCAGATTGGGGAATTTTAGATTTTAGATTTTAGATTTTAGATTTTAGATTGGGGATTGGGTATTTTAGAGATAAATTTTATGGTTTGAAAAGTGCTTGAAAGCTTCTTTTAGTTTATCAATTCGATCGCCGGGGAAATGTTAGGAAAATTACTCGAATCCGTTTTCTGTTTCGATCGCGTCTATGGCTTCGATCGCTGGCAATGGCGAAACTTGAGAGGGGATTTTTCAGAGGAGCGATCGCCGTCGAGGGGGTCTTGAATGGTTCGGTGAAACCCATCGCCGCCCCCTCGTCAAAGACGGGCGATCGCGCTTATTCTTCAATCCGATCGCGACGGGATCCCCGACTCCCGATTCCCGACTCCCGACTCTCGCTTCCCGACGGTCGATCGCCCCACAGACGGCGATATTCTTCGCGAGGGCGATCGTAACATTCCAACTCGCCGATCGCCTCTACTCCCGCCTCGTCCAACAGTTGGAAAATTGCCCGCGCGTTCTCCCGAGTGGCGGTTTCGTCGATCAGGGTGGGACTGAAACTGTTAATCGAGATCGAATTGGCGCCAAAGTCGCGATCCGGTGCAATCACCGTGACCACCTCATCCCCGGCGATATTTTTCACTTTCACCGCATAGGCTTCGCGGCGATCGCCCGTCTGATAACACGCATCGGTTTCGGGATTGACCAGAGTATAACCCAAAGATCCGAGAACTTCGACCACACAATCGGCAATTTCGGCGCGCATTTGCGAACTGAGAATCGCCAATTTCGCCGCCGCGACAATTTCATCGAAACGGGGTTGCAAGCTTTCGAGGCGATCGGCGATCGCTTCGAGTCGGGCCGTCGTGAGGGTTCGTTCCCCTTGTTTTAACTCCGTTTCGAGCGTCGCGAGTTCCCCTTCGTACTCGCTTAACGCCCCTTTCGACCAATAATCCACCTCGACCTTAAAGCGTTCCGCCTCCGTTCCCTCGCCGATTTCGAGTTCGCACTCGCGGTGGGCTTTGACTTGAGCGAGCAATTCGCCTAAATCCGTCGAAATCGCGTGATAGAGTAACAGCCATTGTTGTTCTTGGCGTTCCAGGTCGAGCCGCAGTTGATTCAATTCTAGATAAGTTTTCTGAGTCGTGGCGATCGCCGCTTCGCCGAGTCCCGCCGTCAGATTGTCCCGCGCCAGATCCAACTGGCGCCGTAAAACGCTTAACTGTCCCGGCGCGAACTGTTCGTGGCGGTACTGGCGATCGGTTTGTTGCCAGATAGCGTCCACATCGGCCCACAAGGACTCGGCGAGTTCGATTTTCCGGCTTTTTTCCGCCTCGATCCCCCGTACGATCGCGTTGAGTTGTCCCGTTAACTTGGCTTCGGTAGCTTCTCTCGCGGCTCGTTCCGTGGCGATCGCCTCCTGGAAAGCGCGATCGCGCTGTTGCACCGTCCTCAGCCATTCCTGGCGCTGCTGTCGGTGCAGTTGCAAATATTCCTGACGCTGCCGTTCCAAACCGAGGCGCGCCGTGGCGTCGAGGCGATCGGCTTGGAGCTGGAGAGCTTGCGCCTGTTGAGTTTGAAGCCGTTCTACCGTCGAGCGAAACTCCTGTTGCTGTCGTTCCAGGCGGCGGGCGTTTTCCCGTTCGAGATCGGCTAAATTCGTCCTCAAGCGATCGGCGAGTTGGGCTTGATGGAGCGCCCGTTGCTGCAGGGGGAGTAACTGCCGCTCGAACGCTTGCTGGGAGTGCGATCGCAGCAAATTCAAGCGCTCCGGTAAGTCGGATTGCAGCGATCGTAGGCGGCTGTCTTGTTCTTGCAACCGCCGCCATTGAGACTCTTCAACGCGCACGTAACGCCGTTTTTCACCGCTCATCGCACCTGCTCCACTGATTCAACGCACATCGAGATTCGTTTCGTTCAATCCTATCTCGTTCGCCGGGAATTCCCTACCGACACTAAAATCTAAAAAATCTAAAACCCAAAAAAAAGCCCGCCTCAATCGGCGGACTGGAAATCGAAGACTCTTCGACGAGCAAAATGACGATTACATCGCGGCTTTCAGTTGTTCGGCGACGAAATCCCAGTTGACCAGATTGTTGAGGAAGGTGTCGATGTAGTCGGGACGCTTGTTCTGGTAGTCGAGATAGTAAGCGTGTTCCCAAACGTCGATCGTCAACAAGGGAGTTTGACCCGTGGCGATGGGGGTGACGGCGTTGGGGGTCTTGGTGACTTTGAGGGTGCCGTTGTCGAGTACTAACCAAGCCCAACCACTACCGAACTGGGTGGCGGCGGCGTTTTTGAGTTCTTCTTTGAATTTGTCGAAGCTCCCGAAATCGGCTTTGATTTTGTCAGCCAGGGCGCCCGTGGGTTCGCCACCGCCACCGGGTTTCATGCAATTCCAGTAAAAGCTGTGGTTCCAAGCTTGAGCGGCGTTGTTGAACAGCCCAGCTTTGGACTCGTCGTTGTAGATGGCTTTAATGACATCTTCGATCGCCTGGTTGGCGTGAGCGGTCCCTTCGATCGCGGCGTTGTATTTGTTGACGTAAGCCGCGTGGTGCTTGTCGTGGTGGAATTCCAAGGTGCTCTTGGAAATATGGGGTTCGAGGGCAGTGTAGTCGTAAGGTAAGGCGGGTAATTGGTAAGCCATAGTGTTCGATCCTCTCTAACCAGTCTCTTTAGGCGGGACGATCTGCGCGGGGCAGTTTGGCTTCGTCCGGCGTTGGCAAGCGGCGCGCGATCGCTCGCGGCGGCAGCTTTCCAACATTACGATAGAATTTTATATCAAAAGTCCCCTCGGATCTACGATTTTATTGGAGAATCTATCTGTGGGTAGAGAATTGGGCGATCGAGAGCGCCCCCGTAGATCCCACGGTGTCGTTGAGATTTTAGAGTTGAGATGGGCTGGGCAAGCGGTTCGGATGCCCGCCCTACGGACGGGGGACTCCCTGATTTTGCTAAAATCCTCTCAAATCCACCCGCATACACTTCATGAGTGACACGGTTTTAGACGTTCGCAATTTGCAGGTTCAATTTGAAACCGACGAAAAACTCGTTACCGCCGTTAACGGGATTTCATTCGAGGTTCGGCGCGGTCAAACCCTCGGCATTGTCGGCGAGTCCGGTTCCGGAAAATCGGTGACCTCCTTAGCGGTGATGGGATTGGTCCCCAATCCCGGTCAAGTCGCCGACGGCGAAATCTGGTTTCGCGACGACGCCGCCGCCGACCCGGTGAACTTGCAACGCCTGTCACGGGAAGAAAAACAACCCTATCGCGGCAGTCGGATTTCGATGATTTTTCAGGAACCGATGAGCGCCCTCAATCCGGTCTACGATATCGGTTTCCAAATGACCGAAGCCATTTTAATGCACCAAAAGGTCTCGGTCTCGGAAGCCCGCAGACAAGCGGTGGCGCGCTTGCAAGAGGTCAAACTCCTCCCGAGTGACGAACAGTTGCGCGACCGTCTCGACGGGGGTGAGGGCATGACCGAACGCGAGATCGCCAGCGCCATTAACGATCGCAAACTCGCCATTCTCAAACGCTATCCCCACGAACTCTCCGGCGGTCAAATTCAGCGCGTGACGATTGCCATGGCGATCGCTTGCAATCCTACCCTATTAATAGCCGACGAACCGACCACCGCCTTAGATGTGACGGTTCAAGCCTCGATTCTCCAATTATTGCGGGAGTTGCGCGACGCCCGGGGCATGTCGATGATCTTTATTACCCACGATTTGGGCGTGATTGCGGAAATTGCCGATCGCGTGGCGGTGATGTATCGCGGCAAAATTGTCGAGTCCGGTTCGGTGTTCGATATTTTTGCCCATCCCCAACATCCTTATACAAAAGGACTGTTAGCCTGTCGTCCCCAACCGGACAAACGCCTGGTTTACCTGCCCACGGTGGCCGATTTTATGGAAGAGGTAACCGACGACTCCGGGGAAGTGGAAATGCGATCGAAATCCCCCGATCGATCGCCGACCCCGGAAGCGGCGGCAGCAGGGGCAACCCCTACAGAAGCCCCCCCTACAGAAATCAGTGCTGTCGAGAGCGATCGCCGTTTGAATCAATTACAAGAACGCGGGGTGTTACTCTCGGCGAATAACTTGCAAGTCGCCTTTCCCATTCGCGGCATTTTCGGCGAAACGCAACGCTATTTTATGGCGGTCAAAGGGGTTTCGTTCGAGGTCTATTTGGGCGAAACTCTCGGTTTAGTCGGCGAGTCCGGTTGTGGCAAAACTACCTTAGCCCGCAGTTTGTTGCGCTTGGTAGAACCGACGGGAGGCGAGGTCATTTTTGACGGCAAAAATGTAATCGATTTAGAGGGGTTATCCCTGCGCCAAGTGCGCCAACAAATGCAAATTATCTTTCAAAATCCCTTCGGTTCGCTCAATCCGCGTATGAATATCGGCGCGTTGGTGATGGAACCGTTGCGGATTCATTTTCCCAAGCAGAAAAAGGCCACTCACCGCGATCGCGCCGCCTATTTGTTGGAACGAGTCGGTTTAAATCCTGAGTTGATGAACCGCTATCCTCACGAGTTTTCGGGCGGTCAACGGCAACGGGTTTGCATTGCGCGGGCTTTGGCATTAAATCCGAAGTTTATTATCTGCGACGAGTCGGTTTCGGCGTTGGATGTTTCGGTGCAAGCCCAGGTGCTGAATTTATTAAAAGAGTTGCAACGGGAGTTCGAGTTAACTTATATCTTCATTTCCCACGATTTAAGTGTGGTCAAGTTTATGAGCGATCGCATTATGGTGATGAATCAGGGGAAAATTGAGGAAATCGGCCCGGCGGAACAAATTTATCGCCAACCGCAACAAACCTATACGCGATCGTTGATCGATTCGATTCCTACAGGGAGTTTGGAACGGATTAAAGAACAACAATCGGGTCGTCAACTGTCAGCTTAGTGGTTCTTTTGTTGGAGGTTTCGTATCCGACGATCGCGGCTTCACATTGGATCGAAATCTACCCATTGGGGGGTATTCTATCAACATCGACCCTTTAAGTACAATGAAGTCCGATCGACGGCGAGGCGATGCTCCAAGGGAGCCGCTTCGCGAACGCCCTGGCGTTGAGAAGCCCTCTCTCATTCCCTCTCACCTAAATCGCGATGAATTTTGCTGAAAAATTACAAACCGCCATTGACTGCAATCAAAGCCTGTTGTGCGTCGGACTCGATCCGAGTGCGGAAACATTACCGTCTCGCTTCGGTTCCCCTCGGGATCTCGACGAGTTAGTACAAAAGTGCGAAATTTGGTTGAAAGAGGCGATCGCTCACACGAAAGATGCGGTTTGCGCCTACAAGCCGACCTTGGGATTTTACACCGCTTTGGGGCCGCCGGGAATGGCCTTACTCGAACGCATTCTAAGCCGGATTCCCTCGGAAATTCCGGTGATTCTAGACGCGAAACACGGCGATCTCAACAGTAGCACCCTATTCGCACGCACGATTTTCGATCGCTGGCAGGTCGATGCAGTGACCTTAAGTCCCTATCCCGGACAGGATTTAGCGGCGCCGTTTCTCCTCTACCCGGATAAGGCAATTTTCGTCCTCTGTCACACCTCGAACCCGGCGGCGGTCTCCCTGCAGGAGTTTCCCCGTCCTCAATCCCCCTTTTACCTGCATTTGGTCGCAGAAGTGCAAACCTGGGGAACCCCGGAACAAGTGGCGTTAGAAGTGGGGACGGCGCAACCGGAAGCATTGGCGCGGGTACGGGCGATCGCCCCGGAAAGGCCCCTGTTACTTCGCAGTATTTGGGCGGAAGGGAGCAATTTAGAGCAGATTTTAGCCGCAGGCTTGAACGCGACCGGGGCCGGGGCGATCGTGCCGATCCCCCAAGATTGGCTCGCCAGTCCGAATTTGAAGGCGTTGGTCGCCGGATTGCGCGAAACGGTCAATCAAGTGCGAATTCGCCTCCCTCACGAGGTGCAAGCCTGTCCGGTCTGGTTGCCGGATCTGCCGCCGGGCGATCGCCATCCCCACGCGGATTTGATCTTACAACTGTACGATATTGGTTGTATTTTATTTGGCGAATACGTACAAGCTTCGGGATCGATTTTTCCTTACTATATCGACTTGAGAAAAATTATCTCGAATCCCCAAATTTTTGATAAAATTATTAATGCTTATGCCGAAATCGTCCGAGGGTTAAAGTTCGATCGGATCGCCGGAATTCCTTACGGCGCCTTGCCGACGGCAACGGGATTGGCGCTAAAGTTAAATCATCCGATGATTTTTCCGCGCAAAGAGGTCAAAGCTCACGGAACGCGGCGTCTGGTCGAGGGGAATTTCAACCCAGGAGAAACCGTAGTGGTGATTGACGATATTTTAATTTCGGGAAAAAGCGCGATCGAAGGAGCGCAAAAGTTAGAATCGACGGGGTTGAAGGTGGAAGATATCGTCGTGTTTATCGACCACGAAAAAGGGGTGAAAGACCGCTTGCAACAGGCGGGATATCGCGCTCATTCGGTGTTGTCGATTTCGGAGATTGTCAAAACTTTATACGATCTCGGTCGGATCGATCGCGACCAATTCGACGCCTTGAATGAAGGAGAGGACTGAAGGAGCGATCTTCTGCCGCGAACATCCACTCGGCAGATGGCGATCGGCAGACTGATAGCACAACAGGGTTATGGTTGGAATTGTTATTGTTTCTCACAGCGAGAAATTAGCTGCCGCCGTGCGAGAACTGGCACGGCAAATGGTCGGATCGGCGGTAGAGATCGCGATCGCGGCGGGGATAGACGACCCGGAAAATCCCTTTGGAACCGACCCGATGCGCGTGCTGGCGGCGATCGAAGCGGCAGATCGCGGCGAGGGGGTGTTGCTGTTAATGGACTTGGGCAGTGCGGTGATGAGTGCGGAAATGGCCTTAGAATTTTTAGAGGCCGATCGCCGTTCCCGGGTGCGATTGTGCGAAGCTCCTTTAGTCGAAGGGGCGATCGCCGCCGCCGTGGCGGTCTCCACCGGGGCGGACCTCGATCGCGCGATCGCCGAAGCCCGCAGCGCCCTGACCCCGAAAGCCTCCCAACTCGGAATCGAAACCGCGTCCCGACCCGCGCCCAACGCCACGACGGGGGAGCCGACCTCACAACTGCGTCTCACGGTCTGCAACCGCCTCGGCATTCACGCCCGACCCGCCGCCCTGTTCGTCCAAATCGCCTCACAATTTACCGCGTCGATCGCCGTCAGCAATCTCAGGCGCTCGTCCGAGGCGATCGACGGGAAAAGTATCATCCAACTGATGACCTTGGGGGTGCGTCAGGGGGACGAAATCGCGATCGCCGCCCGGGGAATCGACGCCGGGAACGCCGTGCAAGCTTTGAAAGAACTGATCCAGTGCAACTTTCACGAAGGGAACGCCGACGCCCCGGAAGCCGCCACCAGCGCGCCGATCGCCCCGACCGGGGAAGGCGTCCAGGGGATCGCCGCCTCGCCGGGAGTCGCCCTCGGGCCACTCGTTCGCTATCACCCCGTACTGCCGGAAGTGCGCGAAGGGATGGCAGAAGACCCGGAAAGTGAGTGGGATACGTTGCAATTGGCGGTACAAAATGCCCGCCGTCAAATGCAGATGCTCGCTAATGCCATGTCTTCCCCGGAAACTGGGGCGATTTTCGAGGCCCATCAGTTATACTTGCAAGATCCCTACCTCTGGAAAGGGATCCGTCACGATATTTTTGTGGAAAAATACGGGGCGATCGCGGCGTGGAAGCGGGCGATCGACGAGACCGTAAGGCGCTATCAAACTCTCGACGACCCCTATCTCCAGGCGCGATCGAGCGATTTAAACGATATCGGCATTCGCGTTTTGCGCGCCTTATCCGGCAATAGTAGCGTCCGCCTCGAACTGAGGGATCCGGGGATTTTGCTGACGGGAGACCTGACCCCTTCCGAAGTCGCCCAACTCGATCCCAAAGTGATTTTAGGCATCTGCACCACCGGAGGCAGTGCCAATTCTCACAGCGCGATTTTAGCCCGAAACCTCGGCATTCCGACGGTGATGGGACTCGGCGATCGCCTCGCGGGGGTTGCCGACGGCACCGAAATCGCCCTCGACGGCGACACGGGAGAAGTGTGGGTCGAACCCGATCGCGATCGCCGTCGCACCCTCGCCGCCAAACGACAGGTGAGCGAACCTCGGGCGATCGCCCCCTCGCCGACCCAAACCCGCGACGGACGGCGCGTTACCCTCCTCGCTAACGTAATGGGGATCCCCGATGCCCAACTGGCGCGCAATAGCGGCGCCGAAGGGGTGGGCCTGTTGCGAACCGAGTTTTTTTATTTCGATCGCCCGATTCCCCCGGGCGAAGAAGAACAAGCACAAGTCTATCGGGCGATCGCCGATATTTTTAAAAATCGGCCCACGGTGATTCGCACCCTAGATGTCGGCGGGGACAAACCTTTACCCTGGTTGCAGTTACCGCCGGAAAATAACCCCTTTTTGGGCTTGCGCGGTATCCGCCTGCTCCTCGATCGCCCGGATCTGTTTAAAACTCAGTTGCGCGCAATTTTAAAAGCCAGTCACGGACGCCAAATTAAAGTGATGTTTCCCACCGTCGCCACCTTAGCCGAATGGCGCGCCGCCAAAGCCCTGCTCGATCGCGCCAAAGCCGAACTCGACGGGGAAGACCGGGCGTACAACCGGGCGATCGCCGTGGGGATGATGGTCGAAATTCCCGCCGCCGTGGCGATCGCCGATCGCTTCGCCGCCGAGGTAGACTTTTTCAGTATCGGAACCAACGATCTGACCCAATATTATCTCGCCGCCGATCGCACCAACCCTCAAGTGTCTCCTTTCGCCAACGTCCTCGAACCGTCCGTGTTGCGCGCGATCGCCCAGACCACCCGCGCCGCCGGGGCTGTAGGGGTTCCCGTCGCCGTCTGCGGCGAGTTGGCTTCCAATCCGGCGGCGGTCCCCCTTCTCGTCGGTTTGGGCATCGCCGAATTGAGCCTCAACCCCCGGGCGATCGCCGCCGTCAAAGCCGCGATCGCCCGTTTTAGCGTTCCCGAAGCCGAGGCGATCGCCGCCACCGCCTTGCAACTCGATTCTGCCGAAGCCGTTCGCAACTTCCTCCAGCAGCAGTGTTCCGCCCTCAGTTAGCAGGTTTGTGCGCGACCTCTTTCGCCCGCATCGGCGCTTCTAGTGCTTTGGCAATGCGATCGCGTGCTTCTTCTAAATGGGCCCGAGTTTGCAAGTCCAGCCGTTTGCCCTCCTTATCCAAACGGCGATCGATCGCCGCGTGCAGGTCTCGCAATTGGTAGCGCGCCAAAGCCCGGGCATCTTCCGGCGGATCGAGGGTGCGTAAGGCGATTATCAAATCTAAAAAGCTGGTCGCCTCCATTGCCGCCTCGATATTCGTTCGCAAGGCCATGTGCAGCAGTATATTCAAGTGTTCCCGTTGCAAACCGCGCCGCAACACCGTAATTTCCCGACGCGGATCGCGATCGTCGGACAGTTCGCTCCAAATTTGCCCCCGCAAGGTCTCGAACAGTTCTCCCAAGCGCAGACTGTCCCCATGGGGATTGCTCAGTTCCGCGTCGCGCAAGCGATTGAGCCGATCCGCAGAGAGTAAGTTACTCAAAATTAAGGTTTGGTGTCCTAAGAGGCGATCGAACAAGGGATAGTCCAAACGTTCCCAGACGATCCAATTGCCCCAATGATCCCAGCGATCCGGCGCCAAACGGGCGATCGTTTCCGGGGAAAAGTTAAAGGCATCTTCCGCAAACACGCGATCGCCGATCGCTGCCAGGGCTTCCCGTTGTCGTTCCACGGCGATCGCTTCAAACGGCGCTTTCGCCCCCGGATCTCCCGCATGGTGGCGGTGGAAACGTTGACCGCCGATATAGCGCGTGAGGTCGTAAGCGTAACCGAAATAGTAATTTAAGACCATGTGGAAGCGATCGCGCAGTTCGCTGTAACTTTCTCCCGGAAGGGGGTATCTTCGGTCCAATTTGTCCCACACTTGGCGGGCGTTATCCATTTGCCATTGGGAATAGCGCAACGGATCGCCGCTCAAATCCCACAAGTTACTATCGGGATAGACTAAATCCATGCTGTCTTCGTCGGTAGCATACTCTAAGCCCGGTTGCGGCGCGCGGCGGGCGATCTCTTGCAGCACATCCCGTTCTAATTCCGGCGTGGGGGCGTCGATGGGCCGATAGCCGTATTCCACCGCCCAGCGATCGTAAGGACCGACGATAACCGGGAAGTAGTCCCCTTGTTCCACTCCTTCCGGGGCGATGTTGACCGCCACGTAGTCCATCACCGAGCCGACCATGCCCTCGTTGCGCGTCAGTAGCACGTTGTTCAAGTCTTCCGGCATACGCCAGGTGCTACCTTGGAAGTTGTGGCGCAATCCCAACACGTGACCGACCTCGTGAGCGGTCAGCCAGCGCACGAACTGATGCACGTACAGTTCCATTTCGTCCTGATTCGGTAGCACGTCGTGTAAGGTACTCAGGGCTAAGGCGCCGAAACGGGCTTGGTTGGTCGCGGCGAGGGCGAAGCAAGGACGACGATCGCCTCGAATTTGCGCCAGGGCGCGCAGTTGGGAGAGGGACGCCGGGTTGGATTGTTGCAGTTGGGCGGCGATCGGACTCGGAAGCTGGCGATCGATGAAGTGAGAAATTTCTGCCCCCAATTCGCAGGTGAGGGGATTGACGAGGGCGCGATCGCCATCGGCTAAGGCCCCGTATTGTTCCCGGATCTGGCGCACGATTCCCCCATCTAAAATGACGTCGGCGTCCAAGATTTCCCCCGTTAACGGGTTGACCCGCGACGGCCCGATCCCCGCAAACCAGGAGTCGAGAGTATTCGACCAGACGATAACGTTGTATCGCACGTCTGCCGGATCCCAGTCCGGGCGATCGGGCATTTGTCGCGCCTCGATCGCCCCGATAAATCCCGCTTGCTCGAAAGCGTCATTCCACATTAAAATGCCCTCGCGGATGGCGTCGCGATAGGCGAGGGGAACCGCGTTGTCTATCCAAAAGACGATCGGCTGTTTTGGCGGCGACAGGGGCGCGCTGGGGTTTTGTTTTTCTAAGTGCCAGCGATTGATATAGTTGACGAACGGATCCGGTTTGCGAGAATTGGAGAGATTTTGATAAGTCGTGAGAAAATAGCCGAGGCGATCGTCCGCCAAACGCGGACGATAACCGTTGTTCGTCGGTAAGAGCGATAAACTCGTGCGAATTTTTAATTGGAAGGCGCGCGGGTCGGGAACCGTCGCCGGACCCAACCAGGACATCGGACCGGAAAAGCCGTAGACCGTCTCGATTTCGGCATTTTCGGGGAAACCTTGGACGCGATCGAGATAGGAGGTCTCGTTATTTAATGTATACAGATCTCCTAAGCTCCAGGCGATCGCCGTGCTCAAACTGCCCCCCTCTCCCATCAAAAAGGGTTTGAAATCGACTAATAGGCTGTTTCGTTCCGGATGAATACTAGTTAAAGGTAAGGTGTAAATCGGCGAATCGCTGAACGAGCGATCGCGCGATCGCCATTGCGGATCCCCCGCTTGGGTACGAAATAAGGTATTGGGAACGACGACATCAATTTTATAATTTCTGCGTTTAAATTGAAAGATAAAATCGGAAAGGGGTAAGCCACGATAGAGTCCGAGCGAACCAATTCCCGAAGAGATCGTCGCGATCGCCAGGAAGTTGCGATCGAGCTGTTCCGGTTGAATTTCTAAATAGATCTCTTCTTTTTCTACATTTCGATAAAAGGTTAATAAGCCCTCAATCTTTTCTAAGTCCTTCGTCACTTCATCGAAGGGTTTTAACGGAGATTCCTCCTCAGATTCTTCTTCCGTTTCAGATGGCGAAGATTCCGTATTTTCAGCCAGTTCTATCGGAACCTCAAAGCGCGGCGATTCCCCTTCGCGAAAGGTGCGGGCGCTAGCAGACGCCCCCACTTCTAACCATAAATAGATTCCCGCGATCGCCAAAGACAAAACTTTCATTGTTTACAACCCCTTTTGCTGCTTTTCATCCCTTTCTTTACCCGGGATCGTCCTTATTTATATGGAGTTTTACCCATCTAGGTCAATTGTAGTCGTTGCGATCGTCATGACACGCCAAATTTTAGCAATTATTAACAGGACGTAGATCTCGCCCGCTTAAGTGCGATCGTACTTCAGTTGTTAACGAAAATGCCTCCGACCGTCTCACTCAGCAAAATCTCAGGATTTTCTCAGATGAATTTTAGCTTAAAATTATTCTTTTTTAAGCTTTGAGCGTTAACTTGATATTTAGAGTAAAGTCAAACCGAACAATTCGGACTGAACTTAACTGAAGATAACGGCGATACCAGCTTTGAATCACCGATTCCGGTAACCTGTGGTATAGTTCGCCACCGAAAGATTATTGGAGCTTTCGTCGAAACGGACTACAACCAACGCCTCGATCTCGATCGAAAATTAGCCGCATTAGAAACATTAACCGCCAAGGTTTAATTTTTTGCTTCTTCCTCGTGCAACTCCTTTAATTGGTCTAAGTTACAGCTCGCTGCGGCGAGCTTTTTTATGGCCGACAATTGCGCGATCGCCCCCGTTGCCCTACCCTAAAACTAGACCTGCGATCGTCGTTTACTGTCCTTGTCTATTATCGTCTATTTATGACCTCCAGCATCTCCCTAACTCGCCTAAATTATCTGGACTATCTCGAAACAGAATTAACCCTTCCTCCGCCTGGCAACTCTCAAGCTTTAGTTATTGACTTATTCGCCGGATGTGGCGGATTTGCCCTCGGATTTGAAGCTGCCGGATTTCAAACCATCGGTTACGAAAGATCTGCCGAAGCCTGTCAAACTTACCGTCATAATTTAAACCGTCCTTGTCATCAAATAACACTCACGCCCGAAACCGAATTACAATCGGGAGCGACCGTCATTATCGGCGGTCCACCCTGTCAACCATTTAGTGTAAGCGGACATCAAAAAGGACTCAAAGATAGCCGCGACGGCTTCCCCATTTTTCTCAATGCCGTTCGGCGCGATCGCCCAAACATTGCGATTTTTGAAAATGTTAGAGGAATGCTTTATCGCAATAAAACTTACTTTCAAGAAATCGTACAAACTCTCAAACAATTAGATTATCAAGTCGAATATCAAGTCTTAACCGCCAGCGATTACGGCGTTCCCCAACGCCGCCAAAGACTTTTTTGTATTGCGCATAGAGGCGGTTGGCAATGGCCGTCAAAAAGCCACGATCGCCATCCCTACACGGCTGGCGAAGCCTTGGGAAACTTAACGTTAACCATTCCTAAAAATGCCAAATTTCTCACCTCCAGCATGGACCGATATATCGAAAAATACGAACGCGCCTCGAACTGTGTCCGACCCCGCGATCTGCATTTAGATCGTCCCGCACGAACGGTCACCTGTCGCAACCTCGGCGCCGCCACGGGAGACATGCTCAGAATTCGTTTACCCGACGGACGCCGCCGCCGCCTCACCGTTCGCGAAGGCGCGCGCCTGCAAAGTTTCCCCGATTGGTTTAGGTTCCAAGGTTCTGAGGAAAATCAATACAATCAAATTGGCAATGCCGTCCCGCCGTTATTCGCAAAAAGATTAGCAACCGAAGTTAAGAATTACTTAAATCTTTGTTTTTACAACAATCTTGCATGAAGATTTTTTTTATTTTATCGCTCTTTCATCAAAAATAGTATCTCGGGGGATAAAGGGATAAGTTTCTAGGCAATTTAGTCAAAATTTGCTATATTAAGAAGTTAATAAAATTTTCAAAAATAAAACGACGATTGTTTCACTAAATCCAAGACATATGAAAAAGCTGATTAACAACCCGGATGACTTCGTACGTGAGAGCTTGGAAGGGATGGCGCTGGCTCACCGCGACCTGATTCGCGTTCGTTTCGAGCCACACTTTGTTTACCGCGCCGACGCTCCGGTGCGGGGTAAAGTCGCGCTGGTCTCTGGCGGGGGAAGCGGACACGAACCGATGCACGCCGGATTTGTCGGTCCGGGAATGCTCGATGCGGCGTGTCCGGGGGAAGTGTTTACCTCGCCGACGCCAGACCAGATGCTAGAGGCGGCAAAAATGGTCAATGGCGGCGCTGGAGTCCTGAATATCGTGAAAAACTATAGCGGCGACGTGATGAATTTCGAGATGGCTGCGGAATTGGCGATCGCCGAAAATATACCCGTTCTCAATCTCCTCATCGATGACGATGTAGCGGTGAAAGATTCCCTCTATACCCAAGGACGGCGCGGGGTGGGAACGACGGTGTTAGCGGAAAAGATTTGCGGTGCGGCAGCCGATCGCGGCTACAATCTCTCACAATTGGCCAATTTGTGCCGCAAAGTCAATCTCAACGGACGCAGCATGGGCATCGCTCTCACTTCGTGTACGGTTCCGGCGAAAGGCTCCCCGACCTTCCAACTCGGCGAGGGAGAAATGGAACTGGGGATCGGGATTCATGGAGAACCGGGACGGGAACGGATGGCGCTCAAATCCGCCGATGAAATTACCGAATTACTGACCCTTTCTATTCTCGAAGATCGTAATTATCGGCGTACCGTTCGAGAATGGGATCTCGATCGCGGAGAATGGAGCGAAATTCAATTAACCGATCCGCCGTTAGAAAAGGGCGATCGCGCGATCGCCTTCGTCAACAGTATGGGAGGTACGCCGCTATCGGAATTGTACGTCGTTTATCGCAAACTCGCCGCAATTTGCGAAGCCAAAGGAATCGCGATCGTTCGCAATTTGATCGGTCCTTATATTACCTCTTTGGACATGCAAGGATGCTCGATTACTTTGCTTAAAGTCGATGAAGAAATGGTCGATCTTTGGGATGCTCCCGTCAAAACGGCGGGATTGCATTGGTAAACCGGACGATCGCCTTGTGAACCATCGTGAATTGTGCGGCATAAATTATCAATGTTACTCATACATCTTACTAGAATATGGAAGAAAAAGTTACTCAAATTCAAATTATTGACTGGTTTAAAAAAATTGCCGAAACGATCGAAGAAAACAAGGACTATTTAACCGAACTCGATGCGGCGATCGGAGATGCAGACCACGGTATCAATATGGATCGCGGTTTTAAAAAGGCGATCGCCCAACTTGTTCAAAATCGGAATAGTGACATTGGCACTCTTTTAAAAACCATCGCCATGACCCTCATTTCTTCCGTCGGTGGAGCGAGTGGCCCGTTGTACGGTACCTTATTTTTACGAGCCAGTAGTGCAGTAGCCGGAAAACAAGAACTGACGGCTCAAGATTTAGCCAACTTACTACAAGCGGGAAAAGACGGCGTCATTCAACGAGGAAAAGCCAATCTCGGCGATAAAACAATGCTCGATGCCTTGTCTCCAGCCGTGGAAACTTACACGACGGCGATCGCCCAAAATCGCAGTCTCGTAGATGCCTTGCGCGAAGCCGTTTTAGCCACAGAAGAAGGGATGAAAAAGACGATTGTGCTCGTGGCTAAAAAAGGACGAGCCAGTTACCTCGGCGAAAGAAGTGCGGGACATCAAGACCCCGGTGCGACTTCTACTTATTTAATTTTACGTTGTTTGCTGGAGGTATTAGAAAAGGAGCGATCGGAAGATATATAATCCTTTTAAATTCGTCCAAATAATAACGGGATCGAAAGTTACATTGAATTCTCTAGTAAGCCAAAGTATGAGATTCGGTGAGTAAATTCTCATTTCCCCAGGAACGATAGGTTAAATTGGTGGATTGAAATGGTAAACTTAGTTATTAATACTTTGTATTTATTTATACTATCAGTAAAATAAGATTACTATAGCCATTGAATCGATCTATAGCCGTCCTCAATCTGTTGAATCTGAGATCGATTTTGGAAAATCGCCAAATTCCTTTAAAGACAAGGCATTCCCGTGTCCCTAAAACCCTTATATTTTACAACCAATTGAGGATGGCTATAGATATCTTTGCCAGATACAGGTGAACTGCACCATCATTAGGGGGTTACCCCCTACAGTACAAGGCAATTCATAAACACTATCAAAAATCAACTAAATATTTAAAAATTTAATAAAGTTTAGATGATTTTTTTGTAAAAACCGATCGACAAAAAATATTTTTGCATATAATTTGCAATCGTAAAATAATCTATTGCGTTATGGTAGAATGGGTAAAAGCTATTTGGCTTTGCTGGTTTTGACGATCTAAATCTTTTATTTGTTTATTTTAAAAAAATGCATTTTAGTGTTATTGAATCCCTTGACAGGAAGAATTTTTGAAAGATTTACGTAGATTTACTGAGGTGACTGTCTTAATTGCCTCAGTAGAATGAACGAGGTCGCGATTGATTGCCCGCTATCTCAAGTGGGAATCGGAAGCGAAAGTAAATGTTGCATCCTCTCAGCAACACATAACTTACTAGTTAAATCGATGGGGTAGACCAAAATCTGGTTTGATGATTGTAAAAGCACCAAATCTATCCAAACCTAACTCAATGAACAGAGGTCAGTTTCGTTGTTACAAGTTGAGTGATGTCGATTTAAAGTTGGTGCGATCTTACAGGGATAAGATCGAACTCTTTAGTTACTCTTGACTGAAGACTTTCATTGTAGTATTCTCGTTTGTTGACGCTCCTATCTTGAGTCATCTGTTTTGTAAGATTTAAGTGTTTTGCCAACTTAAAGCTTTCGCAATTAGACTGCTCTTTTATTGTAAATGGTTCCCCAACCATAGCCAACCTTCTAATAGCCTTCACCGTTAACTAGGGCTTCATTTGTTGACGGATGAGTTTGTGGAAGTTTTTCGCTGTGAATTGTTGATTTTCTTTAAAGCACTTCCTGACTTCATGAAAGACAGGATTGCTAAGTCTGCGAATTTTTCCTTGGGGTTGAGTTTAGGGCGATCGCACGCAACACAAACCCTTTCTCAAGTCATAGTTCAACCAATGCAAGAAGAATTCATCGAAAAGAGCATTCTCAGTCAATCGGTACGTGCTACTTCCCGTCATCAACTCGCAATCCTCGATCCTACGGTTGACGATTGCCAGATGCTCGCTGCAGGGGTCGTTCCTGGAACCCAAGTAGTCATCCTCGATCGCAACCGCGATGGAGTCGAACAGATTACCGAGATCCTGCGTGATATCCCCGATCTCGAATCCCTCCACATCGTCTCCCACGGTAGCCCAGGCACCCTCTATCTCGGCAATAGCGAACTGAGTTTAGGCAACCTCAACCGCTATGCCACCGATCTACAACAGTGGAAAGCCGACAACATTCTCCTCTACGGTTGTAACGTCGCTGCCGGGGTTCTCGGTTCCAAGTTTGTCGGGCAATTCGCCCAGTTCACTGGAGCTGCCGTGGCCGCGTCTCAGACCCGAGTCGGGAGTCAGCAACGCGGTGCCAACTGGCAGCTAGAGACCGTTGTCAATACAACTCGCCGTTTGTTGAAGGCAGCTTTAGCCTTCGACGAACCCACCCTCAATGCTTATGCGGGTGCGTTTGCGCCGACGATTACCAGTCTCGATGATTCGTCTTACAACGAACAAGACCCCGCCACGATCGTAGACAGCGATATCACCTTTTCTGGCGGGACGAACTATCAGGGCGGCTTTATCGAATTCAGCTTGGGGGTTAACTACAGAAGCCGAAAACTTACCCAATCTTACCCAATCTTACTCAAATCGTGAGAAATTCCCGGAGCATTGACCAATATTTCTAGAAACTGAATTGTTAATAAAGTCATCAGTGGTGGTAAAATTAGCTCTAGTTAGGCGCCATTGGTAGCGTAGAGCATTTAACTCCATGTTATTAGGGTTTAAAACACAACTTAAAGTTAATCTTACCCAACGACAAAAACTCGCTCGTCATGCGGGAGTGGCGCGTCATGCTTACAATTGGGGTCACGGGTTGTGTTTAGGAATTTTATCACATAATGCCGATTGTAGTCCCGATGAAAAAATCAAATTTCCCACAGCTATTGACTTACATAAGTGGTTAAATAAGTTAGTAAAACCAGAGAATCTGTGGTATTACGAAGTTTCTAAGTGTGCCCCTCAATACGCTCTCAGACATCTCGCCCAGGCGTGGCAAGATTGCTTTAAAAAAAAGAAATCTAGACCTAAATTTAAGAAAAAAGGCAGACAAGACAGCTTTACTCTAGATGGAACCATAAAAATATTATCTGAAAATAAAATTCAGGTTCCTGTCATTGGAATTCTGAAAACTTATGAAAGATTATCGGGGAATTATCAACCCAAAAATGTGACGATTAGTCGAGAGGCAGATCGCTGGTTTATTTCGTTTAAAATAGATGTCAACGTGACCCCCACCGATAAGAAAACAGATGTAGTGGGGATAGATTTGGGGATAAAAGCGCTTGCCACCTTATCAACGGGAGTAAGTATAGAAGGAATAAAAGCATATAAAAAGCATTCAAATAAACTAGCTAGACTCCAAAGACAAGTTAGCCGAAAAAGTCTCGGCTCTGCCAATCGAAAAAAGTCCCAGCTTCAAGTCCAAAAACTCCATCGGAAAATCGCTAATCTCAGAAAAGATACGTTACATAAGTTGACCTCACAATTATGCAAGAACCACGCCGTTAATGTGATAGAAGACTTAAACGTATCAGGCATGATGGCCAATCATAAACTAGCTAAATCTATCGCCGATATGGGGTTTTATGAATTCCGACGGCAGATGGAATATAAGAGCCAAATATATGGGTCACAACTAATAATCGTAGACAGATTTTATCCATCTAGTAAAATCTGTTCTAATTGTGGAAGCATTAAAGACTCATTACTCTTATCAGAAAGACTGTTTGGTTGCGACCATTGTCATCTCAAAATAGACAGAGATTTAAACGCAGCCAAAAATCTGGAAAAAATAGGTCGAGCTACGGCCAAATTAACGCCTGTGGACAAGAGCGAGCCAACTCCCTTGGTAGAAGCAGGAAGTAAAATCGACTCAAACGTATTGTTCATCAAGCTTTCAGACTTGATGGGTAAGTTTGGGTAAGTTTTATCTAGCGGATATCCTCACCATTCTCGACGAAACTGGCGATAGTGGTGCTGCCTCCACTACTTGGGCGACGGAGACGGTGACTATTACCCAGCAAGGTCAGTATAAGTTTGTCTTCGTTTCCGGTACCTTTGACTTTAGTGGGGGTACAGTCGCAGGAGCTCAGCTCTTCATTGATGATGTGGTGGTCACCCAGGCAGTGCCGCCGCCTGCGATTGTCGATGACACCCATATTTCTAGCATTGCCCAGAAGCTCCAGTACGAGAACACTTCCGATACACCCCCCGCATCACAAACGTTGACGGTTTCGGTTCAAAACAACGCCGTCGAAACTGCAACCGCCAATGCAATCATTAATATCAATCCGGTTAACGACCAACCGAGTTTCACGGCAACCGATCCACCGACCATCACCGAAGATGCTGGCGCACAAACAGTCAATGGTTGGGTCACCGCCTTCAACCCCGGACCGACAGACGAAGCGACCCAAACCGCTACCTATACGGTCAGCAATATCAGCGACCCCAGTTTGTTTGACGTCACTCCGGCAATTGATGCGAGTGGCAACCTGACGTACACCCCTGCTGCAGATGCTTCCGGTACGGCTACTTTTGATGTGGTCGTGCAAGACAGTGGCGGGACGGCGAATGGTGGGGTCGATACCTCGGCAGCTCAAACCTTCACGATTACGATCGATCCGGCTCAAGATCCACCCACTCTCGATAGCGCGATCGCCGATACTTCAGCCACAGCCGAAGAAGCATTTAACTTCGCCATCCCAGCCGGAACCTTCAGCGATCCCGACGGCGACCCGCTCACCTATACGGCGACCTTAGCCAACGGCGATCCCTTACCCAGTTGGCTGACCTTCGACCCGGCAACGGGAGCCTTTAGCGGCACCCCCGCCGAAGGGGATGTCGGCAGTCTCGATATTCTCGTCACTGCCTCCGACGGGACTGATTCAGTCAGTGACAACTTCACCCTGAATGTCAGCGACGTTCCCAACGAATCCCCTGTGGTCGCAACCCCGATCGCCGATACTTCAGCCACAGCCGAAGAAGCATTTAACTTCGCCATCCCAGCCGGAACCTTCAGCGATCCCGACGGCGACCCGCTCACCTATACGGCGACCTTAGCCAACGGCGATCCCTTACCCAGTTGGCTGACCTTCGACCCGGCAACGGGAGCCTTTAGCGGCACCCCCGCCGAAGGGGATGTCGGAACCCTTGCCCTGCTGATTGTGGCAACGGATCCGAACAACGCTACGGTTAGCACGCCCTTTAACTTGAATGTCATTGCGCCCTTCATCGGAGATAATGAGGACGACACGATCGCGGGTAGTGACAATGACGATGCGATCGTCGGCAATGCAGGTGACGACAGTCTCTCCGGAAACGACGGTAACGATACGATTTCCGGTGGCGACAGCAATGACATCCTCAACGGAGGCGTTGGCGACGACAGCCTCGACGGCGGTAACGACAACGACACCCTAGACGGTGGAGAAGG
>NZ_JAEOXH010000001.1:3123078-3585021 GCF_016632315.1 Oxynema mangrovii CENA135 | reverse complement strand
GTAACCCCGGTATTACCCACCGGGGTAGTAGGTAGCGACAAAAAGACCCTCGCGGGTCTTGATTGTCGGTTAGCCCTGCTACCGCTAGGTTAACGCAAAGTCAGTTAATCACTCTCTGGGAATTCCTCAAGGATTTTCAGCTTCGCAAGCCCCAATACTGACCCAAGAACTCGACCCGTCGGCCCAGTGTTCCTTTTTCCAAATTGGCGCATTGTGCTTGAGGGTATCGATCGCATACTGGCACGCCGCGAATGCTTCCGACCGATGGGGACACCCCACGGCGACTAACACACTAATTTCACCGACGGACAGGCGACCGATCCGATGGTGAATCGCCATCCGAGTGACCTCGGGCCACGATTGGCGAATTTGGGCGGCAATTTGTCGGAAAATGGCGATCGCCATCGGTTCGTAAGCTTGGTACTCCAAAGCGACGACGGCTTTACCATCGGTTTTGTTGCGTACCATCCCACTCATCACCACGATCGCCCCATTTCCGCCATCATCGACTAACTGATAAATCTCTTCCAGGGATAACGGCGCCAAGCCAATCGCAAAATGATCGTTGACCTGGTGGGGATCCTTTTCGCCAGGAATCGGACTCAACACAGACGGATCGAGCATGGTAAAAACTAGATTGACAGCGATTCAAACTCTCTATTCGATCTTAATTGTCAATCTTAATAATTCTCCGTTTCAATTAACTCCGCTTGTTTTTCAACCCCGATCGCCGTTTTCTCCACCGTCAAACTCGGCTTTACCACAAAATCCACCGTTCCCGTTCCCATCAAATTTTCTTCGGGTAAAACGCGGAACATCGCCACGTCGATGCAGCGATCTAAATAAGTAAAACTACCGTCAACAACTCCGGAAACTCCGGCATTGAGGAAATAAACCCCGGGATTGAGCAAACATTTAAAGCGGAATTTGACGACTAATTTCGTTCCCGCTTCGACGATATTCGTATCTGCATAATCGGAGAACGCATAAGACGCACCGCCGATTTCCATACCGCTAATCGTTTTCACTAACATGCCGAAGCGAACCCGATAGGCAGTTTGGGAGAACTCGACGGTGTAGGTGTAAACGTATTCGTGACGACCGACTAAGTTATTGACTTGTTGGTCGCGCAAGGTGATGATTTTGGGGTCGATAATTTTAGCCCCGCGAGATTCGTAGGCGATCGTTTCTGCGGGTTTCATATCCGGGTCGTAAAAAGCCCGCGCCCCTTGCTGAAAGATCGCCGAGTTGGCCACTTCGCCATGACTGCCGTTCCCCAAATGTCCGTTAATTTCAGTGGCAAAATCGGGAATTTTTGGGGTGAGGCGATCGCGCGTTTTTCCTCGATCGAATGCTCGAATTTCTCGGCGAATCTCTTCAGTTTTTTCCGCCGGAGCGTAGATTAATTTGTGATATTTGTCAATCACTGTTTTCGGGGTATGCGTTAATAGTAATTCCCCGTCGTACATCAAAATTGCCGAGTCGCATAACTCGATGACCGTTCCCGCCGCATGGGAAACAAATAAAATTGTCCCCCCCCGTTCTTGGATCGTTTCCAAGCGAGCAAAACACTTGCGCTGGAAGGCTTCGTCGCCGACGGAAAGGGCTTCGTCTACGACCAAGATATCGGGATCGACACTGGTGGCGACGGCAAACGCCAAACGCACGAACATTCCACTCGAATAGGTTTTTACGGGTTGGTCGAGAAAGTCGCCGATATCGGCAAAACCAACAATATCGTCAAATCGTTCTTCGATTTCCGCTTGGGTTAAGCCCAATAGCTGGCCGTTGAAAAAGACATTTTGACGTCCGGTAAATTCGGGATTGAAGCCGCTTCCGAGTTCGAGTAAGGCGGAAATTCGACCTCGCACGTGTACGTCGCCGGAGGTGGGGGAAAGGGTGCCGACAATAATCTGTAAAAGGGTACTTTTTCCGGAGCCGTTACGTCCGACAATGCCGAGGGTTTTACCTTTGGGTATTTCCAGATTGATATTCTGTAATGCCCAGAATTCATCGGCTCTAGCTTTACCGGGAAAGAGGATTTCTTTGAGTCGATCTACGGGATGTCGGTACCGTTTGAAACATTTGGAAACATCGGTCAGAGAAATTGCGATTTCATCCATTGGAATACTTTCGTAACGAGGGCCGTTGTTGCGCGGTGAGGAGTGAATGTTGGGATTTTAGATTTTAGAGTTTAGATTTTAGATTGAGGTTGGGGAGGGGAGATTGAACGTTGAAATTGTGTTGGATTTGGGGTCAATCTAAAATTGTCGAATCTGGAAAATCTAGGTGAGGAATAAGAAGGGAGCGAAGGAGGAAATGAGAGGAGATCCCAGGAAATCACAGAACGTCGGCAAAGGCGTGTCTGAGTTTTTTATAAGACCAAAAACCGACGGCAAACACGGCTAGGGCGATCGCGAAAGCAACGCCCCATTCTCCCCAATGCTGGATTTCGCCGACGAGAATCGCATCTCGGTAAATTTCGGCGATCGCCGCTAATGGATTTAACCAGAACACCCACCCCCGCCACTGTTCGGGAATCACATTAGCGGGATAGCAAATCGGGGTCAAGTAAAACCATAAGTTGAGAATGACGGTTAGGGTTTGGGGAATGTCGCGCAGAAACACGGTAAATCCGGCGACTAAGTACCCCAATCCCGCCGTCAGCAGCAATTGGGTCACCCACACCAACGGCAGCAAACACAAGGTCGCATGGAGGGTATCGGAGGAAATCGCCAATAGGGCAATCAGTGCCATCAAACCGAAAGAACTCTCGACAAAGGCGGATAGGACTGGCACTAAAGGCAATAAGGCGAGAGGAAAGACCACTTTTTTGACGAGGTTGGCTTGGGCCACGACACTGTTCGCGGCTTGGATCGTGCCACTGGTAAAGGCAATCCAGGGGACTAATCCGGCGAACAGCCACAAGCCAAAGGTCAAGCTGTTTTCAGGTAATCCTTGTTCCGGTAGCTTGACTTTGAGAATGATTGAAAAGACATAGGTGTAAATCAGCAGTTGCGAGAGTTGGTTGAGTAAGGGCCACAAGTTCCCCAGAACCGAGCCTTTGTAACGCGCTTCTAGGTCTCGGCGAACTAAACTCGACAAGAGGTTGAGCTTGAATCCCCACTCTCGCTCGAATGCAGGCAGATTATGGACTTTACCTGCCTTGCGAAAGGCTCCTTTGATGGATCTGACCAATGTTCACTTCCTCACCCACTTAATCAAAAACTGGCGTCGTTGTCGGCCTTTGCTGGAGAACTGAAAAGGGAACGAGCCATGTTTTGGAAGACGCGATCGCCGCGTTCTTTTCTCTAAACTAAACGAGATTTCTCCGGTGACCGCACTCTAGAGTGTAAATTTTTACTTACATTTTTTCAATATTCGTAAAAATTTTAAGGAGCGGCGATCGCCCCTTCTAAGGCGGTCACCATCGCCTGACGCTGTTCGTCGTCGTAACCCCACTTCTCTAGAAAAGATCGGTAAATCCCTTCTCCCGTCCGGGCGCTTTCGAGCATTTGACGGCAGTTTTCCCGTAAAACCGAACTGTTTAAACAACGGATCAAGCGGGCGCTGCGATCGCGCACTTTGGCGGAATCTGCCGCCATCTCGGGGTGATTTTGCCGTTGGTGGGTCAAGACCATCGCCGCCGACATGGAGATATTTTTCGCCAACAGTTCGCCGACAATTTCCTCGGAGGAGGACAAGGCCCGACAAATCTCGGGGGAGGGGCGATCGCTCTGGGGTCTAGAATCGGTTAAATAGGCCACAAAAAAGCCTCGCGCCCCGTCTCGGCTGGCCACTAAGTCTCGCACGAGGGTTTCGATCTCGGACTGGTCGATTTTGCCCGTGTCGATCGCCTCCATCAATTGCTCGGTCAGGGCGATCGCCTCGGCAAAACTAACATTTTCCGGCACAGTTAAAGGTGAATTCATCAGATTAGGGTTTGGAATCAGTTAGCAAATAGAGACTGGTGAATCGGGGAAGTCCCAAACCTGTGGTGCATTCATGTTGCCCGCTTCCCTCACTAGATCCTCAATCTAAAATCTAAAATCTAAAATCCCCAATGGCAATTATTTCATCGAACCAACAGCCAAGCGAACCGAAAAAGCAAATCAAGGCCCGTGAATCTCCCCAGTTATACCAAACAACTGAAGCCTCCTTGCTGGAAGCCGAAGCACAAGCAGACGAGCAAAATAATAACCAGCAAGAAGAAACGATCCGCCCCCAACGCTTGAGCGATTATATCGGTCAAAAAGACCTTAAAGAAGTTTTAGATATCGCCATTCAAGCAGCTAAATCGCGACAAGAAGCCCTCGATCACCTCTTACTTTACGGCCCTCCGGGTTTGGGGAAAACCACCATGGCCTTAATTTTGGCCTCGGAGATGGGGGTCGGTTGTAAAATTACCACCGCACCTGCTTTAGAACGTCCTCGGGATATTGTCGGCTTGCTGGTCAATCTCAAACCTCACGATATTTTATTTATCGATGAAATTCACCGCCTGACGCGAATGACTGAGGAAATTCTCTATCCGGCCATGGAGGATTTTCGGCTCGATATTACCATTGGCAAAGGGACTAGTGCCCGGACTCGTAGCATTCCCTTGCAGCCGTTTACGTTGGTGGGGGCGACGACTCGGGTGGGGGCGCTGACTTCGCCGTTGCGCGATCGCTTCGGCTTGATTCAACGCTTGCGATTCTACGAACCCGACGAATTGGCGGAAATTGTGACGCGAACGGCACAAATTTTGCAAACTACGGTGACGCCAGAAGGCAGTGAAGAAATTGCCCGTCGTTCTCGCGGAACGCCTCGGATTGCAAACCGTTTGCTCAAGCGAGTGCGCGATTATGCCGAGGTCAAGCAATTTGGCGAAATTACCGCCGAAGTGGCCGAAGAAGCCTTAGAACTCTTTAATGTGGATCCGTGTGGTTTGGATTGGACCGATCGCCGTTTGCTGACGGTGGCGATCGAGCATTTTAGAGGCGGTCCGGTCGGTTTGGAAACCTTGGCGGCGGCGACGGGTGAGGACGCCCAAACCATTGAGGAGGTTTACGAACCCTATTTATTACAAATTGGCTATTGGAATCGCACCCCACGGGGTCGCGTCGCTACGGCTGCGGCTTGGGAACATTTAGGATATACGCCGCCGGACGAGCAGTTGAGTTTGAGATTTTAGATTTTGGATTTTACTACACCACAGGAGGATTTCTATTCTCCTTTCCTCTTGTGATTCTTACTTTTTGCCTTTTGCCTCTACTATAAAAATTCAGCTATTCAACAGATTTTTATGATTCGCGCTATTGTCTCGTTATCGATCTTGGGATTAACCATTATCCTGTTGTCTTTCGGTGGTGCTTTGCCAGTGGCGGCAGGGACTGGGGATCTACTCGATGCAGAACAGTTGACCCAGTTGCAAGAGATAGAAAATAAGGCTTTTTCAGCGACAAATCGGGGCAATTTTGAGGCGGCGGAGGATTATTGGACTCAAATGCTCGAAATCATGCCGGAGAATCCCGCGTTGTGGAGCAATCGGGGGAATTCACGGGTGAGTCAGAATGAGTTGGAAGGGGCGATCGCCGATTTTAACCGGGCGATCGAATTGATGCCGGAAGCGCCGGATCCCTATCTCAATCGCGGGACGGCTTTGGAGGGCTTGCAACGTTATGAGGAGGCGATCGCCGATTATAACCGGGTTCTGGAACTCGAACCGAACGATCCGGCGGCTTATAACAATCGCGGTAACTCCAAAGCGGGTTTAGGACAATGGGAGGAGGCGATCGCCGATTTCTACAAAGCTACGGAACTCGCCCCCCAATATGCATTCGCCCAAGCTAATTACACTCTCGCCCTCTACCAAACTGGGCAGCAAGAAACTGCTATCCGTTCGATGCGCGCCCTAGTTCGCAAATATCCCAAGTTCGCCGACATGCGCGCGGCCCTCGCTGCAGCTCTCTGGGAAACGGGAAAACGCGGGGAGGCGGAAAGTCATTGGGTCGCGGTCACGGGTTTGGATTCGCGCTACAAGGATTTGGAATGGGTCGCTAATATCCGCCGTTGGCCCCCGTCAATGGTGGCGGCGTTGCAGAAGTTTATTAAGTTGCAGTAGGGGAAAAGTAAAAGTCAGTAGGGAATAGGTCATAAGCTGTTAGACATTTAAACTGCATGAGTCAAACCCGTGAAGTTCCTATGAGACTGTTTATAAAAAAATATCAAAAAATCTTGTAGGGGTTTGGTCACCAAACCCCTACAGGACACTATGCATTCTAAAAGATAAACAGCTTAGTAGAAATCTTCCTACGGTACACTCATCTTGCCTGCTTACCCCAGCCTCAATCTACAATCTCTCCTATCACCTCTGGAGTCAGTTGTTCCACATTGTCTAAAACGATCGCCGCCCCAGCATTTTTCAAGTTCTCGCCATAGTCGGCTTGTCGTTCCGGGCTGTGGTGGACGTGGGGCGGTAACACGCCGACGCCTACCCAGGTTCGTTCCGGTCGTTCCTGTTGCGCTTTCGCGACGGTGTAGAGGTCGGCGACGGTATCGCCGACGTAAATGACTGGAGCATTGTTATGACAATTGTGATGTTCTTCAACCTGGGCGATCGCGTCGAATAGACCCGTCGGATCCGGTTTGCTGGGGGCGTCTTCCATCGCCACTACGACGGGCTGTTTTAATTTAAGGGCGCCTTCTAAAATGTAAGCGGCTTCGGCGCGCATGGCTCCACTAAAAAAGCCCCAGCTCATCCCGGCGTCGGTGAGGCGATCGAAATAACCGTTGCTGACGAGTAAAGGTTCTTGACAAATATAGCCATTCATGGTATCAAGATCGGTGCCGCGATAGCGAGATTGGAAGAAAGCGACGAGGGCATCGTAATCGAGGGTGCGATCGCCTCGTGCTTGTCCGCATTGCTCGAAATAGCGGTAGACTAACTCTTGGGAGGCGTGCCAATCGTTATTCCAGCATCCCTCGGACTTGAGGCGATCGATATCGTCTTGAGAAGGGCGATAGGCGCCCTCGGTAAACGCTTCGACCGTATCGGCGATCGCCCGTCGGTAAGAACCACTGACATCGCGGATCACCCCATCAATATCGAAAATCACGATCGCCGAGATCTTAGCTCCCATAATGCTCCCTTTCCCTCCTCAACCCTCAGAAAACTTGTGAATTCAGACAACCGATCGACTCTCCCTATTTTAGGGGTGCGATCGATTTTCTAACTTTTTTTCGGAAAAATTGACCCATCCGTTCGGAGAGTAGGGTAGGATAGGAGATCGTACAGATCCTTAGAAACGTAGCAACCCATTTGGGAGGTTGGATTGGCGCAGTTTATCCTCAAAGTTCTCTGGTTAGAGGACAACGTAGCACTCGCGGTGGATCAAGTGGTCGGCAAAGGGACTAGCCCTTTGACTTCATACTTCTTCTGGCCTCGGAACAATGCCTGGGAGCAACTGAAGAATGAGTTGGAATCTAAGCACTGGATTTCCGAGCACGATCTGGTTGCCTTGCTCAACAAAGCGACCGAAGTTATCAACTACTGGCAAGAAGAAGGCAAAAATCGACCGATGTCGGAAGCTCAAGATAAATTCCCAGAAGTCGCCTTCACCGGGAGTAGCTGAATCCGGCTATTTCCGAATTGAAAGTGGCGGATATTCCCCAAGCGGAGTATCCGCCGCTCGTTTTTCTCTCGAGGAGGCGATGGAGGTTGCGATCGCCCGAAACAGGAGTCACGATAGAAGTTGAGTAGATCGACTCAACAGGAATAACTCTGATGACTGGAACGGTTCAACCTTCTTTATCGAGCGAGCAAATCGCCGTTTGGTTGCGTGGCTTGCTCACCATCGCCTGGGCTGACGGTCATTTCGACCCGGAAGAACAGGAACTCATTTCCTCCCTCACTCAAGAAGAACTAGCCCCTTGTGTAGATTTGGGAGAGATCGAACAAGTCAGCGCCGCCGAACTGGCCAAAGTTTTAGGCAAGGATGGGACCGTCGGCGAGAACTTTTTGCGGACAGCCGTCATGGTTGCCCTAGCCGATGGGGTCTATTCTCCTTCAGAAGCCGATAAAATCCACGAATTTTGCGAGGCTCTCGGCCAAAACGAGCATATTCTCGACGCCTTGCGCCATACCCTCTGGGATGGTTCCGAAGCTGGCGCGCAATCTGAAAGCGACAGTTCGGCGCAAGTTCCCAAACCGCCGGAAGGATACGACCCCTCCAAACCCCCTGGGGTGGACGTTTTAGCTCCCGTGCGCCACTGGCTCGACGATCTGGACATCCACGATCCGAGATTGGCGCGCTTCTTGTGCAAAATGATTCCCCCACAATGTCCCTTCGAGCGCGATATTACCCTCTTCGGGCATAAGGTGGTTCATATTCCGCCGATGTGCAAACTCAACCCCCTTTACGAACAGTTAGTCGGGTTGCGCTTCCGCTCTTTATCTTATTTAGCGGATGAATGCCAGGAGGATGTCTCGAAATATTGTTGATTTTCCCTAATTCTCCCTCGAAAACGGTCGATCGCCCCTTGTACCCGTGGGGGCTGTACTGACCTCCAGATTTATTGTTTTTAAAAAGATCATGCAATTTATCGATTGCGCTGAAATTGAAGTCGAAGCCGGAAAAGGAGGGGACGGGATCGTTGCCTTTCGTCGCGAAAAATACGTCCCGGCGGGCGGTCCGGCGGGCGGGAACGGCGGGCGAGGGGGTTCGGTGATCTTCGTCGCTGCCGAAAACCTGCAAACCCTGCTCGATTTTCGTTATAACCGCCAGATTAAAGCTGAAAATGGCAAACGGGGCGGTCCGAATAACTGCACGGGCGCCAACGGGCGCGATCGCCTCGTCGAAGTTCCCGTCGGTACGGTAGTCTACGACGCCACCACCGGAGAAACGATCGGCGATCTGGTCGAAATCGGTCAAACCTTAGTCGTCGCCGAAGGCGGAAAAGGCGGCTTGGGAAACAAGCATTTTTTAAGTAACAAAAACCGCGCTCCCGATTATGCCTTACCCGGACTCGACGGCGAACAGCGCCTGTTACGACTGGAGTTAAAATTACTCGCCGAAGTCGGGATCGTCGGCTTGCCGAATGCAGGCAAGTCTACCCTAATTTCTGCCTTGTCTGCAGCCCGTCCTAAAATTGCCGACTATCCTTTTACCACCTTGGTGCCGAATTTAGGGGTGGTTCGCAAACCGACGGGAGACGGAACGGTATTTGCGGATATCCCCGGTTTGATCGAAGGGGCCCATGAGGGGGCCGGACTCGGTTATGAGTTTTTGCGCCATATCGAACGCACGAAAGTGCTGTTGCACTTGGTGGACGTGACGGCGGCAGATCCGATCGCCGATTACGAGACAATTCAGCAAGAATTGGTCGCCTACGGGCGTGGTTTGAGCGATCGCCCGCAAATTGTCGCCCTCAACAAGCTCGACGCCACCGACCTCGATGGGGACGCCCTCGACGCGATCGCCGCCGAGTTAGAAGCGCGAATCCCCGGCCCGATCTTCCGCATTTCGGCAGTGACGCGCGCCGGACTCGACCCACTTTTACAAGAGATCTGGCGCACCCTCGACGATCTGAGCGCGCGCGACGTTGCGGTAGAAATGCCCGTTTTCAACCCTTGACATACTCCCTCAAAACGAGCGAAATGAGTCCGGGATTAACGGTCGCGACCGAAGGAATCGTAGACCGTTTTTGACATTTGACGGATCAACTCTTCCCCTTGGGGGTCGTTGTGGGGGCGCTTGACGAGGGTCGCAATCAGATAGCGTTTGCCGTCGGGACGGTCTACTAATCCCGCATCGGCGATCGAGGTGCCGATATCTCCGGTTTTATGGGCGATCGCCGCATCTTTACCCAAGCCTTGGGGCAGTAAAGAATCGTTGACGGTGGCGGTGAGGATGTCGAGGAGGCGATCGCGCGATCGCAGCGACACCAATCCCCCTTGTTCCACCATGCTCATCAACTGCACCAAATCCCGAGGACTGGTCGTATTCGTTCCTTCTAAATCCGGCAGGGGATTGCTAATTTGGGTCGAACTCAGACCCCAACCGCGAAACTGCTCGTTTAAAATCTCCGCGCCGCCGAGCAAGTCGATCAGCATATTGGTCGCCGTGTTATCGCTGATCGTAATCATTTTAGTCGCCGTTTCCAGGGCGCTATATTCCGTTCCCGGCGCGGAATAGCGCATGTCTCCAGACCCCCCCGCCACTTGTTCGGCTTGCATCGTCAGCATTTGGTCGAGGCGGACTTTACCTTCGTCTACAGCTTGAAAAAAGGCAATCAGAATCGGCAGTTTGATCGTGCTGGCGGCGGAAAAACTCGACGACCCGTTGAGATCGACATAACCCCCCGTGTCCAAATCGACGACAAAAATTCCGGGGGTCAGATCGGCGTGAGGGGCAGCCAATCCTTGCAATTCAGTTTTTAAGGCGCTTAACTCCCCGGTCAACTGCAAAATCGGCGGGGCGCTCAAGCGCGAAATTGCGGCGCGATCGACCACTTCAGTCGATTCGCTGGCTTGGGAATTCGATCCTTGCGCCTCGGCGGAATAACGACTCGCCGGATCCCACACCGAGAGCAAAGTTCCCGCCAAGACCCCCAAACCGACGCCTAAAATGAGCAGGCGGGTGCCGTAAACGAAGGGGGAAGTCCCGCGCGATCGCGCTTTTTTCGGAGTTTTGCTCCGCGATCGCCGCTCCCGTACCGGGGAGGGTTTGGCGGTATCGTTTTTCGAGGGGCGCGCACGAGATCGGCGCGTGCGGCGATCGCCCCCTTTCTCCTCCGACGGATTGCGGCGACTCTGACCGACGGTTGACGACGAACTGCGCTGTCCTCGGGGGCGATCGAATGGGCGAACCGTTCCCGATAAATGGGAAACGTGCTGGCGCCAGCTCCCGTCTCCTCCCCGAGAACTCGAACCGTCGTAGCCTCCCGCCGCCGCGATCGCCGGGTTAGACAGTTCTTGCAATTGGGCGCGATATTCTTGGGTGCGCTGTCTTAAGCGTTGTTGTTCTTGAGCGAGTTGGCGACGTTGGCGAGGGCGATCGCTGCTGCGTCGGTCCCCCCCCAGATCCCCAGGGGGGTTCGCCGCACGCCGACGACGCGAACGCCGAGAACGGCTTTTGTCCTCGTCGATCGTGGATTGAGAAGGAACAACTGACAAAAATGACCGAGTTGGAAACCGTTGAGCCACACCTCACTCCTTTTTGATTGACGGTTTTTAGACCCTCGACGCTTCACCCGGCGGGGTGTCAAGCGATCGAACGGGTCGCTCGTAGCTAGGCTGGAAATTCCCTTAAGTCCTCACCTCGTGACGGATGCGTTCCCAGGGCGTCCGGGCGAATCTGTAGGGAGCATTTCACTCGGCGTCTCGGGCGTCGCGATTCTCCTGGGGAGACGCCACGCGATCGCGATTCCGGTGCGATGACGGTTCGTCCAGACTCGAAGACCCTTCGGGAGAGTCTTGCGACGTTTTTAGCGTACCACCAACCCGCCGATTCTGGGCGATCGCCCATTCGACCTGTCGCAAAATCCCCCGCAACATCGCCACTTCATTACGATCTAATCGAGCGCGGTTGTACAAACGCCGGAATTTTTCCATTCGTCGTTCGGCAGTATGCGGGTAAAGATAGCCGATATCGAGTAATAGGGCTTCTAAATGCCGATAATACTCTTCTAACTGGTCGATTGGCACCGGGACGGAATCGGGGGGGGCTTCAATTTGAGTGGTTGGCGCTGGCGATCGTTCGATCCCGCATTCGCTTTGATACAGTTCGTAAGCGCAAACTCCCACTGCTTGAGCCAAGTTCAGTGAGGAATAAGCGTCACTCGACGGAATTTGAACGAAGCGCTGGGCATATTTGAGCTCGGCATTATTCAAGCCGCGATCTTCCGGTCCGAAAATGAGCGCGGAGGGCGTATCGAGTAACCAGGGTAAAGCCAATCGCGGATGTTCTAACTTCGTCGGTAAGGACCGCGATCGCCCCGTCGTCGCGATCGCCTTGTGGCACCCGGCTAAGGCGTCGCGCAAACTCGGCACCTGGCGGGCGTTTTCTAAAATATCCACCGCATGAACCGACATTTTAACCGCCTCCGGATCGAGGCGATCGCACTGGGGATCGACCAATATTAATTGGGATAACCCCATATTTTTCATAATCCGGGCGATCGACCCCACGTTTAACGGTCCGGCAGGTTGAACTAAAACGATCCGAATATTTTCTAATCCCATGGGTATGCTTTTGGGAGATTCTAGGCTCTGCGATAATAGGCCACACCACAGATCGACGCCAGCAACAACCATGCCAAAATATTCACTCTCGCGTCAAAAAGGATGACATCGAGGAGGTGGAAGAGGATGCAGGCGGCAAAACCGACTAAATAACTGAAATAAATCCCGCGATCGTCGCTCAGTTCGTCACCCGCCGATCGCTCCGGATGAGATCGCGGCGGTTCCGGGGGCCAATCGCGCAGTAGCAGCCAGCCTCGGGCGTAACCCCAGCCGACTAAGGTGGACAGGGCGATCGTGGCGGGAAAGCCTGTTTCGGCGGCGAGCATTAAAAAGAGGTTGTGCGGGTGACCCATCCAAATCCCCATTTGGTCGCGATACAGTTCGGTAAAGTTCCGCAAACCCCACCCGAACAGGGGGCGATCGCCTGCCATGTTCCATGCAAATTGCCATTGGGTGATCCGTAAGGTTTCCACCGGGCGATCGGGATAGAGGCGATCGCTCAACCGCAGCCAGAAATAGGCCGGGACGATCGCCCGCAAGCCCCGACCGACGGGATCCGGAGCAAACGCGGAACCGAGAACCGCACTACTCGCCGCGACGACGATCGCCACCAAAGCGCGCCAGCCATGATACAGGGCAAACGCCAAACCTGCCAGCACCGCGATCGCCCACGCATTGCGCGAGTTGGTCAGCACCAGCGCCACCGCATTCCCCAACACCGCCAGGGTGAGAAAAATCCAGCGCTGCCAGACGATCCCGCCTTCTTCACTCGCATTGAGATCGATGGTGCGGACGATGCGCGGATCGCGCGGGTCGCGGACTTTTTCCGCCCGGGGCGAACGCCGTCGGAGAACCTGCACGGCGCGCCACTGCTCGAACCACAAGCCGAGTCCCAGAATTAACGTAATCAGAAAATAACTCGCTAACACGTTGGCATAGGCGAACACCGACGCCATCCGACCGGGGGGCGTCCCCGTCGCTTCCAATCGCCAGTCTAAAATCGGCCAGAAGGTCACCGGACCGGACCAGCCCCAGAACAGTTGTCCCCAACCGATAATCACCACGGGAACGGAGGTGACGATCGCGATCCAAGCGATCCGCCGCAGTTGGGCCGGAGTGCGCACGAGCGCGGAAAAAGCGGCAAAAAAGGCGAAAAAGGGCAGAAAGTTAAATAAGCCCAGAAAAGCGGCCTGTCGGTATTCGGCGAACAGAGTCCCCCCGACCAGCCACAGACCGAGGACGGCCAAGCCCCGATTGAGCGATCGCCGATGAATTTCGCTCGCACAATGTTTCCAAGTTTCGACCATCGCCCCCACGAGGGCGATCGCCCCGACCAGGGGACTCATCGGCAACACTAACAAACCGAATTGAGCCGCTTTCCACGCTCCTTGCAAGCGCGCTTCCGGGTGACGACACCGGGAAGAATCGAACGCCGACGGCACCCACGATCTCATCGTTCGCACCTCATCCGAGCGATCGCCCTCGTGCAACCGTTCACGCCAGTTCCCAACATTCGCCCCGGGTCAGTCGAATTTGAGCTAAGGTGAAAATCGTCGGCAGGATCCGCCCGTAGTTCGTGGCGATCGTTCGCCAGCCGAGATCCGCCATAAACCACAGCCACAACGCCGGACCGATCGCCGCAAAAATCGTCCGAACCGCGCCATAACGGGCCGCCGTCAGGGTCATTCCCTGTTTTGCCGTTTGCAGGGTCACGTAGTTTTGGAACTGCACCGCCGCCGCCGTCCCCCCTCGGACTAAGGTTTGCTTCGCCATTTCGTAACGCGCGAAGTGAATGGCAAATTGACGGGCAATTTCTTTGAGAACCAAGGGTCGCAACACCGAGGTCACCGCTAAGGCGCTCCCCCCTTTAAATATCAAACGGATCGGATCGTTCTGCACGGATAAGGGTAGGGGTTTGGGAAATTTGGAGGTCGCCAGCGATCGCTGTACCCGCAAGGTCAACCTATTTTTTTCCGATTCCGGTAACTGCTTCCAAGTGCGTCCGAGTAAGTTTAGAAAAACTTCCGCTTCCAGATCGGTAGTCGAGAGGCGATCGCTATAAGTAATTTTTAAATAGCGACAGACCCGAATGAGGGAATCTCGATAGGTGACTTGATGGGTCTTCCCCCTCATTACCGTCAAGCCATCGGCGGCTAAGTAGCGAAAACGCTGCTCGATCGCGTCCAACCAGAATTGGCGATCGCGACTTTGCACGTCGATCGGTTCTGGCGTATTCACGTAATCGACCGGGTTCAAACCCCGGCGAAACAAAACATCGGTGATTTGCTGTAATTCTTCCTCGGTCGCCAACTCTAGCGCCGCTCTCAGTTCGTCCACCGTCTCCTCCTCCCCAATCTTGTCTAGACCCTCTGCTCCAGCCGCAGAATTCCGATCTCATTCTACTACTTGGTTTGAGGAACTCAGGAGTGACAAGGGGGAAGCCAAGAGCCAAAAGTCGGGAATACGGAGTCGGCAGGGGTTAACTTCCTGACTCAGTCCCGATTGCCTCCCTTCCCCCATCTAAAATCTCAAATCTAAACTTCAAAATCTCCCCAACTTAAACTCGTCAAATTTCACGACCTCGGATTCCGGTTCTCTCGTGTCGAAATAATAACTCCTCACGACTCCTTTATCGGTTTCTAAAATAGAGAAAACCGTCAGATCGTTGCTGGCGATATAGGGCTGAGCTTGACCCCGTTCGTCTAACAAAGGGGCGATCGTCGGGGCGATCGGTTCTAAACCATTGGGATCTCCTGTTGCTGCATAATCTTCCCGATAATTATCCGGAACTTCCCGCCGTTGTTCTCCCCAATAGGCGCCGTAACTATTGCCTACATTAGAAGATTCTAAAAAATGGATTCCTCCGGGACTTTTAAAGCGGTTCCATAAATGAGAATGTCCGAAAAAGACTAACTGAACTCCGGCGGTTTCTAACAAAGGCATCAGATCGCGAATAAGATAATCCTTTTCTCTCGGATACTCGTAGCGCACGGTAATTCGTCCGATCGCGTCGGTATCGAATCGCCGAACGGGGTCGGTATAGGGAGGAACGACATTACCGCCGAGAGAATGGGGGGGATGGTGAAACATGACGATTTTGTATTTCGCCTGTTTGAAAGCATCACTGTCGAGTTCGGTTTGAAGCCATCGATATTGTGGACTTCCTTTGTGGATCGGTTCAAAAAGATGTTGGCCGTGTCCCCAGTTTTCCGGTTTGTCTAAATCTTGTTCTCGTTCCCGATAGCGTCCTTTGGTATTGGCGGAAAGTCTCGGCGATCGCCACATATTGGTAATGTAGAGAACGACGAGACGAATGTCTCCAAAGGTCACTGCATAATAATTTTCTCCGTTGCCCGTTTCTGGAAAACTGAAAATTTCTCGGTATGTTTCCGTGTTGAAACTATTGTCAAAAATCCAGCGATCGCGGAAGGCGAGATCGCCTTTCGGATTGAGCTGTTCGGCTTGTTCTCGATAAAATTCTGCGGCAATCTCCCGAGGAAAGGAATTGTCAAATTGTTCGTTTAAGCTTTTAGTTTCCGAAAATCGACCCATCACTTCGTGATTTCCGGCGGCGGTAAATAATGGGGCATATTGAATTATTTTTCCACCTTTGTAGAGGGTTTTTGTATTATTCTTTTCAAGCTGATAATGACCGCGACCTTGTAAATTCGGGAAGAAAGCACCGCCGCGATTGTCGTCAAACCATTCCGAGGCGCGATCGGGAATATTGACTAAATCCCCCGCGAGAAAGACCGCATCGACCCGACCGACTGTTTCTACGACTTTTTGCAAATTCGCTGCGGTCATCGGCATCAGTTGGTGGTCGGAAGTGAGCAAAATTTTGGTCGGCGTTCCCGGTGTGGGTGCGGCGGTGAGGCTGAAAATGTCGCTACTGACGGATCGACCGTCTTCGCGGGTACTGGTGACGCGATAGGGAATCCGTTTTCCGGGTTGGAGATCGAGCAGTTTGGCTTCGTGTCGCCAGATCTGGCGGGGAGTCGGTTGCGAGTAGATTTGACTGTCTTGCGTTTGATTCCCGACGCGAGAACGAGCATCCTCGCGGGTGCGGCTGAGTTTGGTGGTGGTGGCGCCGACCGTGTGGGTGAGATTTTCGCCGTAGCTGACGCTGTGAGTGGAACCGGGAAATTCGGTAAACCAGACGACGCGAATGGCGTTGTCTTCAGGAAGTTGTAGGAAGGGGTCGCTCAAGAGTTGGGGGGGAAAAGCCATAGGAATTGCAAGAGCTAGAACGGCGATCAAAAATAAACTGAGCCAGAATAAAAGCACGAAGACCCTCAGCCGACGGAGAGAATGGGAGGGAATTTGAAAGCTTTCGGGAGTGGGAATCAGCATGAGGTTTAAAATTGCAAATTCAGGCTCAAGCGAGAGCAGAGAAGATTTAAAATGGCGCTAAAGACGGGATCGAGAAGGTCAAGGAGGGTTGACGGGCGTCTTCACGGAGGAGAGCGAATGAACTTTCATAGTTTACAGAGAATGTTTTTTTCGCTTTGATAGAAAAATATTTAGGGCAATTGAGAAAAACATTTAGGGACGATTGAAAACGGGCGATCGCCTGGAGGAGGCCAAGACGAATCGGGGAGTTTCCTGACTTGGCAAATCCAGTCAGGGAAAGGTAAGGAAAGTGTGAAGGAGTCACCTGCGATGAGCGATCCGTTTGTACTGGCGATCGGTTTGTTAAGCCAACTGCAACGCTCGGATGCGACACCGGATTGGATGCCTGTGGCGGCCAATCCGCCGGGATTTCGGTTCGTATCTCCCCAAGCGGAGGAAGATTTGGCGATCGCCGAAATCACGCCGACGGTCGAAATTCAGCCGCCTGAATTTAGTCAAACTTATCGGTTGGGTGCCTCTACCAATTTAGAGACGAATCATTTCGAGACAAATCATTTCGAGGCGAATTATTTCGAGGCTAATGGTTTAGAAACGGGGGATTTCAAGGCCAATCCTGTAGAGGTCAATCGTTTAGAAACGAATTTAGAAACACATAATTCAGAAACGAATCGTTTCGAGTATGCCTTGTGGAAACCGTCGGCCAACCCCGTATCACCGCAACAGGTTTCGCAGGGAGGGGTTCCGGTCGAGGCGATCGCCTACGCTCGTTTGGCCGCTCCCCGTCCGGTGTCCGGTCCGCAATTGTACTTACAGCGTTGGGCCGCACTGCAAGCGGGACAGACCTATACTCGCTTACCGGGAGATAGTTTTCATTCGGCGTGGATGCAAGCCTCGCGACAGCCGACTTATGAAGATTGGAAAGAGTTACTCGCCTGTGAGGCGCAGGCGATCGCCTCCGGACAGGGATCGAATCACTTATCGATTTTATTGGGAGATTCTATCAGTCTGTGGTTCCCTCAAGAAGGATTGCCCTCGGGTAAGTTGTGGTTGAATCAAGGGATTTCCGGGGATACGTCCGGAGGGATTTTAGAGCGATTGTGGGCTTTTGCGGACACGCGACCGGACACGATTTACTTGCTCGCCGGGATCAACGATTTGCGCCGAGGATTGTCCGATAACGAGATTTTGTGGAATCAGCGCGCGATCGTGCGCCGTTTGAAAGCGACTCATCCCCAAGCAGAGATCGTGATTCAGTCAATTTTACCGACGCGCTTAACGGAAATTCCTAACGATCGCATTGGCAAAATTAATCAAAAATTGGCGGCGATCGCCCGGGAAGAAGGGGTGCGTTACATGAACCTCAACGCTTTATTTGCCGACCGTTTCGGCAATTTGCGATCGGAGTTAACCACCGACGGACTCCATCTCAATCAAAATGGCTATCAGGTCTGGCAGCAAGCTTTACATCGAGCCGAGTCGTGGATTGCCCTCCATCGCGATCGCTGAAGGACGACCAGAGGCGATCGTGGCCTCTTGAAATCCTCGGGCAGACTCGTTACCCTGGCTTTACATTCACCGGGAAAAAGCAACGAAAAAATACCACTTGAAAAAGACTCTCGGCACTCAAGCCCCCAAAGTCTTTGGTAAAATACACAAAAATTTGGTCGCTAGGGTTGAGTTCGACGATTCCACAGATCGAGAGACTCGGCTTCCGGCACCAAAATAGCAAGATAGACGGTATCTAAAAATACCTCTAAAACTCTCTCCTACGAACCAGCAATCCCCTGGTCGAGTAGGACTTTAGGATGCGATCGCCCGGGATGCCTCGAGCTCGCCTCCAGTGGGCAACAACAGCCTTCTCGCGCGATCGGCCACTCCCTAAACCCAACTTTTCTAGGGCTTGGATACATCCTCCCAGCACTCTTCCTGACTGTCTCAATTACAGGCCAAAGGAGCGGAGTAAAAAAATTTAAGAGGACTTATGGCAACTAAATTTCCAAAATTTAGCCAGGACCTCGCAGCCGATCCGACAACCCGTCGGCTTTGGTACGGAATCGCCACCGCCCACGACTTTGAAAGCCACGATGGCATGACCGAAGAAAATCTTTACCAAAAGATTTTCGCCAGTCACTTCGGCCACCTGGCAATCATCTTCCTGTGGACCAGTGGCAACCTCTTCCACGTCGCCTGGCAAGGAAACTTCGAGCAGTGGGTCAAAGACCCGCTCAACGTGCGACCGATCGCCCACGCGATCTGGGATCCGCAATTCGGGCAGCCCGCCGTAGACGCCTTCACCCAAGCGGGAGCGAGCAACCCAGTAGACATCGCCTACTCCGGCGTTTACCACTGGTGGTACACGATCGGCATGAGAAGCAACGGCGACCTGTACCAAGGTGCCATCTTCCTGATGGTCCTCGCCGCCGTCATGCTGTTCGCCGGGTGGTTGCACCTACAGCCGAAATATCGCCCCTCCCTGTCGTGGTTCAAAAACGCCGAATCGCGGCTGAACCACCACCTGGCGGGACTATTCGGCGTCTCCTCCCTCGCCTGGGCCGGACACCTGATCCACGTCGCCATCCCCGAAGCGCGCGGGCAACACGTCGGGTGGGATAACTTCCTCTCCGTCAAACCGCACCCCGCCGGATTGGCCCCCTTCTTCACCGGAAACTGGGGCGTGTACGCCCAAAACCCGGACACCGCCGAGCACGTGTTCGGCACCAGCCAAGGCGCCGGAAGTGCGATCCTGACCTTCCTCGGGGGCTTCCATCCCCAAACCGAAGCCCTGTGGCTGACCGACATCGCCCATCACCATCTGGCGATCGCCGTCTTGTTCATCATCGCCGGACACATGTACCGGACGAACTTCGGCATCGGTCACAGCATGAAAGAGATCGTGGACGCCCACAATCCCCCAGAAGGCACCCCCTTCGGCGGACTGCTCGGCGCCGGACATAAAGGGATGTACGACACGTACAACAACTCGTTGCACTTCCAACTCGGATGGCACCTCGCCTGTCTCGGGGTGGTCACCTCCCTGGTGGCGCAACACATGTACTCCCTGCCCAGCTACGCCTTCATCGCCAAAGACTTCACCACCCAAGCCGCCCTGTACACCCATCACCAGTACATCGCCGGATTCTTGATGGTGGGAGCCTTTGCCCACGGGGCAATCTTCCTCGTGCGCGACTACGACCCGGAAGCCAACAAGAACAACGTCTTGTACCGGGTTTTAGAACACAAAGAAGCGATTATCTCGCACCTGAGCTGGGTATCCCTGTTCCTCGGGTTCCACACCCTCGGCTTGTACGTCCACAACGACGTCGTGGTCGCCTTCGGCACCCCGGAAAAACAAATCCTGATCGAGCCCGTGTTTGCCCAGTGGATTCAAGCGGCTCACGGGAAAGCCCTCTACGGCTTCGACGCCCTGCTGTCGAACCCCGACAGCATCGCCACCACCGCCTGGCCGAACTACGGCAACGTCTGGTTACCGGGCTGGTTGGAAGCGATCAACTCCAACAGCAACTCGCTGTTCCTGACCATCGGACCGGGAGACTTCCTGGTACACCACGCGATCGCCTTGGGTCTGCACACCACGACCCTGATCTTGGTCAAAGGCGCCCTCGACGCCCGAGGGTCCAAGCTGATGCCGGATAAAAAAGACTTCGGCTACAGCTTCCCTTGCGACGGCCCCGGACGGGGAGGCACCTGCGACATCAGCGCCTGGGATGCGTTCTATCTGGCGATGTTCTGGATGCTCAACACCCTGGGCTGGTTGACCTTCTACTGGCACTGGAAACACCTGTGCATCTGGCAAGGCAACGTGGCGCAATTCAACCAGTCTTCGACCTATTTGATGGGCTGGTTCCGCGATTATCTGTGGCTGAACTCGTCGCAGTTGATCAACGGTTACAACCCGTTTGGAGTCAATAACCTGTCGGTATGGGCGTGGATGTTCCTGTTCGGACACTTAGTCTGGGCGACGGGCTTCATGTTCCTGATTAGCTGGCGCGGTTACTGGCAAGAACTGATCGAAACCTTGGTCTGGGCGCACGAACGGACGCCGTTGGCGAACTTGGTGCGCTGGAAAGACAAACCCGTGGCGATGAGCATCGTTCAAGGGCGCTTGGTGGGTCTGGCTCACTTCACTGTGGGTTACGTCCTTACTTACGCGGCGTTCTTGATTGCTTCGACCTCCGGGAAGTTCGGTTAAACCCTTCGGGTTTTAACTGAATTGTTGAAAACCCCCTGCCCGTTTGGGTGGGGGGTTTTTTGATTTTAGAGTTCACCTGATACCGTTTATGAATGCTCTCCCACCTGCTGACGCGAGGTGGAGGTGTCTTATTACAAGGCGTTAGCCCTTGCGACAGGCGGCATTCTCGCCGTGTCCTGGGAACTTTTGCCCAGCAGCACCCCCAAGTTGTTTCCACTATGGGGGTTTAGAAAAACTTTGGCCTGGAGTCTGACCTGTATTAACCGACTTGTTGGACTTACAGGCAATTCACCTCACTTATTCAACAATCATGAGAGTTTAGAAAAACGGTATCGGGCGATCGCCAAACTACCCAGCACAGACGGGATTAGGTGGAAGCAACATAGAAAGCGATGTCCTCGAATTGATAACCCAACGACAACAGGTGTTCCTGCTCCAGATCGGACGTAGTATAAACGCGATCCATAGCCGAAGGAGAGAAAAATCGATAGACTGGCTGCGAACCGAGTGAAGAGGGTTGCGCGTAGGCTGTAAAAGCAACTCCGCGATCGACATATCCGAGTTCCATCGCGCGATCGCGTTCCAATTCGGACGTCGTTAGTAAAAAATCTTCCTCACCTGGGCTATCCAAGCGATAAACCTTCTGGGCAGAACTATCTTCGGGATTCACCGTAAAGGGAACCGATTCAAGAGTCCAACCCTGAGCCATGAAGGTCTTGACTTCAGGGAAGGAGGCGGTAAAAACATGGCTCCCGGTGGCAGCATCGAACAACCGAAAGGCAACGGGAAGTCCCGACTCAGTTGCCGAAGCATTTCCCGTGGGGCGCTGGTTGTTGGTGATAAAATCTGCAACTCCAATCGTTGCATCTTCAAACTGAAGCAATTCAGCGTGATGAATTTCTTTCAAATATCCCAATCCCGCAATGGCAAGATAAGTAGAATCATCGGCAGAATCAATCCAGATATAATCCGTACTGCGACCGGGCAGGATCGCGGTGTCAGTACCCGCATCACCCCAGATCGTGTCATTACCCAATCCCGGAATTAAGACATCGTTCCCACCCGCACCATGGATCGTATCGTTCCAAATTCCTCCCGCATCTCCAGCTAAAACGTTATTCCCTTGACCGCCCCAAATCGGCATATTTTCGGTTTGTGCCGAGAGTGAGCCAGTATCCGACCATTTAATTTGGTGGTAGCTGTTGTCGGCACTGTCGCGGATGACAACATAATGAAATGTTCCGTCCGCTCCTTCGGCTGGATTCAGGATTAAATCTTCAGAGAGTTGCCGCACTTGTTTCGTCCATCCATCCGGCAGGATAGCTGCATCAAACGCCTGAGCAACTTGGTTCTGTTCTAATTCCCCCGAAGCGTGCATGATATATTCATTCCCCCATCGATCGGTGACAAAATAGCGATCGAGGGGGACAGCATCAGGACTGCCCGGGGCGACACCATCTTCATTTGCCCAAAACTTCATATTTTGCCCTTTGAAGTTGGCGGTAACTGTGACGACTCCGGGCAGGGGTGTCGGCACAAAACTGCCTGCATGGAAGGAACTTTGGGCGGCTATTCCTTCATAATCCGCCTGATTGTAAGGCCACATGGTGTTGATGGCTTCGGACATGAAAGCCCAACTATATCCATCGGGGGTAGTGATATATGCGGTGCTTCCCAACGGTTCTCCCGGTGAAGCTAGGAATTGCGACTCGTTAAACTGTAGATTACGAGTTGTATTCTTAATATAGGGAGGTGAAGTTTCATAATCCGGCCACAGTTCTGAGGGGATTTCATTGTTACCGGGAATGTCAGGATCGTCGGCGCTTTTGTAGGTTAACACGGGCTGGGTTGCATCCTGGAAGACACTTTGAATGTTAACGATTTCAAAGGCTTCTTCCAGTAAATTCCAAGGTTGTGTCGATTCCATGTTTTTTATTTTTCAATAAAGATTAGCCGTTGCAGTGAGGAGGAAAGTTTTTCACGGTTAATACTCTAGTCAATAAAACCCTGTGGCTCAATTATTATGGCACATTCTTCAGAGGGTGGGCAAGATAGTTACATAACTTGCCCAATAAAGGATAGAGCCTCTAGTCTTTGATGAAAATTTAGCGATTTATGAGGCTTATAAGCTATCAGTTCCAACCTCCAATCGGATCGAAGCTCTAGGTGTTGACTCCAAGCAGAACTGGATCGTCTAAAATCTAAAAAAGACTATAGTGTAGAAAATAATGAGGCTTTAGGCTTTGTATCCGAAACTACCAGATCGAATTTTAAGTGCTTGGATTGAAATTATTTAGCGCAGACAGTGGCAAACTAATCAATAGATTCATCGATCGCATCAGCACTAATCATCGTTAAAAATATCCTTTCTCCCAAACCGGGAAAAGGAGGAGCGGCTCAAGTGAGATACATCTACATTAGATCGTCCACTTTTGGAGTCTAGAAAAATCATTTGAATCTCCCAATACCTTCGATCGATTTGATGGACTGGCTCTAGGTTGTGGAGAGTTGTTAGTCAATACCAAGTCTATTTTGAGTGTTTTATGGATGGTAAGACTTCCAATCTATGCGTCAATTTAACCCAGTTATCGATTCTTTTGATTGATGGTAAGCCGATCGTACAAGAACTATCAAGACTAACAATTCTGAGGTCACTGCTTGAGTTTGGCTCAGATGAATTCGGCTTAATTTTTAGTACAATGTTTTCAGTATTTTTGTTGCTGAGTGGCCTTGATAGCCACGCTCTTTTTTAGGACTTTCCTGTTATCTCAAATAGTTGCCCTGTCTGGCTTGCGCCGATCTTGTCACTTTCCGAACTCATTATTGTTTAAAAAACTCCCCGTTTGCAACGTCAGACTCAAAGAGCTGGACAAAGGGGGAGTTTCTTATGCTTGTGGTGGGGACGATCGCCCTGGATGGCGATCGCCGATCCGAGTCAAAAAAACTCGATTACTGTTCGCTTTCAATGTGGATGAACAACAAGCCCATGATCACTGGCGGCATCAGCCAGCAAACAACGGGAATCAAAATCCAGGGCAGGTAAGAGGCTGCGTATGCACCGTCCATATCAAATGTCTCCTATTTCGAATAATGAGGTTGGCAAGAGGAAAATCCTCTTTAAACTTGTTAAGCCAAACGGATCTGAAAGTGCGAGTGCTATCAGGATCCAAGAATGCGGACTGACTGGCAATTGAGGATCGCCGCCAGCCTTTTGTTAAGGCAGATCGGGTCGATTAGTTGACCAATCCTCGGAAAATAGCATCGACGCCCTCGAAGTTTTCGAGCAGGAAGTAGGCGACGAATGCACCACCCATCCCACCGACAAAGAATCCGGCAGCGAGTTCGCTCCAGCCTTCGGAGGTTTTCAGGGGATCGCTTTCACCGGAGCTATCTCCTTGGAAGGAGACAATTCCATAGGCAGACATGCAGGCAGTGGCAATCAGCACTAAGGCGAGTGCGGAGACCAAACCACCGAGGTTGGCGGCGGGTTGGTAGTCGCGCAGAGGGCCGAACTTAATCCACGGTCCGATCAGGAAGTAACCGTGAGCCATCCCAATTTCTAAGCCGCGCAGTAAGGGGGAGAGCCCTTTGCGGTAGGCGGGTAGGTTGCCGATGAAGGCTCTGGTAAAGGCAGAATCGCTAATGGGAGTGGAGAGGTGTCCTACAAAGGGATCGCCGTTGTAGGGTTTGACCATCTCCAGATCTTTAGAATCGGCCATAATTATCGATCCTCTCTTGCTAAAAAATCTGTAGAAGAACTTAAGCTCATATTCTAAGCAAGGAGGGGCGATCTAGTCTCAAAATTGTCGATCCGCTTTAGAAAACTTCATCAAATTGGCGAGTGGCTCCCCCGCGATTTGGCTAGGAGCCGGGATCGAGAATTATCCTTTAAAAATCAGCAGTTGACAACGATCGCCCCTCCTGGGTGGGGGTCGTGGGGGGCGATCGTCGGGGACTTTTGAGTTAAGTTATGTGAATTTCTAAGCGGCTGGTTTTCATAACCCGGGGGTAGCAGGGGGTGTAATGGCGCCGGGACGGGAGCTTATTCGGGAAAATCCGGGATGACCCACTGAGGCGGCTGCATCCGTTTTTTTCTGACCGCTTCTTCGGCGATTTCGAGCATCTTATCTAAGGAAGTTTCTTCGATCAACTTGGACGCAGCTTCGGCATATTTCCGATTGGGACATCGATCCCCTAACACGCAACCGTTAACACAAGCTACGGCACAGTCGATTTGATTTTCCACGGGTTTTCCTCGCACTAGCTACTTGAGACCCAAGGCAGGGCGATCGGGTCGTGTTTCCGGAGGAGAATCGCCGCGATCGCCCCAACTTAGGGAAGATTTTAACACTTCTGTTGGGGGGGACTCGATCGGCGAGGGGCAGAGAATAGTGTTCAATCAGCAATCTTGAATGAATTCGATGGGATCGCCGAGGAATCTCCATCGGGGGCATCGCGTCGAGACGGGAAGAGAAGAATACAAAGTGTACGGAAGGGCGATCGCGCGATCGCCTGTCTATATTCGAGTACAGATCCCCGTTGCCAACGTATATTCTCGTCCCTGGAGACCCTCGACTCGACCTTCTAAAATAGGATTACACTAAATGGGAAAGGCTCGACCCGAGCCGTCCGCCAGGGAACTACTGGATTTTTTCTCTCCCTCTTTCCGGATGTAGCCATCTTTGTGACGTTAACCCTAAAAACTTAAAATTTGACGAAGATTTATTTATGTTCGATACAGCGATCGCCCTGGGAAAACATCAGAGATTAAGATTCACGATTTTAGCTGCAATGGTCGGTAGCGTCGTGGGTTGTAGCTATTTGGCCGAATCCGGATTCAATCATACGGAGATTGGCGATCTTAAAAGGAATTGGCAGAACTATTCCACCGTATACGTTCGAGGAACGGTAGGCGATCGCGCGCCCTTTTTAGAAACGGGGGCCTATCAACTCCAAGACGGAACCGGAAGTATTTGGGTAGTCGGCAAACAAACGCTACCGGAACGGGCCGAGGAAGTTCTAATTAAAGGTCAAGTGAAGTATCAAAGTATACCGATCGCCGGACGAGATTTCGGCGAAGTCTATATCGAACAGCAAAAATTGCTCCAACGCAGTCCGGCGCCAGCGTCCAACTAACGGCTCGATTGCGATGAACTCACCTCAAAACCCTGCGTCCCCTTTCCCGACCGACCCAAGGCGCCGGGAAGTGGCGATCGCCATTTTACAAGCGGGCGATTGCTATTTGCTGCAATTGCGCGACAACATCCCCGGCATCGTTTATCCCGGATATTGGGGACTGTTTGGCGGACATCTTGAAGCCGGAGAAAGCCCGGAAGAGGCGATCGCCCGGGAATTGGTCGAAGAAATCGGCTACAGTCCGGCGAAATTAGTTAAATTCGGCGCCTTTGAAGCCCCGACGGTGGTGCGTCACGTGTACCACGGGGAACTCGACGTCCCCCTCGACCGACTCCAACTCCTGGAAGGATGGGATATGGGGTTGTGGAGTGCGCCGCAGATCCGACAGGGCGATCGCTATTCGGAAAAAGCGGGAGAAATTCGACCGTTGGGAATGCCCCATCAGCAAATCTTACTGGCGTTTATCGATCGCCATCCCTGAGATCGATCGCCGCAACTTTGCCATTGTGCTTTCCCCCGTCGTCCGGTTGACGAGGGATCGAAGGGGTAAACAACAATCGATCCCGAGAGGAAAGCGGCGAAGGGAGCCGACAGTTTCTAGTAGAAAAATACACAGGGGACAGTCCGTGGGAATCGGGGGCGATCGTCGGGGAGTCAACGATCGGGATCGTCGATCGTTTTACGTGTATTTTTACGGAAAAAATAACGGCGATCGCCTCTTTCAGGAGGAGTGGAAGCCGCGATCGACTGAAAAGCCGAAAAGCAGCAAATCTAAATCGGAGAAACATCCGAGGTGGCATTCTCTATAAAAAATAAAAATAAAATCATTTTTTTTGTAAAAAAAAGCTGGATAGGAGGAAATTTAATCGATCGATCGAGAAAGAAGACTTCTCAAGAGCGATCTCCCGGATTTAAAGATTTTAAGGGGTTAGATCGAAGCAAAAGCGGGGTAAACAGGAAGAAGGCGTCGAAGCCGAGAAGTATAATAAGAAAGACAAAAAGCCGAGCCAAGGCAATCGGTCAATGGGTTGGGGGTGGCTACCTCGTTCGCGGGAAGTGACGGTCGGGCGATCGCTTTTCCCTCGATGGATTGATGGAAACAAGGGTAATCGGGGTTGACGACTAGACGTTAAGGACAACAGAAATCTCGCAGATCTGTGACGGTTTAGTCCGGTCGGGCATCGCGTCTGACATTCGAGGATTCCGATGAGGAAACGGCAATCGTGAAGGCAAAATTAAGCGAAGCGTGCGGCGATCGCGCACTCAAGAGTTGGCGCCAACAATTCACCTTACGTTTTCAACAACTGGTGTGGGCTTCGATGTTGTCGTGGACGGCGATCGCCCCGGGGTCGAGCGCGATCGCACGGGGACTCCCTAGGACGATGGCCGTCGCGGACCCCTCCATCGGCGAGATTGCCCCTGCATCCGAGGGTAGGGTCGCCGACCGGGCCGATTTGCTCTCGACGGAAGTCGAAACCGAACTTAACGAACTCCTGGCCCAATTGCAGCGCTACAACGGCAGCAAAATTACTGTGGTGACCGTCGCCGATCTCTCCCCTTACCGGGACGCCCAAACGTTTGCGGACCGACTGGCAGAGGTTTGGGGAATGGATCGACCCGAGGGGGACGCCCAAGTGTTGTTGGTCGTCTCCCGGAATCTGGAACAAATCGCGATCGAGACGACGCCCAGTTTACAAAGGATCGGGGTCGAGATCGACAACGAGCGGATTTTAGCCGGGGCGATGGCCCCTTTTTTGGAAACGGAGGATTGGGAAGGGGCGATCGTCGCGGGAACCCGCAGCATTGCCGATCGCCTCTACGCCCTCGACGAGGAGCTCAAACCGCCCTATATCACCTGGAAACCGTGGATCGTGGCGATGGTGTTTACCGCGATCCTCCACGGGATCGGCTGGTTACTCTATCGCGCCTATCTCGATCGCCGCAAGGTGTTCGTCCCGCCGACGGGCTACGTCCGCCTCAAAACTGTTGGCGACCTCGCCGAACCCCTGACGACGGGAATCGGTCACGGCGGCCCGATCGCCGCGATCGCCACCACTCCCGACGGGCGGCGCGCCCTCTCCGCCTCCAGCGATCGCACGGTGCGGGTTTGGGATGTGGGTACGGGGGTCGAAATTTATACCCTGAGCGGCCACTCAGAAGCCGTCAGCGCGATCGCGGTCACCTCGGATGGCAAATTTGCCATTTCCGGCGCCGAAGACGGTACGCTCAAGGTCTGGGACTTGGAAACGGGCAAGTTGCACCACAGCCTCGGCGGTCATGGCGATCGCGTTGTCGCCGTCAAAGCGGTTTCCCGAGATCGGGCTATTTCTGCGTCGTGGGATAAAACCCTCAAGGTCTGGGATTTAGAAACGGGGGTCGAATTACGCCGCCTCGACGGTCACGGCGGCGCGATCGCCGATTTTGCCCTTTTACCCCGCCGACGGCTGATTTGCGCCTCTTACGATCGCAAGTTACACCTGTGGGATTGGGACAGTGGCGTTCATTTATACGCCCTCGAAGGACATCGCGATTTTATCAATCGGGTCGCGGTCACTCCCGATGGGTGGCGCGCCATTTCGACGTCCGACGATAAAACCGTCAAAGTTTGGGACTTGCAAAAAGGGGAATTGTTGTTCGATCTCGTCGGTCACGGGCAGTTTGTTACCGATGTGGCGGTGGTCGGCGACACGAAAGCGGTCTCCGCCTCCGACGATACGACCTTGAAAGTCTGGGATTTGTACAACGGGCGATCGTTGCATACCCTCTACGGCCATCAAGGTAAAATTTCCGCCATCCTCAGTTTACCCGGAAAGCGCTTTATTTCTGCCTCCTGGGACGGCACGCTGAAAATTTGGAACTGGGAAACGGGACAACTGTTACGGACCGTGACCGACGGCGAGGATCGGGTCAATGCGATCGCCCTGTTACCCTGGGGACGGGCAGTTTCCGGATCGGGCGATCGGACTTTAAAAGTGTGGGACCTCGACAGTACGACTCTCGAAGACGGTTATGGTTGTCCCGATCCGATTCTGCACTGCCTTCGCTGTAAAAGTGCTCTCAAACCCCTCACCGAAAAACAACTGCAACGACGGTTGACGCCTTCGCAACAGTTAGCGTCCCGTCTCGGTAGTACGATTTTTGAAGGGTGGATTTGTCCCAAATGTCGATCGCAATTCCCCGAGGAAGCGATTTACCTTCGCACCGAAATTGTGCCGTCGGGGGGCTTCGATTACTGTCCTCACTGTCAGGAATTGACCGCCACAATTGAAGTAGAAACACTCAGAGAACCGAGTTGGAACGCGATCGGCATCGAACGGATTATCCGATCCTGCCACGGCTGCCAGGATCGGGAAACTTTTGAGGTGACCGTTTCTCCTCTGTCTTTGCCCGAGGATGCGGTGTCTCTCCCCCCTCACGGGCGATCGCGTGCCTCCAAAAGTGAGTTAAATCGTCCGGTTCACTGCCAATCTTGCCACTATCCCATGCATCCGGTCGATCCGCAGGTTCTCTCTCCTTTACTCGGAGACCGGGAACGCACGGCCCAAAACCTCGGTAGCATGGAATTTATCGGCTGGGAATGTCCCACGCCGCACGGTCCGCCGGGAACGGCAAACCTTCACATTCGTGGCTACGTCACCGACGCGCAACGCTTCCGATCTTGCCCGAAATGCGGTGGTTTTACCGTCGTGACCGATATCAAACTTCTCGACCGTCCCACCCCCAGCCACAACGGACGACGGCGATCGACTTATACCTGCAATTATTGCGCCTATCATTGGGAAATTGAAGGGGCGATCGTGGTCTCTACACCACCCACGTTGAGCGATTCCGCTCTCTTACGGGCCGATCGCCGCCCCGAGGGAGTATAACAAGAACAGCATCGAAATCCCTTCAATACGGGGCGATCGCCCTTCTCTTGAATCCAAATGGAAAAATTGCCATTTTTTCGGCAATTGACCCCTTCTCCAGCCTAAAAACCGCCGCTTTTGAAGGCGATCGCCTTGGGGTGGATCGGCATTCGTGTATGTTTTCCCGATTTTACGGGAACCGATCCGACAGTTTCTCGTTCGATAGGGAATAATCCTTTATGGTAACAAAGGAGGGCGATCGTGAAGTGTGATTTATCCGGTTCTGTCGGTCGAATTGTCTCTAAGATCGTGGTTTTTACCGCCGTGATTTTACTGTTCTGTTTCTGGTCTGTTCCCAGTCACGCCCTCAGTATTCAAGACGTTCCCAATCCCCGACAACTGAACGGGACTTGGGTTAGCGATACGGCTGAAATGCTCTCCCCAACTGCCGAATCGCAATTGAATCAAATGATTGACGACCTAGAACGGCAAAATGGCAGCGAGATCGCTGTGGTGACTGTTTTAACCACGAAACCTTATCCGACTCCCAAACAATTTACCACCGCATTATTTAACCAATGGGGAATTGGTAAACGCGGACAAGATAATGGCATCCTCTTTTTAGTCTCTAAAAACGATCGCCGGGTTGAAATTGAAACGGGGTACGGACTCGAAGGCATTCTTCCCGATGCTAAAGTCGGTCGCATTGTTGAAACTCAAATTATCCCGCGATTTAAACAAGAAGATTTTGAAGGCGGTATTCTCGCCGGAACTCAAGCCTTAATTTCCATCTTGATTGGGGAAGAATTTGCGCGATCGCCGCGATCGGTTCCCGGCGTAGTATTTATCTTTCTTTTCCTATCAATTGCCATCACCTTATGGGGATATTTGCCGCTTCTTCAGCGTACAAAACGGCCTTTATTGGTCTCTCCTGAAGGTCTCACCGTTCATTCTTGGCCGAGGTTTCGCTTTTCCTACGAATCTCCGGCTAAGTTGCTTCATCAAAAACTCGAAGGATATTTTAAAGCAACTCCATTAGAAAAAGGTTTAACAGCGACCGGATTGGCCTTGTTGAATCTAGTTGGAATTTATTTATTTTTGTCTAGCTTTTTATATTCTCCGATCTTTCAATCGGTCAATACTTTAATCGTTACTTCCTTGATTCTCGGAGCATTTTTTACTTTTGCAGTGATTTATTTTCTGCATTTCCAACTCTCCCGAGACTTTGCTACTCTGTTCGTCAATTTTTTAATCGGCGTGGCGATTATATCGATCGCTATTTTAGTCCTGGGATGGAATGTCTTAGATATTTTGTCTCCCCTTTCCCTAGATGTCTTGTTGGGAACGCCTCCCTTCCTAGGCGCAGCGATCGCTTTTGGCTTGGTTTACTATACCTTCAAAAAGGTGGAGGAAGGCGATCGAACGAGCTATTATATCGAACGACCTGTTGGTTGCGAAAAATGCGGCACGGAACTCAAGGAATTCTCGGAAACTGAGTTAGTTCAATCCCTAACTTCAATTCAGAAACTCTCGAAAAGCCTTGGAAATGCAGAATATCGTGCTTGGTATTGTCCGCAATGCCGACCCCATTTAAGCGGACGCGGATTTTATCTCATTTCCAATATTATCAACGCTCAACATACTTGTCCGAACTGCAAAGAATTAACCCTCTCGACTAAATACAAGGTACTCAAACAGGCTACCCTATCTAAAGAAGGATCCTCTGAAAAAACGATCGAATGTCATAACTGTAATTACCATCAAAAGATGAAAGAAGTTGTTCCTCGAAAATCTACTTCAATTGGAAGAACTAGTTCTTCTTCTACTCAGTGGGGTAGCAGTTACGGAAGCAGTTATGGCGGCAGTTCTAGCAGTTGGGGAGGTGGTAGTTCTGGTGGCAGTGATTTCGGCGGTGGCAGTAGTGGTGGCGGCGGTGCGGGAGGGGATTGGTAATCTTATTCCTTTGGCGAATAAACAATTGGCTGTGAATTGGGTAATCTGAAGATATCGATCCTATCTGAGTTGTAAAATTTATGGATAACGAGGATTCCCGGTAAATCTTACGGTCTCAATCCATGAATTGCATCTCTCATTCCTGTGGAAGCAGCGAATTCCCCCACTGACATCGGACTTAAACCCATTGAAAATTGGGTTAACATTCGCTTACCTTCCGCTTGTAACTGATTTAGGATAGTGATTCTCCACTCCCCCCTCTTACTGCATCCCGAGTCTGAAAATTGTTGCCATGAAAAACAAGAACGGGAATAGCTATGTCTAGTTCGGAAACTCCCCCCAATTTTCCTCAATTTAAGCTCAAAAATGACGGTCAAATTCCGGAGGAGATGGCCGATGAAGTTTTAGCATTAGCCTCCCGGCTCTATACGGAACAACTCAACAGTTATTCGCTTTCTCAACTGATTGAGGCCGGGTCGGAAGCGCAAATTCCTCCCGAGTTTGTGGCGCAAGCGATGCAAGAACTCCAAGAACGCAAAATCCGCGAAAAATTAGCCCAACAGGAACGAGAAAATGTCGTCAAGCAATCCCTGGCGATCGCGGCGGGAACGCTGTTGGCGGGTTCGGTTTGGGTCGGCTGGACGTACAATACGATCGCCACTTCGGAAAATCACGTGGCGGCTCAATGGGCCCAAGTCGAAAACCAGTTACAGCGACGAGCGGATTTAATTCCCAATTTGGTTGAGATTACTCAAGCCTATGCCAAACAAGAACGAGAGTTAATCGCCTTGTTATTAGAGTCGCGCCAAGCCTATGTCAACGCGGTTACTCCGGAGGAAAAACAAGTGGCGACGGAACGAGTGGATCGCGCGATCGCCCAGTTTCAAGTCTACGTCAGGGCTCACCCCCAATTACAATCTTCTGAGTTATTCTCAAATTTACAATATGAATTGGCGGGAACGGAAAACCGCATCGCGACGGAACGCCGCCGTTACAATTTGGCGGTACAGCAATACAACCAGCGTTTATCTACGTTTCCGAATCACTGGTTAAATCAATGGCTGGGATTTGAGAAAAAACCCTTTTTTGAGGCGGACAATTCCGCCGTTCCCGACGTTCGCTTCGATGCTGAAGAGTCGCCCTAATCCCTCAATGGAATGCGGAAGGTCTCGGAAACTTGCAGCGCGATCGCGGAGCGTCTCCCTTGGAGAATCGTGGCTGAAGGAAAAAGAGTGTGGTCTGTAGCGGTTCGATGCACTCGTTCCTCGAAATACGCCGTTATTTTAGTGGAAAAGCCTGTTTTTTTGCCGACTATCTCCCCGGTGCAGACCCGTTTGATGGCGATTTAACTCGATGGCGGTTTGATAGCGGTCTTTCGATTTTTAGAACTTGCAGATGTTTTAGGCGTTATAGTGGCTGTTGACGGGAAGATGGCGATTTGTCAGTAAGAGGAGGATCGCGATCGCCAACTGAATCGGCCAGGGCGCTAAAATTAATTCCAGCAATACGCTGATGGCGAGAATCGTCAAAGCAAGAATTCGCGGAATTTCTTCGCAAGTGTGGCTGTAACAATAGGTGGCGATCGTGGCGGCGATCGCGGCACCGATAAATAGATAAAACATGGTTTGAACCTCTTTTGCACGTAGAAAACCAGCACAGTAGAGATAACTTGCAGCTTCCTACCTTATAGCCTAACTCTGCGATCTTTCGATGGCTGCGATCGCACCCCCCGATCGCCCGTCCCTAGGTCACCGTACGGTGCGATCGCGATCGCAATCGAGTGCCTTCTCTTCCCCCCTCGCCGCACTCGTTCGCAATTTGTTCGTCAAGTGGCATTAAATTCGCTACCTTCACGCCTCAATTTTCCCTCTGCACTCTGGCAGGATCTCCCCTCGGGCTGGCCTGGCGCGCAACGGAGTTTAATCTCTGAGAGTTCGCTCTATTCAGGGTTTCAGAATTCACCGTCCGGCGCTTTTCCCCAGTCTTGTCGCCCTTTTTCGTTCTCTCAAGCGACCGACTCTATATATATGCGCCCACACTTCTCCCATTTTACTACGGACATTCTACGACACTGCCGCGCCTTTGTCAATCAATTTCCCCGGAAAAAATCGTGAATTTTATTAAAGATTAAAACGGGCGATCGTCGGCGGAATTTTCAGTAAAATAACGGCCACTTCCGTCGTTAAAAACTGAAAAGTGAAGTAGCGATCGCCCCCGTCAAAACCGCCCGTCAATTTGACCCCCCTCAAAAAAGGTCGGTGCCAACGTCTAAAACCTCCAAGCAGTTCGCTACAATAAGAAAATTGGATTTTATTTAACCGAGCAGAGAAACTCCTGCTTTCCTTACCATGCCCCTGCCTATAGTTGCCGTAATCGGACGGCCCAACGTCGGAAAATCGACCCTCGTCAATCGTCTGGCGGGGGGTCGGGAAGCGATCGTCCACGACCAACCGGGAGTGACCCGCGATCGCACCTACCGCAACGCCTTTTGGGGCGATCGGGACTTTCAAGTGGTCGATACCGGAGGCTTGGTCTTCGACGACGAAACCGAATTTTTACCCTTCATCCGCGAACAAGCCCTCTCGGCCCTGAGCGAAGCGAGGGCGGCGGTTTTCGTGGTAGACGGACAGGCAGGGCTGACCGACGGCGATCGCGAAATTGCCAACTGGCTGCGGCAACATCCCGTCCCGGTCGTCTTGGCGGTCAACAAGTGCGAATCGCCCACCGAAGGACTCGCCCTCGCCGCCGAATTTTGGGAACTCGGACTCGGCGAACCCTATCCGGTGTCTGGAATCCACGGGAACGGAACCGGAGAACTGCTCGACCTGTTAGTAACCCACCTGCCGCCCCCCGAACAAATCGAAACGGAACCGGAAAGCAAAATCGCGATCGTCGGACGGCCCAACGTCGGTAAATCCAGCTTACTCAACGCCTTTGTCGGCGAAAACCGCGCCATCGTCAGCCCGATTTCCGGTACCACCCGCGATCCGATCGATACCCTCATCGAGAACGGAGATAACCGCTACCGCCTGATCGACACCGCAGGCATTCGCAAGAAGAAAAACGTCGAATACGGCCCGGAATTTTTCGGCATCAATCGCGCCTTCAAAGCGATCCGGCGATCGGATATCGTCTTGTTCGTCGTCGATGCCCTCGATGGGGTCACCGAACAAGATCAAAAATTGGCCGGACGCATCGAAGACGAAGGACGGGCCTGCATCGTCGTCGTCAACAAATGGGATGCCGTCGAAAAAGATTCCCACACCATTTACGAATACGAGAAAGACCTCAAAAACCGCCTCTATTTCGTCAACTGGGCGCCGATGATTTTTGTCAGCGCCAAAACTGGAAAACGGGTCGAAAACATTCTCGCCCTCGTCGATACGGCGATCGAACAATACCGCCGCCGCGTCTCCACCGCCGTCATTAACGAAGTGCTTGAAGAAGCCTTGAGATGGCACACGCCGCCGACCAACCGCCAAGGACGCCAGGGGAAAATTTATTACGGGACCCAAGTCAGCAGCGAACCGCCGACGATCGCCCTGTTCGTCAACGACCCCAAACGCTTTAACGACAACTACCGCCGTTACATCGAGCGTCACTTCCGCACCGAACTCGGATTCGAGGGAACCCCGATCCGCTTCTTGTGGCGCGGTAAAAAAGCCCGCGATGTCGAAAGCCCCGGCAGCAATCGCGCCATTCGCGTGTAAAATGCCTCCGGAGCGTCCCCGGACCGACTCTCTTAACCCACCCCCGACCCGAACACCGCCCCCTCGCTCATGGATTTACTGCGATCGCTGCCACTCGGACTGTATCTCGAACAACCTATCACCTGGCTGCATCACTTAGATCCGCGCGTCAAACTGGTCTGGCTGACCAGCTTCTTACTCGCCCCGGTCCTCGCCAACCCCCAATGGCGGATCGGTTTAGTCCTGTTTCTGTTCGTGCTTACCGTCGCGGCGGCAATTCCCCTGCGGGTCTGGCGGACCCAAATAGGCTGGTTGCTGGTAGTGAGTACCACCCTATTGTGCGTGACCGCGATCGCCCCCGACGGTCTCTCCGTCAACCAGCAACCGCGCCTCCCCGCCAGCGAAATCGCCTTTGTCAGCGAACCCGCCCCCGCCCCGACCGAGGCCGAACCCAACCCCTGGTACGACCCCTTCGGCTGGTTTGGGCCCGCCCCGCCCGCCGCCGAGACCGCGCCGCCCCTGCCCCAACCGACGGACTACGATTACGTCCTCTTCGAGAAAGGGAACGTCCAAATGACCCGGCGGTCCCTGGATTTGGGCCTTCGCATCGGCACCTTATTCTTCACCTTGCTCTACAGTACGAACCTGTTCCTGCTGACCACTGCCTCCGAAGAAATTACCGCCGGACTCGAAGATTTCATGAGTCCCCTGCGACGTTTTAACGTCCCGGTCACCGAAATTTCCCTGACCTTAACCCTGTCCCTGCGCTTCATTCCCCTGGTGTTAGAAGAAATTCAAAACTTGATCCGTTCCGTTCGCACCCGGGCGATTAATTGGAAAAAACTTGGCTTTCGCGGAACCACAAAAGTGTGGCTCGCCGTCGTCGAGCGCTTGTTAGAAAATCTGCTCTTGCGGGCCGAGCAAATTTCTAGCGCCATGATCGTGCGCGGCTTTACCACTCCCCAGGACCATCGAGTTCAGTGGCACGAGTTACGGCTCAAACGGCGCGACTGGACCGCGATCGCGCTGTTGGTCGTGTTTTGGGTCATTCGCCTGCGCTGGGGCTGGGAAGCGTGAACCGCCCCTACTCCTTCCCGACATCTAGCTTTCTACCCATGCAATCCCTCTCTCCCTGGCAATGGCGATCGCTCCCCTCCCACAACCGCACCGGATCGGATGTTTTTGAATCGCTCTTTTTAAACCGCGCCGATCCCCCCTCAACCGCCACCATCGGCACCTTACTCGAAAGTCCGACCCCGGATCCGAAGCCGCACCCCCTCGCCCGCTATTCGATCTGTGCCGGACCGCCGCGCGTCGTCAACGGCATTCCCCAAGTCTGGACCCCCACCGTGGGTTCGATTTTACCCCGGTTGCGACAACTACTCGATCGCGGGCGATCGCTGCCTCCCGAAAGCGTCCCGGAGGCGATCGCCCACCTGCCCTTTACCGGAGGCTGGTTGGGCTGGTTGGGCTACGATCTCGCCTGGGAAATCGAGCGCCTGCCCCAGCTCAACTCCGACCCCCTGCCCTTTCCCGTCGCCTACTGGTACGAACCCGATGCCTTTGCCGTCCTCGATTACGCCGAAGGGCGCCTGTGGCTGGCCGCCCGTTCCCCAGCCGATCTCGACCTGCTCGAACGACGGCTGGACAACCCGGCGAGTCTCGAAATCCCCCGAGGACGGGCGATCGCCGGACCGCCCCACTTCCACATCTCCCAAAGCGACTACGAAAACGCCGTCCGCCGCGCCAAAGCCTACATCCAAGCCGGAGATATCTTTCAAGCCAACTTATCCTTACGCTTTGAAGTCGCCACCCGCGCCGACCGTTGGCAATTATATCGAGACCTGCACCGGATCAATCCCTCCCCCTTTGCCAGCTACTGGCAGACCCCCTGGGGCAACGTGGTCAGTTGTTCCCCGGAACGCCTGGTCAAACGGCAAGGATCCCGCGCCGAAACCCGCCCGATCGCCGGAACCCGCCCCCGCGCCGCCTCCGCCGAACGCGATCGCGCCCTCGAACGGGAATTAACCGCCAATCTCAAAGAACGAGCCGAACATATCATGCTCGTAGACCTCGAACGCAACGATTTGGGACGGGTCTGCCAGTGGGGCTCGGTGCGCGTAGACGAGTTGCTGACCGTCGAACGCTACAGTCACGTCATGCACTTAGTCAGCAACGTGACCGGAGTGTTGCAACCCCACGCCGATAGCGTCGATCTGATTCGCGCCTTGTTTCCCGGAGGAACGATTACCGGATGTCCCAAAGTACGCTGCATGGAAATTATCGAAGAACTCGAACCCGTGCGCCGCAGTTTATTTTACGGGTCTTGCGGTTACCTCGACTGGCGCGGTCAGCTCGATTTGAATATTTTGATCCGCACCTTGTTGACCTGCGGCGATCGCGTCTGGGGCCAAGTCGGCGCCGGAATCGTCGCCGACAGCGATCCGGAACGGGAATGGCACGAGTCGATGTCCAAAGCCCGCGCCCAATTAGCGGCGTTGGGACTGACCCCGGAAACCGTCGCCCCATGAGTTCGCAATTCTCCTCGAACCCATCGAAACGGTTTGCTCTCGGCGAAATCCTCCCCTTATCGGCGACAACGAACGGGGTCGAATTCTCCCGATCGCATTGGGTCGGTGACGATTTAATGATAAAAAATATTTGCCATCGTATTTCTATATACTGCTGGGGAATGCTTGAAGCTGGTACGGAAGCGATCGATGAAAGCGAACCGGATTCGTGGGCGGAAAGGGTCGAAGTTTCTGAACTCGTGACATCTCAGCCGCTTTCGTGCGATCGCTCCCTTGTTGCCTATCTTGCTAAATCGGAAGTTGAATGAACACCGAAACCTATTTGAATCATCCCAATTTTGGTCTGTTATTTAGGGTCTGTATCATCGAGAGCGATCGAGAACTGTTTACCACCCTCTACGCCCAACGCTTGTTTTTTTTGGTGGTTACTTCCGGGGAAGGGATTAAATTTGAACCCCTCACCCGGGGGGACGCCCGTCTGCTCGTTGAAAATCGCCTGCGACTCTTGCGCCGGGCGGGTCAGACGAAAGATTACACTCAGCTTCAAGCGATTCACCGTCGCACCTTTCAGTAAGGGCGGGCGATCGACGATCGCCGACGGTCTCCCGCCCCGTATTTTCGATCCCCTTGGATTCTTGAGTTCATGAGTTCTACGATTGCCAGCCGCCTCGATCGCATTCGCTCCACCCTACCCCCGTCAGTTCGATTAATCGCCGTGACCAAACAAGTCTCCGTGGCCCTCATGCGCGAAGCCTATGCCGCCGGAATTCGGGATTTTGGCGAAAATCGCATTCAAGAAGCCGACAGCAAGTACGAGCAGCTTCGGGATTTGCCCGATATTACTTGGCACGGCATCGGTCACATCCAAAGCAATAAAGCCAAACGCGCGGTAGAATTATTCGACTGGATTCACTCGTGCGACAGTTTGAAATTAGCCCGCCGTTTGAACCGTCTCGCCGGGGAATTGTCGCGATCGCCTCAAGTCTGTCTGCAAGTGAAGTTACGACCGGATCCGAATAAATACGGCTGGTCCGTAGAACGACTCTGGCAAGATTTACCCGAACTCGATCGCTGCGAACATCTCCAGATTAAAGGGTTGATGGCGATCGCCCCCTTGGGATTGGACGAAGGCGAAACCGCTACCCTGTTTGCGCGCGCGGCTCAACTCGCCCGCGAAATCGGCCAACAGCCTTGGCAACGCCTTCAAATGACGGAATTATCGATGGGAATGTCCGGGGATTATGCCCTCGCCGTGGGCGAGGGAGCTACGATGGTTCGCTTGGGTCGGATTTTGTTCGGCGAGCGCTCGTGAGGGCGATTGCCGCCGTGAAATGGCGATCGCCCCCCATTGTCGCGATCGGGGCTTGTTTTAACTTTCTTTGACTACAATTAAATCAAATCGATTCCCTTGGATCGCGATGAAATTACCTCGCGGCGATCGCCAACATTCGATTTAATTAAAATAAGCTTAAGCTCAAAAACTACGGGGGCCGTGCGGGGGCGGGCGATCGTCGCAAAAACGGGCGACCCCCTCTCGAAATTGCGTCGTGCAAACCCGGGCAGCCGAGCGATCGCCCCGGCAAATCGAGGGTTCGAGGGGCTTTAAACTAAGTCGAAAAAACATCCCCAGCTCGCCTCGAACTAAAGCTTACGATCCTTGCGAATGCCTCCCGAAATCCTCCCTCCCAAACCGACAGTCGAACAAATTTTTTCAAACTGTTGTCTGTCGGTAATCCTTGGGTAATACTAGGGATTGTTCGATCGCGCGATCGAATCAAGTCAGCAAACGAGTATTTTGTCTATCTCGTTGAAACAGATTTGATAAGCTATGGGGAGGATTTAACGAACTGATAGGGCAACCGTTGTCAACCCTAGTTTTGATGGAGCGTAAATGGTGAACGGAATATTTTCTAAATTACGGGATTTCGTCGGTTTGAACGAACCCGTAGACTACGAATACGACTACGATGAAATTGAGGGGGAAGGTTACCAAAACCTCTATCAAGAACAACCCCCCGCTCCCGCCGAAGCCGATAACCGTCAGGCCCGGACTCGTTTGCGGGATCGCAATGTTGGTGGTGTCACTATGGGGTCTTCGGGGATGAATATGGGATCGGAAGCAACGATGGGCTCGACGATGAACGCCCTCAACAACGTCATCGGCTTGCCGGGTGCCTCCAACGGCATTTCGGAAGTGGTCGTCATGGAACCCAAATCCTTCGAGGAAATGCCCCAAGCGATCCAAGCCCTGCGCGAACGCAAATCCGTGGTCTTGAACCTGACAATGATGGATCCGGACCAAGCCCAACGGGCGGTGGATTTTATTGCCGGAGGGACCTACGCCCTCGACGGCCATCAAGAACGCATCGGTGAAAGTATCTTCTTATTTACGCCGAGCTGCGTCCAAGTCAGCACCCAAACCGGAGTGGTTCACGAAGTCTTGCAACCCCACTTGCGACCCTCGCGTCCGCCGATGGGCAATCCGGCATGGACCCAACCGGAACCGGGGCGCGTCGCCCAATAAACCGACGGTCATCGGTCAGTTGGAAAGCGTAACGAGTTGACCGACCGATGACTTCTTGCGGACAACTCAGAGGAAGCACGAAGGACGAACATTGTCTATTAAACTCGGTACGATCGGAGGCGGGGTAATGGGAGAAGCTCTCTTATCCCGCCTTCTCGATCGCGGAATCTATCAGCCTCAAGCGATCGGGGTCAGCGAACCGTCGGCCTCCCGTCGCGATTTTTTGCAGCAGACCTACGGCATCGCCCCCCTGGCGGACAATCGCGCCGCCCTCGCCGCGACGGATGTGCTCTTACTGGCGGTCAAACCCCAAGTCTTTGACACCGTCGCCGCCGAAATTGCGGGAGTGGAGCGAGAGCGGCCCCCGGTGGTGGTCTCGATTCTCGCCGGGGTGCCGTTAACTAAACTCGAAGGGGCGTTTCCCGGGTGGCCCGTGGTGCGGGCGATGCCCAATACCCCGGCGCTCGTCGGCGCCGGAATCACGGCGATCGCCCCCGGCAGTTGCGTCGAAGACGACCAGTTAAAGCGAGCCCGAACCGTTCTCGAAGCCGTCGGGCAAGTGGTGGAAGTCCCGGAATCGATGATGGATGCGGTCACCGGACTGTCCGGTTCCGGGCCGGGTTACGTGGCGATCGCCATCGAAGCCCTCGCCGATGGCGGCGTCGCCGCCGGACTGCCCCGGGCGATCGCCCAACAACTGGCCATTCAAACGGTCCTCGGGACCGCCCGACTGCTCGCCGAAAGCGACCTGCATCCGGCTCAACTCAAAGACCGGGTCACCAGTCCCGGCGGCACGACGATCGCCGGAATTGCCGCCCTCGAACGCGCCGGATTTCGTTCGGCATTGGTGGAAGCGGTACGAACCGCGACGCGCCGTTCCCAAGAACTCGGCGATTGAGTCCCGGTCACGCAGTGATTTCGAGATGACCCCGACAGGCGATCGCCTCCAGGGTAATGTCGAGGTGGTCGATCCGGACTTGATCCCCTAAATCGACCGTGAAGGGGGCTAGAGCGATCTCCGTAGCCTGTCCTTCCCAAGTCAGGGACGGGGCGCCGAAGCTCAGGAAGCGACCGTCGCCCGGGTCGAGGGGGGTTTTGAGGGTAAAGCGATCGCCGTCGCGGCTACCGCTCAAGCACAGTTGACCCGGTTCGAGGCTCGCGTGGGAGTAGGAGAGTGCCGTCCGAGTGCCGTCCGGGGCGATCGTCGCCAACGCCGGGGCGAACAGATCGTCAAGGGCTTCGGCGAGCAGGGGCGCCTGGAGGGAGGCATTCAAGTCGAGCACCTGCCAAACGACCCACGCCTCGGCGCGCACGGGTTCGAGCAGTTGTAGGGGCTTGCCGCGCACGATCTCGGAGAGATTGACGCGGATATTGGTGGCGTGCATTTCCACCGCGCTCAGGTGCAGGCCGCGATAGACGACCCCGGAGGCTTTGAGGGAAATCCACGGAAGGATACCGCCGAAAATTTGGCGATCGCGCGCCGCGATCTCGACGTGCAGTTCGTCGAGGCTTTCGACTTGAGCCTTCAACCACAGCGACACCGCCCGCGAAAGGAGACGGCTGACCCATTGGCGTCGGGTCGCCTGGGGCGCGGACTCGGCCTTGGGGTCGCGGCGATCGGAAGGGGGAGTGGAAGGGACAGTCACGCTCATAAGTGCTTTCGGATTAGAGTGAAAAAGGTGCGTCGGCCCGCAGATTGGCTCAGCTTAGTTTAACGGCAGAAATCATGCAAATTCATGGTAAAATTGGGTTAGTTTTTGTCAAAACCGAATCAAAATTAATTTGACGCTACCCGAGATCGGGCAGTTCGGTGATTCCAATGGGACCATCGCGATCGCGGGCAAGGACAGAGACAGATCCCTGGGCAACGAGACTGAGGTACCCTCCCGACCGGGCAAGAACGGCGGTCTGGGGACGGTCGCCACCGTCCGGGGGTCCGGAACCCGGGGAGCGCGCGCCAGTCGAGGCGGGGAAGTTGGCCGCCGCCGCCCGGGCGATCGCCACCGTCGGCAACACCCCCGTCGAGAAAGCTCGAGGGGATACCTACTTGCCCTAGGCCGCGATCCTGTAATATTTGTACATAGTTTGGTCTGGCATCGCGTCAGACTCGCCCGTAACCTTAACGTTTACCTTTTTCGTGCGCAAAGATCGGCACTCCAGATCGTGGAAGCTAGACTGCAAAAAATCCTATCCCAATGGGGCATAGCCTCTCGCCGTCAAGCCGAACAGATGATCCTTGACGGACGGGTTCGCGTCAACGGGCGAGTCGTTCCTTTGGGAGTGAAAGCCAACCCGCACGGCGATCGCATCGAAGTCGATGGCGTTCCCGTGCGTCCGGCGGATCGACCCGATCCGATTTATCTGTTGCTGCACAAACCGAAAGGCGTGGTGTCTACCTGTTCCGACCCGCAACAACGCACGACGGTTCTCGATCTGCTCCCTTCGGAGTTGAGCGAAGCCCGTGGGCTGCATCCCGTCGGTCGTCTGGATTACAACTCTACAGGAGCCTTGCTGTTGACCAATGACGGAGACCTGACCTTCAGCTTGACTCACCCGCGTCATTCCATTGCCAAAACCTATCAAGTTTGGGTGAAAGGGCATCCACCGAAGTCGATTCTGCACGCCTGGCAACAAGGGGTTCCCCTCGACGGCAAGACGACGCGACCCGCTTCAGTTCGAGAACTGCAATACGACCCCTCGCGCGATCGCACCCTTTTGGAAGTGGTGCTGCGCGAAGGCAGAAATCGGCAAATTCGCCGAGTTGCCGCGCATTTGGGATATCCTGTCGTTCGGTTGCACCGCAGCGCGATCGGACCGATTCACTTAGGTCCCGCCGAACGCCCGAACTTGTCGAGCGGTCAATACCGTCATTTAACGGCGTCGGAGATTGATGTTTTGCGCGATTCGCCTCGGGACTCGTCTGCCCGAGGAGTCCGCCGTCGGAGAAATCTCACATCAACTAATGTGCCAGCAAAGATAAAGGAACACGGCATATGAAAAAGGATAACAAGCAAACCACTGTCAAGAATCCCGACCGCGATCGCGCCCTCAAGCTGGCTGAAATGGGTGCTTATCTGCGCCAGCAACGGGAGGATCGACGGGTATCCCTCGAAGAGATTGCCGCCCAAACCATGATCCGCGTCAGTCTCCTGCGAGCGATCGAAGCGGGTCAGTTGGAAAAACTCCCCGAACCGATTTACATTCAGGGATTTTTATTGCGATATGCCGATACCTTGGGCTTGGATGGGGTGACCTTCGCTCAAGAATTCCCCATCGGTTCCAAATGGTCTGCCCTCAAATTGAGACAGTGGTACATTCCTCTCCCTCAATTCAGACCGATCCACCTGTACATCATCTACATCATCTTGATCGCCTGTTCGGTCAAAGGCTTATCCGGCTTCATGAATGGTTCCGGTTCCCTGGCGCAAAAAGCCACCGACGGGCCGCAAATCCAAGTTACCTCCGGGGAGACGCCGGGAAAGACCAATTCTCCGGGAACGAACCTCCAGACCGTTTCCACCCAAACCCCATCCCAGAAACAAAGTGGTGAGGGCAACGGGGCGATCGAACAAGTCCGCGTCGGTCTGACCGTCAAAGACCGTTCCTGGGTCCAAGTCATTGCCGACGGCAAAACCGAATTTGAAGGCATTTTACCCGAAGGCACCGAGCGCACCTGGGAAGCCAAACAACAGTTAGTCGTTCGCGCCGGGAACGCCGGAGGCGTGATGGTGGCCGTCAATAACGGTCAAGCCAAACAAATGGGAGCGCCGGGAGAAGTCGAAGAAGTCGTCGTCAAAGCCGCCCAAAACCCCCGTTCGTAAGCCCCGCCGCCGTTTCCTTTGCCATAAAAAAAGGCAAAAGAGCTAGGGGAATCCTCTTTTGCCTTAGATCGGCAGATCGGCGATCGCGCCGCCAGCGCTACGACTTCGCCCGACCGAACGTTTCCGTCAGCATTTTCAAGCGTCGCGCGTATTCCGATTTCAAATCCCCACTTTGATAGCGCCATTCCCAATTCCCTTCCGGTTTGCTCGGGAAATTCATGCGCGCCTCACTTCCCAACCCGAACAGGTCTTGCAAGGGAACGATCGCCTGATTCGCGACCGAACTCCACGCCACACGAATTAAATCCCAGTGAATCCCCCAGGAACTCACCTCGCCGAGATAAGCCAGCAGTCCTTGGCGTTCGTGGTCCGCGAGTTTTTCAAACCAACCCACCGTCGTGTCGTTATCGTGGGTTCCGGTATAGACAATGCAATTGCGATTGTAAAAATTAAACGGCAAATAGGGATTGCCCGCCCCCGATCCAAAGGCAAAATGCAAGATCTTCATGCCCGGTAAAGCGAAATGGTCGCGCAAATGTTCCACTTCCGGGGTAATAATGCCCAAATCTTCCGCAATCAACGGCAATTGACCGAGCTTGTCCGCCACCCGTTGTAAAAAATGCTCGCCGGGGGCTTCGACCCACCGACCGTTAATCGCCGTGGTTTCGCCTTCTTCGACCACCCAATAGGATTCCAAGCCGCGAAAGTGGTCGATGCGAATCACGTCCACGTAATCGAGCATCGCGTGAAAGCGCTTGACCCACCACTCGAAATCCGTTTCTTTGAGGCGGTCCCAATTGTAAACCGGATTGCCCCACAGTTGCCCGGTGTCGCTGAAATAATCCGGGGGAACCCCCGCCATCAGTGCCGCTTCCCCACTTTCGGGATCGAGACAGAAAATATCCGGATTCGCCCACACGTCCGCACTGTCGTGAGCGACGTAAATCGGCAGATCGCCGACGATCGCGATCCCTCGTTCGTTGGCATAGTCTTTGATTTCCGACCACTGGCGGAAGAACTCGAACTGGAGGAATTTGTGGAAGTACACCGACTCGCCGACTTGTTCGTGCCAAATGTGCATGGCGCCGGGGTCGCGTCGGGAAATGCCGAGGTCCCAATTGTGCCAACTGACTCCGGCGTGGGCTTCTTTGATCGACATGAACAAGCTGTAATCGTCGAGCCAGTAAGCTTTTTCGTCACAGAAATGATTGAAAACTTCCCGTTGTTCGTCCGTGGCGTTGTCTCGATAGCGCTCGAACGCCTTTTGCAATAAGGGCATTTTCACGGCGATCGCCCGGTCGTAATCGACGCGATCGGTGGGAAACTCCGGCAGGTTGGCAAAATCGGCTTCTTCGAGCCATCCCGCTTCTACGAGGCGGTCCGGACTGACGAGCAAGGGGTTGCCCGCCATCGCCGAATACGACATGTAGGGAGAGTTGCCGTATCCCGTCGGTCCGATCGGTAAAATTTGCCAAAATTGCTGGCCGCTTTCAACGAGGAAATCGATAAATCGATGGGCTTCATCGCCGAGGTCGCCAATACCAAATCGACTGGGAAAAGAGGTGGGATGGAGGAGAATACCGCTAGAGCGAGGAAAAGGCATGAGTATGACGCGCGGGGTGAACTGGAAGGAAACGACAACGATGGGACATGATGTCGAACTTCTAAAGACTCTATCATGGCAGCGATGCGTTATTTCCGCGCGATCGCAGCTTGGGCGGGGGATCGGGAGACAGCAGGCGCGGCGATCGTCTTGAGATTTGTATTGCGATCGGCCTCAAATCAGTTTAGCGTTCGAGTACGTGTATTTTCGGCTTTAAATTTTATGATTTATAAAAATCCCGTTCCGACCGTAGACATTATCATCGAACTGCTCGATCGCCCCTCCCGTCCGTTAGTCTTGATCGAGCGGCGCAATCCACCTTACGGCTGGGCAATTCCCGGCGGTTTCGTCGATTACGGCGAGTCCGTCGAAACGGCGGCCATTCGCGAGGCCCAGGAAGAGACCGGATTGCAGGTCGAGTTGGTCGAACTGCTCCACGTTTACTCCGATCCCCATCGAGATCCGCGCCAGCATACCTTGAGTACGGTGTTTATTGCGGCGGCGACAGGACAACCGCGCGCGGCGGACGATGCTAAGGATTTGGGAATTTTCGAGCCGTGGCAGATTCCCCAAAATTTATGTTTCGATCACGAGCAAATTCTCAAAGATTACCGTCATTATCGCAATTACGGGCTTCGCCCGCCTTTGTAACGGAGATCGTCCCGACAAAAGGATCGATTTCGCTCGAGATCTGCCCCGTTTTACCCGAGACGATCTCAGGGTTTGGGAACAGAGAAAAAACCCTTTTAAAAAGGGGTGGCGATCGCGTTTTGCCGATCTCAAAGATCGAGATCTTCAAGATCGATGGAAAACCCTCGGATCTTCGGGAACGAAAGTTCGCTTGCCACCCCACCGATCCCCGGGATTGACGAGGGTGCCTTTCCCTACCATTGTCGATCTCGGCGATCCCCGTCCATCTTCATCCGGGAGATCGCGCGATCCCCGTTTGCTCGCCTCGGTTTGAATCCGCGATCGCCCCCGATCGTCGGCGTTGAAGATTTCACTGTTTTTGAAATTATTAAAATCGAGGCAGTAGGGAACTCTACAACCAGAATCGAGGTTTGACGATCGCCCCGTTCACCCCCAGGCGATCGGCGTCCGTTCCCGATCCCAAATCGCCGGGGTGAAAGCCGCTCAATTGAATTCCCAATCGCCGACAGGGACGAGGGTGATGAACCGCAACAATCCATTCGTCAATCACAATCCAAGCCGAAAAGGGGACGTTCGCGAAGCGTCTTCCCAGGAGAATCGCGAGCCCCACGATCCCACGAGGGCAAGCTGCGAGTGCGCGACTCGATGGCAAGTACACCCCAGTCACCATTGTCCCCTGTCCTGTAGCCGTCTCGGTCTGCTCGAAGGGATCCTCTCCTCCCTCGACGAGGCCATTTGGTCCGTCAGCATTTCGCGAGGAGAGACCTTTTACGTCAGTCCAGCTGCCGAGCACCTTTACGGACGGGCGATCGCCGATTTTTTCAACGATCCCCAGCTCTGGTTCGACACCATCCATCCCGACGATCGCCCCCGGGTCGAACAGGCCCTCGCCCGGGTGGCCAGCGAAGGCGGCTGGGATTTACGATATCGGATCGTGCGACCCGACGGCGAGATCCGATGGCTGCACGAACGAGCGTATTTAATTCGCGACCCCCTCGGTCGGGCCGACCGCCTCGACGGGATCGCTGCCCACATCACCGACCGCCACCCGCCTCCCGAAAATGCCGACGACGATCGCCGCCCGTCCCGGGAACAATTGTATCGAGAAGCCCTGCGGCATTTTCCCAACGGGGCGATCGTCATTTTCGACGAAAACCTGCGCTACATCGTTGCCGAAGGTCGGGGATTGGCCGAAGTTGGACTATTGAGCGACCTCCTCGAAGGGCAAACCATCGATCGAGTTTTCCCGCCGTCGATCGTCGCCGAAATCGAACCGCAATATCGAGCCGTTTTCAACGGCGTGGCCAGCCTCAACCCGATCGTCTACGCCGATCGCGTGTACCAAGTCTACACCGTTCCCCTGCTCGACGCATCCGGCGCCGTCTTCGCCGGAATGGCCGTAACCCAAGATATCACCCACAACCAGCAGATCCAAGAAGCCCTGGGCGAAAGCGAGGAACGCTGGCAATTAGTCCTAGAAGCCAATAATGACGGCATTTGGGACTGGAATCTCAAAACGGGGGAAGTCTTCTTTTCGGCGCGCTGGAAAGAGCAACTGGGCTATACAGATGCCGAAATCGCCAACCACCTCCAGGAATGGCACGATCGCATTCATCCCGACGACCGCGAGTCCGTCCTGGCGGCGATCGCCCTCCACTTCCAACACGAAAGCGAATTCTACGTCGCCCAATATCGCCTGCGAGCGAAAAACGGCGATTACAAATGGATTCTCGACCGAGGCAAAGCGCGCTGGGACGAGAACGGCAACCCCAAGCGGATGAGTGGTTCCCATGCCGATATCAGCGAACGGCAGGCGATCGAACAAGCATTGAGAGAAAGCCAGCAAAAATATAAAAGTCTCTTTGAAGCCTTTCCGATCGGAATTTCGATTACCGACTGCAACGGCGTCGTGATCGAAGCCAATCCTGCTTCGGAACGCATTTTGGGTCTGTCCCTCGACGAACATACCTCCCGCCGATACGACGAGGAATCCTGGGGGATCGTGCGCCCGGACGGCACCCCGATGCCTGCAGAAGAATTTGCTAGCGTCCGCGCCCTCCGAGAAAATCGAACCGTCGAAAATGTGGAAATGGGGATCGTCAAGGGCGACGGCCAAATTACCTGGATTAGCGTGACGGCAGCCCCGATTCCCTTAGCGGACTACGGCGTCACGATCGGCTATATTGACATTACCGAACGCAAGCAAACGGAATTAGCCCTGCGCGAGAGTGAGGAACGCTTCCGCAGCTTAGTCGATTCCATGAACGATATCGTCTTTACCCTCGATCGCCAAGGACGACATACGGGAATCTTCGGCTGCGGTTACGAACAGTACCAAGTCGATCCACGCTATTTTATCGGGAAAAGCGCCCGCGACCTGTTCGGTCCGGAAGGGGCGCGGGTTCACGAAACCGCCAATCGTAAAGCCCTCGCCGGAGAGCAAGTCATTTACGATTGGTTGGCTCCAAATCCGACAGGCGACCTACAATATTTTCAAACCTTGCTCTCGCCGTTGAGAGATTCCCGGGGAACGGTGGTCGGGTTGGTGGGGGTGGGTCGGGATATCAGCGATCGCAAACGGGCCGAAGAAGAAAAAAGCCGTTTGATTGCCTCGTTGAGGGCTAGCGAAGCTAAATTAGCGCAAGCCCAGCGCGTCGCCCACTTGGGCAGTTGGGAGTTCGAGATCGATACCCAAGCGTTTACCTGGTCGCAGCAATGCTATTCCATTTTCGGACTGAGTGAGGATACCGTTCTCAATTACGACACTCACTTAGCCCAAATCCATCCCGAAGATCGCCCCTTATGGCAAGAGACGATCGCCCGAGCATTGGAGGATGGATGTTGCTATCAGTTTATCTATCGGGTCTACGGGGCGGACGGCTCCCTGCGTTACGTGGAAACCCGAGGAGAAGGAATTTTTGTCTCGCAAGCACGGATTCCGAGCCACACCGAGGACGGCAAGGAGGTTTGGGATCGCGTCGTTCGCTTATTCGGTACGGTGATCGACGTGACGGAACGACAAAAAGCGCAAATCGCCCTTCAGGAGTCGGAGGCGAAGTATCGGGCGTTGATGAATGAGGCAGTGGATGCGATTTTGCTCAGCGACGCCCAAGGGTATATTTTGGAAGCGAACAAGAAAGCCGAGCAGTTGTTGGGCTACAGCCAACAAGAGTTACGGGGAATGCACGCCCGCCAACTCTACCCCCGTCAAGAACGGAGTCGGATTTTGAGTAGTTTGCACCAAACCGCCCGTTACGGGAAGAGTGAAGTTCTCAATACCCAGGTGTTGTGTCGGGATGGGTATACGATTTGGGTGGACTTGGCGTCGAGCGTGGTGGAGTGGGGGCGCGATCGCCGGGTGGAACAGTCGATTTTACGCGATATTACCTTCCGGATCGAAACCGAACGGATCTTGCGCCAACAAGCCCAACGGGAACGGTTGATGGGGTCGATCGCCCAGCAGATCCGCCAGTCGTTGGAGTTGTCGGAGATTTTGAATGCGGCGGTGGTGCGGGTGCGGCAATTCTTGCGCGGCGATCGCGTGGCGATCTTTCGGTTCGAGAGCGATTGGAGTGGCAAGATCGTCGCGGAATCGGTAGCGGAAGGGTGGACCTCGTTGATGGGATTGCAGATTGAAGACCCCTGTTTTCAGGAAAAATACGTACCGCTTTATCAAGGGGGACGGATTCACCGCGTGGAGGACGTGGAGCGATCGCCGTTACCTCCGTGTTATTTGCAGTTACTGACCCGGTTTGAGGTGCGGGCCTGTTTGGTGGTGCCGATTGCCCAGGGCGAGCGGCTTTGGGGGCTACTCGTCGCCCACCAATGTCGCGGCCCGCGCTCCTGGCCCGAGAGCGAAGTTAATTTTTTGAGTCAATTGGCGTCTCAAGTGGGGATTGCCACCCAGCAATCTCAACTGTACGAGGATTTGAAGGCGGCGAATCGGGAATTGCAACGACTGGCGACCTTGGACGGACTGACTCAGTTAGCGAATCGGCGGCGTTTTGACGAGTATTTGGAGCAAGAATGGCGCCGTCTGGCGCGGGAACGCGAACCGTTGTCTTTGATTATGGCGGATATCGATTTTTTCAAGTCGTACAACGATACTTACGGTCACCAGGCGGGGGATGAATGTCTCAAGCAGGTAGCGCGGGCGATCGCCGCCACGGTCAAACGTCCGGCGGATTTGGTGGCCCGTTACGGCGGCGAGGAGTTCGCGGTGATTTTACCGAAAACGAATTTACAAGGGGCCGAGTGGGTGGCCCGCCGGATTTGCGAGCGGGTGCGGGGGTTACAATTACCTCACTCCGGATCGGCGATCGATCCGTGCGTGACGCTCAGTTTGGGAACGGCGACTTGTATCCCGAGTGCCGACGGGTCCGCGAATCTGCTGGTGGCCCACGCGGATCGGGCGTTGTACGAAGCCAAACTGCGCGGTCGCAATCGCTGTTATGCCCTGTTGAGTCACTGCACGCGCTGACGGCTCCGGAGCGTGCGCGTATAGCTTACGGCATGGCTTCGCGCTTTGCGTTCGGGGTCTTCCCAGCCGAATCGCGACCGAAGACCCCCTTGACGCTAAACTGATGAAAATTGACGCCCGAGGTGGGCGAAGGCAACCGCCGATCGCGAAGCGACGCCGGAGGCGTTTCGCGATCGCCCCCCGGGTCGCCGTGTTTCCCGCTAGAATGCCCCAAAAGAACGCTTGTTGATGAGTAAAACAGTTATCCAGACCGAAAGCGCTCCCGCCCCCGTCGGGCCTTACAATCAGGCGATCGTCGCCGGGGGTCAGCTCGTCTTCGTCGCGGGTCAAATTGCCCTCGATCCGAAGACGGGCGAAATTGTCGGCCCCGATGATGTAGTCAAACAAACTCGGCAGGTGATGGCGAATTTAGAGGCCATCCTGACCGCTTCCGGAGCGACCTTCGAGCAGGTGGTCAAAACTACGGTCTTTTTAGCCAATATGAACGACTTTGCCACGGTCAATGCGGTCTATGCCGAGTATTTCCCGGAAGCGAGTGCCCCGGCCCGCGCGGCGATCGAGGTGTCTCGTCTGCCGAAAGATGTTCTCGTTGAAATTGACTGCATTGCCGTCATTTAAGTCGAGCAACGAGAGTTTTAAGAGTTAGACCATCACACGCGGATCGATCTGGTACGATCGGCGATCGGCGTGACGGCGATGCCGTCACCCAAATCCGGGAAAATAAAGCAAAATGGTCACAGCGTGGCTCACAGGCGCTTTGACCGAACTATCCAGTTTTTGGCAGGGTCGGCGCCTGTGAGCGTGGGGCGTCGGGCGATCGCGCCAGCATCGTACCCCCCCTCCCCTGGAGAAGCCGGGGGATTTGCCTGTGGAGGCCGAGTAAGACCGAACGAGGTCAAGATCGAGAGGCATCGGCTGTTGAAACAGGAAACTGCTTGTCGGTCGCGCGGCGATCCTCCTGGGGAAACGCTTCGCGAACGCAAGTGGTACTTCACACCCAGCACAATCCCGATCCGTTTGGGGTTGAGTTGGATCGTAATGGCGAATCTAGCTGAGGTTATACGGTTTAATGACAGTCCAACAGCCCACAAATACTTCCATGACCACGAGTAAATCGTCCAATACCTTTAGAACTACGATTCTCAGTGTAGACCTGGGACGAACCGCGACCAAAGCCTGCGTCAATCGCGACCCCAATCAAGTCGTGTTCATCCCCTCCAACGTCAAATGCGTCCCCATCGAAAAACTGCGCGGTGGCGAGTTTGAAGCCCGCCCCAGCGATGCGTTGATGGATATTTGGCTCGAATCCCAAGGACGCGGTTATGCCCTCGGTCAATTGGCGGCGGACTTCGGCGCCGATCTCGGCGTCGGCGCTTCCAAAGTGGAGAATTCTTTGACCAAGGTTTTGGCTTGTGTCGGCTATTTCGGTATCGAGAACGACGTGGCGATCGTTTTGGGGCTGCCGTTTCACTCGCAAGACGAATTCGAGCAAGAAAAAGAAGAAATTGTCAACCTCCTGAGCGGATCGCACCAAATGAATTATCGCGGTCAGCCGATCTCGGTCAACGTCCAGAAAGTTTGGGTGATGCCCGAAGGCTACGGCAGTCTCATTTGGTGCGAATCTCAGGAAAAAGCCGATAAAAAAGGCAGCTCTCCCGATTTTTCCAAACTTTCCGTCGCCGTCGTCGATATCGGACACCAAACCACCGATTGTCTCATGGTCGATGCCTTCCGCTTGGCTCGCGGGGCTTCTCAAAGCGAAGCGTTCGGCATGAGCGAATTTTACAAGCGCGTCGCGGCGGAAGTTGAAAAAGTCGCTCAATCGGATATAAAGGTAGACAGCCAGTCTTTAACCTTGATTAATGCGGTCAACCGTCCTCGCGGGGAACGCTTCTTCCGCCCTCGTGGTGCCGTTAAACCGATCAACCTCGACGATTTTCTCCCGAATCTTCAAGAACATTTCGCTCGCGAATTGTCCGATCGCGTCGTGGCTTGGCTTCCCGAACGGGTGACCGATGTCATCCTCACCGGAGGCGGTGGCGAATTCTTCTATGCAGGACTCGAACCCCTACTCAAGGGCGCTGGACTGAGAGTGCATTTAGCCCAACCTTCGCGACAAGCGAACTCGGTGGGTCAGTATCTGTACGCTGAGGCCCAACTGGCTGCTGCATCTTCGTTCAACCGATCCTCTAGAGCCTAAAGCTAATGAGACTGTGGTCAAACAACACAAAGAAGCGTGTCGAGTTTACCGACGAGGTGGCCGACCGGACTTTGTTAGCCTCTGTAGAAGCTGAGTTAGCAAAGCACCCGTCGAAAAGTTTCAGTCATTTGTGCAAGCAAGCCCTGTGGCAGTTGTTACACGTTCCGGACTCGGTACGACCGACATCCTCAATGGGTGCCGTTGACGAGCAAATTGCCCGCCTCCAGGGTCAATTGGCGAATTTGGAACAGCGTATCGCCGCCAAGGAAGCAAATCGACTCGACGACATCGAACGTCAGGTGCAGCAACTCACTGTGCAGGTGTCGCAGTTGGCGATCGCAGTCGGTCAAGGCGGCTCTTTCTCTGGGTCGCCACCTCAGCCAGAACCGGAACCGGAACCTCCACCGCAACCTGTCGATCCGATGTTGAGTCGTTTGAGTTCGTTAGTCGATGATTTTTAAAGTCGCTTGGGTTGATTGAATTCGGATCTCAACATTACCTCTGTTGCATTCGAGAGCCATCGGTCAAATGTTGTTGACGGGTGGCTCTTCCCATTTCGGACACGGAGCAAGAACTCCCCCGGTATCGGGCACAAAACCCGATCGCCTCTGCTGACTCTCCTACGGCTTCCTTTCCTCTCAATCCTCCTCGTATTCGACCCAAGAATTGGGGGTTTCCGAAACGGCAACTTTTAACTCGACCCCTTCGGGCAACCGTCGCTTGGTTTCGTGATAAATATATTGCGCGATCGCTTCTGCGGTCGTGTCGTATTCCGGCGGCAAAATTTCATTGAGAACCCCGTGATCTAAACCCCCTTTAGTCGCATCTCGTTTCGCCCATCGGAGGGTTTTAAAATCGGCAACCATCACGGGATGCGGACAGTATTCTGAGGGGTGCAGTTGCCGCGAAATCACTTCGAGACGCACTTTATAAGTATGTCCGTGCAAGCGCCCGCAAGGCCCGTTATAGTCGCGAATGTAATGGGCGCTGTCAAAGGTGAATTCGGTGGTTAATTTCCATTTGGGCATTGGGAATTTTTGTAGAGTTGAGAATTGTAGGGAATTCAGAAGAGGCGATCGGGTTGGCGGCCCTGGGCCGTTGTTAATTCTGGGGTCTGACTTGTGCGGGCTTGCGTGGGCTAAGGAATAATATCGGTAACGACATTCCCCCCGGTGACGACGACATTGCGATCGCGCAACTTGCCAAATGCTTTCGGTCCACTCAAGGTCATCGGCGGTTCGCTCTGGCGGTAAATCACATCCCCTTGCGCCTCAAATTCCTCTGTTGGAATCGACCAGGTCATGCGGTCGGCTTGTAAGTTCGCTTCTGGGTTACGGGCGACTCCGGTGACGCCTCCGGTCAATTCGGCGAGTTTGCGGTCGATTTCCAAGCGTCCTCGTTGACCTGTAAAGGTTAATTCTTGTTTTCGTTGGACGAGGGTGACGGGTTGGGTCGAATCGATGGTTTGAGCGTCGAGATCCCACACCATGCGATCGCCCGTCACGGTTAAGGGCGGTTCGGTTAAGCGAATCTCGGTATTTTGCTGAAAGTCGGCGATTTTGGTGTCGATTTTCAGTTGGGCCCGATCGCTGACGGCGACATCGGTCGCGGCGCAGTCTCGGACGTTCTCGCACGGATAGCGCTCGATTTGGATGGGGCGATCGCTCGTGACGCTGCGATCGTCAATTTGCCAGACGAAATGCTCGCCACTTAACTGCAACACGGGCGCTTGTCGGGTGGTTCCGATCGCGTTCCCCGTCAATTCGATCCGCTTGGCGCGACTGTAGGCGCGCGCTTCATTACCGGAAATCTCCATTTCGGGATGAGTTCCGCGCACGTTATTGCGAACCACGAGCAAATCTTCGGCGGGCAGCCATTCGAGTTCTTCCCCTTCCAGCACTGCTTTCGTCGCGACCGCCGTAGCGACGATCTCCTCTTTGAGCAAAATTTTGGCGCCGTTTTGATACACTTCCCCCCGTTTGGCGCGGATTTTGTAGACCAACTCCCCGGCGCGAAATAATTCGCCTTCCGGTCGTTCTACGTAAGTCACTTCATTCTCGGCGCTGTAACGGGCGATCGGCGATCGCACCTTCCAGACCATCTTACCCTCGTCGTCCACCTGTTCGAGGGTCACGTCATTGAAGGTCAGCGCTTTTTCGATCGCCTCGTCCGTCGGAGTCGAAGGCGCACTTTCTTTCCCCCCCTGAAAGGCGCCACAGCCGTTCGAGGCGATCGTCAGCGCACAGCACAAGCACAACAGGCCACTTCTGCGGATCGCGACCTTTTTGCTCGCCCTTTTGAGTCTTGCAAACAGTTCAGGCACGTTCTTCGTGTTCGTCGGCAATCCCGATCCCGGACAGGGGCCGATAGGTATAGTTCGGATGTCTTGGGGTTTTTTGAATGTCTTCTTTAATCGATTCTAAATCGATGTAGCGATCGGCGACGTTGATCAAACTGTCGCTGGTCATCGATCGCAGGCTGACTACTTCGACGCGCACCCCGCGATAACTGACCGCATCGACCGCATAGGCGAGATCGCCGTCTCCACTAACCAACACTGCGGTATCGTAGGACCCCACCAAGGCCATCATATCGACGGCGATTTCCACGTCTAAGTTGGCTTTTTTAGAACCGTCGGGCAGTTGCACTAAGTCTTTAGAGATCACCCGGTAGCCGTTGCGCCGCATCCATAGCAAAAATCCCTGTTGTTTTTCGTTGGTGCGATCGACCCCGGTATAGAAGAAGGATCGCAACAACCGCGATCCGGCGGTGAGGCGACAGAGCAATTTGGTGTAATCAATTTCAATTCCCAATTGCAAGGCTGCATAAAATAAGTTCGACCCGTCGATAAAAATCGCGACGCGCCCCCGATTTTCTAAAACCTGTTCCGGTGTAAATATGGTGTTATTTTCAGGATGTTGTAACATTTTCTTATTTTCCTCTTTTTTATCAAAAAATTGATACCAAAAATGGATTGAACGAAAGGAGAACCGTCAGACTGTAGCGATCGACGTCGCTGGTTTAAATCTCGCTCGACTTTTCGTTTAGATGCTTCGATCTCCGATGTAGATCCCTGACTTTTACGGAGTGGTCACTCCCGCAAACCTCCTTATGTTTTCCTTGGAGTATCTGGAAGTAAAAAGCCAATTGCCCTAGGCTCGTTCCCTGGTTCAAGTCCTCAAAGCAATTGGAATTTAGCGTTGGTCGGATCGCCCTTAATTTTTTTTTCCTGTTTCTCCCTAGAATAGATGCCTGTTGTCCTCCTTTCTCCAGGCGACGATCGCGGGGGGGAGACGATCGGGGGGGAGACGATCGCGGCGGCGATCGCTCCGCTTTGCGTTTATTCCAAACGACTAAAAACAGGTTGAGGTTGCCCTAATGTCTGTCTGTTGGGTAGTGTTCCCCAACGGACGTGAACAGTAAAGCTTTCCTTAACATCCCTTAATGTTTTGCCGCTATTTCTGTCGTTGAAATCGATCGAATAACCGAGTTGTCGGTAGATTTCGGTACTGGTATTGGGGACGATCGGAGCCAGGAGGTAAGCGGCCAATCTGACCGATTCTAAGACGCTGTAAAGAATTTGTTCGACGGCTTGTTGTTCCCCTTGTTTGTACAATTTCCAAGGAGCGCGATCGTCGATATATTTATTCCCCATCCTGACGAGGGCAAGAACGGCTTCGCAGGCGCGATCGAATCGTAAAGATTCGTAAGCGGCGATCGCCTCTTCCCCGAGGGAAGATCCGGCAACTTTTAAGGGACAATCGTCGGGGATCTCGGCTCCACTGAGATCGGGAACGACCCCCTGACAATATTTGTGGGCCATTTTCAACGTCCGATTTAATAAATTCCCCAGGTCGTTTGCCAAATCGGCATTGAGAATATTTTTAAACCGGGTTTCGTTGAAATCTCCATCACGACCGAATTCAATCTCTTTGAGAAAGTAATAACGAACGGCATCGGATCCGTAGCGATCCACTAACTCAAATGGATTGAGGGTATTGCCCAAACTTTTACCCATTTTTTGACCGTCTTTTGTCAAGAACCCATGTCCGAAAACCTTATTGGGTAAGGGCAATCCGGCGGACATCCACATCGCGGGCCAATAGACCGCATGAAAGCGGAGAATATCTTTACCGATCGCGTGTATGGTAATCGGCCACCACTTGGCGATCGCGTTTTCTAAGGTGGGTTCGTCGTCGGGATCGAGTAAGGCGGTGACGTACCCGAGGAGGGCGTCAAACCAAACGTAGAGGGTATGACTGGGATCCCCCGGAACCGGAAATCCCCAATCGAGATTGACCCGAGAAACGGAAAAATCTTGCAGTCCCCGTTCGACAAAACTGAGGACTTCATTGCGGCGACTTTCCGGCTGAATAAAGTCGGGACGGTCTCGATAGAGGGCTTCGAGTTGACTTTGGTATTTCGAGAGGCGGAAGAAATAGTTTTCTTCGTCGCGCCATTCGGCTTCTCGATTGGAGTGGATCGGGCAGTGATGACCTTCGAGGAGGTCGCGTTCTTCTTTGAATTCTTCACAAGAAACACAGTACCACCCTTGTTGCCGTCCGAGATAGATGTCTCCGTTATCCCAGACGCGCTGAAAAAAGGCATTGACGACGTGTTCGTGACGCGGATCTGTAGTCCGAATAAAGCGATCGTAGTGAATGTTAAGTTTGTGCCACAATTCCTCGAATCCTGCCGCGACGCGATCGCAGTGTTCTTGCGGCGTACTTCCCGCCGCTTCGGCGGTTCGCTGAATTTTTTGCCCGTGTTCGTCGGTTCCGGTAATCGTCAATACCGATTTACCTCGCAATCGCTCGAAACGACCGAGAACATCGACAGCCATGGTCGTGTAAGCACTGCCAATGTGCGGGAGGTCGTTGACGTAGTAAAGCGGTGTGGCGATCGAAAACCTATTCTTATTGTGTTCGGACTCGATATAGCTCATGGATAAAGTCAAAAATGACCCCCATTTTCTGATGAACGACATACATGAGGGACTTCAGGTTTCTATTTTAGTAGGTATGTCGCCACGGTAACGATTAAAGTTGAATGAGCGATCGCGCAATTGCCCAAAACCTTAAATTTCTCGATAAATTTTTATATCTTTCATCGGGATGATACTTAAATTATCTGACAAAAATCTTAATATTTATCCCGATTCCAAGACGGACTTGTGTTGAGTTTAGCCTCCTGCAAACTGACCGATCGCCTTTCCCCTACCCTAGTAACGATCGGATTGTTTCAGCCAGAACGTCTTGCCAATATTATATCGATCTGCGAGATGGCTGGCACCCAGATCGATGGGCTTGACTTTGCCAATTCGAGGGAAACAATCGGACTCTCGCACGGAGCCAATCTCGATCTCCTCTCTGGCTTACGCTTAAAATTGCTGGCGAGGATCGATAAACCAACTATCGATTTATCATATTTTTCAACAACTGTAAAGTAATATTACACTCTATTTTGAGACCGCACAAAATTCATCAGGCAGTTACGCTCTATAGTTGCGATGTCATTCGATCGCCGATTACCAATTTCACGGGGGTTTCTCTGGGGGGTTGGAACCAAGATTTTCGTTTACAACGAGGATCGCATTCCACCTTCGGGAGCCGCCGTGTTCGTCAGCAATCACCGTAGTTTCATGGACGCTCCCCTATTGATGGCGGCGAGCGGACGACCGATTAACTTTGTCTGTCATCACTACATGACCCGAGTGCCGGGATTGCGGGAATTCGTCGATGCGTTCGGCTGTTTGCCCCTGGAACCGAACGATCGCCCGCAACACCGCTTTTTCCGCAAAGCCCTGCGTTGCTTGCGACAGCAGCAGGCGATCGGAATCTTCCCCGAAGGTGCATCGAGCATGGTGCAGATGAGCGCTGCGAACGAGCTGGCGCCCTTTAATCCCGGGTTCGCCCATTTGGCCTTGAGCGCGCCCGTGGATGAGTTAGCAGTGATCCCCGTGGCGATCGCCTCTGTGGAAGAAACCGTTTACAACCCCTTACCCGTAAGGATGCTGAGCTGGTTCGACCCGTCCGAACCCTATTTCCAACAAGACGGCTGGCACCCGATCGTCATTTACCGACGAGTCAACTTGCTGTTCGGTCGTCCGCGTTGGATTTCGCGATCGCGACGCCAAGGCGATCGCCCCTCTTTCGACAAAACCGCCATTGAGGAGTTAAACGCGGACTGCTACGGTGAAATTGCCCGTCTCCTGCGTCGGGGTTCCTACTAAACCCCCGTCGCTTTTTAATTCCCCCATCCCCGTTCGTTCCTCGTCATGTCAGAGTTAAATCGTGCCTTCGAGCTCTTGCAACCCGTTCCCGACCGTGGCGATCGCCCGATTTTAGTCTTTTTCCCCGGAATGGACGGTCGCGGCACCTTGCTACAGGCCCAAATTGAAAAAGGTCTCGATCGCGCCTTCGACCTCCGGTGTTTGAGTTTGCCCCCGAACGAGCGCTGCTCGTGGTTTGAAATGACCGAACGGGCGATCGCCGCCCTCAGAACTGCCAAAGGCGATCGCCGCCGTCCACTTTACCTCTGTGCCGAATCTTTCGGGGGCTGTCTCGCCTTAAACGTGCTGCTCGCGACTGGGGATCTCGTCGATCGCGCCGTCTTAGTCAATCCCGCCTCCGCCTTCGATCGCCGCCCCTGGATTCAGTGGGGATCGCACTTGAGCGGCTGGATTCCCACCCCCCTGTACCCCCTCAGCGCGATCGCCTTACTGCCCTTTCTCGCCTCCCTCGGGCGCCTTTCCCGACGCGAAAGCCAAGCGCTGCTCGCCGCCATGCAGTCCCTTCCCCAAGAAACTAGCAGTTGGCGGATTGGCTTGCTGCGCGACTTCGCGATCGCCCCGGAACAACTACGCCAGATTCGAGTCCCCGTGGCGATCGTGGCCAGTGGCGCCGACCGCCTGCTCGCCTCGATCGCCGAATCCGAACGCTTGCTGACCCATCTGGGCAATGCCCGCCGGGTTATCTTACCCGAAAGCGGTCATGCGTGCCTGCTCGAAACCGAGGTCAATCTCTATCAACTGCTCGGCGATCTCGACTTTTTGCCCTCCCGCCGCGATCGGGCTTACTCCAGGGTGCGATCGTAACTGAAAGGGGATCGGCCCCATGGTCGGAAACCCAAAACAATTGCTAAAATAGCGGACGGGTTACTAGCTCAACGGCAGAGCGCGGGACTCTTAATCCCTCGGTTCGGGGTTCGAATCCCCGGTAACCCATTCGTTCTCGTCCCGAGAATCGGGTACTCATGCCCACCCTGGGGACTCTCCAGGCCGATCCGCTTGTCCTAAACCCGTCTGTCGAGGTGGTAGAGTCATGTCACATTTCACGACGATCCAAACTCAAATTAAAGCGATCGACCCTCTAGTAAAGGCTCTCGCGGATCTCGGTTTCGATTGCGTAGAAGTTCATCAAATTCCTCAACCACTTTACGGCTATCAAGGCGACCGACGCTCGCAAACTGCCGAAGTCATTGTCCGACGGCAATATATCGGTGCCAACAGCAACGATATCGGATTTAAGCGGCAGCCAGACAACACCTTTGAAGCGATTATTTCCGAATACGATCGCCAGCAATATTCGCGCCAGTGGATCGAGCAGTTAACCCAACGCTATGCGTACCATCAGTTAATGGCTGAAGCTCCGGCGCAAGGGTTTAATATCGAATCGGAAGAAACCTTAGAAGACGGTACGATTCGCGTGGTGGTCGGACGCTGGGTGTGAGCTTACGGCGCGTTGGTTTCGGTTTCTACCGGGGTCGGTTGCGGCGATGTCGGTTTCGGTAAATCGCGATCGAAAACCGAGGTCATGAACACGGAAAAAATAGCCAGGATAAATAACAGGGCGATCGCGTCGCCTATGCCAAATCCTTCGTACTTACGACGGCGACGATCGGCGAATTCACGATAATGGCGATCGTGGCGATCGTGGCGATCGTGGCGATCGTCGAGCTCGTCGAGATAGTCGAGATAGTCGAGATAGTCGCGACGGGGGTTAAACTCGTCGTAACGCTCCTCATCCCGCTCGCGATTGAAACGGGAATGGCGATGGTCTTGGGGAGACGGTTGGCGATCGAGTCGGTCTCCTTCTTTTCTGCGGGTAATCATGATGGTACCTCATTAACATTGGGGGTCTCGTATCGATTCAATTCGAGCTTATAAAACACTCAGGGGTTAAAAAGGGCGAACTATAGCAGTTGTTCGAGCGTCCGTCAGGGAAAGGGGCGATCGCCGGGCAAGTTCGTGGGTTGACGACGGAAACAACAGACAATTCTGAAATTGTCCCGAATAACTTTTCGGCGAACGCCCGTCCGATGCTAGGAAAAAGGCAACGGGGAGAAGACCGATCCGTCCGTTTTTCCAGACCCGAAATCGCCTTTGACGGGAGTGCGACCCGGCGAACCGGATCGAACGGGAACGGTCACCATTAAGTCTTTCTAAAATCCTCGTCAGACGACCTCCAACAGGCGCCGGGCGATCCTAGAGGCCAAAATTCTAGAATCTAGAATTGAGTAAGCTTCTAGCGAGCGCGAACAACCCCTAAAAATTTTGCGCCGCGAGGGGGAACCCCGATCGCGCGGTTCTCCTTTGGAGACGCTTTCGCGAACGCTATGTCAACGAATCACAAGGGGTTGCGAGTGCAATTTTCCAAACCATCCATGACCGTCATCGACGTGACTGAACCCCGACCTTCCGTGAGATCCCGCCTTGGAGCGTGGCAAATTCCCCTCCGTCTCCTTCTCGTGGTTCCCTTTGTCGTTCAAATTTCCGTGGCGGTGGGGTTGACCGGATGGCTTTCGCTCAAAAATGGAGAACAAGCGGTCAACGATTTAGCCTCCCAACTGCGCGCCGAAATTGGGGCTCGGATCGACCAACAACTGCATAATTACTTGCAAGTTCCGCGTACCCTCGATCGCATCAACGCTCACGCGATCGAATTGGGACAAATTGACATTACCGATACCGCCAGTTTGACCCGTCAATTTTGGCGACAACGGGATCTCTTTAAACCCGTCGTCGTTTCCGCCCTTTATTTTGGCGGGGCCGACGGGGAATTTATCGGGTTGGGATTTCAAAATGATAATACTTGGCAAGTCGGAAGAGCGGGAGCATATACCGAGGGAAAGTTCCACAGTTACGCCACCGACGATCGCGGGAATCCGACGGATTTACTCGAAGTGGGTAACGCTTACGACCCGCGTGTTCGACCTTGGTATCGCAATGCGATTGAAGCGAGACAACCGACTTGGAGCGATATTTATGTCGATTTTAAAGATCCGCGTTTAAAAATTACCTTAGTCGAAGCGATTTATCGCGATGATGGCAGTTTGCTCGGGGTTTTGGGGGTCGATTTTGTTCTGTCCCACATTCGTTCTTTTCTGCAAGGATTACAAATTGGCCAGTCGGGACAGACGTTTATTATGGAACGTTCCGGTTTGTTGGTGGCGTCGTCGGTGTCTCAAGATCCGTTTAATAAAGTCGGCGATCGCGTAGAGCGGATTAAAGCTGAAGATGTAGGACATCCGTTAATTCGCAATACCGCACGCATGTTAGATGGATATTTTAATCAAAATTTAGATAAAATTACCCAAACTCGTCAATTACAGTTTCAATTGAACGGAGAAAAACACTTCGTTCAAGTGATGCCTTTTAGCGATGGAGAAAATTTAGATTGGTTAATTGTGATTGTGGTGCCGGAAGCGGATTTTATGGAACGCATTCACGTCAACACCCGCACCACGATTCAACTGTGCGCGATCGCCTTAATTGTAGCGAGTTTGGTCGGGTGGATGACCTCTCGTTGGATTACCCAACCGATTTTGCGCTTGAGTGAGGCGAGTATGGAGATCGCCGAGGGGAATTTTAATCAGAAAATTCGGGTGAAATGGCCGAATGAATTAGTTTTATTGGCGAATTCATTCAATGAGATGAGCGTTCAGTTAAAGAGTTCCCACGACCAGCTAGCGGAGTATTCGCGATCGCTGGAGTATAAAGTCCGAGAACGCACCCTCGAACTTCAACAAGAAAAAGAAAAATCCGAACAATTATTGTTAAATATTCTACCCAAACCGATCGCCGAGCGCTTAAAAAATGACCAAAGCGCGATCGCCGAAAATTTCGACTGCGTGACGATTTTATTTGCGGATATTGTCGGATTTACGCAGTTGTCGGCGCGGTTGACCCCTTCGGAGTTAGTGGAAGTTCTCAATCAGATTTTCTCTGTCTTTGACGAGTTAAGCGAACGACATCAATTAGAAAAAATTAAAACGATTGGGGATGCGTATATGGTGGTCGGCGGTTTACCGTTAGGAACGGCGGATCCGACGGCGGCGATCGCCGATATGGCGTTAGAAATGCAACGATTTATTCGCAGTTTTCGCACGATTTACGACGAATCTTTTCAAATTCGGATCGGAATTCATTGCGGTTCGGTGGTGGCGGGAGTGATTGGGACGAAAAAGTTTATTTATGACTTGTGGGGAGATACGGTGAATGTGGCGTCGCGGATGGAGTCGCAAGGGAGTCCGGGACAGATTCAAGTGACGGAGGCGGTTTATTCGGTATTGCACGATCGCTATCATTTTGAAAAACGGGGGGCGATCTCGGTGAAAGGGAAGGGAGAAATGACTACGTATTGGTTAGTAGACGGGCGATCGCCTCCCGAAGATTATCAAATTTAAAGGGATTAAAGGGATTAAAAATTGGGCGATCGCTGAATTTAGAAAGAATAGAACAAACTAGAAATTCTTCTAGGGATTGGGATGGCGAATATAGCCCCACATTCCTCCATCAAGAATCGTATTGTAGTCGGCGAAAACCATCACTTGCGGGACGAAAGATCCGCCGACTGCAACCCAATTACCGCCGAGATTGACCCGTGCCAGTCCGTCGGAAAAAGAGTCCGCTTGAGCGAAGACGGGGGGAATCACGAAATTACCCTGGCGATCGATAAATCCGGCTTTTTCTCCGAGTTGAACCGCCGCCAAGCCTTCGGAAAAGGGAAGGGCTGCGGGGATTTCGGCGGGAAGAACCCGGGCGTCGCCGCCGTCGGCAGGACGTTCGGCGACGGGGGCGTAAAATTGAGGGGCGATCGCCCATTCCCCGGTGTTATCGATATATCCCCATTTGCCATTGCTTTTGGCGGGGGCTAAACCTTCGGAAAACTGACCTGCCCGTTCATATTGGGGAGCGATCGCCCATGCCCCGGTTTTGTCGATATAACCCCATTGGCTGTCAAGATTGACGCGAACCGCCGCCAATCCTTCAGAAAAGGAGCCACCTTGCCAGTATTGAGGTTCGATAACGATGTTGCCTTGGCGATCGAGATAGCCAATTTGAGAGAGATTGACGATGATTTTGGCCAATCCGTCAGAAAAGGGTTCGATCCGACCGGATAAATCCGTGGAAGCGACGATCTCGCCCGTGCGATCGATCAATTTCCAGGACTGATTGGGATAACGATCGAGGACGAGGACGGGGGCGATCCCTTCAGCAAAGGATTTGGCTTCGCTAAACTGCTCTTGGGGTTCGATCGCGAACTCGCCGTCGGGGGTGATATAGCCCCACATCAAGCCATTGTCGCCGGGAATGGCGACGGCGGCCAAATTGTCGGAAAACGGGGAGGCAACCGCAAATTCAGGGGGAATCACGACGGTTCCGCTCGTATCCATATAGCCATATTTTCCATCGATCGGGATGGGGGTCAAGCCGCCGTCGAATTGCCGGAAACCGCCGCGCGTCGGTGGAAAAGCGAGGCGCCAGCGTGCGGGGACGACAGAGGAAGCGGCGATCGTGTCGTCGAAACCGAGAGCCTGACAGAGTAAGGCGGCGACTTCGGCGCGGGTGGCGTTGTCGTTGGGGCGCAGTCGATCGACATCGGGGTAGTTGACCGCCAAACCGCCGAGGGTTCCGGCGGCGATCGCCTGTTTGGCATAGTCGGGGACGCGATCGGCATCCCGGAACGATTGCTGCAAAATCTCGGCGGGGTTCTCGTCGGGAACGATTAAACCGAGGGCGTTGGCGACGATCGCGATCGCCTGTACCCGAGGAATCGCCTGTTGGGGTCGGAAGGTGCCGTCGGGATATCCGGCGAAAAAGGCGCGGGCGCTGGCTTCGCGGATGGCATTGTAACCCCAGTAACGGCTGGGAACGTCGTTGAAGTTGACCGGACCGCGCACCCGAGGGATGTTGGGAAAGGTGTTGAGCATCAACACGGCAAATTCGGTGCGAGTGACGGTGGCGTTGGGTCGGAAACTGCCGTCGGGATAACCACTGACGAAGCCACGATCGAAGAGGCGATCGACGCAAGGGCGATTCCACAGACCGCCCGTATCCGTAAATCCCAAGGCGATCGGCGTTTGAACGGTCCACGCCACGGCACCCACGAGGGTCAGACGGCTCCACCACTGCCACAGTTTGTTCAATGCTTGCCCCTGCAAATTTGAGATTCCTTTTTCGAGTCGATCGTCAAATTGATTTTATCCGCAATTTCATCGATCGCCACCGGATTGTGGGCGGAGCGATGCTCCAAGGGAGCCGCTTCGCGAACGGGTCGCGTTTCCCAAAATCGGCTCTTGCGTCCGCCCGTATTTAGGAGCGATCGGAAGAGCGAATTAATTGAGTGGCGCGATCGGTATCGACGGGTTTGGAAAACCAATAACCTTGACCCTGCTGGCATCCCAACGTTTTGAGCTGTACCAGTTGTCCTGCGGTTTCGATCCCTTCGGCGATCGTGTTCATATCCAACGCATGAGCGAGACTGACGATCGCCTGGACGATTTCGAGGTCTTTCCCTTCACTCATCATCCGACTGACGAAGGAGCGATCGATCTTGAGGGTATCGATCGGAAATTGCGCTAAATGCGATAAGGACGAATACCCGGTGCCGAAATCGTCCAAACACAGGTGAATGCGCCGTTTTTTCAGTTCTAACAGGGTTTTGGTGGCGGCTTCCGTATCCCGCATCAGCACGCTTTCGGTAATTTCGAGCTTCAGCGCTTCCGGACTCAACCCGGTTTCGCGCAGGGTGCGATCGATGTTTTCGACTAAATCGGGCTGTAAAAACTGTTTCCCCGATAAATTGACGCTGAGGCTGAGGCGTTCGCAGGCGCGCGGATAGTCTCGCTGCCATCGGACGAGTTGCTGGCACGCTTCGTACAGAACCCATTCTCCCAGGGGAACGATCGTGCCGTTTTCTTCGGCGAGGGGGATGAACTGAGCCGGAGAAATCAAGCCTTTTTGAGGGTGGTGCCAGCGCACGAGGGTCTCGAAGCCGACTAAATGACCGTCGATCAGGGAGACGATCGGTTGGTAGGTCAAAAAGAGGTCGGTTTTGCCTTCGGTTTCGAGGTCGTGGAGGGTGCGGCGCAGGTCGTTTTCGAGTTGTAACCGTTGCACGGCGCGATCGTGCATGGCTTTGTCGAAGACCGCATAACGGGCTTTTCCGGCGGCTTTGGCGGCGTACATGGCCAGATCGGCGTTGCGTAGCAGGTCTGCCGGGGCTTCGTAATCGGTGGTACTCAGGGCGATGCCGATGCTGGCGGTGACGAACACTTCGTGTCCGCTAAAGGTGAAGGGGGCGCTCAGTTGGGCGTGGATGCTTTCGGCGATGACGGTGGCGTCTTCCAAACTGTGGAGGTTTTCGAGCAGGATCGTGAAGTGGTCGCCGCCGAGTCGGGCGACGGTGAAGTTGGCCGATCGCCTGCGGGAGGAAGACTGGCGGTAGTTATATAGGGGTTCGGCGACCGGAGGCGGCGGGTCGATCTCCTCGGCTAGAGAGGAGATCCCTTCGACTTCGGCGAGTCCTTTTTGCAGGCGATAGGCGATCGCGACGAGCAACATGTCGCCGATCGCGTGACCCAAACTGTCGTTGACGATTTTAAAACGGTCGAGATCGATAAACAGGACGGCAAACAGACGGTCGCTCCTGTCTTTGCCCCGTTGGCTGGCGGCGTGCAACTGTTCCATAAACAGTGCCCGGTTGGGCAACCCGGTCAAGGCGTCGTAATAGGCTTGGTGGATTAATTTTTGTTCGGCGTTTTTGCGCTCGGTAATATCGATTTGAACGCCGATAAAATGGGTCAATCGACCGCGATCGTTTTTGACCGGAGACAGGCGCAGTTCGTTCCAAAAGGGGGTGCGATCTTTGCGATAGTTCTGCAAAATTACCGTGCAGTCTTCTCCGTTGCGAATTGCCGATCGCAAGCGATTTAAAACGGTGGTGTCGCGTTTTTTCCCTTGTAAAAAGCGGCAGTTTTTACCGAGCACTTCCGCCGACCGATATCCGGTAATTTCTTCAAACGCCCGGTTGACGTAAACCACGGGATTGTCTCCGGCGCAAGCGTCGGTAATCACGATCCCGTTATTGCTGGCGGCGATCGCCCGTTCGAGCAGTTTGAGCCATTCTTCTTGTTGCTGGCGGTCGGTCACGTCCCGGGCGTTGACGACAAAGCCGCGAATGCTCGGATCGTCGAGGCGGTTGCTGCCGACGGATTCTAAATAAATCCACTCCCCATTTCCGTGCAGAAAGCGACATTCGATTTCGACGAGAAAATCCGGTCGGGCGAGGGCGGTTAAAAATAATTCTTGAAAGCGGTGGCGATCGTCGGGATGGATATATTCAAAAACATTTTTACCGATTAATTGTTCCGGGGTATATCCTAAGATTTTCTCGCTCGACGGACTGGCGTAGGCGATCGCCCCTCGGTCGGTGAGGATGGCGATCGTGTCGGAGGAATACTGCACCAAGGATCGAAAGCGTTCTTCGCTGCGATACAAGGCATCGACGGCGGCTTTGCGTTCGGTAATGTCGAGGGCGATAAAACAAACCCCGATGACTCGTTCGTTATCGTCAAACACCGGATAGTAACTGACTTCAAACCAGTTGTCCTCGGTTCCGTTCCCGCGAATGTTACGTTGGGTGGAGACGGAACGTCCCGCTAAGGCGGCGTGAAAGTCGCGGTTGAAGTCTTCTAAATCCTCGGGGGCGACGTATTCGTAAATGGAGTCTCCCGGCTGAATGGTTTTTTGCCAAACGGCTTCGGTGGCGAGGCGGGCGGTTTTGTTAAAGACTTGAATGCGATAGTCGCAATCGATAAAGACGACTGCTTGCAGGGAAGAATTGAGGATGGCTCTGAAGTGGGCTTCCGATTGGGTCAGGGCGGCTTCGGTTTGTTTGCGATCGCTGATATCGACGACAGTTCCGGTCATGCGGACGACTTCCCCGGCTTCGTCGCGGATGACATCCCCTTGAAAGGCGATCCAACGCACGCGACCGGAGGCGGAATCGAGCAGGCGGTGTTCGTTGTAGTAGTTGGTTTTGGCAGCGATCGCCGCCTGTCTGCGCAGGAGAATCGTGCGCGTGACGGCTTCGCGGACGGTCTGGCGATCGTCGGGATGGATGTATTGCCAGTAGGCGTCCGGGCGATCGCCAAAGCAGCCGGGGGGCAGTCCGAACATCTCTTCGACCCCGGGAGACCAGGTGACGCGGTTGCTGTGGCGGTCCCAATCCCAGACGCCCATGCGGGCGGCTTGCAGGGCTTGGCGCAGTCGGGTTTCGCTCTCTTGCAAGGCGAACAGGGCTTGCTGGCGAAACGCCTTCGGCGTCGCTTCGCTAACGGTGATATCGACGATATAGCCGCGATAGTGGAGGATTTCGCCGTGGCGATCGCGCACGACCACGGTAAAATCGCGAATCCAGCGACTTTCGCCGTTCGCACAACAAATCCGGTAATTTTGCTCGAAGCGGTCTTGTCCGGCGGCGAGGAACTGTTCGACTTCGGCGGCGACCCGGGGTAAGTCCTCGGGATGGACGATCTCGGCGTAGCACAAGCCTTCTTCGATAAAGGTTTGGGGATGGTAGCCGAATTGGGTGACGTTGGGCGAGACCGATTCTACGGGCCAGTTTTCTCGGGGTTGCCATTGGAACACGGTGACCGGGCCGCCGACGAACAGATCGCTTTCGGTTTGGGGGGCGATCGGGTCGTAGCTCCCTTGGAGCATTGCCGCCGTGGGGGGCAGTTCTCGCACTTTGCCAAATAAGCCGATCGGATCTCCGAAGGTGTTATATAGGGGGTGGGTTTCGTGGCGGTAGAGGCTGCCGTCGGCGGATTCGACCCAGGTTTCGGCTCGGCCCGCGAGTCCTCGGGCGATCGCCCGGGAGATTTCGGGGCGCTGGCGGTAGCGATCGAATGCCAATTCTGCCTCGATTTCGGCGTGATGTTCCTCGGCAGACGCGACTCGTTCGCCGCCGAAGATCCCGGGCGCGGATCCTTCGATTTGAAGGGGTCGTCCTTGGAGATCGAGGGTGTAAGTGAGGATGGAGCCGCCTTCTACGGTGAGTTGGTGTTTGCGTCGTTCGAGCTGGAGGGCTTCTTCGAGCTGGCGCCGTTCGAGTTCGGCGGTGGCGCGAGCGGCGAAACAGCGTAAAATCGAGTCGGTTTCTCCATCGGCGGTCCAGTGGCGATCTCCGATCAGTCCCACCAGTCCCAAAGCCCGACCGTCGCGACCTTCCAAGCGCACGCCGAAATACTGGCACGGTTCTTCGCCGTCGCTGTCGAGATCGTCGGCAAAGCGAAGGAGCTCGGGGGAGAGCCAACCGCTCCCCTGTCCGAGGTCTAGCACTTGCGCCCAGGGGGTTTGATTCAACCAATATTCCCCTTGCGGCAGGCACTCGCAGCCGGAACATTGGATTTGAATCGGTTGTTGGGGATGGCCGACCCAAATTCGGGCGGGGCGATCGTTCCCGCCGAACAGTTCGGCGACAAAGGCCGATCGTGCGCCGACGGCGAGGGCTAAATAACGCGCCAATTCGCCCAAGCAGGTCGTTCCCCCGTCGCCTAGGGGGCTGTCGAGCAGGACTTTGAGGGTATCTTTGGCTTGTTTGAAAGGGGTAATATCGATAAAGGTTTTTAAGAAGAGGGCTTCGTCGGCGATCGGGTGTTGGCGCGCGTTCATCGACACCCAAATCGGACTTCCATCTATTTTTTTAGCCAACAGTGGCCAGTCACTAATTTCGCCTCGTTCGGAGACGGACTGAACCAGTTCGGCCCGTTGGTTCGGATTCCAATACAGTTGAAGGGTTTGGCAGCCGACCAGTTGGCCGTCCTCGTAACCGAATAGTTTTTCTAATCGCGGGTTGGCATAGACAATTACCCCGTCGCTGGCGCGCACGAGAGCCATCGCAATGGGTAAGTCTTGACCGATTTGTTGGTAAATGGACTGTCCCTCGAACATCTTTTCTCTAGGGTCGGGGAATTCGAGCCACGGCAACCGTCTCGCCTGTGTTTGCAGGCTGCTTTCCGTTGTCGTTTGAGTGTGTTTAGAACTTTGGTTTTCTAAATTGCGGTTAGTCGAGGCGCGATCCCTTTGATGTCCGACTAATCCCATTGGTTCTCCTTCAATTACCCATCTTATCCGGGTTAGATGCCACCCCGGAAACTCAGCTAAAACTCAACATTTTGTTACTATATTAGTATTTTTCTTGCTTTTTAAAAATTAATTTAATCAAACTTAAACAAAAGTATAAAACTTGGGGATCGGCAAGAAGCTTAAAAAAAACTTAAGAATTCAATCCCTTTCTGGCTCGCCCCCTTGTTCTTAACTGTGGTAAAGCATGGGCGAAAGACGATCGCTTCGATCGCCGTTAAATCTCTCTTGAAAAAAAATATTTTTGGACTCGATTGCGGCCATTCTCTCGAACTTCAAACCGTTTTAGAAAATTTTGAGAATTTTGATACTTTTACCCGTCTCGATCGCCCGATCCGGGAACGGGGCGATCGTCGGGAGCGAATCCCCCGGATCCGAGATCGCCCGACCTCGCCCCAGATTTGTCAAATAACTTTTACATTTGTAAACATTATTTACAAATTTCAGGTAAAATAAAAACGACTGTAATCGAGCCGGGGAGCGCGCCGGACGGAAATTCGCCAAATCGCCGCGATCGCGACTCAAAAAGAGTACAACGGCGTGCAGGGCAAGGCCAAAACCTCGAAATCGCCGACCGGAGCGCGACTGTCGCCCTCGCCTCACTCGCCACAGAGACGACAGAGCCGCCAAGCCTCGTTTTCACCCTCCAAACCGACGACCGGGGAAAACACGACCTTTGGCAAACGGAGCGTCTAGGACGGGAAACCCTCCGAGAGAGGCCATCCACTCCAGATGTCAAAGTTTCTACGGAATCCATTCCGGTCGCTAAACTAAGATTTGCCCATGCCATTTGAGGAGACACCTGTCATGCTCGAAGCGTATCGCCAACACGTCGAAGAACGCTCTGCATTGGGGATTCCCCCCTTACCCCTAGATGCCCAACAAACCTCCGAACTGTGCGAATTGCTCAAAAATCCGCCTTCCGGAGAAGAAGATACCCTACTGTACCTGTTACGGGAGCGGGTCCCCCCCGGGGTAGACCAAGCCGCTTACGTTAAAGCGTCCTTCCTCACCGCAGTGGCGAAAGGTGAGGTCAACTGTCCCCTCATTTCCGAGATCGAGGCGATCGAAATCCTCGGTACCATGCTCGGCGGCTATAACGTCCACGCCCTGATCGAACTGCTGCAATCCGACAACGGCGACAAAGCCCAAACCGCCGCCGACGCCCTCAAGAAAACCCTGCTCGTGTTCGACGCCATGCACGACGTGCTGGAACTGGCGGAAACCAACAGCTACGCCCAACAAGTCGTCGATTCTTGGGCCGCCGCCGAATGGTTTACCTCCCGTCCCACCCTTCCCGAAGCGATTACGGTGACCGTGTTCAAAGTCCCCGGGGAAACCAACACCGACGACCTCTCCCCCGCCAGTCACGCCACCACGCGCCCGGACATTCCCCTGCACGCCCTCTCGATGCTCGAATCGCGCCTCGAAGGGGCCTTAGAAACCATTGCCGAATTGAAACAAAAAGGCCATCCCGTCGCCTACGTCGGCGATGTGGTCGGGACGGGTTCCTCGCGCAAATCCGCCATTAATTCCGTCTTGTGGAACCTCGGTCAAGATATTCCCAACGTGCCGAACAAACGGGCGGGGGGCTATATTTTAGGCGGGGCGATCGCGCCGATCTTCTTCAACACCGCCGAAGACTCCGGCGCCTTACCCATCGAGTGCGACGTTACCCCCTTAAAAACCGGGATGGTCGTCACCCTCCATCCTTATAAAGGCGAAATTACCGACGAAAGCGGAGCCGTCATCTCTCGCTTCACCCTCAAACCCAACACCATCATCGACGAAGTTCGCGCCGGAGGACGCATCCCCCTGATTATCGGGCGCAGCCTCACCGATAAAGTCCGCAAAGCCCTCGGAGAAACGCTCAGCGACATCTTCACCCGTCCCGAACTTCCCGAAGAAAACAACACAGGCTTTACCCTGGCTCAGAAAATGGTCGGCAAAGCCTGCGGACTTCCCGGCGTGCGCCCCGGAACCGCCTGCGAACCCTTGATGACCACCGTCGGCAGTCAGGACACCACCGGACCGATGACCCGGGACGAACTCAAAGAACTCGCCTGTCTCGGCTTCTCCGCCGACCTGGTGATGCAGAGTTTCTGTCATACCGCCGCCTATCCCAAACCCGTGGATGTCGAAACCCACAAAGAACTCCCCGACTTCTTCTCCACCCGTGGCGGCGTCGCCTTGCGTCCCGGCGACGGCATCATTCACTCATGGATGAACCGGATGTTACTTCCCGACACCGTCGGTACCGGGGGCGACTCCCACACCCGCTTCCCCTTGGGGATTTCCTTCCCCGCCGGGTCGGGATTAGTCGCGTTCGCCGCCGCCTTGGGGGTGATGCCCTTAGACATGCCCGAATCTGTGCTCGTCCGCTTTAGCGGTAGCTTGCAACCCGGGGTCACCTTGCGCGATATCGTCAACGCGATTCCTTACGTGGCGATTCAGCAAGGCTTGCTGACCGTAGCGAAGGAGAATAAAAAGAATATCTTCTCCGGACGGATTATGGAGATGGAAGGGTTGCCCGAGCTCAAAGTCGAGCAAGCGTTCGAGTTGACCGACGCCACCGCCGAACGCTCCTGCGCCGGGTGTACCGTGAAGTTAGGGGAAGCAACCGTCGCCGAGTATTTGCGTTCCAATGTCGCCTTGTTGAAGAATATGGTCGCACGGGGCTATCAAGACGCGCGCACGATTATGCGGCGGGTGGCGAAAATGGAGCAGTGGTTGGCGAAGCCGGAACTGATGTCCGCCGATAAAGATGCGGAATATGCGGCGGTTCTCGACGTCGATCTCGACGAGATTAAAGAGCCGATTGTGGCGGCGCCCAACGATCCGGACAACGTGAAATTGATGTCCGAATGTGCGGGAGACCAGATCGACGAGGTGTTTATCGGGTCTTGCATGACCAATATCGGTCACTACCGCGCGGCGGCGAAAGTGCTGGAAAATGCGGGTCCGGTGAAAGTGCGCCTGTGGATTTGCCCGCCGACGCGCATGGATGAGGAACAGTTACGCAAAGAGGGGGTTTACGGCACCTTTGCGGCGGCTGGCGCCCGTACGGAAATGCCCGGATGCAGTTTGTGCATGGGGAACCAAGCCCGGGTTGAGGACAATGCGACGGTGTTCTCGACTTCGACGCGCAATTTTAATAACCGGATGGGTAAAGGCGCGCGGGTTTATCTCGGTTCGGCGGAATTGGCGGCAGTTTGTGCCTTGCTGGGTCGGATTCCGACGGTTGAGGAATATCTCGATATTGTTTCGGAGAAAATCGATCCGTTTGCGGGGGATTTGTACCGCTATTTGAATTTCGACCAAATCGAAGGGTTTGAAGATGAAGGTCGAGTAGTTCCGTTGGAAGAGATGCCGAAGATCGAGGATATTTTAGGCATTCCTGCCGGAACTCAATCGTAATTCGAGAAGGGTTCGAGTGGTTTGTCCGAGTACCCGGACGATTTCGAGTGAATTTCAGGATCGATCTGAGGGTTCGGACAAGGCGATGAAATCCTCATGTAGCCCGCTTCGGCGGGCTTTTTTTGTTGGGAAAAGCTCGATGGAGTTAGGATGAGAATCTTTCCAATTCGGCGAGTTCTAAGGCAGAGTCGAGGATTTTAGCAGCCCGATCGCCCTGACCGATGGCGTAGAGTCGCTCGGCGATCGCGGCGAGGGTGCGAGCTTGGGCGTAGCGGTCGTCAATCGATTGGCTCACTTGAAGAGAGCGATTGTATTGTGAGATTTCAGCCAAGCCCAGGGCGATCTGATGTAAGATGCGGGCTTGTTCGCGACGATCGCCGATGGTTTGTGCCACCATGCGCGCTTCTAAAATTTGTCCGCGTCCGGATAAGTTGAGGGCGATCGCACCGAGGGTTTCGGCTTGGAGCTGGAAGTCGGCGATCGCGTCGGCAACCAGGCGGGCTTTGAAAACTTTGCCTTTGTCCAACAATAACAGGGCAATTTGGCGCAATCCGGCGGCTTGTTGGTGACGGTCGGCGATCGCCGCGATCGCTTGCACTCCAGTTTCGACGCGATCGGCCCGAGCTAAGTTAACCCCGATCGCCCGTAATGCCTTCGCCCGTCGCTCGGCGTTGCCAATCCCTTGCGCTATTTCCAACGCCGCTTGCAAGTCTCGATTGGCGATTAACGCGCAGGAATTGGGGCTAAACTCCCCTCGTGCTTCCCGTGGCGATCGCGTCGGTTCGCTGCCGTCTGGAACTGCCGCCCCTTGGACATCGGCGACCCATTCCCGGGCGAGAGATCGGACGCGGGCGATCGTCTTCGCTCCGTCTTCAAAGGGGTTGAACGGGAGATCTCGATTCAAATACTCGGTGGCGTGCAACCGCTCCCCGGTTCGATTGGGAAAGCGCCCGGAAACCTTGGGTTTGAGGGTTTCGATCGCCGCGATCGCTTCCTTTAAGATCCGCGCCGAAGATTCCGTCGCCCCGGCTTGAGCGTATTCTAGAGAGATGCGGGCGATCGTCACGACCTTGAAAGCCGAGGCGGGCAAGGGCTGGCACAGTTGCCACGCTTCGTGGAGGATCGACAAAGCCCGGGTCGTTTCGCCGCGATCGATCGCCGCCCCTGCCAGTTCCGCCAACACCCGCGATCGCTCGGCTGGCCGATCGATCGCCAGGGTCAATTCCCGGGCGAGGTCGAGGTGACCTTCCCCCGCCAAAACCACCGCTAAATCGACCATGGGGGGGGCTTTTTCCTGGGAGGGGTCGGCGATCGTTGCCAATGCCTGCCCGACGCGATCGAAATCTCTCACTTTTGCCCATTCGTAGGCAAGCCACTGGAACAGTTCCACTTGTTGTGGGGCGGGGGGAATCGTCCGTGCCATTGCCAGGGCGCGATCGTCGTGTCCGAGGGAACGCAACTCGACGACCAGATCGCACAAGGCGGCGACCCGCGCTTGCGGATCGAGGTGTTCGCAGATTTCCAGGGCATCCGCGAGGCGATCGCCCCGCGTTAAAGCCACGATCGCCTCGCGCCAACTGCGAACCTGTAGGCCGGGATCCTGCACCCGGGCGATCGTCGCCAAAGTGCGATCCACTTCCCCCACCCGGGCCCAGCAAACGGCAATGGCACAGAGAAATGCCTCTCGTTCCGAGGGTTTCGCCAGATCGGCGGCCAACATTTCCACCCTTTCGATCCCTCCACTTTGGGTCAATGCGAGGGCAATCTGATACAACGCCTGGAGTTTCGGGGGGCGATCGTCAAATCCCGACAGTCCCCGGTTTTCATCCAGAGAACGGGGGCGATACGCCGGAGGCGTCGCTTCGCGATCGCGCAGACTGGGGATTGCACGGAGACGGCGCCCCTCGTGCGCCCGCTCGGTTGGGGGTCTTGTTTCTGTAGCGCCCAAACTGGCGGCTAACAACGGATGGGACATCAGTAACGTCGGCAGCGCACTGAGGGAGAATTGCTGAGTTTCCGGTGACATGGCACTCGTGGGAATAAATCAAATTGCAACGGGGGAACCGCTCGGGTCTAGTCTCTCGCGTCGGCGTTCCCTTGACATCCACCGCAAGAACGATCGCTCGGCGTTGCGGGAACGCCTTCTGTTTCCCGGGATTCCCGTCTTTTTTTTCGAGAGGTCGATCGGCCATCATGATTTGTTCGACACCGAGAGCAGCGAGTGAGCGAGCGAGAGATCGTCAAGATTCACAATAAAACCCGGCGATCGCCATCCCTGAATTTAAAAGCTTTTTTTAAAGATAAAACCCGTCAACTCTTGTTAAGGGACGCCCCCCTTCCCCAAAAACTCCTTAACCTTTTGCCATCTAAATAATCTAAAATCTCGACAATCCTCAAGACGAACTACTCGCCAACAATAACGAAGGCGTCGTCCGCCAGAGCAATTCCAATTTATTCGCGGGCATGGTCAGATAGAGAACATCTCCCGCACTCAAACAAATTTCTAATAAGTCCCAACCGTGAATCGCACTGCAATTCGTTTCGATGTATAGCGGTACGAAATCGGCCTTCATCGCCGCATCCTTGACGCGCTGAGTGCAGAAGGGATGGGCGGGGGTGATTAACGTAGCTAACGCGACCCAGAGGGTATCGGCGGTCATGCCATTGCCGAAAATGCGCCCGCCGAGAGCGGCGGCGGCGAAGGCGGGGGCGGCTAATTCCGTGGGACTGAGTACGGCGTCGAACTCGAAGACTTGTTGAAACATCCGCGAAAAATGGCCGTCTTGGTTGCGGGCGACCACGGGCAGTTTGGGGGCGAGTCCTTTGGCGGTTAAGGCGATTTCTAAATTGGCGGTGTCGTTGCTGGTGACAGCTAAGAGGGCGTCGGCGTGGCAAAGGCGGGCGGATTCTAAGGTGCTGCTCAAGCGGGCGTCCCCTTGAATGACGGGGATTTTCAAGGCGCGGGCGGTGTGAAGAAAGCGGGTGTTGGGGTCGCGATCGATCGCCACGACTTCGTAACCGCTTGCTTGTAATTGGCTGGCGATTTTGATGCCGATGCCGCCGAGTCCGCAAATGATGTAGTGATTTTTTTGCGGAATGGGTGCGGAGTTCCACAACTGCCGGAAACGGGTTCCCAATACCAGATCGTTGAGTAGGGCGTAGTAAATCCCGACAACTCCGGCGCCAACGAGCATCATCGCGGCGGTGAAGACTTTGATAATATCGGGGGAGTATTCTGCAACTTTTTCGTTGCCTCCCGCTCCGGTGATCATGCCGACGGAGAAGTAGAGGGCATCGATAAAGGTGGTTTCGGAGGTCACCCAAGTATAGGTGACGGTGGTTCCGAAAATGGTCAGGAAGAGGACGAAGGTGACCCAAATTGAGGATTGGCTGTGTTCGTAGAAGCGTTGGACGCTGGTGAGAAATTTTTTGAGGCGATCGACGATCGATTTGCGCGTGGTGCGAATGCTCGGTTTGGTGGCGACAATGAGACGATCGCCGACCTTGAGAGTATGTCGGTGGATGACTGCAGAGACGAGATCCACTGAGGTTTCGGCGGGGAGGTAGTAAATGAGCATCCGGTTGCGATCGTCCCATAAATCGGCGAGGGGGCGGTCTTTCCAGGGGTGATGCTCGTCGATGCATTCTTCGTGCATGGGCCAAGTTTGGTTAAACAGGCGCAGTTGTCCGATCGCCCGATTGCCAAACGCGGCGAAAGAAAAGACGGGGGCGGCGAGATCGGAGACACTCATGCTAACGTGTGCCGGGAGAGTGCGATCGAGGCGATCTCCCAAACTGGCGTTAAAGAGGCGATTGATAATCCGAATTTGCGGGTTGAGGATGCGCGCTTGCACTAAAATTTCTAAATTCACCGCGTCGGTCGCTCCGGCAATCACCAGGGTGTGGGCTTGACGAATCCCCGCATTCATCAAGGTTTCAGCCGATTGTAACTCCCCGACGACGATATCCGAGCCGCTTTCGCGTTCGCGCAGCGACTCCGCAGGAGAATCGAGGGGTTTGGTACTGATCCCGACGACCGACGCACCTTGTTGTTTTAACAGAGAGAATATTTTATATCCAGTGCGACCCAAGCCACAGACAATAATTCGCGGTTTCATAGTTTAGGGGATCGATCCGCAAGGCGATCGAGGAAGGCTAATTGTGTTACTCGGGCTACTATTGTTGACGACTCCGGGATCCGAGATTGTAGCTGACAACACCAGTGTGGGAATTTTAGGGTTTAGAGTTTAGAGTTTAGGGTTTAGATTGGGGGCGTAGCCATTGCCATCGGCGCGATCGCCTTTAAGCGTAGTTATTTTTTCTTACTTGTCCCCGGTGAATCGCTTTTCTGAGGGCAAATATTCTATTTTGGCTTATTATTGAATAGAGGATTTATAGATTTATTGTTAACAAAACAATGGCAACCTTAAAAGAGCGCCGTTCGGAAAATGTAGACGGTGAATTTTATGTCGATCGCACCTGCATTGACTGCGATACTTGTCGCTGGATGATGCCAGCAGTCTTTCATCGAGATAACGGACAATCTGCAGTTTATCGCCAGCCAAAAGATCGAGGGGAACGCTTGCAAGCTCTACAAGCCTTGCTCTCTTGTCCGACCGCTTCGATAGGAACGGTCGATCGCCCTCAAGATATTCGAGAAGCGCAAGAGAGTTTCCCTTTAGCGATCGCGGAGAATATTTACCATTGCGGCTATCATTCAGAAAAATCTTTTGGGGCGGCGAGTTATTTTATCCGACGACCAGGGGGCAATATTTTAGTCGATTCCCCTCGATTTGCCCCTCCTTTAGTCAAAAAACTGGAAGCAATGGGAGGCATCCGCTATCTCTATTTGACCCATAGAGATGATATTGCCGACCATCAGAAGTTTCGCGACCATTTCGGGTGCGATCGCCTCCTGCACGAGCAAGAAATTAGAGGAGCCACCCAAGATATTGAAATTAAATTAACCGGATTCGATCCGATTCAATTTGCCCCGGATTTACAAATTATTCCCGTTCCCGGACATACAGAAGCCCATACGGTTTTACTGTACGACAATCGCTTTTTATTCACGGGGGATCATTTAGCCTGGTCCGATCGCCTGCAAAGTTTAATCGCCTTTCGCAATCACTGTTGGTATTCCTGGCCCAAGTTAGTCGAATCCATGCACGATCTGGCCAATTATTCGTTTGAGTGGGTGCTTCCCGGTCACGGTCGCCGCTATCATGCCGATCGCGAAACGATGGGTAAAGAATTGCAAAAACTGCTCGATTGGATGAAAAAAGAAGCAGTTTAGATTTTCGATCGAGGGAATAGGAAATCTTGTTGTTTTCCGACTCCCGACTCCCTACCTTTTTCCCAATCCCCAGGCGATCGCCGCCGTGGCGCATTCGGCGAGAATACTAATTAAACGGTAGAAGGCGACGGCGCCTAAAATAGCCGCAGGGGAGAACTGATGGCTGAGTAAGGCGATCGCCGTCGCTTCAAAAATGCCGATCCCGCCGGGGGCGCCGGGAACGACCAAACCCAGCAGCCACGCGATACTAAAGCCACTCATCAATGTCGGAATCGCAGACCACTGCACCGAAGTCATCACGTCTACGGTCAAAATAAATCCGCTTCCACGTAACAGGAGAAAGCCGATTTCGCCGAGGAAGGGAGAGAGAGGATAGCGGGTCAATTGTGCGGCGGTGGGTGCGTTAGGAACCTCCGTGGTCGGATCCGATGTGGAGAGTGGGGGTTGGCGTTTGAGTTTGAGCTTTCCGAGAAACTGAATGACGGGGTTGAGTAAGCGAGGGTGAACGCCGACGAGAACCGCAAATAAAGCGAGTAATTTTAAGAACCGCAGGGGGTCAAAAAACGCGGGAGAGGTCGGGGAAAGGTCGCCATTGGCGAGGTTGAGGCTGCTGAAAATGGCGATCGCTAATGCGGCGGCAGCCATCAGCAGGGGTTCGAGAAGGACGCTGAGGGCCGCGACGGAGAAAGGGGTTCCGGATTCGGCGATCGCCTTAATTCTGCCGTAGAAATGCCAGACATTGCCGGGGAGGTATTTGGCGACGTTGGTGGTCAAATAGATGTAAAGTCCGCGACCGAGAGGAACGTGGCGATCGCCAAGGGACGCCGGAGGCGAATCGAACTGGCGTAAGATCCACAACCAGACCCAACCGGACCAGAGATGAGCTAAAGCGGTGACGCCTAAAGCGATCGCCAATTTCAGCCAACCCGATCGCGAAATCTGGAGAGAAGCGACCTCGGCGGCGCGATCTTTGAGCGTTTGCGCGAGAAAAAAGACGATCGCGCCGAGGACAAACCAGCGAATAAAAGGTTTGCAGCGAGAGAGAACGGATTTGAGCCAAGTTAGCGGAGATTTTGACATATCGAAAGCGCCACGAAGAGTCCGAGGAGAGGCGATCGTTAAATTTAAGGCGATCGTTGCCGTCGTTGGTCTAATTGTGGGTTAGAATCCCGCCACAGACTCGGATTTTAGAGTTAATTTTCGATAAAACTTCCCATGAGGAGTGCAATTTCACTGATGCTAGATCTAAACACCCTATTTGACGAACGCTACTATCTCGCAACGAACCCCGATGTAGCGAATGCAGTCAGCAACGGCACCATTGCACCACTGCAACACTTTATCACTTTCGGACAATTCGAGAGACGCGATCCGAGCGCGATCTTCGATACCGATTACTATCTGAGTCAATATCTCGATGTCGCCGATGCGGTTCGCCAAGGCAGCCTCGCGGCGGTCGAACATTATCTCAATTTCGGTCAACGGGAAGGACGCGATCCCGGTTTGCTTTACGACCAGAGTTTTTATTTGAGCAATAATCCCGACGTGGCGGCGGCGGTCGCCGCAGACCGACTGACCGGAATCGAGCATTTTCTCAATTTCGGAGAAGGGGAAGATCGAACCCCGAGTCGGTTTTACAATCCAGCGTACTATCTCGATCGCAACCCCGACGTGGCGGCGGCGGTCGCGGCAGATCGATTGACCGGAATCCAACATTATCTCGAATTCGGGGCGATCGAAAATCGCGAATTGAGTCCGTTTATAGAACCTGGCGGTTCGAGTTTACCCAATGGCGTCGCGGCGGGAGACGTGACCCAAACTTCTGCAATGTTGTGGGCCCGTACTACCACCCCCGGTCCGGTGAACTTCGAGTGGAATGGGGGAGTTGCCGAAATTGTCGCCACCGATGCCTTAGTTCCGGTGAAACTGCAACTCGACGGACTACAGCCGAATACGGAATATACCTATACCGTCAGCGATTCCGGCGGGGCGATCGCCACGGGCAAGTTTCGCACCTTAGCGTCTCCCGGGACGCGAACGGGCCTGCGTTTCGGCGTCTCTGGCGACTGGCAAGGCGAACTCGCTCCCTATCCCTCTATTTCTAATGCGGACAGTCGCAATTTAGACTTTTTCGTACAAGTCGGCGATACCTTAGAAGCCGATAGCAGTTCCCCGGATTTACCCGGCGTGCGACAAGCGTCGAGCCTGCTGGAGTTTTACACCAAGCATAACGAAATTTACAGCGAACGCTTTGGCTTGAATCCCTGGGTGGATCTGCGCCAGTCAACAGCCACCTATAGCACCTGGGACGACCACGACATTACCAACGATTTTGCCGGAGGTGCGGCCCCGAGTGAATCCCCGCAGCGTAACGGTATTTTCGGGACGGGAGAGGGCTTCGTCAACGAAACCCCGGTGTTTCGAGAAGGCTTGCAAGCGTTCCAAGAATTTAAACCCTTGCAAGACCAATTTTACGGGGAAACGGGAGACCCGCGCACGGCCAACAAGCAGAAATTGTATCGTTTCAATACTCACGGTAGCGACGCCGCCAGTTTCATTCTCGATACGCGATCGTTCCGGGATAAACCCTTACCCTTTTTGGCGGAAACGGCGTCTGAAGAAGAGATCGCCGCCTATCTTCAAGATGCATTTGAACCGGGACGAACCTTGTTAGGACGAGCGCAATTAGAACAGTTGAAGACGGATTTACTGACGGCTGAAAACTCCGGGGTGACCTGGAAGTTCGTCATGTCTAGCGTACCGATGCAACATTTTGGGATTCCCGTGGCGGGAGAACGCTGGGAAGGATATGCGGCGGAACGCACGGAGTTGCTTAAATTTATTGAAGATAACGATATCGATAATGTGGTGTTCGTGACGGGGGATTTTCACGGCAACGCGGTCAATAATGTGACCTATCAAGAAGGGTTTGGGCAACCGCAAATCCAGACTGGGGCGATGGACGTGATGGTCGGTCCGGTGGGGATTCAGTTGAATATCGGTCAAGGACCGTTTGCGGCGCCGTTCGGTCCGGCGACGGTGGCGTTTACCCCAGATGCGCTCTTGCCGCAATCGGAGAAGGAACGCTACCGAGGATTGACGGATGTGGAGGAGAAAAATGCATTCGTGCGGCAGGTGATTGACAATCGGATCGTGCCGTTGGGTTACGATCCGGTAGGGTTGGAAGGCTCGAATATCGACGCCCGCCTGTTGCAGGGGTCGTATTTTGCGGCGCACAATTACGGCTGGACCGAGTTTGAAATCGATCGCGACAGCCAGGTGCTGACGGTGACGACGTGGGGGGTCGAACCGTATACCGAGAGAGAACTGGAGGCCAATCCAGAGGCGATCGCCTCGCGCACGCCGACGGTGCGGATGCAGTTTGAAGTGACGCCGGAAACCCTTTAATCGCCAATTGGCGGGTGGGAGTGCTAGGGTTTTACCAACTTTTGCCGTAAGGCGAGCGTCTTGCCCCCCGATTTCCGATAATGCGTGTGAGAACTGAGTGATGTTAGTTGCTGAAGACCTGTTTAATGAAGGCTATTATTTAGCCAAAAATCCCGATATTGCGGCAGCGATCGCCACTGGAGCGATCTCGAGCGCGGCGGAGCATTTTTTTACTTTCGGAGAAGTGGAAGGGCGCGATCCCAGTGCCTTTTTCGACAGTCGTTATTACTTGGAAACTAATCCGGATGTCGCGGCAGTGGTGGCCGATTTCCGGTTTACGGCCCTGGAGCATTTTATCGAGTTCGGACAACGTGAGGGGCGATCGCCGACGCCGTTCTTCGATCTAACTTGGTATCGCGATCGCAACCCCGACGTGGCCGCCGCCGTGGACCGCGACGATCTTACCGGATCGTTCGTTCACTACGTCCTCAACGGCGCCGAAGAAGGGCGCAGTCCCAGTCCAATTTACGACGAAAGCTTCTATCTCAATGCCAACCCGGATATTGCCGCCGCCGTCGGTCGCGACGAATTGACCGGAATCGAGCATTTTATTAGCTTTGGTTCCGCCGAAGGGCGTCGGGCCAGCGAAGTGTTTGACAGCCGTTTTTACCTCGATACTTACCCCGATGTCGCCCTCGCCGTCAGTAATGGGGCGATCGACTCTCCCGCAGAACATTTCCTGCGATCGGGCCGTTTTGAAGGGCGGTTGAGCGTTCCGAATGTGGCTTTACCCGAACCGACCGGACCGTTGAATGTCGGTCAAGTATCCTATCAGTTTCGCGACCCGGGACGACCGGAAATTTTTACTCCCGACCCGAACGATAGTCGCGAAGTCGGTCTTCGGGTCTGGTATCCCGTAGGGACGAACGCCGGTAACAGTACTCAACCCCCGGGTCCGCCGACTTTGCCCCCGACCCAGGGGAACGCTAGCTATATTAGGGATGCCTTTATCTCACAAGCGGTCGCCGCAGCTCAAGGACTGAATCCGAACTTTTATAACGAGATCGAGACCAATTCCCGCTCGTTCCCTCTGGGGTTGGCAACCACGGCAGAACGCTATCCGGTGATTTTGTTCTCTCACGGGTTGGGGGTCGTCCCGGAGTTTTATACTAACTACTTTGAAGACCTCGCCAGTCACGGTTATGTCGTCGGGGCGATCGACCATAGCTATGTTGCCGGAATCTCGCGACTCTCCAACGGCGCGATCGCCCCATTTGCCAGTAACTTTCTGCCCGCCGACCCCAGCCAACTCGAAGGAGCCTTAACTCAAACCTTGGCAGAAACGAGCCAAGATGTCAGCTTTATCCTCGACCAACTGGCAGGGGTAAATGCCAACGACCCGCAACGCCTGTTTACCGGAAAACTCGATTTAGAGCGCGTCGGCATTTTCGGCCATTCTCTCGGGGGTTTGACCGCGATCGCGGCCTTACAACGGGATCCGCGCTTGGATGCGGCGGTCAGTCTCGATCCGACCGTCATTTCACCCCAATTGGTCGGCGCGATCGATCGCCCGTTGATGGTGATGAATGCGACGAGTACCTTTGATTTTGATAACTCCCCCATCGGCCAACTGCTCGGATCCGCAGACCGTCAACTGCGCCCCGGACTGTTCCAACAAGCCACAGGTCCGGCGTACAACGTCACGATTGACGGTACCGAACATGGGGATTTTAGCGATCTCCCCTTATTATTCCCCTTACAAGCCCTCTACTCCCCCGATCGCCTCGGACAGGCCCTAGGCTATGACATTGGCTTAACTGATATAGGTCGCCTCGACGGCGATCTCCTCACCGCGATCGTCCGGGACTATAACACGTCCTTCTTCGACCGCCACCTCAAAGGCGAAACCGAACCCCTCCTCGCCGGAGTTTCCCTGTTTCCCGAGGTAAATTTCGAGACCCGCAATAGCGACCTTGCCCTGCGAGAAAGCGTCCGCAATGCGGTTTTGCAACAAGCTCGCAGCGAACTCGCCGTACCCGACACCAACTTAGGAGTCTTCTCAATTACACCCACCCTCTGGCCCGATGGCTGCTTGGGGCTGGCTCAACCCGGCGAAATCTGCACTCAAGCTCAAGTTCCCGGGTGGTCCGTGTTGTTAAGCGACCCGTCCCAACCGCCGAATCAAGGCTTGGCATACGTATATCGCACTAATTTTGACGGCACCGAGATCCGACGAGAACCGATCTGGACCCCACCGCCCAGCGCAAGCGCGTAACTAGAGCAATCTGAAGGCTTCCAGGCTCATAACGACAATTTCGATCGCCGAACTGGGAATCCTGGGGAATGTTTTTGGCCCTAACCTCAACCCTGCCGAAAGTCGCTCTAACCTAACCTTTTGCAGCCTCTCCCGATCTCCCCTTACCTTTGGTATTTGGCGGCGATCGGGGGATGATAAGTGCACGCCAGAGGCTGACGACGTCAATTTGCCCAAGGGAGAAAAATCTCAATGACGACTAACCCCGAATTTATTAACCGCGTCATCCAACTCGTCAACGAGTTGCGCGCGCAGTCTAACCTACCCGGATTGAGCGTCGATTCGCAACTGTTGCGAGCCGCCCAACTCCACGCCGAAGATATGGCGGATAACGACTTTTTCAGTCTCACCGGATCCAACGGTTCCACCACAGGCTCTCGCCTTAGAGAAGTCGGCTATCAATTCACCACCTTTCAGGAAAATATCGGCGCCTCCTCGCCAACCCCGGAAGAAATCGTCCAAAGTTGGTTTAACGACCCCGGACAGCGCACCACCTTACTGCGAGAAGACGTCACCAATCTCGGCGTCGGCTACTTCTTGCTCGAAGGCGATACCGGAAACTTCAACGCCAACCATTACTGGTCTTTAGTCGTCAGCACGCGATCGCCCGGCGGCATCATTCGCGGCTTCAACAGTCCCAACATCCTTCAAGGAAGTATCGGCAACGATACCATCGAAGGCTCCGTCGCCAACGATACCCTCAACGGCAACGGCGGCGACGACCAAATATTAGGTCGCGGCGCCGACGACTTGCTCAGTGGTAACGACGGTAACGACACCCTCCTCGGGGAAGAAGGCAACGACCAGCTCTTCGGCGGTCAAAACGAAGACTTCCTCGATGGCGGCGTCGGTAACGATCTGCTCTCCGGCGACAAAGGCAACGATCGCCTGCAAGCCGGAGACGGCGACGACACCCTTCAAGGCGGCGAAGATAACGACACCCTCTACGGTTCGCTCGGCAACGACTTACTCGCAGGCAATACAGGCAACGACATTCTCTTCGGCGAAGAAGGCATCGATACCCTCGACGGCGGCGACGGCGACGACCAACTCTTCGGTAATGCCGATAACGACAGCTTGCTCGGCGGAACGGGCAACGATCTGATCTTGGGCAACCAAGGCAACGACGAAATCATCGCCGGAACCGGAAACGATACCGTTTACGGCGGTAAAGATAACGATGTCGTCTTTGCCGACGCCGGAGAAGATTTAATCTTCGGCGATCTCGGTCAAGACCAGCTTTTCGGTGCCGACGGCAACGATTCGATCTTCGGTGGCGACGAAAGCGATCGCCTGTTCGGCGAAGCCGGAAACGACTTTCTCAGTGGCAATCAAGGCGACGACACCCTGACCGGAGACGTCGGCAACGACAGTCTCTACGGCGGTCAAGGCAACGACCAACTCTTCGGCGATACCGACGACGACTTCCTCTTCGGCGACAAAGGCACCGACACCCTCAGTGGCGGCGACGGCGCCGATTCCCTCTACGGCTTCGACGATAACGACATCCTCGGCGGCGGCAACGGCGACGATTTCCTCGCCGGAAACCAAGGCAGCGACAGCATTAGAGGTGGCGAAGGCGCCGACACCCTCCAAGGCGGTAAAGACAATGACGTTTTATTCGGCGAAGTCGGCGAAGACCAGCTTTTAGGGGACTTCGGCAACGATACCCTCTTCGGCGGCGACGACAACGACGGTCTCGACGGGGGCGAAGACAACGACTTGTTATTTGGCAATGAAGCCAACGACACCTTATTTGGGAATTTCGGCGACGACACCCTCGACGGCGGCGACGGCGACGACCAGCTCAACGGCAACGAAGGGGCCGACCAACTCTTAGGTCAAGCCGGAAACGATACCTTAAATGGGGGAGAAGAAGCCGATACCCTCAACGGCGGTTCTGGGAACGATGTCGTACAAGGGGACGCGGATAATGACATCCTCTTCGGCGAAGAAGGGAACGACACCCTCAACGGCGGTGACGGCAACGATATTTTAAATGCGGCAGCCGGAGAAGATAACTTACAAGGCGGTACGGGGGATGACAGTTTGCTAGCTGGGGAAGGGAACGATACCCTCGACGGCGGCGACGGCGCGGACACGATGTTTGCCGGGGTCGGCAACGATATCGTGCGCGGCGGTGCGGGCGATGACAGCATCTTTGGAGAAGTCGGCAGCGATACGTTGCAAGGAGATACCGGGAACGACACGATTCTCGGCGGCGACAATGACGACATCATCGAGGGGGGTGCGGGTAACGACTTGCTACTCGGTCAAGGGGGGAACGATACCCTTTCCGGCGGTGACGGCAGCGATTCTCTCCTCGGCGGTGCGGGTGCGTTCGCCCAATACACTGGAGGGGCGGGTCGCGATTTCTTCGTCTTGCAACGAGGGACGCAAGTGACGATTACGGATTACGAGGACGATATCGATAAATTCGTTCTCGCCGATGGTTTGACTCCCGACGATCTGTTATTGTCGGCTCCGGTGGGTGAAAGTCCGACCGATACGACGATCGTCTTGCGAGAGGATCCGGCAGTGGTGATTGCCCTGCTTGTTGGGTTCGATCCCGAGTTTCGCGATACACTCATTACTTCCGGCGACTTTATTTAAACGATCGCCGAGGTTTCGCGGGAGCAAGCGGCGATCGCCCCTACTAGGCGATCGCCCGTTCGCCTCTACTCGAAGAATTCAAGTATACTTTCGCCGCGAAACGCCTCCGGCGTCGCTTCGCTAACGGGTAAATTCACCCTGATTGCGGCGATTTTTATTTGGATGCGACCCGCGAACTCCTATCCCCGGATGGACTTCTCCTTGGGGAATGCACGATGATACCTGCGGAGGTTGTTTTTGAATGTCAATGGTCACTCTACCCGGACTCAGCACGCTGATCGAAAGCATGAGTCAACAGCGTAATTTACCTGCCTCTGCCGTGCAAGAGGCTCTGCAAGAAGCCTTACTCAAAGGATACGAGCGCTATCGCCGCCAACACGGCGAAGACGACCCGAATCTGTTGAGTGAGGATTATTTCGATAATTTTTCCGTTCAATTGGACTTGCAAGCGGAAGGATTTCGGGTGGTGGCCCGCAAAACGATTGTCGAGCAGGTCAGCCAACCCGATCGCGAAATCTCGATCGCCTCGAAAGGCGCCCGACGAGCCCGCGCCAGTCTCGGTCAGGTGGTGATGGTCGATGTTACGCCGAAACAAGAAGCGTTCGGACGACTGGCGGCCCATCAAACCAAGATGGTGTTAACTCAAAAGTTGCAAGAACAACAGTGCAAGTTCGTCCAAACTCATTTCGCCCACTTGCGCGGTACGGTTCTCGACGCGACAGTGCGCCGTCACGATCGCCGGGGGGTGATTCTGGCGATCGATAGCGGAGTCGATGGACTCCACGTGGAAGCGGAATTACCCCACTACGACAAACTCCCCAACGATGACTATACAGAAAATACTCACTTCAAGGTATACCTCAAGAAGGTCTACGACAATCCCAGTTCTCGCCCCTTATTGCGCGTCTCGCGGGCGAGCAGTCATTTAATTGAAGGCTTGCTCGTGGAAACGGTTCCGGCCCTGCGGGAGCAACAAGTAGAAATTAAGGCGATCTCGCGCGATGCGATCCCCCGCGATCGCGAGGTGACACCGCGCTCGAAAGTAGCAGTCGCCTCGGCGGATCCGGCGATCGATCCCGTCGCCGCCTGTCTCGGCGACCATGGCGAGTGGGTGACGGCGATCGGCGCTCAAATGAACGGCGAAAAAATCGAGATCCTCCCCTGGTCTGAGGATCCGATCGCCTTGATTGCGACGGCGCTAAGTCCGGCCCAAGTGCGCGAAGTTCGCTTGCTCGACGAGGAAGGAAGGGAAGCCCTCGTCGTCGTCGCTGCCGACCAAGAGGCTCTGGCGAACGGACCGAACGAACAAAATTTACACTTGGCTGCTCGTCTGACGGGATGGAAGTTAAAGCTCGAAACCGTCGCCGCCGAGTGAGGCGATCCGCCTGTGGAAACGCGAGCGCGAACGGGGATTGCTGTAGCATCAAATTAAAGACCCTTCCCGTGCTTGACTTGTGACTCATTCGGCTCCAGATTCCCCCTCTAACTCCAAACCCCTCGCTATCTTGAAGGGGACGGCGATCGCCGTGTGGCGATTGTCCCTGTTAGCAGGCTTGAGTGTGGGTTTTTTACTCTTAGGCATGGCGATCGCCCATTTTTATCCCCATCCCAACCCCCATCGACCGCTTTTAGATACCGCGATCCGCCTCGGTCGTGGGGGAACCCTCCCCGCGCGCCAATCCCCCCCGAGGGATGGCTCGAGTCCAGCTAACAGTCCTTCACCCTCGGAGTCGGAGGACGGCGATCGCCTACCGCTCTCTGCCCCTGCCGACTCTGCCAACCCGGCTCCCGCCCCCGACCCTCTCAGCGTTACCCTGCCGAGCGATATTTTTTTCGCCCCCGCCAGCAGTACCCTCAACCCCGACAAAACCGAACTTTTGGACAATATAATTAGCGATCTGCGAAACTATCAGGGGGCGAGGATCCGGATCGCCGGACATACGGACAATACCGGGGATGCACGGGCGAACCAAGAACTCTCGGCGCAGCGCGCCCGGGCGATCGCCCAATATCTTACAAATGCCTTGGGCGATCGCTACGAGTGGCAAAGTGTCGGTTACGGCGAAACCCGTCCGCTCGCAGATAACGACAGCGACCTCAATCGACAACGCAACCGACGCATTGAAATCGAAATTCAGCCGAAATAAAGGGTTCGACCGCTCCCGATCGCCCTTTCCCTCGGACTGGAGCGGTTTGCGTCCCACATTGACAACTCAACTGCCCCCGCTCCCCCCGTGACGGTTCTCGGTTCCCTCTGCCGTCTGTTTTCTCCCTTTAACCCCTCACCTGTGACGACTACATCCCACTAACATGAAAGTTGTATTTTTCGGGACTCCCTACTTTGCCGTACCGAGTTTGGAAATCTTACTGGCTCACAAGCACTTTGAAGTCGCGGCGGTCATTACCCAGCCGGACAAACGGCGGCGTCGGGGCAATCAGTTAATTCCCTCGGGCATCAAAAAAGTCGCCGTCGCCCATGGGATCCCCGTGTGGCAACCGCGATCGGTGAAAAAAGACGCCAACACCCTAGCGCAACTGGAAAAACTCGCCGCCGACGTGTTCGTAGTGGTCGCTTACGGGCAAATCCTCTCGCCGGAAATTCTCGCGATGCCCCGTCTCGGCTGTGTCAACGTTCACGCCTCCCTACTGCCTCAATATCGCGGTGCGGCGCCGATCCAATGGAGTCTCTACGACGGCGTCAGTGAAACCGGGTTGACTACCATGCTCATGGATGAAGGGATGGATACCGGGCCGATGTTGCTCAAGGCGAAAACTCCGGTGGAGTTATTGGAAAATGCCGATCTGCTCGCCCGCAATTTATCGAACATGGGAGGGGAGTTATTAGTCGAAACCCTGCTGAAGTTAGAGCGCGATCGCATCAAACCGATTCCCCAAGATGAGGAGCGCGCCAGTTACGCTCGCTTGATTCAAAAGAGCGATTACGCCTTGGATTGGTCCCGGCGGGCGATCGCCCTGCACAACCAAATTCGCGGCTTTTATCCCCACTGCACCGCCCAATTTCGCGGCGAACCGTTGAAAATTATCGCTTCGGCTCCCGTCGGAGACGATTACTGGGCCGATCTGCCCCCGTCTTTTAGCGTCTTGGAACACAACTGGCCCGTATTGTATTCCGGCGGCGGCGAGATCGGCGAAGTGGTCTGTATTGCCAAACATATCGGCCCGATCGTGCAAACGGGGGACGGTCTGTTACTGTTGCAGCAAGTTCAGTTAGCGGGAAAACGCGCTCAATCCGGATGGGATTTTGCCAATGGGGCGCACTTGCAAGTCGGCGAGATCCTGCACAATGGCTGAGCGGCGGCGCCGCGATTCTCCTGGGGAGACCCTACGCGATCGCTTTCGGGGGGCGATCGTACTCAAGCTTCTTGCGGTTCGTAGAACCGACATTCGGAACACGGACCTTCTGGGTTGACCGCACAGCGAATCAATTCCGAACGAGCGTTGTAGCGGCAGGTCGCATCTCCGAGAACCCAACGCCCGTCAATCGTACTCGTTTCGATCGGTCGGCGGGCGCTCTGGACGTAGAGGGCAATTTTTTGCAGGCGGTAGCGACCGGATTTGAGTTGGTAGCGATGACGGCGTTCTAATACCGTGTAGGTTTTTCCTTCTAAATCGAGATAGTGACCGGGTTGGGGATTCCAATCAAGCTGGATTTTACCGAGCGATCGCGTCGGCTCGGTCAGAATCACCTCTGTCGGTAAAGAATCTGGCTCCATAACGCTCTTTGTTGTCTGGCTTACCCCTTCAAGGTATCTCAATCAAGCTCGAAAACCTAGACGCGCGTTTCAGGGGTCGTTCGCAAAGGCGATCGCCCCTCAATCTTTGCCCCCATTCGCGCGATCGCCCCCGCACTATTTCCCCCTTCCTGGAACGGCAGATTTCCCCTTTCTTAATAAAGAATAAAGATTGCCTGTCAAGTATTCATGATATATCTTGAATGGAAGGTTTAAAGGCTCAAAATAGTGCTGTAACTCGGGTGAATTTCAATCGCCATCCGACGCAACATTTTCCCAGCACCCGAACCCTCCGCACCCGCCCGATAACCGACCGCCATCGCCCGCGCGATGATATCGAATCGACCGGGAGTTAAAATTATGTTTTTAAGAGAAAAAAGCACTGGCGACCTCGTTGAAGTCATCAGGATCGAAGATGTATACGATCCCTGCTTGAATGAAATTATGGGACGTACCCATGCGGGAGAAGAAATTCAAGACCCGACCACTTTCACCAAAGCCGAACTCGTGTTCCCGTCGGGAGAAGCCCTTCCCCGTTGCTGGATCGATCCAGAATATGCCATGTTGAAAGCTCGCGCTCAAAGCTTTGTCATTCAAGTCTCATAACCGTTAGTTTCGAGAGCTTTTCAATCGATTTCACCGTTCGATCGTTGCTGAGTTAGCGAGCATTAATGCAAACGGCGAGGAGCATTCTCCAGTAGAATCGCTCCTCTTTTGGGATCGGGCCAAAGACCGGATCCTGGCAATCGCCAGGGGCGAGGGTCGGGTTGCGGGGTCGCCCCTGTTGCGAGGCGGCGATCGCCGAGCGTCTCCCCAGGAGAATCCCCCCCAATTCACCCGATAGAATCGCCCAATCGGTGGATGCCACCGACCCCCCGATCCAGACAAACTATAACAAGAGAGGAAATTTCATGGCTACTAAATCCCCCCACCTACTCGGGGGGTTTATTTTTTTCTCTCCTTCTTTGCGCCGATCGCCGGGAGACGCGCATCACCCCGGTCACTCCAACCCCAACACCTCGATCGAGCGTTCCAGGACTTCATCGGGATCGAAAGGCTTCGTCATGTACAAATCCGCCCCGACATCGCATCCTTTTTGCTTGTCGAACTCCTGACCTTTCGCGGTCAACATGATGATATAAACCCCCTCTATTTTTAACTCGTTTTTGACCTTATTACAGACTTCAAAACCATTGAGCTTGGGCATCATCACGTCGAGAAAAACGAGTTGGGGTCGTTCCGACTCGATCGCCTTAAGGGCAGCTTCACCATTTTCTTCGATCAGCAATTCGACCCCTTCATCTTCTAACTCTTCGAGAGTTTGTTCCATCAAAATGCGGATGTGCGGTTCGTCATCCACGATCAAGATTTTTTTAGACATTCCATATTTCCCCGTCAAACCATAGCGATTGTTTGCCCCAGTTTAACATAAGCGCGATCGTCAATTGGCGGCAAACAAACCGATAATAAGTTACCTCAAATTGCTCCGTTTTTACGGTTTCTTGTCCAATAAAATAAACAAGACATTTTCCAAGCCCTTTTCAAATCGCAGTAATTGCATCAAATTATGCTGGTTGACGAAAATCGAATCGACAATAATCGTATCCGGTTTGACCGTCAACGCTTTTTCAATACATTCCCGTCCGTTCGAGGCTTCGGTGACCGTATACCCTTGAGTTTGCAAAACTTCAGCTAAAACCTTAACCGTCGAAACATCTTCATCGACGATCAAAATCTTTTTGCGAGAACTGCCGCGCGCCAGGAGGGTGCCAATTTCTTCGAGGAGACTTTCCGTTTCTACAGGTTTGGTGAAGTAGCGATCGATCCCGATCCGAAATCCTCTTTCTTTATCTTGAACGATCGAGAGAATCACGATCGGGATGTTCATTGTTTGCGGGTCATTTTTAAGCACCGCCGCCACGTCGAAGCCGTTCATTTTCGGCATCATTACATCGAGAACGATCAAGTCCGGATGTAAACTTTTCGCCTGTTCGATCGCCTCCATGCCATCTTTCGCCTCTCGGACGCAATACTGTTCGGCTTCGAGTTCTTGGCGCAAGTATTCCCGGATCGAAGCGTCATCATCGACGACGAGAATTGTTTTAGTATGGCGGTCGATTTCTGGGGTAGTCGTGACCACGTGTTCTTTTAACTGTCGCAGCAATAAATCTAAATTGAGTTTTTGCGATTGCTCTGCGGAAGTTGGAGAAATGGGAAGCGTAAACGAAAACGTACTGCCGCGTCCGATTTCACTGTCTACCCAAATACGACCGCCGTGATGTTCGATAATTTGCTTGCAAATCGGCAATCCCAACCCGGTTCCTTGGGGTTTGTCGGTGAGGGTTTCTCCAACTTGTTTGAACTTTTCAAATACCTTATCGAGGTCTTCGGGGGCGATGCCAATCCCCGTATCGGCGACGCTGACCGACAAATGATTTTCAACCCGGGTAACGCGACAAGTTATCGACCCTTCCGAGGTGAATTTTACCGCATTAGAAATCAAGTTAATCATCACTTGAATGAGACGATCGCGATCGATAAAAACTTCCGGCAACTCCTCGTCAATCACTTCAATAACCTGTAATTGCTTGGCCTCCAACAGCGAGCTGGTCGCGGCGATCGCCCGTTTCACCACGTGACCCATATCGCTTAATTCAAAATGCCATTCGATTTTCCCCGCTTCCATTTTGGCAATATCGAGAACGTCGTTAATCAGCGCCGTCAGTCGCTGTCCTTCCGATAAAATAATCTCGATATTATTGCTAACTTGTTTGACCGTGCGTTGTACTTTGCGATCGTCGATCGGCACCACGGGGACGATCGTATCGTCGAATTTCTTTTTAATAATTTTGGCAAAGCCCAACACCGAGGTTAGCGGGGTTCGCAACTCGTGAGAAACCGTGGAAATAAAATCGGTTTTCATGCGATCGACTTCTTTTTCCGCCGTCACGTCGCGAATTAAAATTGCCGTTCCCAAACAGTCGCCATCGAGGGCGATCGCCTCTTGAGAAGCATTCCCATTCGAGACGGCGCGATCGCCGCGCTTCGCGATCGCCGTCGCCAACGCCTGACCGATGCGATGGTTCCCCAAATCGATCTCGGCGGTAAACACCTGTCGGGGATGACCTTTCGTTTGGGCGACCAACTCCGCCACTTGGGGACTGAGGACTTCATCGCAGGCTTTACCGATCAACTCCGGTTGTTCCAAGCCGAACAAACTCACCAAAGCGCTATTAAACCGGGTGACCTGACCGAAACTGTCGGTCACCAGCAAGCCATCGGCGAGATTGTCGATAATCGTACTCAAGTAGGCGAGGGCTTCTTCGCTGGTTTCCTTGGCCCGTTGCACCTGTGCTTGCATCTTCACCCGGCGATCGATTTCCGATTGCAGTTGGCTGTTGGATTCCGACAGTTCCCGGGTGCGCTGTCGGACGCGCAGTTCTAACTCGTCGTGAGCTTTTTGTAAGGCGGCTTCGGCTTGTTTGCGCTCTCCAATTTCGCTATTGAGGGCGTCATTCATCTGGCGAATGCCCTGGTAGGTGCGGGCGTAGTCCAAAATCAGGCCGATTAAGGGGACGAGATAGGCCACGATCTTGAGAAAGTGACCGATATTAAAATCGTTATCGAACAATTCCGTCGAACCGAACGCCATGTGCGCCTGGGTGGCAATATTGGGAACGACGCTGAGGATGAGGGCGTGGGAAAAAACACTGGGAAAACGGCGGTAGAAGCTCGGGTAAAGCCAGATTCCGGCGATCGCGAACAACACCAACGGGACTAAATCCCAGGGACGGGCGAATAGGGTTCCCTCAAACATGGTTTGCGGTAGGGAATCGCTGGTCGCGCACAGGTAGATCGCGCCGTAGGCGATCGCCCCGAATAAGCCACTGATAGAGAGCAAGAAGACCACATTACTCCCTTGTTGCTCTCGTTCCACGCGTGGATTTTTGACCAGAAAAATACTGACGCCGACGATCGCGATCGCCGCGTTAAATAAGCGACAAATTGCCCAGGTAAACGGGATCAGATTCTCGTTACCCGCCACCGCTTCGATCAGACGATCCGCCGCCAGGGTATGGAAGGCGTCCATCACCCCGGAACAAAACAGGGCCACCCCGATGATGGGCGTGGTAATTTCTCCGGTTAAGTTATAGTGCGTAAACGCTAAAACGACGGTAAAAATGGCTGCACAAAAAGCGCTCCACTCCAACATCGTATGCACGAAACTTCCGGCTAAAGTATGGTGAAATGCATTTGCCAGTTCGTGGGGGAGCAGTTGGCTCGCTTCCTCGAAAGGAAAGGGGGCTTCGTAAGTGCCGAAGTCTACTCCGAAGCGGTTTAACAGAAAGGGGAGGACGCAAATCGCGATCGTTCCCCAAAAGAACGGTTTGGGAATTTTCGTTCGTTTCGGCAAAATAAAATATCTCTCTTCTCGCTCGATTGGCCCGCTCATAGGCTTCAATCTCTATAGGTTTTTGTTCGCGGACACACCCCGACCGTCGCGACTGCATACCCTTGTAGATTGGAGAATTCGATGAGGGCGAACCATAAGCGTAACCCGCGAAAAGCTATGGAGTCGATCGCCCCGGGCGAGCCTGTCAAAAGACGGCGATCGCCTCATTCGACCCTACTGTCGCCCGCGATCGCGTTCGCCTGCTGTGATAGTAACAGAAAAAATACATTCTCCAATCCTTTTTCCAACCGCAAGGTTTGGACGATATTGTGTTGTTCCGACAAACAAGAATCGACAACAATCATATCCGGACGCACCCGAATCGCCTGCTCGATGCATTCGACCTCGTTAGACGCTTCCACGACACTGTAGCCTCTAGCCACTAAAACTTTGGTTAAGGTTTTGAGGGTAGAAACATCTTCATCGACGATCAAAACTTTTTTACGAGAACTGCCCAAAGAGAGCAGAGAACCGATCGCCTCGATCAGAGACTCGGGATCGACGGGTTTGGTCAAATAGCGATCGATCCCGATGCGAAAACCCCGTTCTTTATCTTCGAGAATTGACAAGATCACGATCGGAATGTCCATCGTCTGCGGGTCGTTTTTGAGCACCGCCGCCACGTCGAACCCGTTCATTTTCGGCATCATGACATCCAACACGATCAGGTGGGGATGCAAGGCTTTCGCCTGTTCGATCGCCTCGATTCCGTCTTTCGCCTGACATACTTGATAGCCTTCGGCGACCAGTTCCTGACGTAAGTATTCCCGGATCGAGGGGTCGTCATCGACGACGAGGATGGTTTTGACGGCAGTATCGCGATCGGGTGCGGGCAGTGCCCGATCTTTTAACTGTCTCAGGAGTAAATCTAAATCGAGTTTCTGGGTTCGCTCGCTCTCAGCCACCGCGAGGGGCAAACTGAAGAAGAAGGTACTGCCGCATCCCAATTCGCTTTCTACCCCGATCTCGCCGCCGTGATATTCGATAATCTGCTTGCAAATCGGCAAGCCCAACCCGGTTCCTTTCGGTTTGTCGGTGAGAGTTTCGCCCACTTGCTTGAATTTCTCGAAGACTTTCTCTAAATCGTCCGGGGCGATGCCGATTCCAGTATCGACGATCCGCACGACGAGGCGATCGCCTTCCTGACGCAGCCGACAGGTGACCGAACCGCGATCGGTGAATTTAACGGCATTGGAAATCAGGTTGATAAACACTTGTAACAGGCGGTGGCGATCGGCGACAATTGGAGGCAAGTTTTCCGGAATGTCCGCCTCGCAGACAATTCCTTTGGACTCGAACAGGGAAGTCGTCGTCAAGATCGCCCGTCGGGCAATTTCGCCGAGGTCGAGGGTTTCTAAATGCCACTCGATCTTCCCCGCTTCCATTTTGGCGATATCGAGAACGTCGTTAATCAGCGCCGTCAGTCGTTGACCTTCGGATAAAATAATCTCGATATTGTCCCCGACTTGGCGGATCGTGCGTTTGACTTTGCGATCTTCGACGGTAACGAGGGGGAAGATATTATCTTCGAGTTTTTTCTGAATAATTTTGGTAAAGCCCAATACCGAGGTTAAGGGGGTTCGCAATTCGTGGGAAACCGTGGAAATAAAATCGGTTTTCATGCGGTCCACTTGTTTCTCGGCGGTGACATCGCGAATCAACATTACCGATCCCAAGCATTGCGCGCCGTGGAGATCGTCGGCGGTGACAATTCCGGCGATCGAGGCTTGTCCCCAATGGCCGTGAACGAGGGCAATTTCCGCCGTCAGCACTTGCTTCGGGTTTTTTTGGATTTCGCCGACCAAATCGATCAATTGGCCTTTAAAGACGCTCTCGCAGTCCTTTCCGGTGAGGTCTTGTTCTTGCAAACCGAACATTTTGACGAGGGCCGGATTGAAGCGGGCGACGCGCCCGTTTAAGTCGATCACGAGTAAGCCGTCGGCGAGGTTGTCCACGATCGCGCTCAGGTGGGCGAGGGCTTGGGCGGCAGCTTGAGCGTCGATCCGGCTTTGGGCTTCGGCGCGCTGGCGTTTGATGTCCAGGCGGCTCAGAGATTTGGCGTTCCACCAGGTGAGGACGGCAAAAACGACGATGTTGAGGACGGCGAGTAGGGACAGACCGATTTCGGTATCGTAAGCGCGCTGGCGATAGCCGAACAGAATCAGGGCGCCTAAAAAGGGGGGAATGGCGATCGCCGCCGGGGCCAACCGCCGCGCCATCAGTCCGCCCGCATTGTCGATGGTAAACACCGCCATCAAGCCGCGATCGCTTTGCGCGAACAGCAAGCCCACACTGTAAAGCATGAAGGCGATCGCCGTATGTAAGGCCATCTGGGTGTAAGAGCTAATCCCGTAGAGGGTTTTAACTTGATAGGCGTAGCCGAGAAAGCCCAGGAAGGCCACCAGAAACGCACTCAAGCTCAGTAGTTGGTAAACTTGGGTTTTCCAATGGTTCCCGGCGAGAATCATCCCGGCTAACCCCACGATCAGGAAGTTGAGGGCGCTGTTGGGTGCCATGCGACCGGGGGCGGAGGTTCCGATCGCATCGAGATCGTCTTTAAAAAAGAGTTCGTCGATGCCGAAGTTGAAGCCGTGGATGTACTGCACTAAGGTCAGCAAACCGATGGCGAAGACGATCGCGGATAAGCCCATACTCAGATAGCTCAGCCGCAGGCGATCGCGCGATCGTCGCACCAGCATCTGCTGAGTGTGCCACGAACACAAGGAAACTCCCCCTACAATAAACCCGATCGCCGTATTGGCTTTCATGGTGACTAAGCCGGGTAAGACGCTTTTAAGCAGCGCAATATCAAATATCCAGCCCACCAGTGCCAAGCTACCAATACAGGTCACCAAAATGGCCGCAACTTGGGAAACCGAGCGCAACCAGCTATTGAGGGAAGGCGGAGAAGGAGTATTCATAATGGGGGAAAAAGGAAGGAGGGAATCGGCACTCGGCACTCGGGAATTGAGGGGCCTTAGAGTTCAGAATTGAGAATTTAGAAAACTGTAGCTCAACCTAAAATCTAAATTCTAAAATCTAAAATCCCCCTCTCCTTCACGCCATAAACTGCTGTAACTTCGCTGCAGGTCTCATCAGCTTTTTTTCGCGACTCGTTTCGGCGTGCCACTGAATCGATTTGGGCTGGACGATACCGGGTTGGACGGGGATTTCAATCCAGAATTCCGTGCCTTCTCCCGGTTGCGAAACGCATTGGATCGTGCCACCGTGTTTTTCCACCACAATCTGATAGCTGATCGACAAGCCCAAACCCGTTCCTTTCCCGACGGGTTTCGTCGTGAAAAATGGATCGAACAAACGATTTTTGACTTCCGGACTCATCCCCGGTCCGTTATCGGCGATGCGGATCAGGACCGATCGCACCCCGTCGAAACTGCCCGGGCGATCGCCGTTGGCGGGCGATCTAGACCCCCGAACGCTCTGGGTGGTAATCGAAATTTTACGCAACTCTTGCGGGTGATATTCCAGGGCGTCGATCGCGTTGCTCAAAATATTCATAAACACTTGATTCATCTGGCTGGCATAGCATTCCACGTTCGGCAAACAGTCAAAGTTTTTGACTATTTCGATCGCGGGGCGGCCATTTTTACCTTTCAAGCGATTGTGCAGGATCAGCAACGTACTCTCGATGCCTTCGTGGAGGTTCACCGCTTTCATCTGGGCTTCGTCGAGACGGGAAAAGTTGCGTAAGGTTAAGACGATTTGGCGGATTCTTTCGGCTCCCACTTGCATCGAAGCGATGATTTTCGGCAGGTCTTCGACCAGAAAATCGAGATCGACGGCTTCGATTTCGGCCTGGACTTCCGGATGGGGATCGGGATAATGCTTTTGGTAGCACTCGATTAAACCGATCAGATCTTGGCTGTATTGAGACGCATGGGACAGATTCCCGTAAATAAAGTTAACCGGGTTGTTGATTTCGTGGGCGACTCCGGCGATCAACTGACCCAAGCTCGACATTTTCTCGCTTTGAATCAATTGCGCTTGGGTTTCTTGAAGTTCGGATAAAATCGCTTGTAGTTTTTCCGCTTGCGCTTGGGCGGCTTTGGCGCTGTTGGCGGCTTCGGCGTACATTTGGGCTTGATCGACGGCGATCGCTAATTGGTTGGCGACGGCTTCGAGTAATTCCACTTCGCGATCGCTCCACGGGCGCCGTTTGCTGGTGTTTCCGCACACCACTACCCCCATTTCCCCCGATCTCGTGCGGATCGGCAACGCCACGATCTCGCTCAAACCGCAGTGTTGAAACAGTTGACGTCCGGGGACATCGGCGCACCGATCGAGATCGTCGGCCCGAATCACCGCTTCTCGATCGCAACTCGACAGCCACCCCTGGATCTGTTCGGCCCGATAGGTTCCTAAAATACTCGCCAACTGGCGATCGCGGGATTCTTTGACGATTTCCCAATCTCCGGATTCAAAATCGCCCCGATACCACATGAACCAGCAGCGATCGACATCGAGCAACGTGCGAATTTCGCCGACGGCAGTTTCGAGAATCCAATCGAGGTTTAAGGAGTAGCGAATTTGGCTAGACAGTCGGAAAAGTAGTGCTTCCCGGCGACTTTCTTCGAGTTTTTGCTCGTGCAGGATCGCATTTTCGATCGCCGTCGCTGCCTGCGAGGCGAGCATGGTCAGCCGTTTTAAGTCGGCGGCTTTATAGGTTTCGGTCTGTTCGCAGGCGATCGCAATCCCGCCAATCGCCCGATCTTTGGTCTTGAGGGGAACGCACAGCAACGATCCCTTTTCCGGGTCGGTGTCGCCGTGGCGCGGGTCGCGGCTGACATCGTTGACGATTTCGCCGCAGCTACTGGCGATCGCCGCGCCGACAATTCCTCGACCTAATTGCACCCGGGGACTCCCTTGCGGATCGTCGCCAAATCCCGCTACGGTTTCTAAGGTGGCTCCCGTCGGATCGAGCAACATCAAACAGCCGCCACTCGCCTGCATCATTCGTTGGACTTCATCCATGACCAATTTGGCCACTTCGTTGAATTCCAAAGAGGCGGTTAATTTTTGCGAGAGGTCGTAAATTAAAGTGATTTCTCGATATTTATCTAGGGCTTCGTTGGCGAGAGTTTTCTTTTCAAATTCTTTTTGAGCTAAATGAGAAACTAATTTAGCAAGTGTCGCCCCGCCGCGATCGCCGACCGCCCATCCGATCGTCTCTCCCGCAACCTCAATTGGATATTTTTTCGCTTCCGTCTCGCGATCGTCGTCGCGATCGTTGCCGACCAAACAACGCCCTTCTCGATCTCGAATCGATAGGGTCGGATCGATCTCCCCGACAATCTCCTTAACTAAGGATTGGGTCTCTTTTTTCGCACACAGTCTTTTTAGGTTGATTCTGGTCATAGAAGCCAAGATCCTTTACGGAGGTTACGGGAGTGGGGGTTATTTCAATTTTGAGGTGATTACCGTTCGAGCAATTTGCTTTCTTAAAATAGAATTTATCCCACTCATAAATACATCAAGGTAACTGGCTGAATTAATGATACTCTACCTGTTTTAGACCTAAATGCGATCGATGATACGGTTTTTCGGTGGGATTCGTGTTTTTAACAAAATTTAAAATGAATTGAGCTTTGATTTTTCGATTTTGAAAATCTCGGTCTTTAACCATGACTTAAACGATCGATCCTTTCGGTCATCTGGCAATTCTTCGATGGCTTTAATTACGCAGATCTTAAATTTTTTCAGTTACGGGAACAAACTTGGCGATCGCCGCTTCGCTTCCGCGCGGGATCTCTCATTTTGTCCGGCGGCTTTTTGTCCCGCGATCTCGCCATCGATCGAAAAAATACCGATAGCTCTTTTTAATCTTCCCGCTTGATTCTATAATTTTCTCCCCCCAAAAAATATCGATTTAACTCCAGGCCGTAATAGCAACAATTTAACAACGGGTTCAGTTTCTTGGTAAGAGCAAACCCCAAAAATTTAGAAGAACTTCAATTTAAATTTCCCGTCGATCGCCAAAAATTCAAAGAATCGGATCGACCGAACAGATACAAAGTCCCCTAAAATCAGAGATAGAACTTCCGCTCTCCTTCGAGTATCGATCGCCACTGGCTCGAAAGACATCAACTGTGCAATCGTTCTCGACCGATGCGGGAATTCCAGAAAATCTGTTAAAAACTTACAGGTTTTCTTAAACTCATTATCCTACATTCAGCCTTCCCCCAGCGACCGTGAAAATAACATATTTTGACTGCTTAATTCGTCCGTGGCAACCGCAGGATCGCGATCGATGCGCTCGCATTATCGAAACCATTTTGCGAGAATATGGATTGGGGTGGGAACCCCAAGGAGCCGATCGCGATGTTTTAGAGGTCGAACGCTGCTATCTGCAAGCAGGGGGCGAGTTTTGGGCGATCGAACGAGAGGGGGAGATCGTCGCTACATCCGCCTACACGCCGATCGCCCGTGGAAATCGTGCGGTCGAAATTCGTAAAATGTATTTATTACCCGAGGTTAGAGGACGGGGATTAGGTCGTTTTTTACTGCAACAACTCGAAGCGGCGATCGTCCGGCGTCAGTTCCAGCAAATCTGGATTGAAACCGCCAGCGTCCTCACAGAAGCTATTCACCTTTACGAAAGTAGTGGCTACCGACAAGCGAACGGCGTAGAAACCCCACGTTGCGATCGCGTTTACGTTAAATATCTAAACCCTTGAGCGATCGCACAAGCCGCCAAAAAATTAACGACCTAAAAAAGCCTCGATCGCTCCTTCCAAAAAAGTGAAATACATTTCATGTATCTAAAATTTTTACTTATGGAGGCTATAGAAGGGGTCTAGCTTATTTCAGCCTATTTCTGCTAAACGTCTCGCGATCGACCCCGGCGCGATTTCCGCTCGGTCTAGGTCAGCCCTGACTTATCTTTATCGTTAAACCCCCATCGACCGACCCTCACCTTAAACCTATAAAATTTCAACCCTTCAACTCAAAAAAGACTCATCACCACGACCCCTACAATCATAATAGACGCCCCTAGAAAGCGCTCCGTAATGCCCTTTTCTTTAAAAAACAAAGCTCCCCACAATACCCCCATCAACACGCTCGTTCTTTTGATGGCGATCGCCTGTACCACCAACGTCATACTCACCGCCTGCATTTGACAACTCACCGCGATCGCAAACGCCAATCCCATCAGTGCCAAACTCCGCCATCCCCGCCGCAGTTTCCTAGTAAAATTGCGCGATTTATAAACCACCAGGGGAAACAACACCACACTAATAAAACTAAACAGAGAAATCACCCAAAACAACGGCGAAGAATTTTCCAGACCGACTTTATCAAAATTAGCGGCAATACTCCATAAAAATGCCACCACCAACATCAATCGCGGTCCTTTTTCGGCCATCAACGCCCGAAATGGCGCAAAATAGCCTAGCGATCGCTGTTTTAAATTGAGAAAATAAGCCCCGGTGACGATCGCCATTACCCCGACAAAATCGATCGCACTGGGAAACTCGCCGACAATTAACGGAGACGTGATAAATAAGAAAATCGGCGTGAACGTAACAATCGGTAGGGTAATTGATAAATCTGAAAGCTTAATCGCTTTAATATATAAAACTGCACAAATACTATTGAGGGTACCGCCGATCGCCAACGCCCACCAAAACCGAGCATTTAATTCGGGAATGGGCATAAAAAATAAGGACGGCAGTAAAACTAAATCGGCAAAAAACCAAAGCGCCCAAGAAACTAGATATTCGTCACAATATCGCAATCCCTTTTTACTAAAAACATCCTTGAGAGATTCAAACAAAGCATTGAGAAAAGCAAAAATTAACCAAGTCATCGAATTTCATCGCGTCGGACGGGGAATATTTTATCTGACTTTCGCTGTGGCGATCGCCCCGATGCGATCGCTATCCAATCTCTCAAGGCCAAAATCTAAAATCTAAAATCTAAAATCTAAAATCTAAAATCCCATATCTCTCTGATAGAATCGTCGGTTGGATGCTAAGACTCAAACTCGATCGGCATCTACAAACTTAAAACCATCAATCTCTTAAAAACATGAAACGCAGACATCTTCTCAGCAATGCGGCAATGGGAGGGGCGATCGCCACTACAGTCGTCGCCTGCGGTCGCACGTCCTCCGGACCGGGGGTGCAAGCGGGCAGTTTACCCCGAATTCGCTGGCAAATGGCCACCAGTTGGCCGAAAACCCTCGATACGATCTTCGGTGGCGCCCAAAGCGTCTGCGATCGCGTCGCCGCCATGACTGACGGACGCTTTCAAATTACCCCGTTTGCGGCGGGAGAATTAGCCCCCGGTTTGCAAGTTTTAGATGCGGTTCAAAGCGGTAGCGTCCAATGCGGTCATACTGCCGGATATTATTACATCGGCAAAAATCCAGCGTTTGCTTTTGCTACTGCACTCCCCTTTGGTTTGAACGGTCAACAACAAAATGCTTGGCTGTATCAAGGAGGGGGTTTGGAATTGATGCAAAAACTTTATGCCGATTTCAATATTATTAATTTCCCGGCTGGAAATACCGGGGTTCAAATGGGGGGATGGTTTAAAAAAGAGATCGATAGTCTCGCCGATCTCAAAGGCTTAAAAATGCGGATTCCCGGCTTGGGGGGTCAAGTCATGGATCGCTTAGATGTCAACGTCCAAGTGTTACCCGGTGGAGAGATTTATTTAGCCTTAGAACGCGGGGCGATCGATGCGGCGGAGTGGGTCGGCCCTTACGATGACGAAAAACTCGGCTTACAAAATGCCGCCCCGTACTATTACTATCCCGGCTGGTGGGAGCCCGGTCCGACTTTAGAAGTGTTGGTGAACCGATCGCAGTGGGATACATTGCCGAAAGAATACCAAGAAATTTTTAAAACCGCAGCTTATGAAGCCAATATGACCATGTTGGCGAAATACGACCATCTCAACAGTCAGACCTTACTGAAGTTAATGGAGGGGGGAACCCAGTTCAAGCCGTTTAGCGAAGAGATTATGAAAGCGGCACAAACTGCGTCATTTGAATTGTACGAAGAAAATGCCAGTCAAGAGCCGACGTTTAAGGAAGTTTACGAACAGTGGAAGGCGTTTCGCGATCGCCTCTATCAGTGGAATGCGATTAACGAGTTGAGTTTTGCCAATTTTGCATTTAAGGGACAGTAAGTGACCCCATAGCATTCGGTCAATCCGTCCTCACTGGTAAGGTGTCAAGCCCCGTAGCTCACTGAGTTTAAAAAGATGGTGCGATCGCTTGGAGATCGTTTATTCTATGGGGAAGGGAATTTGCACTGATGTGGGTTAACCCGAACGGGCATTCCCAACACGAAATCAATTGACCTTAAAAATCCATGAAAAGATTATTAATTCAGTCCTCTCTGAGCCTATCTCTCTTGGTCACGGGTTGCGTGTCGATTGTCGATGGCGGTCCGTCGTGGTTGGAAGTCGAAACCAATCCCGAGAACGTCGAAGTGAGTTTGACCAAACTGCACAATGATGTCACCACGGAGTTGGTGACGCCGTTTCGCGTCGAACTCGATAAAGGCAGCGATTATCAATTGGTCATCGATACGCCCAATTATCGCTCGGAACAAGTCTTTATCGATCGCAAGATTAACGGCTGGTTTTGGGGAAATATTTTATTAGGCGGTCCGATTGGCATGGCGATCGACTATGCAAACGATAATATGTGGGAACACAACCCCACGTTAATCACCCTGGACTTACAACGGCTCAGTAGTGCGCCCGATACTTTAAAATTAAACGTTCCGGTCAAGGTGTTTTACGACGATCGCCCGACGGAAACGCTGTTTTTGCCGATTGTTTTCCGCAAAAAAATTCCCCAACACCGCCGCATGGTTCATTGTTCGGCTGACGTGATGGCGAATTTACCCGATTATCCCAACTGTCATTAAACCCCTGGCGACGGCGATCGCGTGGCGCGATTCTCCTGGGGAGACGCTTTCGCGATCGCCGTCCATAGCATTTTCCTCTGCTATGCAAGACATTTAGATCCCCCTAAATCCCCCTCGCCAGGTAGGGGTTTGGTAACCAAACCCCTACTTTCCTCGTTCCCCCCGAAATCCCCCCTTTCAAAGGGGGGCGAAGGGGGGATAGGGGGATCGGCACTGTACCTCATCAGACGCCCGAGTGCTGTAAGTGCTGTAAGTCTAAGTCAACGAGGGCAAAAAGCTGACGATTCCCGGAAAGACAACGATCGTTACCAAAATAAATAATTGAATTAACACGAACGGAATCGCCCCGCGATAAATATGTCCCGTCGTCACTTCTGGCGGGGCAACCCCGCGCAAGAAAAACAGGGCAAAGCCAAACGGTGGGGTTAGGAAAGACGTTTGCAAATTGGCGCCTAAAATCACCCCATACCAGACTAAATCCATTCCCAACTGTTGGGCGACGGGAACGAATAAAGGGACGACGATAAAGGCAATCTCGAAAAAGTCGATAAAAAAGCCGAGCACAAAGACGGTCAGCATACTGACAAATAAAAACCCGGTTTCGCCGCCGGGAAGATTGGCCAGTAGGTCAAACATGAAACTGTCGCCGTGGAGTCCGCGAAACACGAGGGAAAAAGCGGTCGAACCCAATAAAATAAACATCACCATGCTGCTGGTTCGCAGGGTGACATCGCAGACGTGACGCAAGGAGGTCAAATTAAACTGACGGTTGGCGATCGCCAGGAACATCGCCCCCAAGGCGCCCAAGGCTCCGGCTTCCGTCGGCGTGGCAATCCCGAAGAAGATACTGCCGAGGACGAGTAACACCAAGACCATCGGCGGAATCAAGGCTTTGACCACCCGCAACCCCAAGGCTCGGCTGCCGATATTGCGGACTTCCGGGGGTAAGGGGGGTGCCATATCCGGACGCAGGAAGGCGACCACGAGGACGTGAACGGCGAAGGCGCCCGCCATCAACAGTCCGGGAAGGATCGAACCGATGAATAAATCGCCCACGGAGATGCCGAGTTGGTCGCCGAGGACGACGAGGACGATACTCGGGGGGACGATCTGACCGAGGGTTCCGGAGGCGGCGATCGCCCCGGTTGCCAGTTCTTTGTTATAGCCGTAGCGCAACATGATCGGCAGGGAAATTAAGCCCATCGCTACGACGGTGGCGGCGACGACTCCGGTGGTGGCGGCGAGTAAGGCGCCGACGATCACCACCGCCAGGGCTAACCCGCCGCGCAAGCGTCCGAAGAGAATCCCCATGGTTTCGAGCAGACCTTCGGCGATGCCAGATTTTTCGAGCATCGCCCCCATGAAGATGAAGTAGGGAATCGCCAAGAGGGTGTAGTTTTCCATGATCCCGAAAATGCGCAACGGCATCGCGTTGAGCAACATCGGCTCGAACACCCCTAATGCCATCCCGATTAAGCCGAAGGCGATCGCCACCCCGCCGAGGGAAAAGGCGACGGGGTAGCCCAGTCCCAGGAAGACAAAGGCCCCGGCGAACATCATCGGGCCTAGCCATTCGTAGTCATAATTCAGACTCATGGCGCTCCTCCTGCGGTTCTAACTGCCCGGTGAAAATCGCAAAATATTGGATCGCTTGGGAGATTCCCTGGAGCGACAATAAGCCGAAGCTGATAATAATGGCGGATTTAATCGGATAGCGGGGTAAGCCGTTGGGATCTGGGGACATTTCCTGAATTTGCCACGATTGGGCGATCGTGTTCCAGGAAAAGAAGATGACCAACAGGCAAAAAGGAATTAAGAATAAGACGGTGCCGAGAAAGTCGATTAGGGCTTGTTGGCGAGGGGACCATCGGCTGTAGAACACGTCTACGCGCACGTGTTCGTCGTGTTTGAGGGCGTAAGCGGCTCCGAGTAGGAAGACGATATCGAACAGATACCACTGGATTTCGATCGCGGCGTTGGAGGTGAGGTTGGTTCCGATCGCCCGTCCGACATAGCGCCCGATCGCGTTCCAGACGCCGACGAGAACCATCGCTACGACCAACCACCCGACGAAGCGCCCGATCCACTCGTTACAGGTGTTTATCCATCGAGAAAGTTTTAGGAGAATCTGCAAGGCTACCTTTTCCCCCTTGATTTGGCTGCAGATGACGTATTCTACCGCCGAATGGGGGCTGAGGCGAGCTTTTCCGCTTGTGGCGATCGCCGTTTAGATCCCTTGCTGCCAGGCTCGGCTGACCAGATCGCTCAACCAGCGCCGTACTGCGCGATCGAGCAGGCGATCGTCGGCGAGCAGTTCGGCGGTGAGATCTTCTAAGGATTTTCCCTGCGATCGCGCGATGTTAATCACTCCCGCGATCGCGGCGGCGACCAATTCCTCATCCACGGGCTGCTGTCTGAGGTCGATCATTTCTTCAAGACTCGTTGGAATGGGATAATTCATAAACTAGCTCTCGCGACGGGATCGCCGATGAAGAAATCTGAGAATTTTGTTAATTTTTTTTAAGGTTTTTAATTCTGTATTCGGAAGTTTAACGCACTTTCTGTTCCTGTCAACCTTCTCTTTGGTCGATTTATCGGAGTTTATCGGATTCCCATGCAAGAAATCCTCTATATCGAAGTTCCCACGCCGGATACAGAGGCGGTCCGCCAGTGGTTGCACCACGGGTTCGAGCCGACCCCCGGCAACAAACGGGTCACTCACAATGGCATAAGAATTGACTTTTGTCAAGACTCCCGTCAAAACCCAACCCAGACCGAGGAAAGCGCCCCGAATGACGAACTCTCGATTTTCGTCTGGTCGCTGCAGCGAACCACCTATCTCAAAGTGTTTCGATGGGCGATCGCCCCCGTACCTGGCGAACGACAAATCTTGACGAGTCTGACCGAGCAAATCCGCGCTCAGTTCCCCAACCGCTATCCGGAACCGCCGGAAATCGACCTGTCCCGACAGTCCATTTTCGAGGCCCTGGCCGCCGACTACCCGTTAACGGTGGAATACTTCCAAAAGATTCCCAACGGCGAATACGATCTCACCCGGGTCTACTGGTGGGAACGGCGCTGGCGCCAGAGCGTCCGCCAACCGGAACGTCCCACCCCGGTGATTTTCCAAAACACCCCGGGAGAGGAAACCACCCTTGAAGGAGACGAGTGCGAGTTAAAGTACGACTTAATCTATGTCGGGGGCGCGTTGGGCGTCATTCACGCCGCCGTGATGGCGCGACTCGGCTATCGGGTGTTACTGCTCGAACGAATGCCCTTCGGACGGATGAATCGGGAGTGGAATATTTCTCGTGCCGAATTCCAGAGTGCGATCGATTTGGGCTTATTTACGGCGGCGGAATTTGAAAGTATTATCGCTTGCGAGTATATCGACGGCTTTCACAAGTTTTTCGACGCCAACAACCCGCCCCAGTGTAAAGCGCCGATCTTGCATACGCCGACGGTTCTCAATATCGCGATCGACGCCGATCGCTTCATCCGCTTGTGTGGCGACAAACTGCGCGAAGCCGGGGGCGAAATTTGGGACGAAACCGAATTCGAGCGCGCCGATATCGATCGCGATCGTGCCGCGATTACTTCGACCCACCTGCCCACGGGGGAAATCCGCCGCGCCGCCGGACGCTTACTCGTCGATGCCATGGGAACCGCTTCGCCGATTGCGTGGCAACTCAACGGCGGGCGCACCTTTAACAGCGTTTGTCCCACCGTCGGCGCCGTCATCGAAAGCGGTTTCGAGCCGGGGGTGTGGGATTCCCGTTACGGCGACGTCCTCAACAGTCACGGCGATATTTCCCGAGGGCGACAATTAATTTGGGAACTGTTTCCCGCCGCCGGGAACGACCTGACGATCTACCTGTTTCACTACCATCAAGTCCACCCGGACAACCCCGGTTCGTTGTTAGAAATGTATGAAGACTTTTTTACCATTCTGCCGGAGTACCGACGCTGCGATTTAGATAAGTTGCAGTGGAAAAAGGCAACCTTCGGCTACATTCCGGGATATTTTAGTATCGGCAGTGGCGATCGCCAAGTGGCCTTCGATCGCCTGATCGCGATCGGCGACGCCGCCTCGTTGCAATCTCCCCTGGTGTTTACCGGGTTCGGTTCCCTGATTCGCAACATGGGCCGCCTCACCCACCTGCTCGATGTCGCCCTCAAACACGATTTAGTGCAGGCGCGCCATTTAAACCAAATTCGCGCCTATCAGAGCAATATCGCGGTCACCTGGCTATTTTCTAAAGGGATGATGGTGCCGACGGGTCGTTTCATCCCCCCGCAACGGATTAATTCCATGCTCAATACCTTTTTTGGAATTTTAGCCAGCGAAACGCAGGCGATCGCCGATCGCTTCATTAAAGATCGGGTCGATTGGTTCACCTTCAACCGCCTCGCCCTCAAAGCCGCTTGGCAAAATCCCAGCTTACTCGTTTGGATTTGGGAACTCGCCGGAGCCAAAGATATGCTGCGCTGGGTCGGCAGTTATCTGACGTTTACCGTTCTCTCCCTCTTCGGCTGGCTGTTCGGCTGGTTGCCCGCCCTCACCCGCCGTTCCCGCCCCTGGCTGGAAAAACGCTTTCCCGGTCTCTGGTTCTGGCTGCTCGCCCAAAGTTACGCCCTCACGTCGGGATTGGGACGTCCCGAGAAAGAATCGGCGTTGCGAGATGCACCCACGATGTCGCCATCGACCGCCGGAGAACAGTTTTCCTAGAGGGGATCGAGGGCGCTTAAACATTGAGAGCGATGTTTGAGAGGAGGCGATCGCCGGAGCATCAAACGACCGATAGCAGCCATCGGGTTACCCCAACCCTCTCGACAGTCTATGGAGCCTTATAGGGGTTTGGTCACCAAACCCCTACTAGATTTTTTTATATTTTCTTTATCAACAGTTTCTTACCCAAAATTTTAGATAAATTCGTTGAGCGGTGTAAAACTTTAAAGAAATACAGTATAGTTTGAGTGTAATATTTGGTCGCGATTACCATACCGTACAAGGACGACCGTTCGTTACCCCAACCTAGCTAAAGCCAGTCCTCATCTGGCTTGGGGGATAGTCATCAGCTCGGCCTGCCGAAGTGCAAAGCTCGATGAGATGGGAAAAACACCGTTGAGATTGACCGCTTCTTTCCTAACTCTAAGATCTGCCATCTCGATCGCAACAGGTTAGAGAATGGGTCTAGAAACGTGCGAGCTTGGACTTGTAGAGAGGATGGGAATCACGATGACCGTACTCTGAGTTGTCCATTCTTCCGGATACGAAATGACAGTGCAAACTTTCCCCAAATCTCCCGAACCCGATCGCCAAGAGATTGAAGAGTGCATCACCTGGTTGAGTTTTCATCGCATTTGGGGAAGGTTAGTACCCGAGACGATCGCCGCGATCGCCTCATCCCTGCAACTGTTGCGGGCGGAGTCCGATACCACAATCTACGACCAAGAAACCAATCCCAAAGGTTTATATCTGCTCAAGTGGGGGACAGTCGAAATTTATCGAGCCTCCCCCGTCGGTCAAACCCATATCATCTATCGCAACGCTGGCGAACTGTTCGGCCACATCTCCCTCGGGGCGGGGGAAGAAACAGACAATTACTGCTCTGGGGCGAAGACAATTACCTGTAGTGAAATTTGGTTTTTGCCCCGCGATCGCTTCGAGGACCTCAAAACCGAGAATCCCGATATTAACAGTGCCATCAATACCCTTTTAGCCCAAGATTTGCGGCGCTTTTCCCAACGTCTGGCCCAAGAACAAGCGCGTATTCAGGGGTTACAACCCTACGTTCGCCCCCTGTCGCTCGACGAAACCATTATTGGGGAGAGCAAACCCAGCCAGAAACTCGCCAAACAGGTGAAAGAGGCCGCAGGAGATTTAAAACCCGTGTTCCTCCAAGGGTCATCGGGAAGCGGAAAAACCTTTATTGCAGGACTAATTCATAGTCAGTCCGGACTCAAGGATCGACCCTTCGCCGAAATTGACTGTGCCCAACTGCCCTTAGATGGGGTGGGGGCGGCGAACACCGATATCTTATTTGGGCAGTATGACGGACTCCAGGGAGCGATCGCCCTGTTAGAACGGGGAACATTGGCGATCGATAATATCCAACTCCTCACGCGGGGCGATCGCGATCGACTTGCTCACTACCTGAAAACCGGACATATCATCCCCAACGCCCCCGTTGAGATGCAGCAGCAGGCGATCGAGCAATCCTCACCCACCCTCTCAGTGCGTCTCATCCTCACCAGTCCTGAGAAGCTCCCCTTTTCCGACATCGATGCCCACAGCATCAAACTCTTCACCCTCCCGCAACGGAAAGCGGATATCCCCGCCTTCGCCCGCCATTTCCTAGACAAATTTTGCCGGGAACAGGGCCGCCCCCCCCTACAACTCGATCGAGCTGACTTGCGACGCCTGCTCAGCTATGACTATCCCGGCAACATCGGCGAATTAGAAGGGATTTTAAAACGGGCAATCGCCATGACCCCCGTGGGACAGTCGGTCATTCCCGAACAAGTGTTGTGGTCTCTCGAATCCGCCAAAAACACCTTTCGAGTAGACTTGCTCAACCAAATTCCTGGGTTGCGACAATTTCTATTGAGTGACTGGTGGCCCAAAGGTATTTGGTGGCCGATGATGCTGATTTTTATCCCCGTTACCGTGATGGGATTTATCGGCCCCCAAACTCGGGATGCCAACGTCGTGTTAAACCTATTTTGGGCTTGGTGGTGGCCATTTTATCTGCTTTTATTTCCCGTAGTGGGTCGCCTCTGGTGTGCCGTTTGTCCGTTTATGATTGTCGGAGAATGGGCCAGAACCGTCTCCCTGTGGATCTGGCCGAGGCAGTTATTACCCTGGCCGACGAAATGGCTGAACAAGTGGGGCGCGTGGCTGCTGTGGGCCGGGTTTGTCGCCATTTATCTCTGGGAAAAATTGTGGGATCTCCCTCATCGGGCTTATCTGTCGGCGTGGCTGCTGCTGGTGATTACGGCGGGGGCGGTTATTTGTAGCGTCATCTACGAACGTCGCTTGTGGTGTCGTTACCTATGCCCCATCGGTGGAATGAATGGAATGTTCGCTAAATTGGCGATGCTGGAATTGCGATCGACGCCCCAGGTTTGCGGGACGCAATGTCAGACGTTTGGCTGCTATCGGGGGAGCGATGAGACTCCGGTCAATTTTCCCGATGCTCTACCCACGGAGGGACAGGCAACGGGGGGCTGTCCCTTGTATTCCCATCCGGCTCAGTTGCCCGATAATCGCGATTGTATGTTTTGTATGACTTGTGTTAAGGCTTGTCCCAACCGTTCGGGACAGTTGAATCTTCGGTTTCCGGCGGCGGATATTTTGGAAGGGCATCGAGGGTTTTGGGCGGAAGTTGCCCTACTGCTGTTGCTGTTTGGTGGGGTGTTTATGCACCATTCTGAAGAGATTTTAGGCCGTTTGGGTTGGGGAGGTTTGGCGATCGATTCCGACCATTTGGCGATCGCCATTCCGGTCGTGAGCCTCATCTTATCCATTCCCCTGATTCTGACCTATACCGCCCACAAAATCGCTTGCTTCTTTGACTCAGAGATGCCGGAGTATCAAACAGTCATTTATGCCTATCTCCCCCTGGTACTAGCGGGAAACTTGGCTCATTACTTACCCTCAGCCATGACCGAAGCGGGTCAGATTTTATCCGTTACCGCTCGCACATTTGGTTTCAGTGGGGACGGATTACCAACTCTAACGTGGAGTTTGGAGGTAGCACAGTTTCTGCAAGGAGTGACCTTACTGTTAATTTTAGGATTTAGCATTTTTCCGTTGTTGAAAATTACTCGCCGTCCTCTGGTTAAAACAATTCCCCATCTTGTTTTGATGGTAGTCATGGTTATAGCCTGGTACAGCCTGTTGATTTAATCGTGAAATATTGAAGTCTAAAAATTTGGGTATGATTGAGCTTTTCGTTGATTTAGGTTCTCCAAAAACTGAGTCTCGTTTACTTTTACAACCACATTTTAAAAATCATGAAAATCCACAAAAGTATCAATGAAGTCATCGGCAATACGCCCTTGATTAGATTGCAGCATTTGCCGCAAGATTGCCACTGCAATGCTGAAATTATTTTAAAATTAGAAGGTTTAAACCCAGGGCGATCGATCAAGGATCGAATTGCCGTTAGTATGATTGAAGAAGCGGAAAAGGGGGGGTTGATTCAACGGGGGAGTTCGACAATTATTGAGGCTACATCGGGTAATACCGGTATTGGTTTGGCAATGGTATGTGCGGCGAATGGTTATCGTCTGATTTTGACGATGCCCGATAATATGAGTCAGGAACGGCAACAATTGTTAAAGGCGTATGGGGCTGAGGTGGTCACAACACCAGCCAAATTGGACATGGCTGGTGCGATCGCCCGGGCCAATGAACTTCTGGCGAGTATTCCTAATTCTTTTTCTCCCCAACAGTTTAGTAACCCCGCCAACCCCAAAATTCACTACCAAACGACTGGGCCAGAAATTTGGGCGGATACGGAGGGAAAGATTGATGTTTTGGTGGTTGGTGTAGGGACAGGGGGGACTTTGACGGGGGCAGGTTATTATTTAAAACAGAAAAAACCAGAGTTAAAAATCATTGCCGTGGAACCAACTGCAAGTGCAGTCTTGAGTGGCAAAAATCGGGGTATTCACGATATCCAAGGAATTGGTGCAGGGTTTATTCCCGATGTATTACGGCAAGATTTAATCGATGAAGTTGTCCAAGTTACCGAGGAAAAAGCTTACAAAATCGGTCTGCTTTTAGCAGAAAAAGAAGGCATTATGAGTGGAATTTCAACCGGGGCTGTGGTGTCAGTTGCCTTGGAGATTGGGGCGGGTTCGGACTACCGCGATCGCACCATTGTTACGATTCAAGCCAGTGGGGGAGAACGGTATTTGAGTACCCAAATGTTTCAACCTCAATCCCTCGCCGCCGTCGCGGGTTAGAGTTGATAAATTAGACGATAGATGAAGAGGTTAGGGTGACGTTCTCCACTGGACTCAAAGACTAGGTCAGCCGATTGCCAAGTTCTCCCCAAGGAATTTGAATGGGCGGGGAACTCCATTCTCAAGCCCGACAAGCCAGCGCCGAACGAGGGTGGAGCGCCATTAATCAGTTTTGCTGCCGGAGGGAGTTTTAAAGCTCGGCAGTTCGACCGAGGCGAGCGATCGCCGTTTTTTGTTGGTACTTTGCTGGGGATAAACCACCGGGGCGGGCCAATTTCCGCGCCCGGAAGACCCGGCGGAGGGGGGGTCTGAGGGGCGATGCTCCTGGGGAGACCCTACACCAACGCCGCGCGATGGCGGTGGGGGAGTCACCGGGGCGGGCTGAGGCGTCTCGTCAGTTTTCACCTCGATCGTCGGCGTCGTCGCTGGGTCGGCTGGTTCGCTCTCACTGGGGCTTTGCGGCGATCGCTCCACCGTTTCCACCGACAGCAGGGCCGCCGTCAAGATCGTCGGTTGTTCCCCTTCTAAAGACGGTGCATTTTTCTCGATCAAGGTTTCTAAATCGTGCCAAACCCTTTCCTCGTGGTTCGTCGGCATTTCTGTTCGATCGGGGAGGGAACTCAGTTCGGCGATCGGCGGCAAGGGTTGTAAGTGGGGAGTGACTTTCGGCGCTTTGGCGTCCACAGACAGGGGAGAGAGGGTGAACTGACCGCTTACCGGGGACTGGGGCAGGGTGCTTTCCGTCGGGGCGGACCAGGGCGAAATCGGCGACGCTTTCGGCACGATCGGCGCTTTGGGGCGATACTCCTGAGTCCTTTCTCCTTTCTCCTTCGGAGATGCTTCCCGATCCCCCATGTCCACGGAAGGTTCTTCTAACTCCAATTCTGGGGGGGAAGTGTCTTGTAACTGTTCTAAAATTTTGGCTTTTTCGCCGGGAACGTCGAGGCACTTTTCTAAAGCTGCTTTGAATTGTAAAGTATGGCGTTGCTGGCGTTGCAGGCGCGATCGCAGTTCCCGACAGACAGTTTCTGTTTGATAGAGAACTTGGGACTGTTCGTTATAGCGTTCTTGGGTTAACGCGCATTCTCGTTCCATTTGCGCCAACCGTTCTTGAGACCTTTGTAACTGTTGTGACAGTCCGGCGATCGTTCCTTGTTGTTTTTCGCTCAGTTGGTGCAACGTTTCGAGTTCTTTGCCTAAATGGGCGATTTGTTCCCGGGTGCCTTGCAGTTCTTCGTTGCGTTGTTCTAATAAATTTTGCTGGGATATCGCGCGCGATCGCTGCTGTTGCAACGACTGACGGCACTCTTGCAATACCGTTTCGAGTTGTTCGATCCGTCCGTCGAGCTCCCGATTGTCCTGGGTCAGCCGTTCGATGACCGCATCTCGCGCCCCCGCCATCAACTTCTCGACCGCTTTTTCCGGTGGCTTCGCTTTCGATTCCGCCTTCGGTTGCTCGCTTTCCTGGCTTTGTTCCTCTAACGCTTTAATACTGAGCGCACCGGGAAAGTCCACCGTTTCCCAACTGTCATCGCGATTTTCACTCGATTCCGTGGGTGGCGTTTCCGAAGGATCGGGAGTTCCTTGCTCCGAAGCAGGAAGCTCCGACGGGGCGATCGATTCGCTCGGTTCGGGTAAATTCTGGTTTTTGGGGGTTTCAGCTTCACTCATCGGTTTGACTCGGATGTAGGACGGCGCGTTACTACGACTCGCTCGCGTTCGCTTTGCCAATAGTTTATCGAAAATTTCAGGGCTTTGTTGGAGGGAGTAGGGAGTCGGCGATCGGGAATAATCTAAAATCTAAAATCTAAAATCCCAAATCGATCGCCATTGTTGTAGATTAGTGAGTATGAGTCTCAACATTCGTTTTGGGGTTGTCAGCGATCCCCATGTCGCCCTAGAGCATACGATCTGGGATGCGCCCAATCGGTTTCATCTGTCGGAGATTAGTATCCCGGCTCTCGAACGAGTTTTTGAGCATTTTCTCGAACTCGATCTCGATTTTCTGTTATTACCAGGAGACTTAACCCAACATGGCGAACCGGAAAACCATCGGTGGTTGGCCGATCGCCTCAGCCGCTTGCCTTTTCCCACTTACGTCATTCCCGGTAACCACGACGTTCCCGTAGAGAATGCCGATCGCCAATCGATCGCCTGGGCCGATTTTCCCAGTTACTATCGCCAACAGGGATACGATTCGAGCGATCGCCTCTACTACACCCGCGAATTAGCGCCGGGACTACGCGCGATCGCCCTCAATTCCAATCAATTTAATTCCCACGGGAAACAAGTCGGACGCCTCGACGACGAACAACTCCACTGGTTGCAAGGGATCCTCGATCGCCTCGACGGCGAACTGGTGTTCGTCCTCATTCACCACAATGTTATCGAACATTTGCCCAACCAGTCCAAACATCCCATGGGACGGCGCTACATGTTAGAAAATGCCCCCGTTCTCTTGGAAATGCTACGGGCGGCGGGGGTGCAAGTGGTATTCACGGGTCACCTCCACGTGCAAGATCTTGCCTATAGCGATCGCATTTACGACATCACCACCGGATCCTTAGTCAGCTATCCCCATCCCTATCGGATTTTCGAACTGACCCAGGACGATCGCGGTTCGTGTTCGCTCAAAATCGAGTCCCATCGGGTCGAAACCTTGCCAGACTGGCCGAATTTGAGTCAGATCGGTCGCGAATGGATGGGCGATCGCTCCCGACCGTTTATGATTCGTTTATTAACAGAACCGCCATTAAACTTACCCGCTCACGAAGCCGAACGACTCGCCCCCCATTTACGTTATTTTTGGGCGGATATCGCGCGGGGCGATGCAGTGGTGGACTTCCCCGATTTTCCCCCGGCAGTGCGTCGTTTTTTCCAAAAATTTAGTGCGAACAACACTCATATTCCCGGCGTCGAATCCCATCGATCTTTAGGGGCGATCGACAATCATGCAACCCTATTGCTCGATCGCCAACCCCGTCGTTCCCACGGCTGAAAAACCAGGCAGTACCGCCGATGGAGGTACTGCCTGGTCAAGGGATTTGAGATTTGAGCTTGGGAGATTGGGTGAGATTTGAGCTTGGGAGATTGGGAGAGTGGGAGAGTGGGAAACTGCTGCCTCTTGCCTACTCCCCACTCCGTGATTCCCTCCGAAATTCCAGACTATCGCGCCGTGGCGATCGCCTCGCTCAAATCGTCGAGCATCGGATTCATCGCTTCGAGTAACAACGTCATCGATTCGATATCTTGTAACATTTGACCGACGGCGGCGGCGCGATCGGGATCGGTCTTCCCGGGAATCGCATTCACCTGTTCGACCAGGGAACTTAAGGACTGTTGCAAGCTCTCGACCGAAGCCATCGTCGGATTCAAGCGGCTGGTATTGATGCCCGTTTCGCGAGTAAACAAGCCTTCAAAATTGCCCGACATCATGTCCAGGTCGGAACGGACCGCAGCAACGGCATTTTCAAAAGCTTCTAACTGTACCGGACTCCAATTCGCTCCCGATCCGGTCAGCATGTCCGCTTGAGCTTCCAAGGAAGTAGCGATCGCCCCCGGTTCCAAGTTCACCGTTTCATCCGGCGTCACCACCGCAATTTCAAACGGTCCGGGATCCGTCGTCGCCGTTTCAGCTTCGGGCAAGCTTTCAATCTTTTCGATCGCCGCCATGCTGAAATCTGCTTTTTCCGTATTAAACGCCACTTGTAACGGGAAGGCCATCGGATCTGCCGGATCCGCAAGCGGATCGATCCCCGTAATCGTAAACTCTTTTACCCCACCGCCGGGAAAATCGCTAAAGTCTACACTTTCTCCCGGGCCGAATTCGCCCAAGACGCGACCGCCGGAAGACACGGTAAATTTACCGTCAAACCCGGTGGGGAAGTCCATAATCTCGGTAAACAAAGAATCCGATTCCATTTCGTAGTGGAACCCTTCGGAAGTCGGCGGATCGACCCAGACGCCACTGACGACGCCGACAAATCGGAAGCTCCCCGGTCGGCTGGAAGCAGGCATCACCGGGAAATCTTGGGTCGAACCCATCGCCACCCCCGCTAAGGCAATAATCACCCGCCGTCCGTTGAAGGACATGATAATCCGGGCGCTATTGCCCATACTGACCACCCGCAAGCGCGAGAAGCTCAGTTGACTTAAGAAACTGTCGAGTAACAGATTGGCAAAGGCGGAATTGTTGGTCGAAATACTATTGCGATTCGACGGTACCATCAGCACCATCGGCGAGAACAACGGTTGCACGTCGATGGGAACTGTGGTGCTTTGGGCCGTCGGTAAGGAAACTCCCGTAATGTCGGATTGATTGGTCGCCACTGGCTCCCTTGCTTCGGGGGTCTCCACGGTTTCGGGAGTTTCGGCAACCTCCACCGGAGTTTCTACGGGTTGCGTTTCCACCGTTTCGAGGGCGGGGGGTTGTTCCGGCGTGATGGTTTCAGTGACGGTGGTGGTCGTCGTCGTGGTCGTCGTCGTGCTGCTTTCTAGCACTTGCAATCCGGCGTTTAAGGGGTCGATAAACCCGGCAGTGGTCAGGCGGATGACGAGTCGGCGCACGATGATAATACCGCCGCCTCCAGTGATGTCGGATTGGTTCGTTCCCGGGCCGACAATCGGTCCGGTGACGTCGGACTGGTTGGTGATAAAGCGTCCGCTTTCAATAATCCGAATTAAACCGGGGGGCAGTTCGTCCCGTTGCAAACCGGGGGGCAGTTCGTCCCTTTGCAGACCGGGGGGCAGTCCGGGAATCGGTCCGGTGGAGTCGGATTGGTTTTGGGCTACGCTTGGGCTCGGTACGGCGAGACTGACACCGAAGGACAGACCGAGGGGAATCCCGACACACAAGCCTTTTTTAAGTAGTTCGTAAACTAATTTCACTTTGGAGATCCTCACGCTAGGGTTTAAAACAGGGATAATCCGTAACCGACGCCGATGGTAAAGCGGGTTCCATCCCCCGCCGTTCCGGTGACGTCGCTCAAGGTGGGGGTAATCACGACGGGGAAGTCGCGAAAGGGGGCGATCGAGGCGCCGAGGTTCAAATCTTGTCCGGTCCATTCGACGAAGGTACTCGCCGCCGGGAGAATTTGAAGGGCGACGCTGCCAAAGACGCCGATGCTGCCTTCGTCGTCTTGAACTTGGTCTTCGGTGCGAAATCTGCCGTTACCGACGCCGAGGGAGACCGATAGGCGACTGAAGGGGTCTTGGCTGCTTTCTTTGAGCCGAAAACGCTTGCTTCCGACGGCGTAGGTGCTGGTGTCGGCGTCGGAAAATCCCCAGATCAGGGCGTTTTCGATGCCGACGGCGACGGCAAAATCTTGGGGGAGGGCTTTGTGGAGTTTGAAGTTAAACGAGCCGCGATCGCCCCAATCGGACAGGTCGAGTAAGGTGACGCCGACATCGAAACCGACGGCAGTTTGCGGGTTGCCGAGACTGAAGACGAGTCCGGCGGTGCCGTCGTTTTTATCGGTGTAGCGGGTTCGTTCTTGATAGCTAAAACCGACGCCGACGCTTCCCAAGCTCCCTCCGTAAGCGGTGGGGGTGTTGGAACTGGTGCCGGGGGCGCCGAGATAGATTTGTTGTAAAGGGTTGCTTTGTAAAACTTGCAGCCGTTGTTGCAGTTGGCTGGTTCTTTGTTCGATTTGTTGGGCGGTGGGCGGATTTTCGGGAGGGGAGTCTTGAGTCTGGGCTTCTAAATTCTCCGGATTGGCGCGATCGCCGCCCGAAAATTCTGGTGAGATACCGAAAGCCGTCTGTTCTGCTAGGATCGCTCCTTCAAGCTGGCACGCCTGACAAGTTTCGGCGATCTTGTCATGGTCGCTGGGTCTGAGTTCTCCGGCGAAAACCGATGAAGTGAACCCGAACGGCCCCAATGACAGGATGAGGGAGGCAATGGCGATCGGCGAGAGGTGTTGCTTCATAACAGTGTGACTCGGGAGATGATGGGGTCTACAAGGTTTGTTCTCGTTGAAGACAGGGCACGGAGGGGAGCGAGGTCTATCCGCTTTTGTGTCGTCTTTTGAACCCGATCGCCCGGTTGCTGGGGCAACGGCAAGGCCAAAAACAACCCTCAATCGCGATCGCGTCGCCAAAATGTCAGGGAGCGAATTTGAAAAAGAAAGCCGAGATTTCGGGCGGTGGGTTCGGTTCTCGAAAATTTATGGCAATTTTGCCAATAAGATTCACGGTTAAATCATACCCAGATTGCTAGGAGCTGTAACGCTCGAAATCGCCGATTTAATAAATCTTTAGTCAATGTTTGATTACGAAACAATTTTCATTTTTGAATCTCTTTCTAGACAAAAAATATCCCCACGTGAAAGCGTTGTTATCTTCCACGGCAGGACTATTCGGCTAAAGTAAGGAATTAGCAAACAGAGCGCTGAGGCGATCGCGGTCGGGGGACTCCAACTTATCCGATCCAGAAATAAGGTGGAGCCGCATTGGAGATCGAAAAACAATAAAAAATCTGCAAGTCTTTCGCAGATTTGAATTCAATCAATTGGCACCCAAGCCAATCTAAAAACTCCGAAAAATGAAACACTTTTCGGATATAACTTCCTTGTCGGATAGCGGCGATCGCTCGAACTTGTTGAATAGCCAGGTGTGATTTGCCCTCTAGGGTTGACGGCATATACCAAAAACGGACGTATAGCCGTGCAGGAAGGTTCCATCCCCCACCGGGCCAATTTCTCCGTTACAAAAAAAGCCGCCGAGGGGAATGTCAAAATAACGGGCGAATAACCGCGAATCGAAGTGGGCCTCGCCGTAAAGGCGGGCGCCGCGACCGAGACAGGAGAACAGTAAGGCGCCGACATGACGGGGGGAAGAGGATGAAGCGCCGATCTCGCGTTTGTAGCGCTCTAAGAGCATTTCCAGGTCTTCCGCCGAAGTATTGGCATCTCGGAGGTGGAATTGGATCCGTTGTCCGGGACGGATGCGATCGCCGATCGCGATCGCGCCGACGCGCGGATCGACCCCGAGCAAATTACGGATTAAAAAGTCACCCCGTTCGAGTTCGAGCTTGAATTCGTCCCGGGCAACCCCTACAAATAGAGAATGTTGCGCTAATTCGCGATCGCTCGAATCGAGGCTTTGAATCAGTCCGCGCAAGGCGTCGAGAGGCGTGACCGGGGCTGAATTATCCTGCACGTCTTCGAGTTGCAAGATGATGTTGCGATCGCATTCTTTCACTCGATACGGCTGACCGATGGCCCGACATCCTTGGGCGACGATCGATTCTAAAACGAGGTTGCCACTCAAGGCGACGCCGACGCTTCCCTCGCGATACATCTGGCGGTTGCAAAATAAGGCGGTGGTATTGCCTCCGGCGCCACTGCTGGCGAGTCCGCCGACTTTAGTAGCCCCGGGATAAGCAAAGTCGAGTCCGGCGAGTAGGTCGTTAATTTTGGCAGAAAACGGATCGGCTAAAATCACGAATTGGGGGCGATCGGCAGCAGAAACGCCGATGCACTCCATCCAGCGATCGGGAGGACTGTCTAGATCGGGTAATGCTTCCCCGTCGAGGTGAAAGCCGTGGACTTGAACTTCTGGTAAGTGCGCCAGGGTCAAACTTAAGGCGGGTTCTTCTTCGAGTTCTTCGGCTTCGTGGGCGGCGTTCATGCCGATAATACCGCCTCCCGAGCAACCGATTAAGGTGCCGATTTCGAGTTTTGCGTGCAGTAAGGGCATCAAGCGAGAATATTCGCTCGCAAAGGCTGAGGAGATGAATAACAGCCCTAAATCGGCGGATTCTGACAACTGTTCTCGCGCTTGTTCCACGACTTCGTCAATTGCCGCTTCTAGAGACGCACGTCTGGATAATGTATTGACCCACTTCATTGGCGCTGTCACAGGTTCCACCTTTTGAGATTTTAGATTTCAGATTTCAGATTTCAGATTTCAGATTTCAGATTTGACAGGGGCAGGGTTGGGCGTGGGAAAACTGCGGAGTTGGCGAATCGTCAATTTAACTTGTTGAGGGGTTTTGGGAGCAATGAGTCCCCCTCAAAAATTTGTAATTGAGCGTTGGGATACATCGACTGCGCCCCAGATCGTTACTGTAACCGTCTCTTGTCGGCTTTCGCTCGGGGTGCAGATGGCGACGATCGCCCCTCGTTCGTGTCGTTTCAATGGGTGTCGGCGATCGTGTTAACATAAGTTAACAGATAGGGCATTGAAGTGCGCTGTCGCGGCGATCGCCGATCGACTCGCGTCTGAAATCTTAAAAAATAAAAATAGATACACTCTTAATGCCCTAGTTTCTTGTATCACTGTCAGTGGTTGGGAATCAAGCGTTTAAAGCGCTTGGGAGCAATTCGCTTTCACAGCGTGCTGTTGGTGCCACTGTAGCCGAGTTGTCCCCCCGATGCTTTCAGGTCGGGCAATTGCCCACAACGTTCTCGGCGATCGACTCCATCTAAAAACATTCTCTATACTGGCAAAAGTAGCTGGAATTCAGAAAAGATCATCATGAGCAATACCCAACAAAAAATCGACGAACAAATCGAACAAGAACGCGAGCAAGCCCGTCAAGTTTGCGATACCAGTGGCTCGACCTCTGGTGAATGCGCCGCCGCTTGGGATGCAGTTGAAGAACTCCAAGCCGAAGCCTCTCACCAACGGCAAAAGCCCCAGAAAACCTCTTTTGAAAAATACTGCGATGACAATCCCGACGCGGCGGAGTGTCGGCTTTACGACGACTAAAACGATGGCGCATTGAGGGGGATTCCCCCGGCGATCGCCGCCATGGAGCAACTGGATCTCGAACTGCGAGGATTCCAGTTGCTTTCGTTTTTGTGTTATCTTGCGCGTCGGGAGGAATACCTCGGCAAAACCGCAACCCACCACTCGCGCGCGGCTTCGTCTCATCGAACCCTCGCGAGGATAAATCGCTCTCCACGGCTGCCGAGATTGTTTGCTACACCGGACTATGAATTTATCGTTGTTTGAAAGTCTCGTCTGGACGGATTACCGACTCGCCGTTCTGTTTACCGTCTTCATTCCTTTAATTTTGCTGATTTGGGCGTTCGTCCAGAAAGCCGACCCGATCGTACATTTGCTGACCATTTACTGGCGCGTGTCGAGCTTGTTGGCGATTACAGTCTATTTGATGATCGCCGCGTTACCGATTAGTTTTGTTGCGGCATTCTTCGCCCGCCTTTTAATTCCGATCGCCCTGTGGTTTTGGGTGGATCTCAACGAAGAAATTGACGATCGCGCGGAGTCGCCGTTAAAACTTTCATTTACCTCCTGGCGCTGGCTGATTACGATTTATAACGGGATCGGGACCTTAGTACAAATTCCCTTTCTGCGTTGCGCCTTGATGAGCAAACAAGATGTTTTACAAGATTCCTACTGTCGGGTTTGGTTGGCACCACCGTGGGGATATAAGGAGTATTTTCACGCCAATTCGACGCCGGGATTTCTCGGCTTTCTCGGAATTGTGGCTTTACTGTTTTATGTCGGCTGTTTTAGTTACTTCATCTTGGTGCGCCTCAACCGCCAAGGACGTTCGGCGACGGGTCACTAAGCCGTTCTGGTGTTTGAGAACGGCGATCGTAAGGAGAATTGAATTGATGAGTTCTTCATCTTCTATCGGTACTCGCTTGGAGCAATACACCCTCAAACGACCCCAGGAAGTTTTGATTGTCGAGGCTGAAATTGACGGGGAAGGCGATCGCGTGGCCATTTTTAAAGGATTTTCTAGTTCGCTGATGCGCGCCACGGCGTTCGATCCGGATATCCCCGTCTTACCGGACGGGGCGATCGTGCAACGGATCGATCGCCTCCGAGGACCGTTCGATCCCGACAATCCGCAATATATCGAACAAAATTTGACCTGGGAACAGATGGCGAAGTTATTGGATGAATTGGGGGTTTGATGATTTTAGATTCTACAGCACTCGGGCGTCTGATGAGGTACAGTGCCGATCCCCCTATCCCCCTATCCCCCCTTTGAAAGGGGGGCGAAGGGGGGATTTCGAGGGGAACGAGGAAAGTAGGGGTTGGGTAACCAAACCCCTACCTGGCGAGGGGGATTTAGGGGGATCTAAATGTCTTGCATAGCAGAGGAAAATGCTGTAGATTCTAGAGTCCCCGTCATCCTGCTCAGATATCATATTTTAAATACTTTGTCAATATCCAAAAACAAAAAGTACGAGGGATCCGGCGATCTCTCGTACTTTTTGTCATGAATGTGGATGAAGAAAGCCCAGTAAAGACTTAAACCATGCCGCCTGCGGCCTGGAAACGGGCGCGGGCGCGCTTTAAGCCTTGCTTAGCTTGGATTTGCTCTTGGCGGCTAGCCGTAGCGGCCTTTTCCAGGCGCTGTTGTGCTTCCGTGTAAGCTTGGCGGGCTTGTTCGAGTTCGATCGCCTCCCCCGTTTCGGCACTGTTGACCAGGATGGTCAGCTCGTTTTCCTCAACTTCGGCGAAGCCACCCATCAGGGCGATCGAAACCCAATCTTTCTGCTCCCGAACGCGCATCACGCCGATATCGAGAGCCGTCAGCAGGGGAGCGTGACCGCTCAAGATGCCGAGTTGACCCGTGGTACTCGGCAGGATCACTTCCTCAGCTTTCGCATCCCAGACCGTTTTGTCTGGAGAAATCACGCGAACGGTTAATGACATATCTCAGTTTTCCGCTATAGTCGATTTTCGCTCGGGGAAAGAAGAAACGGCGATCGCGCGTCGGATTGCGACGGGGAGAGCCAGGGGGATCCACCCGCCTGACTCCTCCAAGGGCGATCGCGCGCCCAGGACTCTACCCTTGCGACTTCATTTTCTCCGCTTTGGCGATCGCTTCATTAATATCGCCCACCAGATAGAACGCCTGTTCCGGCAGATCGTCGAGTTCGCCAGAGAGAATCATATTGAATCCCTTAATGGTATCCTCCAACTTGACGTACTTACCGGGAGCGCCAGTAAACACTTCCGCCACGAAGAACGGCTGAGACAAGAAGCGCTCGATCTTACGGGCGCGCGCCACCGTCAAGCGGTCGTCTTCGGACAACTCATCCAACCCGAGAATCGCGATAATATCTTGCAATTCTTTATAGCGCTGCAGAGTCGCCTGCACCGCACGAGCCGTGGTGTAGTGTTCTTCGCCAACCACACTCGGTTGCAGCATGGTAGACGTAGAATCCAACGGATCCACCGCCGGATAAATCCCTTTCGACGCCAACGCCCGAGACAACACCGTCGTCGCATCCAAGTGAGCGAAAGTGGTCGCCGGAGCGGGGTCAGTCAAGTCGTCAGCCGGGACGTAAACCGCTTGAATCGAAGTAATCGATCCTTCAGTGGTCGAGGTAATGCGCTCTTGCAGTTCGCCCATTTCCGTCCCCAAGGTCGGCTGGTAACCCACCGCCGAAGGCATCCGACCGAGGAGGGCGGACACTTCCGAACCCGCTTGCACGAAACGGAAAATATTGTCGATAAACAGCAGCACGTCCTGCTTATTGACATCGCGGAAATATTCGGCCATCGTCAGAGCCGAAAGACCCACACGCATCCGAGCGCCGGGGGGCTCGTTCATTTGACCGTACACCAAAGCCACTTTCGATTCGCTGAGATTCTCAGCATTAATCACTTTGGATTCAATAAATTCGTTGTAAAGGTCATTCCCTTCCCGGGTGCGCTCGCCCACACCGCCGAACACGGACACACCCCCGTGAGCTTTAGCGATGTTATTGATCAACTCTTGGATGATCACGGTTTTGCCCACGCCAGCACCGCCGAACAGTCCGACTTTACCGCCGCGTCGATAGGGAGCGAGCAAGTCGATGACTTTGATCCCGGTTTCTTGGATCGAAGGCTTGGTTTCTAATTGGGTTAAGGTGGGGGCAGAGCGGTGGATAGGTAAAGTGTCGTCCGTGCTGACCGGCCCTTGGTTGTCCACGGGTTCGCCGATGACGTTGAAGATGCGACCGAGGGTTGCCGTGCCGACGGGAACGCTGATCGGTCTACCCGTGTCGATCACTTCGGTGCCGCGCACCAGACCGTCGGTTCCGCTCATTGCAACTGCGCGAACCTGGTTGTCGCCGAGGAGCTGTTGCACTTCACAGGTAACGGAGATTTCGTTGCCCGAAGCATCTTTGCTTTTAATGTTTAAAGCGTTGTAGATTTTGGGCATTTGCCCGGCGGGAAATTTCACGTCTACAACCGGGCCGATGATTTGAGTCAGGTAGCCTACGTTAGTTTTTTCTGCGGTGGTGACCATGCTTGCGTCTTTCTTGATTATTCAGCTATATGCAATCCGAGCGGATATCTGACCAGAACATAAAAATTGCCATCTTTAAGGGTATCACCGATAGGGATCGCCGTGAACTTCTCAAATTCCTTAAAGGGGTTAATCTGGAATCGGGCGGTTGCAATCGGCTGATTCCGGCGGGGAAAGAAGCGGCTATTTCAAGTAAATCAATAGATTCAAGCCGGGAATGGTGCGAGAAAGGGTCCACAACAACAAGGTGATGTAAAGGAGGCCCAAACTCCACTGATACCAAACCAAGCCGGAGATTAAGCCGGGGAGGTATTCGTCGCGCACGCGGATGTCGTTAAAGCCGAATTTGAGCAGGTTGTTGAGGCTGAAATCGTAGTAATTGAGCCAGTTCCAGCGACGGTCCCAGAGAATGGGCAGGTGACGATCGCGGAAAAAGCCAAATCGGGGTATCACGGGTAAGCGTCCGATGGTGAGGCGCAGTTGTCGCATTCCCCCGTCTTCGACGAAGTAGCTGCGGTCCATCGAGTCGTGAGCCCGTTGTCGGTAAAGGGCGACGGTGAGGACGGCGGGAACGGGAATCGTCAGGGTGGCGAGACAGATTAAGGTCAGCCAGGGGTGCTGTCCGGTGCGGAAGATGGCGAGGATCCCCATTCCGGCGAGGACGGCGAAACTACCTGCCATCCAAGCGGTTTCGAGGCGGGTGGGGATGACGGGTTTGGGGACGTGGGGGCGGTAGCGATCGACGAACCAAAAGAGTAGGCTAAAGTAGGCGATCGCCACGAGTCCGACCCCAAAGGCGAGTCCGAAACTGGTTCCGTAGCGACTCAACAGCAGCAAGACGCTCAAGCCACACCAGGTGAGAGCCGTTCGCAGCCACGCCCCGAGGAAAAGGGCTTCGGCGGCGATCGCGCGATCGCGCACTTTGATGTAAGTGGCTAGATCGATCGCTTTGAGGGTTAATAATTCGCTTAAATTGCCGAAAATCCGCTCTTGTCGTTCTCGGTCGATCTCTTCGGCTTGCGATCGCGAAAATCCTATTTCAATTAATTTGCGGATCGAGGCGGTATTGACATTGACTCCGAGCAGTTTTTGCCGCAAGTTGCGATCGCGCAACGATTGACTCATGTAGTCGATTTGATTGGCGTCGGCAATTTGTTCTTGTTGACGAAAGTTGTGGATCAATTGCCGCAATAAAGTTTCGTTACCTTGCAAGTTGGGAATCGCTAAGACGCGGCCAATTTGTCCCGGATCTCCGGTAATTTTTGCTTCTTCGGAATCGAAAGAAAATCCGGCTAAATTAATATAAGCCCCTCGGGCGAAAATGCTATCGCTAAAGGCGAGACGATCCATAATTCTCGCCCCGCGCAAGTTGACCGATTGGCTAAATCGCGCTTCGCGAAAACTAGCGAGTTTGTTAAAGAAAATATCGGTCAAAAATAAAGATTTTTCAAATTTTCCTCGGGTAAATAGGGCGCGATCGTCCCATTGGGATTGGCTAAAGTCGGCATTGCCTCGCCAGTGCGATCGCCCGAAGTCTCCGAGTTGGAAAAAGTGAGCGCGATCGAAGTTGGCGGACTCTTCAAACTGAACCCCTTGAAAGTTAACGACGCCTTTAAATTGAACGGAATCGAATTTCGCTTTTTCAAAAAAGATACTGCCGCGAAATCGGGCTTCTTGTTTGAAGACGGTTCCGCCAAAAATTGCCGCTTCGCTGAAACGAGTTTGGGACCAGTCCGCCTCTTCGTCGAATTGCGCCCCCGTGGCTTCGAGGCGATCGAGAAAGAAGGTATTGTTAAATTGAGTCGCCCCTTCAAAATGGGTTCCGACGAGTTTGAGCGGTTGGCGAAAAACGGCAATTTGAGCTTGTTCGAGGGGGGTACTGACGAGGGAGCGAGAGAGTTGGCTGAGTTGGGACAAACGGCGACGATCGCGCGCTAATTGTTCCCGTTCGCGATCGTCGAACAATCCGGCGAGGGCATTGCCATATAAAGGGGTTCTCAAACCCAATTCTCGGGCGATAAATGGACCGCGAATCAAGGAATCGGATAAGTCTAAACCGAGGGGAGTTCCGGTTGGATTGAGGGCGGTTTGTAAGGTTTCGTAAAAGCGATCGCGAAATTCGCCGTTTTCCGGCCTCAAGTCGATCGTTAAGTGAGTGAGGTCTATTGTGCAAGATCCGTCTCTGGCGACGGGGGAGGCGATCGCCGCTTGCAAGCGCTCTACGGTCAGGAGGGGGCGATCGCCCGTACTGCCTCCATTGCCAAGGGTTGACGCCTCAACCCGGGCGACAAACAGGCAGCAGAACAGGGCGATCGCCAGACAGGCGATCGGGATTATTTTTATACTTTTACGCCCGAACACGATAGTTTGTTCCTTTCCTGGATGCGAGCCGACCGTGGCGAATCGCTGCATTTAGCCCATCGTCAGGGCAATTTTGCCCGTCATCGAACCCGTTTCTAAAAGGCGATGGGCGGCGGCAGCTTCCTCTAAGGGGAAAGTCTGCGAAAGCTGGATTTGCAAGCGTTTTTCGTCAAATAAGCGGGCGCATTGGCTCAAAATCTTGGCCTGATCCCGTTCGGCGTCGAGCAGTCCTTCCATCATCGGCGTCAACATCAGTTCGAGGCTGATGCGTAAATTCCGCAATCTCGCGGTTTTCAAACTGCCGAACTCGGGTTTCGGTTCGAGAATCGTAACCAAATCCCCGTAAACTTTAACGGCGGGTGCCGTTTTAAAAAAGGTTTCGTCGCCGACCGTATCGAAAGCGACGTCTACCCCTTCGCCGTCGGTCCATTCGATCGCCGCCTCGACGAAATCGCGTTCTTTATACAAAATCGGCACGGTGGCGCCGAGTTGGCGGACGAATTCGGCTTTTTCCGGGGAACCGACCGTGGTCGCGACTTCGGCCCCTTGCAGGCGCGCTAATTGGATGGCGACGTGACCGACGCCCCCGGCCCCGGCGTGGATTAAAACGCGCTGTCCCGCCTGCAGTTGGGCGCGATCGTACAACGACTCCCAGGCCGTAATCAAGACCAAGGGGGCGGCGGCGGCTTCGGCGAAGGACAGGGAGGCGGGTTTTTTGGCGAGGGACCATTCCTCCACCACCGCATATTCGGCATAATTGCCCCGAGGACCGCCCAAACCGCCTTTGCAGAAATAAACTTCGTCGCCGGGTTTGAACTGCTGCACGCCACTGCCGACGGCTTCCACGACTCCGGCGCCGTCACAACCGAGGATGGCGGGGCTGAGGTCCGGGTAGAAGTTGCCCCGGGAACGGAGTTTGGTATCGATGGGGTTGACCCCAGCCGCGTGCAAGCGCACGAGGACGTCGGCGTTGTTCTCGACTTTGGGCATGGGGACGTCTCGTACTTCGAGGACGTCTGGGGTTCCGGCAGCGCTCATGACGACTGCTTTCATGTTGTAGCCTCTGAATTCAACCGCTTTTCAACAGCTCATGCTACAGGAAAGGCGATCGCGATCGCGCGTAACTGGAGTAAAAAGGCGCACTCCGCTCACACAGCTCAACCGCCCCACAAGAGTTCGTTGCGGCTGGCATCGCCAATCTTGAGGGATTTGAGGTTATCGTGGCGGGCGCGGTTGAGGGCGGAGGGAGGCAGTAAGGAGGTTTGCCAATCTTGCAGTAGTTGATTGAGCAAGCGGTCTTGTTCTTCGCGGAAGGTCAGCACGTAGTCGCCGCCGCCATTGATGACGGCGAACCAGATTTGCCCCTTATCTTTCGTCGGCAAGACTCCGGCGAGGGCGCTGACGTCCCACAAGGTGCCTGTTTTGACGATCGCCCCGTGGGGAATGTCGCGGTAGTCCATCGTCCCGCGATCGCGTCCGGCGACGGGGAATACGTCGCTCAAATTCAGGGAGTGGGGTTGGATATAGCGATCGATCGCCATAAATAGGGCGACGGCAGCCCGGGGGGAAATTTGGTTCTCCTGTCCCAAGCCGGAACCGTTAATCAGTTGGATTTCGGCGAGGGGAACTCCGGCGGCGCGGGCGGCCAAAGTTCTCACTTTTTGGGCGCCGCCGAGGGCGTCGGCGAGCATTTGTGCCATCTGGTTGTTACTGTAGATGTTCATTTGTTTCAACAGTGCGACCAGGGGCAGGGATTGGTGACGGATCGCCAATTTGGCGGTTTTAACCGGATCGCTTTGGAGGCGGACGGTTCCGGCGATCGCCACTTGGGGTTTGGGAGTTCCCGGGGCCATCTTCCAGTAATATTCCTCGATTTCCCGAGACCACTGGCTCGAATCGAGAGCCTGTTTCAACTGTCGGCCACTGCTGGCGCGATCGCCGTCGAAATTCATCACGAAAGAGCCGGAAATGATTAAATTGCCCGTAACCTGGCGAATGCCGAGTTGATTGAGGGCGTTACCGAGGGCGATCGCCTCTTCCCACACGAAAAAGGGGTCGTTGCTGCCTTCGACGATCAAATCCCCTTGTAAAACGCCATTGGCGATCGATCCGGCAGTCTTGATGCGGGTTTCAAATTGATGGTCTATTCCCCACGCAAGTAAGGAGGCTAAAGAGGTCGCCACTTTGGTAATCGAGGCGGCGGGACGGGGAATGGTGCCTTGATTGTCGGCGAGCAGTTGATAGTCGGACTGAATCCAAATGCCTTGGGCATTGGCAGACATCCCTCCGGCTGCCAATCCTTGTAAGTATTGTTGCAAGCATCGTTCGGCGATCGCGTCCTCCTCTCTCCCGAAAACCAACCCGGGAATTGGCGGACCGACCAGCAATTCGATCGCCTCGTTCGCAGAGGGCTGCACCCCCGCCATCTCCAACCACACCGAAACCAAACCCGTCGTCAATAACTCCAACATCGTTTAACTTCTGTCGTTTCTACTCGTGCCACATCACCCTGTCTACGTCGAGATCCCGACGCCAACCGTAGAAGGCGCGGGGAATGGCTCAATTATGCCGCTTGGGGGTCGTCTTTGCCGATTTTAAAGGAGAATCGCTCGCTCGTTTCTCCTGGGGAGACGCTACGCCAACGCCGTTTTTCGATCTCGACGGCGATCGGATTTGTCGCGGGATTGATGTTTGCGTCGAACCCTTCTGGTAGAATCTTTAAGGTTTCTATGACTTTGATCGATGGGATCGACTCGCGCACGGATCGCAATAGATGCTATGGGTGGGGATAATGCCCCTGCCGAAATTGTTGCTGGAGCGCTCAAAGCTCGCCAAGAGTTAGGGGTGGAGGTTCTGCTCGTCGGCCATGCCGACCGGATAAAAGCCTCCCTCGCGCAACGAAAAGATGTGGATATTTCCCACTTGGACGGTGTGGAAATTGTCTCGGCTGAAGAAGTCATCGAGATGCACGAGGAGCCACTGACCGCCCTCAAACGCAAGCGTAAAGCTTCGATTCGGGTGGCGATGGATCTGGTGAAGGAAAATCGCGCCGATGCGGTGGTGTCGGCGGGTCATTCCGGTGCGGCGATGGCGGCGGCTTTGCTGCGGTTGGGACGTTTACCCGGAATCGATCGCCCGGCGATCGGCGCCGTGTTTCCGACGATTAACCCGAACAAACGAGTGTTAATCCTCGACGTGGGCGCCAATGTCGATTGTCGTCCCAAGTTTCTCGAACAATTCGCCGTCATGGGAGCAATTTATAGCGAATACGTCCTCGGCGTCGCTCAGCCGAAAATCGGTTTGCTCAATATTGGGGAAGAACCCTCGAAAGGCAACGATTTGGCGGTTCGCACCCATCAAATGCTCGCCGAAAATTCGTTTATCTCGTTTATCGGCAATGCGGAAGGGCGCGATGTCCTTTCGGGGAATTTTGACGTGATCGTTTGCGATGGCTTTGTCGGCAATGTCTTGTTGAAGTTTGCCGAAGCGGTCGGCGAGATCGTCTTGCAAACGCTCAAAGAGGAGTTACTCGGACAGGGATGGCTCGGCAAACTCGGTACCAAGTTGGTCGAACCGAGTTTGCGACGCTTCAAGCAACGGGTGGATCACGTCGAACACGGCGGCGGTTTGTTACTGGGTGTGGCTGGGGTTTGTATCATCAGTCACGGCAGTTCCCAAGCGCAGAGTATTTTTAATGCGATTCGCTTGGCGAAAGAGGCGATCGATTGCGAAGTTTTAGAGAGAATTAAATCGCAATATCCCGAAAGCACTCAGCAATCGCCCGTTTCTCAACCCTCGGCGGAAAGCTGAAGGCGCACGAGGGGCGATCGCGGCAACCTTTGAGGAGTATCGTGGCGGAATCGGAACCCGAGCAAGCGACGGAGACAGCTAATGAAAGAATTAGGGGCAGGCATTGCCATTACTGGGAGCGGTTCGGCAACCCCCAGTGCTTCCCTCGATAATGATACGTTGAGCCAACTGGTGGAGACTTCCGACGAGTGGATCGCCACCCGCACGGGCATTCGCCAACGGCGCCTGGCCAATGCGGGAGAATCCCTTACGGAGTTGGCTACCCGCGCCGCACGAGGGGCGATCGCCATGTCCGGGATCGAGGTCGAGGATCTCGATTTGATCGTGCTGGCGACTTCGACGGCGGATGACTTGTTCGGCAGTGCCAGCGCCATCCAAGCGCAACTCGGGGCGCGGCGGGCCGTGGCGTTCGACTTGACGGCGGCCTGTTCTGGCTTTGTCTTCGGTTTGGCGACGGTGGCGCAGTTCGTGCGCACCGGGGTCTATCGCAACGTGTTGTTAATTGGCGCCGATATCCTCTCCCGTTGGGTGGATTGGAGCGATCGCCGCACCTGCGTCCTGTTCGGCGACGGCGCCGGCGCGGTGGTCGTGCAGGCTTCGACCACGGGCGATCGCCTCTTGAGTTTCGAGCTGTGCAGCGACGGCAGCCTCAACAACTGTCTGCAACTGCCCTACCGCACTCAACCCCACTCCCTCGTCGGCGCGATCGAAGTCGGTCAAGGGGATTACGGCACGATCGCCATGAACGGCAAAGAAGTGTATCGCTTCGCCGTCAAACGAGTCCCGGAAGTCATCGAAAAAGCCCTCTACCGCGCCAACCTCAACATCGATGAAATCGACTGGCTCGTACTCCACCAAGCCAACCAACGCATCCTCGATGCCGTCGCCGACCGTCTCCACTGCCCTCGGGAAAAAGTATTGACAAATTTATCGAAATATGGTAACACATCCGCCGCTTCTATCCCCTTAGTGTTGGATGAAGCCGTCCGCCAAAACCAAATCAAACCGGGCGATCGCATTGCCGCCTCCGGCTTTGGTGCCGGAGTGACTTGGGGCGCGGCCATCTTTGAATGGGGATAACGGCAAACGGGGATAAGCTCCCCTCAATTCTTGTTGACGATCGTTTGTGCGAGAATTCCAGAAAAACTAATGACTAAAACCGCATGGATTTTTCCAGGCCAGGGATCCCAGGCCGTCGGCATGGGCGCCGACCTCAGAGAGCATCCCCTCGCTGCCGCTCGCTTTGACACCGCCACCCAGGTTTTGGGGTGGTCCGTCCCCGAGATTTGTCAGGGAGACGAAGCCCAACTCGGACGAACCCTCTACACCCAACCCTGTCTTTACGTCGTCGAGAGCATTTTGGCCGAGATCATGCGCGATCGCGGCCACGACGCCCCGAACCTGGTCGCCGGACATAGTTTGGGCGAATACGTCGCCCTCTACGTCGCCGGAGTCTTCGACTTTAAAACCGGGTTGGAACTGGTCAAACGCCGCGCCGAACTGATGGACGGCGCCGCAGGCGGACAAATGGCCGCCCTGATCGGCTTCGATCGCGACCGACTCGCCGCCGCAATCGAACAAAATCCCGACGTCGTCCTCGCCAACGACAACAGTAGCGCCCAGGTGGTCATTTCCGGCACCCCCGACGCCGTAGATGCGATCCTCGCCAACGTCAAGGCCAAACGGGCGGTCAAACTCAACGTTTCCGGCGCCTTCCACTCGCCGATGATGGCTGAGGCGGCGGCAGAGTTCCAACAAGTCCTCGATGGGGTTTCCTTTAGGGACGCCACCGTTCCGGTTCTGTCCAATACGGATCCGACCCCCGCCACCGACGCCGCGCAGTTGAAAGAACGCCTCGCCCGCCAAATGACCGGATCGGTACGCTGGCGAGAAATCGGCGAGCAACTGCCCGAATGCGGCATCGAAGCGGCGATCGAAGTCGGTCCGGGTAAAGTCCTCAGTGGCTTGCTCAAGCGCAGTGGCTTGAGCTTGCAACAGGTCGGCAGTCTCGCCGATCTCGCTGCGTCGTAGTGGTTTCGAGCCGATGAGTCGTAACCGAGAGCCTGTCAAGAGTTTAGTTCTCTACCACCTGTTTAAATGGTCGGTGGTCAGTCCGATGCTGCACGGCTATTTTCGGGGTCGCATTTACGGCGCCGATCGCGTGCCGCAAGAAGGCCCGTTGATCGTGGTCAGCAATCACGCCAGCGACTTCGACCCGCCGATCCTGTCGAACTGTATGCGCCGTCCGGTGGCGTTTATGGCGAAGGAAGAGTTATTTCGCGTTCCGGTGTTGAAAGATGCGATTCGCCTCTACGGCGCCTATCCGGTCAAACGCGGCAAGGGCGATCGCGCGGCCATGCGGGCGGCGCTCTCTTATTTAGAACAAGGATGGGCGACGGGATTGTTCTTGCAAGGGACGCGCACCCCGGATGCCCGGATTACGGCACCCAAGTTGGGGGCGGCGTTAATCGCGGCGAAAGCGCAAGCCCCGGTGCTTCCGGTCAGTTTGTGGGGAACGCAGGCGATCGTTAAAAAAGGGTCGGCGTTACCGAAACCCGTCCCGGTCACCGTTCGGATCGGCGAAGTGCTCGATCCGCCGAAATCGACGAGTCGTGAAGATTTAGAGACGTTCACGGCGACTTGTGCGGGGATAATTAACGATCTACACGATTTAGGTCGCTGAGGCGTTCCCGCTTCCAAACTCCCGACGGGAGAGCGCCCCTTTCCCCGGCGAAGCTCAGGGGTCATCTTCCCAAAACCATTGTCCCCGAATGACCCAATTGAGGACGAAGAAACCCGCGACACCTCCTAAAAAAAAGATCGACCAAAAGGTGGCAATCTCACTATTTTCTAGTCCGCTTTTCAAGTTCATGCCAAAAACGCTCGCCAATGCTGTTAACGGAAAGAAAATTGCCGCTAATATATTTAAGCGGTGTCCGGACTCCACCGCTTTCAAACTCAGTTGGGCTTGTTCTTCTCCCCGTTGGGCGATGGTAAAGTCCATTGCATTTTTGGCATTTTCGTAAAGCAGATTGAGCGATCGCTCTAACTCGTGGGCCCAATCTCGCAGATCGACGATCTCTCGATCTAAGGGAATTCCCTCCCGTGCGGCTTGCAAGGTACTGTGTAAGTTTTGCGTTTCCAAACGCAGGGGGGCGATCGTTTCGAGCAGTGCAAAGTAGTCTTCGGCGTTCTCTGCTTCGGCGTACTGCTGGTTAAGTGCTTCTTCCTCACTGCTGTAGAGCTTGATATGTTTGATTAAGCTTTGTATTCCCCGTCCTCCCGTGCTGGCTTTCCAGGTTCCGTCCGGTTGTCGCCAAAAAAAAATCACTTTGCGATCGCGTTGCTTGGATCTCGGAGGATGATGCAGAACCAGCAACAAATGATCGTCGGCAATCATCGCCCTTTGTTTGCCTGCTCGCTGCAGTCCAAATCGTTGTTTAATCGCTTGGGGTAAGTCCCAGGAAGAAGGTAGGGTGTGCATCAAGTCACCGGGGGAAACGATCGTTTGAAGGCGGGTAGTTGGAGTCGCTCCGCTTGTAATGGGTCGTGCTTGAGTTACAATCGGCTACTTCCGATTCCCCACCCCCGATTTTAACTGCCCGAGACTGGCTCCGGTACGCCCGGTGGTCACCCACAAAATGGCGCGCAGCCCGTCGCGAATCGATTTTTCGACGGGTTCGGCTTCGCGACCGGAGGGGACGGCGATCGCCTTGTAAGTGATGCCGCGACTGCCGAGGACGATTTCGCCGATGACTTTGGCGCGAAGCATGTGGTCGTCGGAGGTAATCAGGTACACGCTGTCAATTCCTTGGGCTTGGAATTCGCCGACGAGGGTGGTGAAGTTGGTGACGGTATCGACGGCTTGATAGTCGAGATGGAGGCGGTGGGGTTCGATTCCGGCGCGATCGAAGACCCACTGAGCGTATTCGGGGTTGCTTCCCGAGGAGACCCAAATATCGAGGTCGGGGTGCGATCGCGCGAAGTTGGCGGCGAATTCTTCCCGTTCGGTATCGCCGCCGAGGACGAGTAAGGCTTTGGGGCGATCGAAGGCGGTGCGATATTGCTTGTAAGCGAAGCCGGATAGTAAAAGGACGAACAAGAAGAGCGAAAGCCACAAACAAGATCGGCGTTTGGCACGGCAACGGCGCGATCGCCGCCGATCGTCCCTGTTCTTACAGACCGCTTTTTGACCGATCTTGACTAGCATTCTTGCGACTCTTCACCCTTAACAGCGTGCAAATGATTCCGGCACCGCCCCCGAACCCTTCTGGGAATAGCTCCCAAGAATGGCGATCTCGCTGCGAGGACTCGCCGCCAGAAACGGTCTCAAGTTCCGATCGCAGTGCGATCGAGACAAGCGTTTCCGGGAAAACACCCAGACGATTATTTTCCTAGAGAGTAACATGGAACGGGACTGGCCGGATTCGAACCGGCGACCTAGCGCTTCAGATTGGTGCGAGTTTCCTCGCTCTCCGGACTATTCCTTCACCGTAGGCACGATCGCCCGTAGGTGGTGGCCGTTATGTTTGAAGAGGCGTTGTTTGGATTTTGTAGAGCATCGGTTCGGGAACGTAGGGAGCGATAAACTCCAAAAACCGTTTCCCTTCGCGCGTTCCCATTCTCAACCCCCAACTGTCCCGTATTTTTTTCAACCCCCACTCGAAACCCCATACCTCTGAAAAATAAGCAATGACTTTCTCATTTTCCACCGGGGATAAGCGGGTATTCAGGACAATTTCGAGGGCTTTAATCTTTCCCTCATGACGTTTGAACGATTTCGAGCCGCGATCGAGAAACCAAATGGCAATTCCCGCCGGGGTCAAACCATTCAAAAAGGGGCGGGCGATCGTTTTGCGTTTGCCCTGATAGAGTCGCTGAACTAAAACTCGCGTCAGGGGGATGGACTTCGGTTCGAGATACACTAATACTCGTCCTCGTCGCGAGAAACGCTGGCGAACGCCGACGCGCTTGCGGGTAATGGCTTCAAGAATCTCTTGTTTGTAGGCGAGATAGCCGTGCTGTCGGTCGCCATGGACGATAAAGAAATTATCTTTATGGCGTTTGGCATGACCCAACAACATTCCCGTTAAAATGCCCCGTTGCTCTATTTTCGATGAGACATTGTAGTCCATCTGGATGCGGGCGTCTTCAAACCAGTCTCTGCACCTTCTCTACCGGGGTTCGGTAGAGCTTGGCTCAAGATTACCGTATCGGCATCGACCGACTTAGGCTTCCTTGAGTTTGACCACATTCACTCGTAGAGTTTCCCCTACGGTGCCCGAGTTTTCAGGAGGCGCTTGCTCTATCCTACTGAGCCACAGCCCCATAGGCTAAAACAATCATAGCAGAGACTGGCTGGAGGCGGGAGAGGCACGGGTGCCGGGGGGTTTCATGGGGAGCAACAGCGATCGCCGTCACACGGGAGCGCCGATTCGATCGCGGTTTTGAGGGCGATCGGCTCACCCCCAATCCCCACTTCTATCACGCGATCGCCCCCACGAAAGTCACGGCAAGATTTAGTTGGGGGATAGATAGTGGAACTATAGAGATTGAAAAACAAACGGGATCGGACTATGGCTCGTATTCGCGACGTCGTACAACAAGCTTTAATCAGTGGCTATCTCAGTATAGAAGCCGAAAACCAATTGCGACATCTGCTGGCCAGTCACTACGATCTCGAAGATCTCAACGCCTTCATGACCTTGCAACATGCGGCGATGTCCGGTCGGGTCACCCAACAATCGAGATTACTGCACAAGCAGGCTCGTTTGAGCGAACCGATCGCCCAAGCCTCGTGACATCCTCCCGACGCTGAATCAAAGATTACAGCGCGGGCTTCCCAACCTCACGATTGAGTATTCCTGCCCCACGCCACTTATCTAGGTCATAGACCCCCGACAGACCGACTTGACAGGCGGTTTCCGTTCCCCAGAGTCCCTGGGATACTACATTCTCTAGTCCACGATCCAAAACCATCTCTGCTGCGGCACGGTCACGATGCGTTCGATACCCACACTCAGGACAATGATGCTCTCTGACTTCCAACCCCTTGCTCACCGTAGCAAGGCAGTTGGGACAGGTTTGACTGGTGCCGTTGGGGTTGACTTTAGCAAAGTAGACTCCCCGTTTCCAGCAAACCCATTCCGTCAGAGACAAGAACTGCCCGAAAGCAGCATCTACACAATCTTTTCGCAACATCCCTCGCGTCAAGCCTTTAACGTTGAGGTCTTCTGCAAAGATGGTTTGCGCCCGGTCGCAAAGCTGATGAGCCGTCTTCAGATGGAAATCTTTACGACGATTGGCAATGCGATGGTGCATTCTAGCCACTTCGACTTGTGCCTTCTGCCAGTTTTGAGAACCCTTTTGTTTTCGTGCCGCTCTGCGTTGCAGCAATTTCAGCTTGCGTTGCATCGACTTGAAAAACTGGGGTCGCTCTTGGAAAGAGCCATCGGAAGCGGTCAAGAATCGCTCCAATCCCAGGTCAATCCCAATCGCCCGAACATGAACCGGGACCGGGACATCGGGAACCGATATATCCGATTCAATGGTGACGACAACGTACCATTGCGTACCCCGTACCCTCAACAATACCCTTACCTGTTTCACCTTGAACCCGTTAGGGATGGGGCGATGCAGTTTGATAGGCACTTCCCCAATTTTTGGCAACTTGATTATGAAGCCATTGATGGGATTGTCCGTGAATTGGGGAAACACAAAGGATTTGAATTGACCGAACTTTTTGAAACGCGGGAATCCATATCCCCGTTTCTGAAATACTTCCCAGGTATCGTGCAGTCTGCGAATCGTGGTCTGCAACACCTGAGAATGCACCTTACCCAAGTGCGGGAATTGCTTCTTCGCTTTGGGCAGGTTGTTCTGCTGACGGTGGTAGGACGGAAATGGTTCATCGGCGGGAATGATGTATTCCTTCTCCAACGAGCATCGGTCTATCGAACACTTACGCGAAGCAATCCAGTCTTTGAGTTCGCGTAAAGCGTAGTTATATACGCCTCGGCACGTCTCAAGCCACGACCGCAGTTCAGTCTGCTGTACGACATTTGGATAGATTCGGTAAGTGTAGTTCATGGTCAGCATGACTATAATTTACTACAGGCTATAGCTGCTGGTAAATGCTGGTCTCATCCCCATCGTAGGGCTTGGCCCTTCCCGTAGGGTGGGGATGAGACCAGCTCGGGGAGTTATAAGTCCCCGAACCCCTCAAAAGTTAAACCCCCGCACGATCGACCGAGCAGAAAACACGAACAGCCGATCGCATATCCCGATCTAGGAGCGAAGAATTTTTCGTCCCTACTCCGATCGATCTCTTAATTCAGCCAAGCCCGAACCTCAATCTGGCCACGGATCCCCCACAACGATCCCCAGGATAATATCCCAATTCTCTCGTCCTTACCGACGAACCCCCGATTTCCCCTAGGGAGATCGGGCCGCTTTGTTGGGGACGGTTTGCAAATATCATCCAGTCTGCAAGCCTGTTTCGACGGGGGGAGCGATCTCCGCCCCACTCCTGCGCGTTCCCTTCGCTCCCGCGCTATTTTAAGGGTGAGAAACTCGCCATTGCTCGTGGTTGAGGATCTCGGTTCGTCTCCTCGCCGTTGACCCTCACGCCAAAAATCTATGGTATTATGCTCGAACTTTTTGTGAATCCTTCGCCCTCGTTCCTTACCTTTGTCAATTTAGCGCCACAGACGCGCCCCAGTCCCGTTGCTGGGGGTCAGGGAACGCCGAGATCGGCTACAACGGTAAAGGTTCTCGGACGGACTCCAAGGGACGAGGGAGTGACAAGCTCTTCCCTTGGGGTTTTCAACGACTCCCTGCTGAATGGATCGCTTTGGTTCGCGATCGGCGATCGCTCAAAGCCTACCCGTTTTGAGCCTTCTCTCGACTCCTCACCCCATTGAGGTTTGGCGTGCATCATACTTCACAGAGGACTTGACTTATGGCACAAATTATCGCAACAGCCAACATGAAGGGAGGCGTGGGTAAAACGACGCTCACGGTCAATTTAGCAACTGCATTGGCAAAGGAGCAGGGTAAGCGGGTCTTAGTGGTCGATCTCGACACTCAAATCAGCGCCACTCTCAGTCTGGTCTCGCCTCACGAATTTTCTAAACTCCGCAAAGAAAGACGCACTCTCAAACATTTAATTAACGACTTTATCCAACCGATCGCCCAACAGAGCGTACCGATTCAGGACGCGATTAAAAAATATGTCGGCAATCAAAAGGGTCTGGATTTACTTCCAGGAGATTTAGAACTTTACGACGAGTTCACGATCTCGGAATTCCTGCACGAAAAAGCGGTTCGCTTGGCGAAAGAAGATTTTAATTTAGTGTGGAATAAACTCGAAAAGCTTTTAGTCGCCAAGATCCTCGAACCCGTTTCAAGAGATTACGACTTTATCATCCTCGATTGCGCGCCGGGTTACAATTTACTGACCCGCAGCGCCCTGGTATCGAGCGATTTTTATTTAATTCCGGCCAAGCCCGAACCCCTTTCCCTGATTGGCATTCAGCTTTTACAAAGACGGATTAACCAACTGCGAGAAACTTATAAGGACGAGAACCCCCTGACCCTGGAATTGATGGGGATCGTGTTTACGATGTCGAGTGGGTTACTTAACGGTCGCTATTACAAGCAAGTGATGCGTCGGGTTCACGACGATTTCGGGGAAATGAAGATTTTTAAAACCCGAATTCCCAACGATATTAACGTTTCTAAGGCGGTGGATAGTTTTCTACCCGTGATGATGACCAATCCCGGTTGTGCGGGGTCGAAAGCTTTTGCTCAATTGAGTGAAGAAGTAATGGCTAAACTTAAAGTGGCGATCGATATGAAGCAACAAAAACGGAAGTTAAATCTGGTCAATTTGGATTGAGGGGTCGAGGGGCGATCGCCCCCCACAAGGATCGAATCGGGAGAGTCGGAAGAGATCCAAAAGGCGATGCAAGTGGCGGGGGAAGCGATCGATCGCCTCCCCCTTCAAGCCCTCTAAATTTTGCTGTATTTTGTCGCTTTGAGCGTTAATTGTGCGATCCTACCCGTGAAAGCCGACAAATTTTTTGACTTGTTTAGTCAAAGGATTTCCTACTGTAAAAGGGAATCAGGGTTCGACCAGCCGTGTTTACGGCGATCTCAATTGTACGTTCGACGCGATCGCCGATCCGACTCGGACTGAAATAGGATTCAACTCATCCGTAGGTCGGTAGTCAATCGGTTTTTTGAAGATTTTATGACTTGCCGATTTGAGGTGTTTCTCGAAAAAATAACCCGATTTCGGCTAAATCTCTTCTTCGCCTTGAGCGTCAAGTTGCTTGAGATGGATGTGCTTTCTGCCTAACGAAATCTCAAATTCATCTCCGGGCTTGAGATTCATCTGTTTGGTATAGGCGGAACCGATGAGGATATTGCCGTTAGACTGAACGCTAACTTTATAGCTGGCACTGCGTCCGCCGCGCCCCGTGGAGGAACCGTCTAGATCGATTTCCTCGGCATCAATGAGGGCGTTGAGAAAGGCCATCATGTTAACACGCTCGATCCCATTCTTGGTCAAGGTGTAGTAGCCGCACGCTTTGGCTTTTTCTTCCTTGCTAAGATTGGCCAAGTCTTTAACTTTCTCTAGTAGGTCTTTTCCTGTTAAGGGAACCGGGTTTTTCGTTTTAGCCATATGGCAATTTTTAAATGAACTACTAATAGTATCTTATCATCAAATCTGAAATTTCAATCTATATCATTGTTGAAAAAAATTTCTCCCACGGTCGGCGGCGATCGCCCTACCTGACCGAGGGTAGAAGGGCGCGGGAGAAAGCGATCGATTTACTCAAAAGCTTTGCCGCGCAAGGATTACAAGGAGATGTAAAATCGATAGTGAGAGTTGGAGTTCCCCGCCGTTTTCCATAGGAAGGGAACCGTGAGGGGCGATCGCGGCTCCCCCAAGTTCGATTGCTCGCTAAAAATACAAGTCAGCAGAGAGAAAGCTAGAGACAGTAACGACAGGTGTAAGCCGATCTCCCGATCCGATGACAACGATTTGCTGAGAGGATAACGAGGTAGAACCCAGACCGTCGGTGGCGGTTAAAATGTGCGGCAGTCTGTCGATATTTGGCGATCGTCTCGAAGAAAATCGGGGGGGAATTTGCTAAAGGAATTGGGATGGGGCGATCGCCGGGTCTGGAGTTAGGGTAAATCGTTGTTTATGGATGTCTCAACGGTAAGGGGGGCGCGATCGCCGGATCGATCGGCGAAGGGAATAGGCGAGAGGAACGGCGGCGATTTTTGTCGATTTTGACAAGGTTTTGAGGCTTAAAATAGCGGATTTAGCCGCGATCGCCATTTTCGAGCCTAACCCGACTAAAAACATCCATGCATAACAGATTCAACTAAATTTTCGATCGGTTCTTGAATTGGGCGATCGCCGTGTCCCCAAGTAGTAGAATTTTTCAGCAACCCTTGAAAAAACACTATAAAATCGGCTAAAGCTTCGATCGCAATTCAGCATGAATTTAGATAAACCTTTAGGTTCGGTCATCCAAGGTTCTCTCTCCAAAGGCTTAGAAGTTCGCCTGCATCCCGACATTTCCGTTGAAGAAATGCGGGTTGGCAAATTCTTAGTCGTTCGCGGGGCGCGATCGCAATTTTTCTGTTTGCTCACTGACGTCGCCCTCGGAACGACCAGCGATCGCATTTTGGTCAACCCTCCCCATCCCGAAGACGACTTCATGCAAGCCGTTCTCGCCGGAAGTGGCACCTACGGCAGAATCGAGCTGGCGCCGATGTTGATGCTCACCCCAGAAACCGACGATGGCGGGTGGAGTCCCGATTCCCTGCTCAACACCCAAGCGAACGCCAATAAGGGTAACCGGAAGACTCCGGAAAACAGTAACAACGGCCAAAATAACAATAACGGCGCCCTCGCCTCCTACCAAGCCCAAACCGGGGCGCCGATGGAACTGCTCCCGGTCAAAACCATTCCCAGCCACTTTTCCCAAGTTTACGACGCTTCCGAAGCCGATTTTCGCGCCGTTTTCGGTTGGGAAGACGACCCCCATCGCCGCAATTTCGCGATCGGTCAACCCCTCGATATGGAAGTCCCCGTCTGTATCGACCTGGATCGCTTCGTAGAGCGCAGTAACGGCGTTTTTGGCAAATCCGGCACCGGAAAGTCCTTCCTGACCCGTCTGTTGCTCTCTGGGATCATCCGCAAGCAAGCGGCGGTCAACCTGATTTTCGACATGCACTCGGAATACGGTTGGGAAGCGGCGACGGAAGGCAAGCAATTTAGTACGGTCAAAGGGTTGCGACAACTGTTTCCCGGACAGGTCGAAATTTACACCCTCGACCCGGAATCGACCCGCCGTCGGGGGGTTCGCGACGCCCAAGAACTGTATCTCGGTTACGACCAAATCGAAGTAGAAGACATTAGCTTGGTCGCCCGAGATTTGAATTTGTCGGAAGCGAGTATCGAAAATGCGATTATCTTGCGTAACGAATTCGGCAAAAGTTGGATTACCCAATTACTTTCGATGAGTAATGAAGATATCCAAATGTTTTGCGACGAAAAACGAGGTAATAAGTCTTCGATTATGGCGTTGCAGCGCAAGTTAATTCGTTTGGACGAACTGAAGTATATGCGCAATAGCTGCCCTCACAATTACGTGGGGCGCATTCTCGACGCCCTGAATGCGGGCAAACACGTGGTGATCGAGTTCGGGTCTCAGTCGAATATGCTCTCGTATATGTTGGCGACGAATGTGATCAGTCGTCGCATTCACGGGAGTTACGTCCAGAAGGCGGAGCAGTTTTTGCAAACGAAGGATCCCGGCGATCGCCCGCGTCAGTTGGTGATTACGATTGAGGAAGCTCACCGCTTTTTAGACTCGGCGACGGTCCGCCAGACGATTTTCGGCACGATCGCCCGGGAAATGCGAAAATATTTCGTGACGCTGTTAGTGGTAGACCAACGCCCCTCGGGGATTGACAATGAGGTGATGTCCCAAGTCGGTACCCGGATTACGGCTTTACTCAACGACGACAAGGATATCGAGGCCATTTTTACCGGGGTTTCGGGGGGTCAAAATTTGCGATCGGTGTTGGCGAAATTGGACTCGAAGCAACAAGCGTTGATTCTCGGTCATGCGGTTCCGATGCCTGTGGTCGTCCGAACTCGTCCTTACGACGAAGCCTTTTATCGCGAGATTGGCGATGTGGCGTGGGATGAAATGGATGACGATACGGTGTTGAAGGCGGCGGAGTCGGCGAAAGCAGATTTGGGATTTTAACGGTTCTGCGGTTGAGCTCGGTTTTTCGGAAGGGAAAAGTCACTCGAATTGCGGTGATTTTGGCGAAATCTATCCCTAGGGAGATTTGCCAGCCCCCTAGGCGTTCGTATAGTAAGAGTATCTCGATCGCCCTAGGGGTGGCGTGGCGATCGATCGTCCCCGACCGGGATCGTAACTCGGCCCTGGGCGATCGTAATTTCCTCAACTGAGGGAATATTAGCATTAGCGCGGCGATCGCCTTCGCTGTCCAGGGGCGATCGGTAATTTTTGAACTTGAGTAGTTTTGCGGATGAAAAAATGTGTAGTATGTTGTATTATTAAAGTCCGGGGGTTCTAGATTCAAGACAATGACGGTTCGTGCAGAAACTGCATTTTTCTCGCTCTTGAAGTCTGGGAAACGCACGTGAAAAGACTTAAAACGATGGGGAAAAGTTTTAAAACCTTCCCTGTTGGTGTATCCCGTCAATCCACCGATCGCAACGGGTATTCAAAACTTATCTTATAAGGTGTAGGGGTTTAGCAAACTCGAATTCCTGGGCTGACCCAGAGTCCGAACCCATCTCGATCGGCACGACGTCCTAAGAACCGAAGGGTCTTTTGGGGGAGAGATCTGGGGGTGTACGGAGATTACTCCTTCGAGCCGAATCCCGGCCAACATCGAATAGGTTCATACTAAAACTAGCGTATATTGTTTGCCATCCGCGATCGCCAAAAGATGAAAAGCGGGAGATTTTAATTTTCTCTTCGTCCGAAGTAGGAGGCGATCGCGCTGTAGTCAAAACCGCGTTCCTCTCTCCGAATTTCCTGTCTCCGATTTTTAATGGCTTGAGAGCCTCCCCGCCAACAACAAGCCTTCCCCTGTTCGCGCGGGAAAGCGATTGCGCCCATCGAAACAGAACTGCCCTCTCAAAAAAAACCTAATTTTCCTCTTTACTGGGGAATCTGTCTGCCGTACAATGGATTAAAGCAAACTCATAATGACTTCGTTTTAATAAGCCGACCGTGAGGATGACCTCCCGAAGGGAGAAAGGGCAGGTCGAAGCGAGAGAACGCATCAATTGTCCGTAGCCTCAATCTGCCCGTAGCCTCAGTTTTCCCGACACCGATCCCGACTCAAAACTATTCTGCCCTAGGAGCCGGGTGCGGAGTTGCTAGATATTTGATTTTGTTTGGAGTAGTGCTTACCCATGCCCACCATAAAAACTCGGCCAACCACCCGCAAACAGACCTATATGGGCGCCAGACGCGGCGACTCGACGGATTCGATTCGGAGTTACCTCCACGAAATCGGTCGGGTTCCCCTGCTCTCCCACGAGCAAGAAATTGTTTATGGCAAGCAGGTGCAGCAGATGATGAGCCTGCTTGAAGCCAAACAAGAGTTGGAGAAGACGCTCGATCGAGAACCAACCGAGGCAGAGTGGGCCGCGCACGTCAGCAAAGACCTCGAAGAGTTCAGACAATTGCTCAAAGTCGGACGCAGAGCCAAACAAAAGATGATCGAAGCCAACTTGCGCTTGGTGGTGGCGATCGCCAAGAAATACCAGAAGCGCAACTTGGAGTTTCTCGATCTGATTCAAGAAGGAACCCTCGGTTTAGAAAGAGGTGTCGAGAAATTCGACCCGATGCGCGGGTATAAATTCTCGACCTATGCGTACTGGTGGATTCGTCAAGCGATCACCCGGGCGATCGCCCAGCAAGCGCGCACGATCCGCCTGCCGATTCACATTACCGAAAAACTCAATAAGATCAAGAAAGCCCAACGAGAACTGACCCAAACCTTGGGTCGCAATCCCACCCCGAACGACTTAGCGGAAGAACTCGACCTCGAACCCGCGCAGATTCGAGAATACTTGCTGATGTCGCGCCAACCCGTCTCCTTAGATTTGCGCGTCGGCGACAATCAGGACACCGAACTGCAAGATCTGCTCGAAGATGCGGATGCTTCGCCAGAAAACTACATTACCCAAGAGCTACTGCGCGAAGATATCGAGAGCTTGCTTTCCGAGTTGACCAACCAGCAACGAGATGTAATCGTTTTGCGTTTCGGACTCAAAGACGGTCGGGAACTCTCCTTAGCCAAGGTGGGAGAACAACTCAATCTCAGCCGCGAACGAGTGCGCCAGTTAGAACATCAAGCGTTGGCGCAATTGCGGCGGCGGCGAGCTAACGTGCAGGAATATCTCGCCAGCTAGCTCAATAAAACGGTCTGATTTACCCGTTTGGGGGGAGGTGAAGGTGCCTCCCCTTTTTTGTTTTTTTATTTTTTGTTTTTCTAAAAGGTAACGCGATCGCCCAAGCGTTCGAGCATCTTCGGGCCGATTCCCGGAACCCGATCTAAATCCGCTAGAGAGGTAAAAGGGCCTTCGCGACGGGCCGCGACGATGCGGGCGGCTAAAGTCGGGCCGATCCCGGGGAGGGTTTCTAATTCTGCCGCCGTGGCGAGATTGACGTTGATTTGTGGCGCTACGGTCGGGGCTGCGGCTTGGGAGTCGGCACCGCATCGGGCGATCGCCGCTTCGAGCCGTTCTTGTTGCTTGGGGGACAATCCCAGCAAGGCATTGCGGTAGAGGCGATCGAATTCGCGCCGGAAATGGGCGGCGACCGTGGGATTGGTCAACACCAGTAAGGTTTCGTCATTTTGCGTGTTGGCACTGGTAGACCAATTGTGAGAGCCAGCGATCGCCGTGGTGTTGTCGATCAGGGCGAATTTGTGATGGAGGCGATCGCCCGGTGCTAGCTGTGGCACGCCGACGGAGGCGATCGCCTCGGACCAAGGACGATTGAAAGCTTCCACCCGGCATCGATCGTCCGGTAACGCCACGCCTAACAAGTCCAAACTTTCGCTATACGGACGATAGGCAAAACTCGGATCGACGAGCAAGCGCACCGCAACCCCGGCGCGGTGCCGGGTTTCCAGGATGTCGGCCAATTCCTGCTCGGAAAAGACGAATAACGCTAAGTCGATGGCGTTGGAGGCATTTCCAAGGGTGGCGGCGATCGTGCCGTTGACCGATTCTTCCCAGGGAACTTGGCTCGAACTGGGCGCAAAGTGAACGGCGATCGCCGTTTCTCCAACTTGGAAGGTGCGATCGTCCCGCCACGGTTTGTTTATCCCAAAACGGCTGTCCGAGTGTCCTCCCGGTCCGTCACCCCACATCAGCTCGAATTCTTCTGCAAACGCTGCCGCCAGTTCGGGACTGTCGATTTTAAGTAAATTATTCGGGTTGCCGCGACTCGACGGATCGGAAAAATCGCCGTGAATGCCACTGGTGGTGAAATTAGCAGAAGTGGCGATCGTCGTGCGACCGTCTACGACGACAAACTTGTGATGCATTAAACCGCTCCCTTTGGAGCCGTCGGCGGTATCGTCGAGGACTTCGATCCCGGCGTCGCGCAAGATGACCAAGGCGTCTCCCGTGGCGATTTCTTCCGGGCTGAGGGTGCCGTCGTCGTCGCGATCGACTAATTGGCGGAATTCCTCGTAGCGACCGCGATCGCGCTCGTCCAATCCGGCGACTTCTGCGGCGCTCAAATCGCTCCAGGGACGGTTGTAGGTATTTTCGATAATAACGCGGACTCTCACTCCGGCGCGGTGGCGTTCGACCAAGGCGCGGGCAATTTCGGGAAGTCGAAATTCTTGGACGGCGAGATCGATCTGGGTTTGTGCCGAGGCGATCGCCTCGACGATAACCTGTTCTAAATTATCGCCCTGACGGCGGAAATCTCGATAGGGTTCTCGATATTCGGCTGCCGGATTGTGATTGAAATAAACTTGTACCGCCGGATCTTGCGGTAAGGGAGGAACGGAGCGAGTGAGACGCTCTAGAGGAGGACGAGTCCAACAGGCCGAAAGTAAGAAGAGGGGAGATAAGATGGCCAGTTGACCCCAGAGAGGTATCGACTTCGCACGATCGATCATGGTAAGTAACGGGAGCAAGATCGCTTTACTTTTAGAGTGTTTTTATTCTATTGTGATTTTATTTTATATTTGATTTTATTTTTAAAAATTGTTACCCTATCTTTTTTTCTGAGATTGTATCATCTAATCCGATAGCCATCGGCGATCGCCTCAATCCGCGAAGCTCGAATCACTCACAACGCGCGTCGCCTCGCACCGAGAATGAAGCACGGACGCGGGCGATCGAGCGATCGCGATCGGATCCGCAAATATGATAGGATCCCCCTATCTTGAATTCCGGGTTCACCCTTGTCATTGCAGTGACATCCTCCCGACGCTGAATCAAAGATTACAGCGCGGGCTTCCCAACCTCACGATTGAGTATTCCTGCCCCACGCCACTTATCTAGGTCATAGACCCCCGACAGACCGACTTGACAGGCGGTTTCCGTTCCCCAGAGTCCCTGGGATACTACGTTTTCTTGTCCACGATGCAAAACCATCTCTGCTGCGGCACGATCCCGATGCGTTCGATACCCACACTCAGGACAATGATGCTCTCTGACTTCCAACCCTTTGCTCGCCGTAGCAAGGCAGTTGGGACAGGTTTGACTGGTGCCGTTGGGGTTGACTTTAGCAAAGTAGACCCCCCGTTTCCAGCACACCCATTCCGTCAGAGACAGGAATTGTCCGAAGGCAGCATCTACACAATCTTTTCGCAACATCCCTCGCGTCAAGCCTTTGACGTTGAGGTCTTCTGCAAAGATGGTTTGCGCCCGGTCGCAAAGCTGATTAGCTGTCTTCAGATGGAAATCTTTACGACGGTTCGCAATCCGATGGTGCATTCTAGCCACTTCGATTTGTGCTTTCTCCCAGTTTTGAGAACCCTTTTGTTTTCGTGCCGCTCTGCGTTGCAGCAATTTCAGCTTGCGTTGCATCGACTTGAAAAACTGGGGTCGCTCTTGGAAAGAGCCATCGGAAGCGGTCAAGAATCGCTCCAATCCCAGGTCAATCCCAATCGCCCGACCATGAACCGGGACCGGGACATCGGGAACCGATATATCCGATTCAATGGTGACGACAACGTACCATTGCGTACCCCGTACCCTCGACAGTACTCTTACCTGTTTCACCTTGAACCCGTCAGGGATGGGGCGATGCAGGTTGATGGGTACTTCCCCAATTTTTGGCAATTTGATTGTGAAGCCATTGATGGGATTGCCCTTGAATTGGGGAAACACAAAGGATTTGAATTGACCGAACTTTTTGAAACGAGGGAATCCACGTCCCCGTTTCTGAAAGGCTTCCCAGGTATCGTGCAGTCTACGAATCGTGGTCTGCAACACCTGAGAATGCACCTTGCCCAAGTGCGGGAATTGCTTCTTCGCTTTGGGCAGGTTGTTCTGCTGACGATGGTAGGACGGAAATGGTTCATCGGCAGGAATGATGTATTCCTTCTCCAGCGAGCATCGGTCTACCGAACACTTACGAGAAGCAATCCAGTCTTTGAGTTCGCGCAAAGCGTAGTTATATACGCCTCGGCACGTCTCAAGCCACGACAGCAGTTCAGTCTGCTGTACGACATTTGGATAGATTCGGTAAGTGTAGTTCATGGTCAGCATAGCCGGAGTTTACCAAAGGCTATAGCTGCCTGTAAATGCTGGTCTCATCCCCATCGTAGGGCTTGGCCCTTCCCGTAGGGTGGGGATGAGACTTTTCAAGGGGAGTCCATGGATCCCGACGTTGATGCTTCGCATACAGCGCGGGACTTATCGCTCCCCGAACCCCTTAAAAGTTAAACTGCCAGGGCTAAGGACAGCTCTATAGGTCGGGAAGGGCGTGTCAGCGCTCGAATAAGCGATCGAGGGAATAAGAATCATTCTGAGTTGGAATTGCAGTACCATGAGATCTGTAGCCGACCGATGGGTCAGCAACCCGCACGCTCAGTGACGGGGCTTCATGCCTCACCTTCAGTTAGCTGGCCAGCCTAAGTCTTGAGTGACTATGTTTTTAAGGTGACGCGATCGCAGATTGAGGTCTGGGTCTGCTGGATTTGAGGGCGCGGCGTCCGCGCTCGGGTAGTTGCGCTCTTGAGGTGTGGAAACAAAAGCCAACACCACTGTTTTATGCCAAGAAGAAAAAAAACCTTTCCGTGCGGCCATAAAGGATACGGTCAGAAGTGCCACCGATGCGACCAAGAGCAAAAAGCGAGGGAGCAAGAAGTCGAAGCTTGCGCTCAAAAGCGACAGCAGAAGCTCGAATGGGAGGCATCTTTCGAGCGCGATCCGATCGATTTGCGAGCCTTACCCGATTATGTCGTGGTCAAGGCGCGGGCGATTATTGACGGCTTGAATAACCAGCGCAACTATAGGGAGTTTGGCGGAAAACGCTTGCGCCACGATCGCCGAATTATCAGCATTCCCGTCACGCGCAACTATCGGATGATTTGTCGGGATGCGGGCAGTATGGCCGTTCCGGAAGCGGTTTTGTCACACGAAGACTACAATGTGTGCAAACCGGGGAGTTAGACACTTGGGGTTAGGAAAGAGACTCGTTCGGCTCCAATCCCGACTCCCTCAAGCCATCTAAAAACTAAACTCTAAAATCTAAAATCTAAAATCTCACGCCCCCAGTAAAACCTACAATGGGAAAAGCCGATCGTGAGGGCGTAGCTGCGCTCGATAACGCCATGCAGATTTATTTAGATTACAGTGCGACAACACCGCCGCGTCCGGAGGCGATCGCCGCCGTCCGAGAAGCGTTCGATCTCCAGTGGGGGAACCCTTCGAGCTTGCACGAATGGGGACAACGGGCCGCCACGGCGATCGAAATGGCGAGAATTAGAGTGGCCAATTTAGTGAATGCGCCGCCGGAATCGATCGTGTTCACTTCGGGAGGAACCGAAGCGGATAATTTAGCGATCGCCGGGATTGCGCTCCAGTACGACAGACCGCAACACCTGATTATTTCCAGCGTCGAGCATTCGGCGATCGCCAAAACCGTCGAAGCGTTGGAAAAACGGGGATGGGAGGTGACCCGCTTGGGGGTAGACCGTCAGGGACGGGTCAATCCGAGCGAATTACAAAACGCCTTGCAACGCAATACCGTTTTAGTTTCGGTCATTTACGGACAAAGCGAAGTAGGAACGGTCCAACCGATTCAAGTTTTGGGAGATATCGCGCGATCGCACGGGGTTCCCTTCCACACCGACGCGGTGCAAGTCGCGGGACGGTTGCCCGTGGATTTGGAAAAACTGCCCGTAGATCTGCTGTCCTTATCCAGTCACAAGATTTACGGACCCCAGGGAGCGGGGGCACTTTACCTGCGCGACGGGATCGAATTGGCGCCCTTATTCGGGGGAGGCGGACAAGAACGGGGGTTGCGGTCGGGGACTCAAGCGGTGGGAGCGATCGCCGGATTTGGAGTAGCGGCGCAACTGGCGAGCCGAGAGATGAGCCGGGAAGTGCCGCGCTTGTGTGCCTTGCGCGATCGCCTCTTCGACGCCCTCGCCGACGTTCCCGAACTGATTCCCACGGGCGATCGCTGGCAGCGCTTGCCCCATCACGTCAGCTTTTGTCTGGCGGCGCCCGGACGGGAAAAACCGATTTCCGGTCGAGATTTAGTGCGTCAGATGAATTTAGCGGGAATTGGCATCAGTTCCGGTTCGGCGTGCAGTAGCGGCAAACTCAACCCCAGTCCGGTATTGCTGGCGATGGGTTACGAGCCAGAATTGGCGACGGCAGCGATTCGGATGACCTTGGGACGGGAAACCACTGCCGCCGATATCGACTGGACGGCAATGGTTCTGAAACAAACGATCCGGCGATTGTTGGCGCGTCCCCTGTGCGCGATCGTGTGAAAGGGCGGACTACATCGGCCCGATCGCCCCGAGCCACTGGGGTAAGTTTTCGGCGATCGTGCTGGTCACGTGCTGACTTAACGGCAAACAATCGAGGGCGATCGCCACGCACAACAGCATCAAGTAAGAGATCGAATATTTGAACAGCGATCGGGCCTTGTCCCGGTCGTGGGGGTCGGCGAGCAGTTGCCACGCCTTGCGTGCGAAGATGGCGCCCAAGGCGATCGCCGTCGCCCCATAAATTGCCCCACTGACGTGCAACGGGTAGACCAACAGCAACGTCAGGGGGAGCAGCAACAGGGTATAGAGCCAGATTTGGCGGGCCGTATCCTCATCCCCTTCAATCACGGGCAGCATCGGCACCCCGACCGCCGCGTAGTCGTCGCGGATCATCATCGCCAAAGCCCAGAAATGGGGAGGCGTCCAGAAAAAGATAATGGCGAAGACGACCCACGGCGCCCAACCCAGATCCCCGGTCACCGCCGCCCAGCCGACCAAAGGAGGAATCGCCCCGGCGGCGCCGCCGACCACGATATTTTGAGTGCTGTGGCGTTTGAGGAAGTGAGTGTAAATCAAGACGTAGAAAACGATACCCGACATTGCCAGTAAAGCGGCGAGCAGGTTGGCGAAGGTGGCGAGCAGGGTAAACGAGGCGATCGCCAAGGACGCGGCAAACAGGGCGGCATCGCGCGGTTGGACGCGACCGGAGGGAATCGGACGCGATCGCGTGCGTTCCATGATGTAATCGATATCGCAATCGTAGAGACAGTTAATCGTATTCGCCGACGCTGCGGCCATTGCCCCTCCCGCGACCGTCACCAGAGCCAACACGGGATCGACTCGTCCGTGAGAAGCCAGGACCATGCCCGCGATCGTGGTCATCAACAGCAGCAAGATAATGCGGGGTTTGGTCAATTGATAGTAACTGCGAAAAACCTGGAGCAGATTGTCGTGGTGTCGTCGGACACCCGTCCCGATGATGTCTTGCATGAATTTTTTCCTGATAAGCTTTCAAGATGCCGAGGGTATGGAGCATCTGTCAAGAGTTCGACGGTCTTGCGAATCTGGTTAATTATGGCGTAGATGCAAGGGTTGCCGCCCGGTCTCGAAGGGCTAACACGGTAAAGACCACTAAGGTGCCGAGCAAGGTGGCCCCGGTCGCTTGGTGGGCGACGGTGAGCGGTTCGACTTGTAAGTGCAGGTAAAAGGTGGCGATTCCCAAGCCGATTTGTAGCAGCAATAAGACGCCGGAGAACTTGGCGAGTCGGCGCAGGGTGCCGTGGAGGGCTGGCGTCCGCCAAGCGAGGACCACCAAGGTGGCGGTCGTCAGGGTGGGAGGGACAACTCCGGCGAGGTGGGCGTTCATGACGCTACAGAGTTGCTGGTAGCCGAAACACTGGTGTAGCGCCCATTGGGAGCCGACGAGGCCGCCTAAAAGGCTTTGCAAATAGACGAAAATGCTGCTGGTCAAGCCGACCCAGGGGAGTTTGCCCACGGTTCCGGTGGCTTCGTAGGGAAGGAGTACGGCGCCGATAATCAGGACGATGGTGAAGAAGATTAAGGCCGTGGCGAGGTGAGCGGTTACGATGTCAAAGCGCAGGAGTTCGGTGACGGTGAGGCCGCCGAGGAGTCCTTGAAAGACGATCGCTCCTAACGCGAGGGTCGAAGCCCAGGGCAACCACCCGGGGAGCGATCGCCGATCCCACCAGGATAAAGCAGTTAAGGCGATCGCGCTCAGGCCGATGGCGGCGGCATCCAAGCGGTGGAACCATTCGAGAAAGACTTGCAGGTTCATCTGCTCGGTCGGCACCAACTGCCCGTAACATAACGGCCAATCCGGGCAAGCCAAACCTGCATTCATGACGCGGGTGGCGCTGCCTACGGCCATTAACAACAGAGTAGCGATCGCGATTTTCCACACCAACCGCCGAATTCGATCCCGAGGTCGAGTGTTGCTCCGTGCCAGAGCGGCATTTCTATCCAGGACTGAATGGGCCATAACTCCTACTTCCTTGGCATCACTGACAGGCGAAACCAGTCGCCTGGGTGAGTATTTACTCACGAAAACTTTACATCCCTTGGGGGGCTGTTAAATGTTCCAGTTACTACAATAACGAGGCGATCGAGCCAGATAAAATGCTTTAGTGTTTTTTTTCGATTGTGGAAACGGAGGCGGGAACCGGGGGCGGCGCGATCGCAAAAAATTGTATAAGTTTACAAAAATACCCGCGAGCGCTCTGTCCCCCGCAATGTCGGCCCGTCTTGCCTGCAGCGCGATTGACTCGGGCGGTTCAATCCCAAAGAAATCATAAAGATTTCGAGACATTGGCCGCCGAGGCTCCAGGAGCTGCTTTAACGTGATAGGGGAAAGCGAGCCGAAAAACTTGTTAACTTAACGGAGTAAGTCACCCCTGTGGCGATCGCGCGTCGGGTCGAGAGTCCCTCGGATCGGCGTCGAGTTCGGACAGGGGTGTGGATTGAGAGGAGGTATGACGTGAATATACCCAGTTCGATCGTCACGATGCTGGCAGGCATCATCTTGACTATCGTCAGTTACTGGTTCGGACAGCATAACGGACTGATGCCCCAAGCCGCCTCCGAGGAAGCGCCTTGGGTCGATGGTTTGTTCAATACGATGATGACCATCGCCACGGGTTTGTTTTTACTCGTGCAAGGAATTATCATTATTGCCGTCTTCAAATACAGACGGCGCCCCGGAGACGAAACCGACGGGCCGCCGATTGAAGGAAACATTCCCCTAGAAATCTTGTGGACGGCGATCCCCGCCACGATCGTCTTGGGTTTGGGAATTTACAGCTTCGAGGTCTACAACTCGATGGGCGGCTTGGATCCGATGGCCTCTCACGATCCCAAAACCATGCACGCCGAGGTCAGACATTCCGGGGCGGCGATCGCGGCGCCCCTACCGGGAGCCACCGAAACCCCCGAAGCAAGCGACGCCGAACAAGTCGCCCTCGGCGTCGGCGCGTCCCCCAGAACCCAAGGTCGGGATGCCGACGTCAGCGTTAACGTCCTCGGACTGCAATTTGCCTGGATTTTCACCTATCCCGAAAGCGGGGTCACCTCCGGCGAACTGCATCTACCCGCCGGAAAAGAAGCCAAATTGACGATCGCCGCCAGCGACGTCATCCACGCCTTGTGGATTCCCCAATTCCGGCTCAAACAAGATGCCATTCCCGGACGGGACACCGAACTGCGGTTCGTCCCCAAAGACGTCGGCACCTATCCGGTCGTTTGCGCCGAACTGTGCGGCGCCTATCACGGCGGCATGAAAGCTCAGGTCGTCGTCGAAGAACCGGAAGTATTCGAGGCATGGCTGCAAAGCCAGATTGCCGCCCAACAGAGCGGTGACGATCGCGCGATCGCCCTCAACACCGACTCATTGAGCGAAGCCGAATACCTGCAACCTTACGCCAACGAAATCGGGGTGAATACCGAAGGCTTAGGCCAATTACACCCGCCCCAAGCCGAGGGATCCCACAAAATCCACCATCATATTTAACAGCCGAACGGGTCGATCGCCCGATCCCGCATTCGCGTAGCGTGCGCCTTGCGCTGAGCGACTCCAAAAGAGTCAGGCGTATCCCGCGCGATCGAACACCGTGCATCCGTCACAACCATTCAGTTATGACCCAAGTAGATACCCCTGAAAACGCCACCCCGGAAACCCTCGACGGGCATCACCGGACCCCCTGGCGCGAATACTTCACCTTCAGTACCGACCACAAAGTTATTGGTATTCAATACCTCGTCGTCACCTTCATCTTCTACCTGATTGGCGGCGCCCTCGCTACCGCCGTTCGCACCGAACTGGCGACCCCGGAAGTCGATTTTGTCAGCCGGGAACTCTACAACAGCCTATTTACGATCCACGCCACGATCATGATCTTCCTGTGGATCGTCCCCGCCGGAACCGGAGCCTTTGGCAACTATCTGATCCCCCTGATGATCGGCGCCAAAGACATGGCCTTCCCCCGGTTAAACGCCCTCGCCTTCTGGATGATCGTCCCCGGCGGAATCTTACTGATCCTCAGCTTCTTCGTCAGTGGGGGCGCCGCCGGAGCCGGATGGACCTCCTACCCGCCCTTGAGTACCATGGGTAGCAAAGCCGGGGAAATGCTCTGGATTCTGAGCGTCTTAATCCTCGGAACCTCATCGATTATGGGCGGCGTCAACTTCATCACCACCATCCTCAAAATGCGGATGCCGGGGATGACCCTCAACGACATGCCCTTATTTTGCTGGGCGATGGTCGCCGCCTCCATTTTGATTTTGATGTCCACCCCGGTCTTGGCGGGGGCCTTAGTCCTGCTCAGTTTCGACCTGATCGCGGGAACCGCCTTCTTCAATCCGATGGGAGGAGGAGATCCGATCGTTTACCAGCACATGTTCTGGTTTTACTCCCACCCGGCGGTGTACATCATGATCCTGCCGATTTTCGGCCTGATCTCGGAAATTCTGCCCGTTCACGCCCGCAAGCCGATTTTCGGCTATCAGGCGATCGCCTATTCCAGCTTGGCGATTAGCTTCCTCGGTCTGATTGTCTGGGCTCACCACATGTTCACCAGTGGTACCCCCGGCTGGTTGCGAATGTTTTTCATGATCGCCACCATGATTATCGCCGTCCCCACCGGGATTAAAGTCTTTAGCTGGCTGGCGACGATTTGGGGCGGCAAATTGCGGCTCAACAGCGCCATGTTATTCGGACTCGGGTTTATTTCGATGTTCGTCATCGGCGGTTTGAGCGGGATCATGATTGCGTCCGTTCCCTTCGACATTCACGTTCACGATACCTATTTCATCGTCGCTCACCTTCACTACGTCCTCTTTGGCGGCAGCGTCTTCGGTCTCTACGGCGCCATCTATCATTGGTTCCCCAAAATGACCGGACGGATGATGAACGAAACCCTCGGACGAGTGCATTTCGTTTTAACTTTGGTCGGCTTTAACCTCTGTTTCTTGCCGATGCATTACTTAGGATTGCAAGGAATGCCCCGACGGGTGGCGGAATACGACCCGCAGTTTGCAACGGTAAATATGGTCTGTACCGTCGGCTCGTTCTTGTTGGCGATTTCTACCTTTCCGTTGATTATCAATGCGATTTGGAGTTGGATTCGCGGCCCGCAAGCGAGTGGCAATCCCTGGAAAGCGCTGACGTTGGAATGGCAGACCAGTTCGCCGCCGCCTGTAGAGAATTTCTTGGAGGAACCCGTATTGTGGACGGGGCCTTACGATTACGGGATCGACTCGTTCGAGCGCGGCGATCGCGATCGCACGGTGAACGAACTGCTGGCTGAAGTGAAAGCCGATGTCGGTTAAATCGGAGTAGGTAGGGATACGGGATCTCGTATCCCTGCACCCCGTGCAGACTTTAATTTTTTCTCTGTTTTCTCTGTTGTTATTGTTACCGAGTACAACTCATGCAAGGTTCCACTGTTGACTCTTCGGAACGTGTCGTTTACGGGGAAACTCGTGGGGGACATGGCGCCGCTCACGAAGAACATCCAGACCATCGTATTTTCGGGATCGCGATGTTCCTGATTGCCGAATCGATGATTTTTCTGGGGTTATTTGCCGCTTACGGCACATTTCGCCTGATGAACCCGACCTGGCCCCCGGAAGGAACGCCGGAAATGGAGTTGCTCGTCCCGGGGATCAATACGATTATCCTGATTTCGAGTAGTTTCGTGATGAATCAAGGCAATCGGGCGATTAAGAATGACGATCTCAAAGGATTGCGCCTCTGGTTTGGGGCGACCGCATTGATGGGAGCGATCTTCCTCGCCGGGCAGCTTTACGAGTACAATCACACGGGTTTCGGTCTGACGGATAATATTTTTACGAGTACGTTTTACGTGTTGACCGGGTTTCACGGGTTGCACGTTTGTTTTGGTTTGTTTTTGATTTTGGCGGTGTTGACGCGATCGCTCAAAGCCGGACGTTACAGCAGCCACGCTCATTTCGGACCGGAAGCGGCGGAGTTGTACTGGCATTTCGTCGATGTCATTTGGATTATTTTATTTACGATTCTGTATCTGTTGTAGGGGCGATCGCCTCCGGTTCGTTGGGCGTCGAGTGTCCCTATTTCCCCCATCCCTTAAGGGTTCGGGGGTATTTTTTTGTTTGAATTTTTCCATATAAGGCTGGCGATCGGCGTTTTTAATTCCGCTTCATTTGTAGTATCGCTTTATTGAAATTTCCCAGATGACCGAAGGGATGAAAGTATAGAGCGATTTCTAGATCGAGTTCACCGAGGATCCCCCCCAACCCCCCTTAACAAGGGGGGAGTTCGGTCAAGGCCCCCTTGTTAAGAGGGGATTTGGGGGGATTGAGGGGGATTGAAGTTGTCCCTGATGGGTTTGAAAAAAGCGATAGTTGTCCTTCATGGAAACTTTAAAGACTCGGTGAAATGGCGATCGCCGCTCCCTCTCCTCACCATCCCAGTAATTCTACGGATAAACTCCGTTGCCGCCGCCAAGGTCAAATGTATTTTTTTGATAAAGATACTGGTATTTCGCCAATTTCTGCAATATTCTGAAGAAACGAAGCCCACAAGCCCGTAATTTCACGGATGCCCGTTGGAGGCGATCGCCGTGGTAATTTAAAATCGCATTTAAAAAAAAATTGTCAACATCTCACTAAAAAGGGAAACAGCGCGAAAAACAGGGAACCGGGCGATCGCCAACAAGGTTTTGAATGGCGATCGGGCGATCGTTGCCATAACTTTGTGTTAAAAGCAATGTAAACAAAAAGCAATTATTCAACTTTTCATCAAACGAGTTTAAGTTGACAACTTCAATTCCAGCGAGTTAAAACAAAAAAATAGTTCCGAAAAACTCGAAAATCATTTTTTAAACCTTAGAAACAGTTAAAACAGTAAAAGGTTTTATAACTGGGTTTTAAGGACTGTTTCTCGCGAGCTTTTCTCGTAAACAACCAAAAACGGGAAAAATTTACTCAATTCGAGTATAAAATAACGATCGAAACGAGGATAATTCTGCATGAAAGTTGCAATTTTAGCCGGAGGACTGGGGACCAGAATTTCCGAAGAAACGGAAACCAAACCCAAACCGATGGTCGAAATCGGCGGAAAACCGATCCTGTGGCATATCATGATGAACTATGCCTATCACGGATTTAAAGACTTCGCGATCGCCCTCGGCTATAAAGGCGAAGCGATCAAAAAATACATGGTCGATTACTGTTCGCTCAACAGTAACCTCACCGTCAATCTCGGTACCGGAAACGTAGACGTACACGGCGGAATGCGCCTCGATTGGAAAGTCGATTTAGTCGATACCGGACTCTACACCAACACGGGCGGACGGATCAAAAGACTAGCCCCTTACGTTAACAACGAAACCTTCATGCTCACCTGGGGTGACGGCGTTTCCGACCTTAACTTAAGGGATCTTTTAGACTTCCACCGTTCCCACGGAAAACTCGCCACCCTCACCGCCGTGAGACCCCCAGCGCGTTTCGGACATTTGGAAATCGAAGGCGATTCCATCTGTGAATTTTCCGAAAAACCGCAAACCAAAGAAGGGTGGATAAACGGCGCCTTCTTCGTCCTCGAACCTGGCGTGTTCGACTACATCGAAGGAGACGATACCCAGTGGGAAAAAGCCCCCTTAGAAAACCTCGCCAAAGACGGACAACTGATGGCGTATCGCCATAACTCCTTTTGGCAATGTATGGACACCTTGCGCGACAAACGGCTTCTCGAAAGCCTGTGGATGAGCGGTAAAGCACCTTGGAAATTGTGGGAGGATGACAATGCGATTGTTAGTGACGGGACACAAAGGATATATCGGCACAGTGATGGTACCCCTATTGCTGGAAGCCGGGTATGAAGTCGTCGGATTAGATAGCGACCTTTACCAGCGCTGTACCTTCGGCGAAGGTATCCGCGAAATTACTGAAATTCAAAAAGACATTCGCGACGTCGAACGGGCTGACGTCGAAGGCTTCGACGCCGTTCTACACTTAGCGGGTCTCTCCAACGACCCCCTCGGCGACTTAAATCCCGACCTGACCTACGACATCAACTATCAAGCGTCAGTCAACCTCGCCAAACTCGCCAAACAAGCTGGAGTCGAACGCTTTATCTTCTCCTCCTCGTGCAGCAACTACGGCGCCGGAGGTCAAGACTGGCTGACGGAAGAGTCCGCGTTCAACCCCGTCACCCCTTACGGCGAATCCAAAGTCCGGGTCGAACGCGACGTCGCCGAACTCGCCGACGACAACTTCAGTCCCACCTTTTTGAGAAACTCCACCGCCTACGGCGTTTCTCCCCGACTGCGGTTCGATTTAGTCCTCAATAACCTGGTCGCCTGGGCGTTTACCACCGGACGGGTTTATATCAAAAGCGACGGCACCCCCTGGCGGCCCATCGTTCATATCGAGGATATTTCCCGCGCCTTCCTCGCCGTTCTCGAAGCACCCCGGGAAGCGATTCACAATCAAGCCTTTAACGTCGGGCGCAACGAAGACAACTATCAAATCCGGGAATTGGCCGATATCGTTAAAGAAACCGTTCCTAACTGCGAGATCGAATATGCCAAAGATGCAGGACCGGACAAACGGTGTTATCGGGTCGATTGCAGTAAAATCTTGCGCGTGCTGCCGAATTTTAAACCGCAGTGGAACGCCCGCAAAGGGGCGCAAGAACTGTACGACACCTATCAAAAAATCGGCTTGACCCTCGAGGAATTTGAAGGGGCGAAATACAAGCGCATCGCTCACATTCAGCAATTGTTGTCTACCGGAGAACTCGACAGCAATTTGCGGTGGAAAACGGCAGTTCCTAAAGTAAGTGCCGTGTAATTCGTTCGTCGTCGCGCGTTTGGGCTAAATCTGTAGGTTCAGACGCGCTACACCCAGTATTTTTTAGCGTATCGGAAAGAATTTATGAACGCTTCACAGCCGACGTGCCGCTCTTGCGGACATTCCGATCTCAAACCGATTGTTTCTTTTGGAATTACGACCCTGGCCGACGCTTTAGTGACGAAAGAACAACTCGGTGAAGAAGAATATACTGCTCCTTTGGACTTGGTTTTTTGTCCCGAATGTACTTTAGTGCAGATTACCGAAAGTGTGCCGCCGGAAATTCTGTTTTGTCGGGATTATCCTTATTTTTCTTCAGTTTCTAAATCGCTGCTCGAACATTTTGGGAAGAGTGCCAGAGCATTAATCGAACGGCGATCGCTGGATGAAAAGAGTCTGGTCATCGAAGCGGCAAGTAATGACGGTTACATGCTGAAAAACTTCGCCGAGAAAGGGATTCCCGTATTGGGAATCGACCCGGCGTCCGGTCCGGTAGAGGCTGCCCGCAAAGCGGGGATTGAAACTCTGTGTACGTTTTTCGGCAAAGATCTCGCCCGTCAGTTACGCGAAGAAGGGAAACAAGCGGACGTATTTTTAGGGAATAATGTTTTAGCCCACGTTCCCGATTTAAATGGGTTTGTTGAAGGGATTAAAATTCTGTTAAAAGAAACTGGGGTGGCGGTTATCGAAGCCCCTTACTTGGTGGATTTAGTAGACCACTGCGAATTCGACACGATTTATCATCAACATTTGTGTTATTTTTCGGTGACGGCGTTAGATCGGTTATTCCGCCGTCATGGATTATTTCTCAACGACATCGAACGGACGTCGATTCATGGCGGTTCGTTGCGGTTGTTTGTGGAACCGAAGGAAGCAGTCGCCGATTCGGTGAAGGGGTTGTTAAAAATGGAAGCGGAACGGGGAGTAGACCGACTGGATTATTATCGGGATTTTGCCGCCCGGATTAAAGCGATTAAAACGAAGTTGTTAGAGATTCTTTGGGGTCTGAAAAAAGAAGGAAAAACAATTGTCGGATACGGGGCGGCGGCGAAGGCGACGACGTTGTTGAGTTATTTCGGGATCGATACGGAATTGCTCGATTATATTGCCGATTTGAATCCGTTCAAGCAGGGGCGATATATGGGGGGCAATCATATTCCGATCGTGGCGCCGAGTCAGTTGTTAGAAGATCGGCCCGATTACGTGTTGATTTTGGCGTGGAATTTTGCCGAAGAGATTATGCAGCAACAGTCTGCCTATCGGGAACGGGGGGGAAATTTTATTATTCCGATTCCGGAACCGAAGGTGGTATGAAATGAGCGGTAATCGTTGGAGGCGATCGTGTATCGTCAGTGGTTAGTTTTCTGTTTGTGTGCTTTGGTTTCGTTCAGTTTGGTGACGTGCAAGCCATTTGTGCTGCTACCGACTCGGGGACATGAGGTAGCAAACGGCTGGGTTCACCTGTCGAGTACACGAGGAGAACTGCCCCGGTTGGGTTCTTCAACCGAGCAAACGGCGAGTGTGGTTTTCGATTTCGATCGCGACGGCGTTAATGATTTCGCGATCGCCGCTCGCGGTCGCGGACCGTCGATTGTAGGATATCGGCGATCGGCGACGGGGTGGGACGCTTACGCGATCGAACCGGAGACCTTAGCGATTGAAGCGGGGGGAGTCGATTACGACATTGACGGGGACGGCGATCGCGATCTGGTCTTCGGAGGGGATTATTCCGACCCTCACCTGTGGTGGTGGGAAAATCCCCATCCGAACCACGACCCGGAAACGCCCTGGAAGCGGCGGGAAATCAAGAATTCGGGTCCGAACAAACATCACGACCAAACGATCGGGGATTTTGATGGGGACGGGCGTGCGGAGTTGGTATTTTGGAATCAGAAGGGCGATCGCCTCCTGCTCGCCGAGATTCCCGAGAATCCCCAACAGACCGAACCGTGGCCGTTTGTCGAAATTTTTCACAGTGAGGGAGAGTCGGAAGGACTGACTCAAGGGGATATCGACGGCGACGGACAGCTCGATCTCGTCGGCGGCGGTCGCTGGTTTAAATATGACGGCGCCAACGGTTATCGACCGCAAACGATCGACGACGGGCAGAAATTTGCTCGGGTGGCGGTGGGACAGTTGGTTCCCGGAGATCGCCCGGAAGTGGTGTTTGTGGTGGGGGACGGTCGCGGTCCGTTGCAATGGTACCAGTGGAACGGGAGTCAATGGATCGGTCGAGATTTATTGGGATTTGAGGTAGACCACGGTCACTCGTTGGCGGTTGGGGACGTTAATGGGGACGGACATTTAGATATTTTCTGCGCCGAGATGCGCTTGGATGGCGGCAATGACGATGCCAAGATGTGGGTCTTTTACGGGGATAGTCGCGGTCAGTTTACCCGTGAGGAGATCGCCACCGGGTTTGGCAATCACGAATCGAAACTGGCGGATTTAGATGGGGATGGAGATCTCGATATTTTAGGCAAACCCTATAACTGGGAAACGCCGCGTTTGGATATTTGGCTCAACGAAGGGGACTGGCACAAACGGGAGATCGATGCTCGCAAACCCTGGCGAACCGTCGCCATTGAAGCGGGGGATCTCAATGGGGACGAGTGGCCGGATGTGGTAACCGGGGGTTGGTGGTACGAAAATCCCGGCTCGCTGGAGGGAAATTGGAGACGACGGGCGATCGGCGCCCCGCTTTATCAGATGGGGACGGTCTACGATTTCGACGGCGATCGCGATTTAGATATTTTGGGGACCGAAGGGAAAGGAGCTGACGCCAACGCGCGCATGGTCTGGGCGCGCAATGACGGTTTCGGTCGGTTTACCATTTTCGAGAATATCCCCGAGGCGGAGGGGGATTTTTTGCAAGGGGTCGCGGTGGGTTCGTTTCGGGGAGAGCGGTTACAAGTGGCCTTATCTTGGCACGAGACGGGACGAGGGGTGCAGATGTTGACCGTTCCGCAACAGCCCGATCGCCAGTCTTGGACTTGGGAGCGGATTTCCGAGGCGGCTCAAGATGAAGCCCTCAGTGCGGGAGATATCGATCGCGACGGCGATTTAGATTTGCTGCTGGGCACGAAGTGGTTGCGTAATGACGGCTCGGGATGGAGTCTGCAAACTCTGGCACGGGCGGACGGGGATCCCGATCGCAATCGCTTGGGGGATCTCAATGGAGACGGTCGTCTCGATGCGATCGTCGGTTTTGAAGCGATCTCCCAACCGGGGCCGTTGGTGTGGTACGAACAAGGAATGGAAGTTACCCAGTTCTGGACCGAACGGGCGATCGCCACTCCGGTCGGTCCGATGAGTTTGGATGTAGCGGACTTCGACGGCGATCGCGATCTGGATGTCGTCGTCGGCGAGCATCAGTTGGAGCATCCGGAAACCGCGAAAGTATATTGGTTTGAGAATCGCGACGGTGCCGGTCTTCAGTGGCAGTCCCATCTGGTTGCCGTGGGCGACGAACACCATGACGGCACTCAGGCGATCGATCTCGATCGCGACGGCGATCTCGACCTGATTTCGATCGGTTGGGGACACGATCGCGTTCTCATTTACGAAAATACGAGGGTTTCGGGCGATCTTCATGCAAGTCCCGAGCCATAAACTCCGAAGAAATACGCATGGCACCCCTGCACGAAGGAGAAAATTGACCAAAATTCCGTATTTCTTCTTAAAGTTCTCATCAAGATTAAATAAAGTTTTTATCAAAACTCCGTGAAGATGCTTACATCTGGGCGGGGATCGGATTATGATGGGGAAGAATTCAGAAGGATTTAGCGAGCTCGGATCCTTTTGAGGTTGGGTCGATCGCCATCTTAGGTATTGAAAAAGATCGTCAGAGAACGTCCTTTTTGAAGTGACGGTCTCGACCTAGAGGGGTTCCTTTCGGCAACCCCCAGATTTTAAGTGGGAATTGATTGTATTTAACTTGTTTTTTCAATACCTAACTTGGGTTTTGAACACAGATAGGGCTGTATCTTACTTAGTTGGATGACAAGAAATGGATCGTCATTTTGAACAGACAAACAAACATCTTGCTGGCTCTTCATGGTCTCGAATTGCTTTTATCGACCCGAGTATTGACGATTATTTATTTTTGACTGCTAACTGTGCGTCAAACATTCAAGTTATTATTTTAGATTCTAGTAAAAGTGTAATTAGTCAGATCGATGACGCCTTAAAAAGGAATAATTACCTAGAAGCAATTCATCTAGTTACCCATGGAAAACCGGGAGAGCTAAGATTAGGAAATTTTGCCCTCAATCGGGAAAACCTCGATCGCTACTCCTCCTTATTCAAACAATGGAAAAATCGTCACCCAGATCTTTCAATTTTACTTTATGGCTGCAACGTTGCCGCCGGAGAACGAGGCGCCCGCTTTGTCGAACGGCTGCATGAAATTACGGAGGCGGCGATCGCCGCTTCGACCCGAGTGGTCGGCTCTCACTTGTTAGGGGGAAGCTGGGATCTCGACTTCAAGATCGGCCAGCCCATCTCTGACCTCGTCTGGTCCAAAGCCGTCCGCGATCGTTACCGCTTCGTATTTTCCGACCCCTTCGCCTCAGACGACTTCAACAGCAGCAGCCTAGGGACAAACTGGACATTCGTCAACCCGAGAGGAGACAGCAACTACAGCCTCACCGGAACCGGAACCAGCGACGCCTACCTAGAACTGGAAGTAGCAGGAGGAAGCTCCCACGACGCTTGGAAAAGCAGCAACAACAGCGTGAGAGTCATGCAAGGGGTGGGAAACGCCGACTTTGAAACTGAAGTCAAATTCGCCAGCGAACCGAGCCAAGCCTACCAACTGCAAGGAATCCTGGTCGAACAAGACAGCAGCAACTGGTTGAGATTCGACACCTATCACAACGGAGAAAGCCTGCGCCTATTCGCCGCGACCACGAGCAACAACAACTCGCAAGTGAGGCTCGACCAGACGATCGCCAGTGGAAGCGCCAACTACCTCAAACTGAACCGCCAAGGGGATCTGTGGAGCCTGAGTTATTCCGCAGACGGACAAAATTGGAATAGCGCCGGAAGTTTCAGCCACAGTCTGACGGCGAACGCGATCGGGCCATTTGCAGGCAATGCAGGCAATTCACCAGCATTTACTTCACAAATCGATTACTTTTTCAACACCGCCGCGCCAATCGTACCCGAAGACGAACCCCTACCGAATCAAGCCCCCATCGCCAACGACGACAGCAAAACCTTAGAACCCGGGGAAGCAGTTACTGTAGCGATTCTGGACAACGATAGCGACAGCGACGGTAACTTAGACCCGAGTAGCATCGCGATTGTAGACCAACCGAGTGCGGGAAGCGTCAGCATCGACGCCACGACTGGGGTAGTGACTTACAGTCACGACGGGTCGGCTACCACAGCAGACAGTTTTACTTATACTGTCGCCGACGACGACGGGGACCTGTCCAATCTGGCGACGGTGAATGTGAGTATCCAGGAACCGAACTTAGGAACGCCAATTATTGATGTTTGGTATGGATTAAACCAAGCGTTCGGTCAAATCGGTCAGCCGCAAACCTGGGTCAACCTGTTAGGAAATGTCAGCGATCCCGATGGGATTGCTTCGTTAAGCTACCAACTCAACGGCGGATCGAGCATTCCTTTATCCCTCGGACCGGACGATCGCCGCTTGCAAAATCTGGGTGATTTCAATGTTGACATTGCTTACAGCGATTTAGACGGGTCTGCAACGGACGATTTCGTGACAATTTTCGCGACAGACACCCTGGGGAACACCTCAACTCAAACGGTGAGTGTGGATTACGAATCCGGTCAGGTGTGGCCCGAACCTTATGCGATCGATTGGAGTGCGGTATCGAACCTCCAAGATGCGGTTCAGGTGGTCGATGGGTTGTGGCATTTAGAAGGGGATACGGTTCGCACGAGCATACAGGGATACGATCGCCTCCTCGCCATTGGCGAAACGACTTGGGACGATTACGAAGTCACCGTACCCGTGACGGTCAACAGTACGGATTTACCGAGCAATGCGACCGAGGCGGGGGTCGGGATTATGATGCGCTGGACGGGGCATACGGACGATCCGGTGCCTAACTGGCAGCCGAAATCGGGCTGGAATCCCCTCGGGGCTTTGGGATGGTTTTATAAAGAACGGCTGGAAATTACGGGGAATTACTTAAAGACCCTGAGTGAAGCCCCCTTCACTCTCCAAGAAGGGGTCACCTACAACTTCAAGATGAGGGCTGAAGGCAATAATTACAAGTTGAAGGTGTGGGACGCCAATCAGGCGGAACCGACGAACTGGAATTTACAAGGAGAAGGAAGTTCTTCCGATCCTCAAAATGGATCGATCGTGTTGGTGGCTCACCATTACGATGTCAGTTTTGGCGATGTCAATATTACCCCTGTGGGAACGGGTTCGCCGACTCAACAAGCCCCGATCGCAAATAATGATAGTACGACGGTGGCGATCGCGGGTTCGACGACTATCGATGTTTTAGGCAACGATAGCGATAGCGATGGGGTGTTACTCCCGCAAAGTTTGGAAATCGTTGACGCGCCTTTGTACGGGGCGATCGCGATCGATGAGAATGGGGTCGTCAGTTACACCCACGACGGTTCGGGAACCACGGAAGATAGTTTTAGCTATCGAGTCAGTGACGATGACGGGCTGTTCTCGAATACGGCGCAGGTGGCGATCGCGATCGAGCAAAATCCGACCCCCAACCTAACTATCGTCGAGTCCAATAACAGCACGATCGTCGGAGAAGACGGCACCACGGACAGTTACACCCTCGTGTTGACAACCCAACCGACTGACGACGTCACCGTTACCCTCACTCCGGACGCTCAACTGAGTGTCCAACCGTCGAGTGCGGTCTTCACGCCGCAGAATTGGAATGTCGCGCAAGTGGTGAGTTTGGCTGCGGTGGACGATACCCTGGTTCAGGGCGATCGCCTCGTTTCCCTGTCCCACGCGATCGCCAGTAACGACCCGGCGTATGACAACCTCGCCGTTGCCGATCTCGATGTTGAAATCGTCGATGACGACACCCCCCCCACTCCCGTCTATTCGGAAGTTCGCATCAACGCCGGAGGCAGTGCGTACACCGACCGTTCCGGTCAAACTTGGCTGGCGGATACCTACTTTAACGGCGGCGATACCTACACCTCTTACGCGGCCAAAATTCAAGGAACGAGGGACACATCCCTGTATAAAACCGAGCGCTGGGGTGACAATTTTGGCTATAACATTCCCGTGGAAAACGGCGTTTACGACGTTAACTTAGGGTTTGTCGAAAGCTACTACCAGCAAGCCGGACAGCGTATTTCCGATATTTTTGCCGAAGGCGAATTAGCCATCGACGATCTCGATATTTGGACGGAAGCGGGAGGGGCAAAAGACAAACTGGTGATGAAAACCATCGAAGATGTGGCCGTGACCGATGGTTATTTAGATCTCAACTTAGTTTCCAGTGTCAGTTATGGCAATATCCAATCGATCGAAATCGTCCAACCGGAAGATCCCGTCGTCGTGGAAGGAGGAAAAAGCGATCGCTACGTGTTAGTTTTGCCCTCTCAACCGACCGAAAATGTCACGGTCGATATCGGTACGGGCGATCGCACCGATGTCGATCTAACCAGCGTTACGTTTACCCCGACGGACTGGAACGTTCCGCGAGACATTAACATTTTTGCCGTTGACGACACTGTAGTTCAAGGCAGTGAAACCGATTCGATTACCCATCAAATTACCAGCACCGATCCGGTTTATAGCAGTTACCAAATTGCCGATATCGCCGTCAACGTTGTCGATAATGACATCCCCATCCGCATCAATGCAGGAGGCGAAAATTATACGGATACCTTTGGCCGCAAGTGGTCTGCAGATAATAGCTTTGTGGCGGGAACCGCTTACACCTCCGAACGACTCGTCGGCGTTACGCCAGATACGCTACTCGATCGCACCGAACGTTACGGGACTGACTTTTCTTATGCGATCGCCGTGGAAAATGGCACTTACGATCTCAATTTAAGTTTTATCGAAAACTTCTTTAACCAAGCCGGAGGAAGGGTTTTTGATATTACCGTAGAAGGTCAATTAATCTTCGATGATTTCGATGTCTGGACTGAAGTCGGGATGGATACCCTGTTAATTAAAACGATCGAAGATATTCAAGTCAGTGATGGGGTTCTCGATGTGAACTTCAAGTCCAGCGCCAGCAATGCCTTTATTCAAGGAATTGAAGTTTTAGCTGCCGGAACGGGACAAAACAATTTAGTTTCGGGAGGATTTGGCAACAACAAAATTTTCGGCGTCGATCCGACGATCGCCGACCCCGGACGGGGTGAAATTGACGAACTCACCGGACTTGGCGGATACGATACTTTTATGTTAGGAGATGCGACAACAGCTTACTACGACGATGGCATCGCTTTAGAAAGTGGGCTGCAAGATTACGCCGTCATTAAGGACTTTTCTCCTCAATCCGACGTGATTCGCTTGCATGGTAGCGCCAGTGACTATCAATTAGGAAATTCGCCGGAAGGATTGCTGACCGGAACCGCAATTTTCCGTCAGACTAGCGCCGAAGCCGAACTCATTGCTATTATCGAAAACGAAACGAATCTCAATTTAGCCTCGAGCGCGTTTCAATTCGTATAAACGAGTACAAATCCGAACCGATCGCGCCTCCATTCTCGCTATTTTAAGGTTGGGGACAGCTCCTCAAGTTTCACGGCGCGATCGGCTTCAACTTTTTTTAACATTTTCGGCGTTTCAAGCTTCCGTTTTTGAGCAAGTTTAGCAAAACTAGGAATTTAAGATGACTCAAACTAAAATCAGCACCGATCTCTACTCTGGCGATCGCCGGATCGAACAGACTTGTCCGAATTGCGGTCATTCCCATTTATCGACCTTTTACGAAGTCAAAAAGGTTCCCGTTCACAGTTGTTTGATGATGCCGAATGAGGCAGAAGCCTTGAATTTTCCTTGTGGAGATGTCCTGCTCGCTTTTTGCGATCGGTGTGGGTTTATTACCAATTTAAAATTTGACTCGAAGTGGTCGGCTTACGCTCCCAATTACGAAGATCAACAAAGCTTTTCGCCAACCTTTAATAAATTTGCCATTCAGCTCGCCGATCGCCTGATTGAAAAATACGATTTACATCATAAAAACATTCTCGAAATTGGTTGTAGCAAAGGCGATTTTCTGATTTTACTCTGCGAACGTGGCAACAACCGAGGAGTGGGAATCGATCCGAGCGTCGTTCCCGGACGAGTGCAAAGTGAAGCCGCCGATCGCATTACCTTCATTCAAGATTACTATCAAGAGAAACACGCCGAGTATGTCGGTGATTTCATTTGCTGTCGCCACACCCTCGAACACATTCAACCGACCTCTGAATTTATTAAAATCGTCCGGCGTTCGATCGGCGATCGCACCGATATTCCCGTATTTTTTGAGATTCCCGATACCATTCGCGTACTCAAAGAACTTGCTTTTGAAGATATTTATTACGAGCATTGTTCCTATTTTACCCCGGGTTCTCTCGCCCGACTCTTTCGGAATTCCGGTTTCGAGGTCACCGATTTGTATCGAGATTATGGCGATCAATATTTGATGATTGAAGCTCTCCCCATTGCCGAATCAAAATCGGAAAAAGTTCATTCTTTTGAAGAGAGTCTAGAAGACCTCACCCAACAAGTCCAATATTTTGCCAGTCACATTCAAGAAAAACTTGATATTTGGCGCGATCGCCTGTCGCAACTGCAAGCCGAAAATAAAAAAGTCGTCGTCTGGGGATCGGGTTCCAAATGTGTCGCTTTTCTGACAACTTTAGACACCTTGGATAAAATTCAGTACGTCGTCGATATCAATCCCCACCGACACGGTAAATTCATTCCAGGCGTGGGCAAATCGATCGTCTCTCCGGAGTTTTTAAAAGACTATCAACCCGACGCGATCGTCGTGATGAATGCTATTTATTGCAATGAAATTCAAGAAATGCTAGATAATATGGGAGTTCGTGCCGAACTGATGGCCTTATAGCAATTGGCGCTGTCATGAGGTACAAGAGGTGAAGATCCCCCCAACCCCCCTTAAAAAGGAGGGCAGTGAAAGTCCCCCTTTTTAAGGGGGATTTAGGGGGATCGAAATGTACCGCCCAACAGCGAAAACTGCTGTATAACGATCGAGATTTAGGCGATCGCCCCTCCCGTTTGTTGTAGACATTGGCTGAAGAATGCAATATCCAATTTACTTTTACATCCCTAAATCCTGTTGGCCTGAAACCATTCCGGAAGATGTCGATCGCCATTGGGATATCTTTATTGTAGGGCCGTACAATTGGACGTTGCAAACTTATTGCCGCCTGAAAAGTTATGGGTTTGGATGCGAACTGGTCGATCGAATGCCATCAAAGGGGATTGTTTTTACCCACCGGGATTATTTAGATGATGGTTTTCAACCCAGTTCGCACCTCCTTTTAGTCTGTCTGCAAGCCGATCGCTTTCCCCATCCTTACGCACAACTGCACGTCGTACAAAATCCCAAACAAGTTGTAAGAAGCTCCAACAAGTTTGGCAGTAAATATTTTCTACCCCACTGGCCCCAACCCGGATTAATTCCACGGGATCCCAACCGGGGCGATCGATTTGAAAATCTGGGATATTTTGGGGTTGAAAAACAACTGGCTCCCGAACTTTTAGAGCCTTCTTATCAAGAAAAGTTAAATCAACTCGGCTTGAAAAACTGCACCATCAATACCGAACATACAAACCAGCAATATCGCTGGAATGATTATTCACAAATTGATTTATTTGTGGCCGTTCGCAGTTTTAAAAAACGGGAAGAATATCTTCGCAAACCCGCTACCAAACTGTACGGAGCTTGGCACGCAGGAGTCCCCGCCATTCTCGGATATGAGTCCGCTTATCGGGCCGAACGTCAGAGCGAACTCGACTATATCGAGGTAGCTTCTGTAGAAGAATTGTTAACGGCGATCGAGCGATTGCGAGATGATTTATCATGGCGCAAAGCCATTATTGAGAATGGCAAAAAAAGAGCCCAAGAAACCGAACCCAAGCATCTCACCGAACGTTGGATCGAGGCGATCGAAACTGTTGCAATCCCCACATACGAAGCCTGGTGTTCCGAGTCGGAATCTGCCAGACAGCAATTTTTCAAAAATAATTACTTAATTTTGATTCAAAATAAACTAGAAAGGAGTGCTAAAGAAATTAGTAGTAAAGCTGGAAATTTAATTCAAAAACTTAAAATTTCTTAAAAGATCGGTAATTAAGGATGCTGTATCATTAAGGATGGTGTTATGAGTTGCGATCGCCTCCCTCGCTTAATTGTTGGCTTACCTGTTTACAACGGCGATGATTTTTTAGAAGACTCTTTAAAAGGGTTACTGTCACAAACTTATACGAATTTTAAACTCGTTATTTCCGATAACGGTTCTACGGATAAAACCCAACAAATTTGTCAGGACTATGCCGCCCGAAATTCGCGAATTGACTACCACCGTCATGAGGTCAATCGGGGAGCAGCATGGAATTATAACTATGCCTTTGAAGTCGATCGAAGTGAATATTTTAAATGGGCAGCCCACGACGATATTTGTCAACCTGAATATCTCGAACGTTGCGTGGAAATCCTCGACCGCTATCCCTCTGTCGTCCTCGCTTATCCCCGAACTCGTTTCATTGACGAACGAGGGGAATTGATTCGACCGGACTATACTGACGACTTAAATTTAAGACAATCCAAACCCCATCAACGCTACGGTCAATATTTAGATGTTCTTTATCGGAGTGGTCCGCAAGGCTGTTCTAAAATTAGTCCAATTTGGGGAGTAATAAGAACGGAAATTTTACGAAAAACTCCTTTAATTGGCAACTATAATGCATCGGATTTAACCTTATTGAGCGAACTCGCTCTCTGGGGGGAATTTTTTGAAATTCCCGAATACCTTTTTCTCCGCCGAGAACATGCCGGACAATCCGTTAAAGCTCATCGGAGTGCGTCCGAACGGGCCGCTTGGTTCGACCCTACGAATAAGCGGGTAACCCTACCAACTTGGGAACGGTTCGGTCACTTTCTTCGGGCGATCGATCGCGTAAATTTAAGCTGGAGTGAAAAAGTCTTATGTTATTTAGAATTGCGAAGATGGTTGTTGTTTTCTCCGATGGGATGGAGGAAAATGGGACGAGAAGTTAAAATGTCAGTTCTGGATTATTTAGAATATCAAAAACAACGCAATACCGCAAATATCAAAAATTAAATTAACGGCGATCGCTTAAAAGTCTTTGAAATCTTTTTGAAATCTTTTTGAAATACCCGTGTCCAATCAACTAGATCCTAGATCGGCGATCGCCGTCAATTTTAAAAAGGTTTGATTTAATTTCATTTGATTTCATTTAACTTTCAGCGATAACAAACGAGGTAAGCATCAATGTACGATTTTACAATTATTGGGGGTGGTATTGTCGGACTTTCTGCCGCCCTCCATTTAACCCAGACTTACCCAGATGCCAAGATTCTCGTCCTCGAAAAAGAGGAAGAATGGGCATTTCATCAAACGGGAAATAATAGCGGCGTCATTCACTCGGGAATTTATTACAAACCCGGTAGCTTCAAAGCAAAATTCTGCCGCGACGGTCAACGTTCCATGGTCGAGTTTTGCCAAGAACACGGCATCAATTACGAAGTTTGCGGTAAAGTCATCGTCGCGACCGAAGCGAAAGAATTGCCGTTGTTAGATAAACTTTACCAACGGGGTTTAGACAATGGTATTCCCGTTGCCAAAATTTCCGGAGAAGAAGTGAAAGAGATCGAACCTTACGTCAATTCTTTGGCGGGGATTCGGGTCGAATCGACGGGAATTGTAGACTATCGCGGCGTCTGTCAAAAATATGTCGAATTGGTTCAAAATCGGGGCGGGGAATTGCGCCTCAATACTAAAGTCGAGCAAATTCAGCATCGAAGCGGGGAATTAGTTATCCAGACGAATGCGGGTGAATTTTCGACGCGGTTCGCGATTAATTGTGCGGGACTGCACAGCGATCGCATCGCTCTTTTGGAAGGGGTCGATCCCCAAGCTAAAATCATTCCCTTTCGCGGTGAATATTACGAATTAAAACCAGAAAAACGATATTTGGTTAAAAACCTCATTTATCCCGTTCCCAACCCTGATTTTCCCTTCCTCGGGGTTCACTTCACTCGGGCGATTGACGGGTCGGTTCACGCCGGACCGAATGCGGTCCTCAGTTTCAAACGGGAAGGGTATCGAAAAACCGATTTTGACTGGCAAGATTTTGTCGAAATTATGACTTATCCGGGATTGTGGAAACTGGCGGCAAAATATGGCAATGAAGGGGTGAAAGAAATTGTGCGATCGCTGAGTAAAACTGTTTTCGTTCGCAGTTTGCAACGGTTAATTCCGGAAGTTCAGGCGGATGATGTGATTCCAACTCATGCGGGAGTTCGGGCTCAAGCTTTGATGAATGACGGGATGTTGGTCGATGATTTTTTAATCGTCGATGGAGAACGGGCGATGCATGTTTGTAACGCCCCTTCTCCGGCGGCGACGGCTTCTTTAGAAATCGGAAAAGCGATCGCCGATCGCGTCCGAGACCGTCTCAGAACGGCAAATCAAATGCATTTATCGGTATAAACCAACTTGAGATGAAGCTGATGAGCGATCGCCCCCAACTCAATTGGAATCATAGACTAGAAAAAGCGGCTTTGCCAATTTTTATTGGTGGCTTTCTTTTCGTGGCGATCGCCACTTTATTTCCTTTCGATTTTTACCTACCCGATCGCTTCTCACTGGCAAATTTATTAGACAGCTTCCATTTAGCTCCTTCTCGACAAACGGCATTTAAAGATTTAGTTGAAAATTTAATCTTATTTCTACCCCTAGGATTCGGCGCAAGTGGGTTGCTAGCAAAAACCCAGTTAAACCGTTGCATTCAGTTGAGTTTAATCTTAATTGGTAGTGCTTTTTTCTCGTCTAGTATTGAAACGTTGCAAGCCTTTTTACCGTCCCGACATCCCACGGGAACGGACATTTTAACCAACACGATCGGATCGGGATTGGGATATTTTACATTTTGCCATTGGCGATTCCAATTAGCGCAGGCGATCGCCCGGATCCTGCGTCGAATTCGGCGAGGAAGTACGGTTAAAAATTTAAGTTTTATTTATTGGGGATATTTTCTAATTATTTTAATCATCTCCAGTGCAGTTCAGACGACGACCAATCTGAGTAACTGGAATACAGATTATCCCTTAATTATTGGCAATGAAGCGACGGGCGATCGCCCGTGGAACGGTTCAATCTCTCAATTGGCGATCGCCGATCGCGCCTTGTCCGACACAGAAATCAATACCCTATTTCAACAAGAATCTAAATTTTCACTCAATTCATCATCTTGGCTAATTTCTTATCAGTTCGATCGCCCCAATCCTTGGCAAAGTCGCGATGAAATTTCACTGCCCTTGTTGACCCCAGCAGAATCATTAAAGCCCGAAAAAGACGGCGTGTTAAAGTTGGGTCGCGATCGCTGGTTACAAACGCAAGGATCGGCAAAAAACTTGATAAAAATTCTCCGTCAACAGCATCAGTTTAGCTCGATCTTGACTTTAGCTACCCTCGAAGATCGACAAAGCGGTCCGGCGCGTATTGTTTCCCTATCAAAAACGCCATTTGAGCGCAATTTGACCCTGGGACAAGAGGGAAACGATCTGGTATTTCGGTTGCGAACGCCAATCACCGGACGCAATGGAATGAATCCGGAATTTGTCGTTCCCAATTTTTTTCGCGATCGCCAATTTCATCGCTTACTGATCGCTTACGATGGCGCAAATTTAGCGTTTTATCGCGATCGCCCAACGCCTTTCTCTGAAATTCGTTTAACTCCAGATTTTATTTTATTTCGCTATTTATTATTAAACTTTGAAGAGTCAGTTTTACGCTTAGATGCACCAAATGCGATCGTTTATTGCATTTTCTATTACAGTGTAGTTTTTATTCCCCTGGGAAGTTTGGCGGCAACGATTGGATACCTAGTATCCCGCGATCGCCCTTCGATCGCTCGTTTGCTAATTCTTTTTGGAACAATTTTGCCGGGGTTTTTGCTGGAATTTCTGTTAAGTCGCATTCGCGGGACTGCCATGGCGGGCGATCTCCTGTTGTGGAGTTGGGCGATCGCGAGTTTAGCAGTTTTGGGAGTGATAAAATATCTTAGATCGCGCTCCCTTCAAGTTAGTTAAACCTCTAAAAAATCATAGATTTAAGATGAAGCGTTATCGTGCTAGGCTGGACAACTCCTTCCTGCTTGACATTCTTAGCTATGCTTTCCCGGATTCCGATGCAGAACATGGCTCTTACTTGATTTTGATGCGTTTACCCTGGGATCTGAACCCTTAGAACCGACCTTTTTTAATGCGTTTTTGGTATGTTTTCGATGGGGTGGAAACTGGATAATCCCTAGCTGAAAACAGGGAATCGCGAGGAGGTCACCCGGTCAACCGATCGGTAAAATTTAAGCCCCTTTTAATTTCTCTAACACTCATTTGTTCGGCTTTGAGGGCGGTTTTGAGTAAATGCATGGCTTGTTGTGGATTGCCACTGCCACAAAAGAATAAATCGGCAGCGAAATAGCCAAATTCAGGCCAAGTATGCAAGGCAATATGAGATTCGGCGAGGGTAGCGGTGGCGGTGACCCCATGGGGACTGAATTGATGGACGCACAAGTTAATCAGGGTGACGCCTCCGGCGGCGACGGCTTCAATTAAAGCGTGGCGAATGAGATCGGGATCGTCGAGTAAATGAGTGGGACAGTTCCAGGCATCTATAATTAAATGAATACCAATTTGTTTCATCATCAAAATTTTGGGTCTGAAACCCCGTCTCTTCGACTTAGCTCAGGGCAAGCTTTCTAGGACGGCTTTATGGTACTATAGCAATGGTTAACAGACCCATCCGTGACGCAGACGTAAGAGAAAGCCTAAACGTGACGAAATCTGGTGGCAACCAGGGGCGCAGAAAGCTCGGTAGACTCAGGAATTGAGGATAGGGCAATAAAAAGTATAAACTGTTTAAGTTTTAACCCGAGGATCTACCTAAAAATTGCAATTTTCTGTTGGAGATTTCAACACATAAGAACTGCCGGACTTGCGGGGATAGTCGGTGGAGCGAACGTAAGGCCATAAAACTCTTTAAGGGTGGAGGCGGTTGCAATGAAACAGAAACCTAAATCGTGAGGTTCAGGAATCGCCGTGGCTACTGCTTTGCTTCAAGCAAGCTAGAGTCCGGTGAGGATGTGGAGGAAATGAGCTAAATAATACAGCGAGCCTTGTCGCAAGTATAGCGCTTGACAATTGGTGACAACTTGGCTGGATGGCTCGCGATCGCCACCCTCGACCTTGAGATCGTTAAAAGGCCGCCGGAGGCGATCGCGCGGCGGCTCTCAATGTCCCCACGAGCTAAAAAAGCCCCGGGTTTGAAAACCTAGGGCTTTTGCGCTTGATATTTTGTTATGGAGCTAAGCGGACTCGAACCGCTGGCCCCCTCAATGCCATTGAGGTGCTCTACCAACTGAGCTATAGCCCCGTCAGGCGCTTTACTATATTGGCACGACCTTACAAAATTCGTCAAGCATTTGGAAAAAATTTTTTTTCTGTCTTTATATCGATCGCGCAAAAGCCAAAGCACGCCTAGGGTTGGAGGGTGCCGGGGAGTTCACGGTAAAAGGATGGCATAGGGTTCGAGATCGAGGGAACGCGGATCGAAGTCCATATAGGCTTGTCCCCCCGCGCCGAGGTTGCTCCACGGGTCGATCCCGATCGCGTTGACCAATTCGGGGGTTTGGTCTACTAAATTGCGATTGGCCATTTCCTGGACGTATAGCATATAGTCGCCCATCAGGAAGTAAACGGCCATCATCGCTGCTGCCGCCATCGCGACTAAGGTGCCTGCCAACATCAAGGAAAACTCGTTTTGGTCAAAGGCTTCCTGCATCAAGTGTAAAGACCAGGCCACTAAGGCAATAACAATTATGAGGATGAAAATCATAACTTTACATATAAGGGCCTAAGACTTTACATATTTTAACATTGACTCAGAATAAGGTTCGGGAGGGATAGCAAAATTTCTCTAAAGATTAACCCCATAAGAATTTATAGTAGGGGTTAGAAAATCGATAAAATTGGCGAATCGGTTCGCGGGCGATCGCGCCGCCGAGCTGAGAAAAGCTTCAGGTTTCCTTTACAGTTCACCGACCGTCGCAGCCGACGATACCGATTCGCTTGGGGTTGAGGGGTTGAGGATTAATGGCGGACGGGGATCTGGCGATCGCCTAAATACGTCTTAATTTCACCGACGCTGAGTTGACCGTAGTGCAGCAGCGACGCCAGTAAAGCCGCTTCGGCGCGACCGTCGGTGAGCGCTTCGTAAATATGCTCGCAGTTTCCGGCGCCGCCGGATGCAATCACCGGAATTTGGACTTGTTCGGCGATCGTGCGCGTTAACTCCAAATCGTATCCCGCTTGGGTGCCGTCCGCATCCATGCTGGTCACCAACAGTTCTCCGGCGCCCCGGGCTTCGACCTCTTTCGCCCAGGCGATCGCGTCGATGCCCGTATTTTCGCGACCGCCGCGCACGTACACGTCCCAACCGGGATTTTGCTCCTCCGTGCGACGGCGCGCGTCGATCGCCACCACAATACACTGATTGCCAAAACGCTCGCTGGCGCGGTTGACAAACTCCGGATCGCGCACCGCCGCCGAGTTGATACTGACTTTATCGGCCCCGGCGCGTAACAATTTCTTAATGGTCTCTAAGGATTGGATGCCGCCGCCGACCGTGAGGGGAATAAACACCTGTTCGGCAGTCCGGTAAACCACATCGTAAATAATATCGCGGTCTTCGTGGGTGGCAGTAATATCGAGAAAAACCAACTCGTCAGCTCCGGCTTGATTGTAAACCTGAGCCAGTTCGACCGGATCGCCCGCATCTTTAAGGTTGACAAAATTCACGCCCTTAACGACGCGACCCGCTTTGACATCTAAACAAGGTAAGATTCGTTTGGCAAGCATAGGAAATCGCAGAAAATGGGTGGCTGAAAGAACGGCGTTCTGAGAACCGCAAACACTAATTGACAACCCCCCCGCCTAAAGGCGAGGGGATTCTTCCTTCACGGAAGGACGCCGAACAAAGGTAGTACCTTTGCTCAGCTTAAGCGCTAGGAGCCGTGCACTGACCCTTCGGGTACAGTGCCGGGAGGAATAGCGGTCAACTTCGATGGGGTTCAATGCCCCAGAGACGCCCAGACTTCTAATGTATTGCCGCAAAACGTCGGTTTGATTGCGTTCCGTAAGTTTACAATATCTGTCTAAATGTTCCTTTTCAACATCCGAGATTCTAAGGCTTATTTGGCTTTTAAGTAGCAATCGTATTTATATCTACTAAAATGATGGCATGAAACTAGCCTACCAGTACAAGCTATTGCCGACCTACGAGCAACGATGCCGCATGGATAAGTGGCTCGATAGGTTGCGCTACCAGTACAACTATCTGCTGGCAGATCGCTTTGACTGGTGGGAGATGAATCGATGTCCTGTTAATGCCTGTCCTTTGGTGTGCAGTATCGCTCAGCCCAGAGAACAGCCCGAATACTACGGGCAAAAACGCTCCCTGGTCTCACTTAAGCAGGAGCGGGAATGGTACGCCGATCTTCATGCTGATGTCTTGCAAGAAATGGTGAAGCGGGTAGACCTCGCATTGGCTCGGTTCATCAAAGGCGACAAGAACGGCCAACGTAGCGGTAAGCCTCGATTTAAGGGGAAGAACCGCTATCGCACCTTTGCTTATCCGCGAGTCAAACCAGACTGCATCCAGGGCAATCAAGTCACCCTGCCCAAGCTGGGTGAAATCAAGTTGATTCAACATCGCCTTGTGCCAGAGGGATTCACGATTAAGCGGGCTTTGGTAACCAAGAAGGCGGACAGCTGGTATGTCACATTAACCCTCGAAGACAAGAGCGTTCCTGACTTGCCAGCGATCGAGATCCAGCCCACCGAAACCAATAGCATTGGCGTGGATGCCGGACTGGAATACTTCATCGCCTGCTCTGATGCTTCAACCAAGCAACCGCCAAAGTTTTACCGCCAATCTGAAGACAAATTAGCTAAGCTCCAGGGAAAGCGAGACGCCAGGGCTAAAGGTTCAAAGCCGCGCCGTAAGCTGAATGAGCGTATTGCCAAGTTGCACCAACGCATTGCACGGCAACGGAAGCAGTGGCATTTTGAAACGGCTCGAGAGTTAATAGATCGAGCGGAAGTCATCTTTGTCGAAGCTCTGAAAGTTTCTAAGATGTCCCGACGACATCAGCCGAAGCCGGGGGAGGACGGAACATTTCTCCCTAACGGGCAAGCAGCCAAGTCGGGCTTGAATAAAAGTGTTGCTGATGCTGGGATAGCTGGGTTCCTGAACGATGTACTGCCTTACGTGGCTGAAAGAGCTGGTAAGCGGGTTGTGAAGGTTCATCCGGCTGGCACATCCCAACATTGTGCAATGTGTCTGAACCGAGTGCCGAAGGAATTGTCCGATCGCTGGCATGAATGCCCTGATTGCAAGGCGTCCATGGCGCGAGATCTCAATTCTGGGTTACTCATCAAAAAAGTGGGGTTGGGCGTTCGCCTCACGATCGAACGCGAATCCCGTAACGGGAGGAGAAGCCCGCGCCGTACTGCTTAGCGGTCGGCGTCGGGAGTACGTCACTCTTACTCAATCTCGGCGAAGCGATCGCGAGATACCCTCCCGCCAAAATTTGTAAACCTTCATCTCGGATATTGATGGCTGCATTGATATCCGGTTATGGAAACAGTAACAGATTTGAAGCGCCCAATTAAAAAACCAACGGGAACAGCCGAAGGACTTCGCTAGTAAGACCTTTTGTTCCGACGTTGGATAGATGCGGAATTTGTACGCTTTTAACACCCAGCTCTCACCACTCTTGTCAGTCAAGTTAGCACCCCCTCCTGGAAATGATAAAGTGAAAGTTAAGGCGCAAGGCACGTCCTCCTCGTAGAACCCCTGTCCTGAGTGAAGCTGAAGGGACGAGGTTTTCCCCCGCCATGTTTTTGATATGTCAAAATAACCTAGCAGACACGATTCGCATTCAGTGTAGGAGTAACTTCCGTGGAGTCTCAGTACAACCCCACCGCCATCGAGCAAAAATGGCAAACCACCTGGAACGAGCAAGGCTTGTACCGGGCCGAAGCAACGGAGGAACGCCCGAAATTCTACGTCTTGTCGATGTTCCCCTACCCCTCCGGAAACCTGCACATGGGTCACGTTCGGGTGTATACCATCCCCGACGCAATCGCCCGACTCAAGCGGATGCAAGGCTATCGTGTCCTCAATCCGATGGGCTGGGACGCCTTCGGCTTGCCCGCCGAAAACGCGGCGATCGAACGCGGTATCCATCCGGCCCAATGGACCTATCAAAACATCGCCCAAATGAAAGGGCAATTGCAAAAACTCGGGATTTCCTTCAACTGGGACCGGGAACTCGCCACCTGTTCCCCGGACTATTACCGATGGACCCAATGGCTGTTTCTCCAATTCTATCAAGCCGGATTGGCCTACCAACGCGAAGCCGCCGTCAACTGGGACCCGATCGACCAAACCGTGCTCGCCAACGAACAAGTCGATAACGAAGGCCGTTCCTGGCGATCGGGCGCCAAAGTCGAACGCAAACTATTGCGCCAGTGGTTCTTAAAAATTACCGACTACGCAGAAGAACTCTTACAAGACCTCGATCGCCTCGACGGTTGGCCCGAACGAGTCAAACTGATGCAAGCCAACTGGATCGGCAAATCCACCGGGGCTTACTTAGAATTTCCGATCGTCGGGATGGACGAAAAGATCGCCGTGTTCACCACCCGTCCCGATACGGTTTACGGCGTCACCTACGTCGTTTTAGCCCCGGAACACCCCCTCACGGCCCAGGTCACGACCCGCGATCGCCAAGGGGCAGTAGACGCCTTCATCCAAGAAGTGAGCGCCGAAAGCGAGTTAGAACGGACCGCCGAAAATAAACCGAAACGGGGCATTCCCACCGGGGGCACGGCGATTAACCCCTTCACCGGAGAACAAATCCCGATTTGGATTGCCGATTACGTCCTCTACGAATACGGTACGGGTGCGGTCATGGGCGTTCCCGCTCACGACGTGCGAGACTTCAAATTTGCCCGGGAAAACCAACTGCCGATCCGGCAAGTCATCGTCCAAGCGGATGCGGCGGACGAAAAAGCGGAATTAAAACAGGCGTATACCGAACCCGGCATTATGGTCAATTCCGATCGCTTCGACGGGATGGAATCGACCCGAGGTAAAGAAGAAATCATCAAATATGCCGAACAAAAAGGATTCGGCAAAGCCCGCATTCAATATCGCCTTAGAGATTGGTTGATTTCCCGCCAGCGTTATTGGGGAACCCCGATTCCGGTGATTCACTGCCCCAAATGTGGCACGGTTCCCGTCCCCGAGGCCGATTTACCCGTGACTTTGCCGGAAAATGTCAAATTTAGCGGTCGCGGTCCGTCGCCGTTGGCGAGCTTGGACGAGTGGGTGAACGTTCCCTGTCCGAGTTGCGGCACTCCGGCGAAACGGGAAACGGACACGATGGATACGTTTATCGATTCTTCGTGGTACTTCTTGCGCTATACCGACGCCCAAAATAGCGAAAAGGTGTTCGATACCGATAAGGTCAATGGCTGGATGCCTGTAGACCAGTATATCGGCGGGATCGAACACGCGATTTTGCATTTACTCTACTCGCGCTTTTTTACGAAAGTGTTGCGCGATCGCGGTTTACTCGACGTCGGCGAACCGTTCCAACGCCTGCTCACTCAAGGCATGGTTCAGGGGATGACTTACAAAAATCCGCGCACGGGTAAATATATCCCTCCGACCCAAATCCCCGATCCAAAAGCTCCCAAAGATCCAGAAACCGGGGAAGATCTCGAAGTTTTTTACGAGAAAATGTCCAAATCCAAATATAATGGGGTCGATCCGTTGGCGGTGATGGACAAATACGGCGCCGATACGGCCCGCTTGTTTATCTTGTTCAAAGCGCCGCCGGAGAAAGATTTGGAATGGGACGATGCCGATGTCGAGGGGCAATTCCGCTTCTTAAATCGCATCTGGCGTTTGGTCGGCGAGTTCGTCGCGGTGGGGGCGCCGAAACCGAAGCGTGGGAAGTCGTTGAGTAAGGCGGAAAAAGATTTGCGTCGCGCCATCCATACGGCGATTCGCGAAGTGACCGAGGATATGGACGGTCAGTATCAGTTCAATACGGCGATTTCCGAGTTGATGAAACTGAGTAATGCGTTGACGGAGGCGGGTTGCACCCAGTCGGCGGTCTATCGCGAAGGCATCGAGACGTTGATTTTATTGCTGGCGCCGTTTGCACCCCACGTGGCGGAGGAGTTGTGGGAGGCGATCTCCTGTAAGGGGTCGGTTCACGCCCAATCGTGGCCCGAGGTGGACGAAGCTGCCCTAGAAGTGGATGAAATTACGTTAGTGATTCAAGTGATGGGTAAAACGCGCGGAACGATTCAGGTTTCGGCGCAAGCGGATAAGGCGACCCTGGAACAGTGCGCCCGCGATTCGGAAGTGGCCCAACGTTGGATTGCCGGGAAAGAGATTAAAAAAGTGATTGTGGTTCCCGGTAAGTTGGTCAATTTTGTCATGGCTAAGTAAGTTAATTTTTGCCTTCTTTCCCCTCAAGAATCTATCTGTGGGTAGAGGCAAAAAATTACAAAATATATTTCTCTAAAAAAGAGAGACGCGCAGCTTTGCGTCTCTCTTTTTTATCGGGCTAAGTTTTTAGCGGGCTAAGATCGAGTCAATTCGATTTATTTGGCCGATTTGAGATAGTTCAACATCGTATCGGCATCGGAGACTTCGTAGGGGTCGGTGGGACAGTTATCTTCTTTCCCGGGTTCGATAAACATTTTTTCGATTTTGCCGTCGTTGACGACCATGGAATAACGCCAGGAGCGATCTCCAAATCCTAAGTTGTCTTTGGCGACCATCATCCCCATGCCTCGGGTAAAATCGCCGGAACCGTCGGGCAGTAGGAAGACGTTTTTAACTCCTTGTTGTTTGCCCCATTGGAACATCACGAAGGCATCGTTAACGGACAAACAAACGATCTCATCGACGCCTTGAGCGCGGATTTCGTCGTAGAGTTCTTCGTAACGGGGGAGGTGGTTGGAAGAACAAGTCGGGGTGAAGGCTCCGGGAAGGGAGAAGAGGACGACTCGTTTGCCGCCAAAAATGTCTTGGGTGGTGCGATCTTGCCAGCGAAAGGGGTTGGGTCCTTCGACGGATTCATCGCGGACGCGAGTTTTAAATACAACGTCGGGTACTCTTTCTGGAATATCAGCCATATTTGTTATTTTTTAATCCAACAATTCGGACGGGTTAAGAAAAGTCTATCATCTCGTCGGTAATTTGCAAAGTTTTCAATCGGGCGATCGCGGTTGTTTTTCGGGGCGATCGTGCAGGTTTTAGAATTGTTTTATAATGAAACATTACTCATTTTTATTGAGGGTTTTGCAGGGATAAATTATTAAAACAGAGGATTTTTTCGGTAAAATCGTTTAAAATTTGAGGTTGATTTGCGCGCGGGGGCAATCGCTGTCGAACTGATGTTTTTATTTTTATCGAAGCTTTTACCGATTTTCTTCTATCCGTTGGGTCTAGCTTGTGTGGCGATGGCTTTGGGGTTGTTGTGGTTGTGGAAGCGACCGCGATGGGTGTCCGGGGCGATCGCCAAACGCATTTTAGGGGCAATTTTGACCGTGGGTTTGGTGGGGTTACTGTTAGGAAGTAATGGCTGGGTGTCGAACGGGTTGCTGCGATCGCTCGAATGGCAAAATATCCCGGACGGCGAGTTACCGAATGCATCGGCGATCGTGGTGTTGGGTGGCGGGATTAAGGCGGCGAATTATCCCCGTCCCTGGGTCGATGTGAGCGAGGCGGGCGATCGCGTCCTCCACGGCGCGCGCCTGTATTTGGCGGGGAAAGCACCGATCGTGATTCCGTCGGGGGGTCGGATCGACTGGCGCGGCGGCGGTGCGCCGGAATCGGAGGCGATGGCGGAGATTTTGCGGGCGATGGGGGTTCCCCAAGGGGCGATCGTCGAGGAACCGAACTCGCTCAATACTTATGAAAATGCGGCGAACGTGGCAGAAATTTTGCGACGGGAGGGAATTGACGGCCCGGTATTGTTGGTTACGTCGGCGTCTCACATGCCGCGATCGCTGTTATGTTTTGCCAAACAAGGGGTCGAGGCGATCGCCGCCCCTACGGATTTTATCGTCAGCGAGCAGGAATTGGCGGAATTAAGCCATTCTTGGCAGTCGGTGCTTCTTAATTTACTGCCCGATTCCGGTCGTCTGGAAAATACGACCAAGGCATTAAAAGAATATCTGGGATTGGCGATTTACCGCTTGCGCGGCTGGATTTAGCCGAGTTGGCTATCGATGGGAAATAGCAGTGCTACGATCGCATCTAGGCGGCGCGCTGCGCTGTCGTCTCGAACCATCACTGTTTTAGGCGAAACCTCATGCTCCCGCACGAATTCTTACCTCTGTTTCCGACGCCGACCGTAGCCGGAGAATCCCTCGAAGCGGCGCAAATTACCCGCGATTTTTATCGAGAAGTTCAATATCGCCAAGAGTTCGACCGTCACTGTCAGTGGTATTACGAAACCGCCGAACGCCACCGCCAAGAATTAGAGAAAATGCGCGGCGACCTCAATCTCTTCGGGTGGTTTTTGCGGGGACGGCGCTGATGGGGGAACTGAGTTAGCCTGGCGCGCGCGAACCAGACCTCAAGACTAACTCAGTTCCTTTCCGAAAGAGCAGCTTAGAGCGCTTCTAGCTCGTCTTCCCGAAAATGGGCTTTGAATTTCTTGTCAAACTTGACTTGAACGGGCAAATTGGCGCTGACAGGTCTGCCTTCCCATTCAGTAACGATGGCTATGACTTCCCCTTCGTGTCCCTTCAGATCGAAGGGAGCATTGCGGTTTTGGGGATGGTGGTATACGACAACAGAGTCTTTCACGCGAACGCGATCGCCAATTTTCATAACAAATTCAACCTATCTTGTCCCTCAGCAAATGACCTGCACTGGATTGGGGTGCAGGATCTAGATCTGTTTTTTCAATTTTTATATCTTCCCACAATCCCAACCGCGATCGACAATTGGGGTAGGTACGGGGGTGCAGTTTCGGGGCGATCGCCACCCGGCGATCCTCAATTACTGAACTTTCAACAAGCTGCAATCTTTGCGGGTAGGGACGCCGACGGGGGCAGGAGCTTTGCGATCGCACTATATTTGTCTATCCTTATATTGGAATTCACCCATTCAATAACAGAGTAAGACAAAGCGTAAGGGGGCGATCGGGCGATCGATCGCGGCTTGATAGAGTTGGGGAAGGCGCGTTTCGTCACCCTTCTCGTCGGCGAAACGAGTGCGTCAGGGGGATCGGCGCGCGGGGAAAGAGGAGAGAGGGGGCAGCGGCTTAAAAGGCGCTCGCCAGCGATCGGCTCGATCGGGATCGAGTGAATATAATGTAGGTGATTCACGCGCCGATTTTCCCCGTTGGAATCAGAGGAAACACCGGACATGAAAGACATTCCGGGGAAGATTGATTATAGATAAAATCTGCTAAGGGCTTGCCATTATGACTCATTGCATCAATCCCGACTGTCAGAATTCCCACAATCCATATCATGCTGAATTCTGCGACAGTTGCGGCGAACAATTACTGCTAAAAAATCGCTATCGGGCGATCGAATGCCTCGGTCGGGGAAAATTCGGTCAAACCTTCCTAGCGGTGGACGAAGATAAACCCTCGCAACCGCGCTGCGTCATCAAGCAACAGTTCGATCCGACGTCGGGGGGCGGCGATCGCGCGATCTCCAATGCCAAAAGTTCGTTTTCCTTGTTATTTGCACAAGCGGCGGAAAAATTGGACGAATTGGGTCGTCACCCGCACATTCCCCAATTATTGGCCTGTTTCGAGCAAGATGGCGATCGCTATTTAATACAAGAATATATCGGCGGGGAAACCCTCGCGTCCGAGTTAGCAGAAAAGGGGGTTTTTGATGAAAGCAAAATTCGTCAATTGCTCAAAGACATCCTTCCGGTTTTGCAATTCATTCACGATCGCCAACTCATTCATCGAGATATCAAACCGGAAAATTTGATCCGCCGGGAAAGTGACGGGCGGATCGTTTTAGTCGATTTTGGCTCGATCGAAGTTCCCACCGGATTGACCGCGCTCAAAGTGGGCGATCGTCCCTACGGTTCGGCGGAATATGCCGCCCCCGAACAAACCCACGGAAAAGCGGTCTACGGCAGCGACTTGTACAGCTTGGGCGCCACCTGTCTGCATTTGATGACGGGACTGAGTCCCTTCGACCTGTTCGAGATCGAAGCGGAAGAATGGGTCTGGCCCGACTACCTGCAACAGGGGGTCAGCCACCATCTCGGACGCATTCTCGACCAATTAGTAGAACGGAATCCCAAACAACGCTATCAAACGGCGGGGGAAGTCTTACAAGCCCTCGATCGCCCGAATTTGGGCAGTTTCGTGCCGCCGCAAAAAACCCGGGTGGCGACGGCAGTGGGAGGGGCGGCGATCGCCCTGGTGTCCCTATTCTTCAGTCACGGTCTCCCCGGTCCGGTGGTGCAACCCGCCCTCAAAATGGAGCCGCGAAGCCTCGAAGCGCCGGAGTTGACCTACAAACTGCCCACGGCGATTCCCGATTACGCGCCGAGCTTACCCCAAGATACCCAGCCGATGCGAACCTTGGCGATCTCCTCCGGTCCGGTGTGGTCCGTCGCCGTCAGTCCCGACGGCAACACAATCGCCAGTGGGAGTACGGACGGGACGATCCACCTGTGGAAAGTCGGCGCCGACAACGTGCGCGTTCCCACTCGCATCCTCGGCGGTCATTTCGATCCGGTCTGGTCGTTGGCGATCTCTCCCGACGGTCAGTTCCTCGCCAGTGGCAGTGCGGACAAAACGATCAAGATTTGGGATTTAAAAACGGGCGAGCTGCTCGATACGCTCAAAGGACATGGCGCCGGGGTATTTTCTTTAAGCTTCAGTCCCGAAGGCGATTTTCTCGCCAGTGGGTCTTTTGACAAGAGCGTTAAAGTCTGGCGGGTGCGATCGAGTGCCTACGGACATGCGGCGAGTCGTTTAGAGCGCACCTTTGTCGGTCATTCTCAGGAAGTTCAATCGGTGGCCTTCTCGCCGGACGGTCAACTGCTCGCCAGTGGCAGCAGTGACGGTACGATCAAGCTGTGGAAATGGCGCACGGGAAAATTGATGCGAACCCTGGTGGGACACGCCGATGCGGTCTGGTCCGTGGCGATTTCTCCCGACGGGCAGACCCTGGCGAGTGGCAGTTGGGACAAGACGATCGAACTGTGGGATATCGACAGTGGCTTGCGCTTGAATACGTTGAAAGGACATAACGAACAAGTTCATTCCGTGGCGTTCAGTCCCAACGGTAAGAGCCTGGCGAGCGGCGATTTGGGCGGAACGATCAAACTGTGGAGTTTGCCCGGGGGCGAGGAAATGGGCACTCTCAAGGGGCATTCTGACTGGGTAGAAGTGGCCTTTGTGGGTCGGGGCAATACCCTGATTAGTGGCAGCTTCGACGACACGATCAAGATGTGGCGACTGTCGCCCTAGGGCCGTGGGGTGGGGGGCGCGATCGCGCCCCCGACCTCGCTAGATGCTCTTTTTTGTCAAAAAATGCCATAAATTTCCCCGTTTCCCTTGACATCCGAGCCTCACTTTTGCCAAGGCTTTACACTCCCGGGCGGGGAAATTTAAAATATTGGGGAGAGAATAAAAATTCGACGGCGATCGCCCGTCGGAGTCGGGGGGGAATTGGTGGTTTTCACCCCTCGCCCAAGTCGTGCGTAAATTTTGTAAATTGAAGTCGAACCCCACCCAAGGCAAGCCGCCTGTCGCGATCGCCCGGGGGGTCGAGGCGATCGTTTGAACTGCTATTGTTCCCTAAAATGGCGACGGGCTGAGGCGGTGAAATGGCGATCGCTAGAGTTGAGGGAAATCACGGCGCTTTCGATTATTTTAGGAAAAAATTAAGTATCGGGACGGTTGGCTCCCCAAATCCGAGCGCGATTGCTTTCGATCGCCGGGCAATTGTGCGATCGCGACGGTCCGAGGAGACCGCAGGCGATCGGGCAAAATGGCACCAATCCGACCGAGAATTAGTTAAAAAAATCGGAATTCCCCTTGTCTTTCGTTCGTTTAACCGACCTTTTGGGAATGATATCGATAAGGACATCCTTGGGTAACGCCAGTGGCCAATTGAAAGCCGAATGATTTACTGAGACTTTAAGGAAAAGAAAAGTAACTTTGGCAACACTTCAAGGGATTTCTACTGCAATTTCCCTCAAGCGCTCTTAAATCCTCTAATCTAGGGAATAAGTGTACTGTGATTTGAATTGCCATGTGGGAAGCCAATATTGGTTTGGCATCTACGTTAACCGACTAATGAGCTGTCAAACAGCTTTCGCACAATCCGGGTGAAGTTTAATGAGCTATTGTGTCAATCCCGACTGTCCCAATCCGAATAACTCCGACCGGGCCACGCGCTGTCAGGGCTGCGGTTCCAAACTCCTACTTCGCGATCGCTATCGCATTGTCGAAGCATTAGGTCAAGGGGGTTTTGGAGCCACCTTTATCGCGATGGACCAAGCCTTACCGGGGAAACCGATTTGCGTGATCAAGCAATTACGCCCCGCTTCGACCTCGCCCAACGTTCTCGATATGGCTCGGAAATTATTCAAACGAGAAGCCGAAACCCTGGGCAGAATTGGCGATCATCCACAAGTTCCTCGCCTGCTCGATTATTTTGAAAGTGACAATCAATTTTATCTCGTTCAAGAATATGTCAGTGGCAAAACCTTAAAACAAGAAGTTAAGAAACAGGGAACCTTTAGCGAACAGCAAGTTCGGGAATTTCTCGAACAAATTTTGCCATTGGTGAAATACTTGCACGATAACGAAGTCATTCACCGCGATATTAAACCCGCGAATATCATCCGACGAGACATCGATCGCAAGCTCGTGTTGATTGACTTTGGAGCGGTCAAAGATAAAGTCAGTCAGACCGCAATGCTCAATGCGAACTCTACCGGAGATACGATCTTCACCTCCTTCGCGATCGGCACCCCCGGCTTCGCCCCTCAAGAACAAATGGCACAACGTCCGGTGTACGCTAGCGATATTTACGCCGTCGGCGCCACCTGCCTCTACTTACTCACCGGAAAATCTCCCAAGCACTTCGGCTACGATCCGATGAGCGGGGAACTGATCTGGCGCCCCCACGTTTACGTGAGCGATCGCCTCGCCGCCCTACTCGATCGAATGCTCGCCGCCTCGGTGCGCGATCGCTTCGGCAACGCCGAACAAGCCTTGCGCGAACTGCACCGCCAACTGTCCGACGACGACCTCTCCGGCAGCCTCAGCAGTCAAGGACGAGGGCGATCGTCCTCTACGGACGAACAAACCGAACTCGACGAAGGGGGCAGTTCCGCTTGGGTCTCTCCCGTGGTCAGCCAAGTGCAGCTACTGCGGGCCCGCAAAGGCAAAAAACCGCGCCCCGGTCAACGCGACCCGCGCACCGAACTCAATCGCGGCCAGACGATCGCCAATTCCGACCCGACGGGAATGCGAACTCAAACCCTGTTCCGTCAAGGCTCCTCGAACCCAGAAAAACTCGACGCCTCGGGAGTTCGCCTCGCCTACACCAAGGGGCGCCGGGATTTTGCCGACAGCGATTTAGTCGGACTCAACCTCGCCAAAGCCAACCTCTCGGGGTCGAACTTCTACGACGCCAAAATGAATCGGATCAACTTGCAAGAAGCCAATCTCTTTAACGCGAACTTCGGTCGCGCTTCCCTGCTTCAAGCCAACCTCAGAGATGCCAATCTCAGTAAAGCCTATCTGGTCAATGCCAACCTCGCCGGGGCCGACTTGCGCGGCGCCGACTTGAGTAACGCCTCGTTGATGAACGCCAACCTACACAAAACCAATCTTTGCGGCGCCAACCTCACCGGGGCGCGCATTGCCGACAGCCAATTGGCAATGGCCCGCACCAACTGGCGCACGATCAAGCCCAACGGGAAAGGTGGTTTGTTCGGCTAGAGTGCCTCGACCCCTCGCGGGCGATCGCGCGCTGCGCCCAGCTAGTAGAATGAGTCAGGCCGATCTATTTCTAAGTCTTTCAAGTCAATGCGGATCTCATTAAACTGGTTGCGGGAACTGGTAGACATCACGATGTCCCCCGAAGAGTTGGCGCATACGCTGACCATGGCTGGGTTTGAAGTCGAAGAGATTGAAGACCGCCGCCGTTGGGCCGATGGCGTCGTCGTCGGTAAAGTCGTCACCTGCGATCGCCACCCGGATGCCGATAAACTGAGCGTCTGTCAAGTCGATGTCGGTGCTGGAGACCTCCTCAACATCGTTTGCGGCGCCCCCAACGTCAAAGCCGGGATTTACGTCCCCGTCGCCACCGTCGGCACCTATCTGCCCACGATCGACCTCAAAATTAAAAAAGCCAAACTGCGCGGCGTCCCCTCCACCGGGATGATTTGCTCTCTCGCCGAAGTCGGTCTGGCTAAAGAATCCGCCGGAATTCATATTTTCTCAGGGGATCCCCTCGAAGTCGGCAGCGATGCCCGTCCCCTGTTGGGTCTCGATGACGTGATTCTCGATCTGACCTCCACCGCCAACCGCGCCGACGCCCTCAGTATGGTCGGCGTTGCCCGGGAAGTGGTCGCCTTGACCGGGGCGCCGTTGCGATTGCCCGCCGTGGACGATCGCGCCTTCCCGACGGGTGACGAGTCGCTGACGGTAGAGGTGAGCGAATTTCAAGCCTGTCCGGCGTATATCGGAACGGCGATCGCCTCGGTGAAGATCGGCCCGTCTCCCGCCTGGTTACAGCAACGCCTCGAAGCCGCCGGAGTCCGCCCGATTAACAATGTCGTAGACGTGACCAACTACGTCTTACTCGAATGGGGCCAACCCCTGCACGCCTTCGATCGCGCCAAATTAGAGCAGGTCGCAGGGGGCGACACCCTCACCATTGGCGTCCGTTTCGCCCGCGCCGACGAGTCTTTAAAAACTCTCGACGGACAACAGCGCACCCTCAAACCCGAATCTCTGGTGATTACCGCCAACGATGCGGCGGTGGCCCTCGCCGGGGTGATGGGTGGCGAAGAGACTGAAGTAGACGAGAACACCGAGAATTTAGTCTTGGAAGCGGCGTTATTCGATTCGGCGGCGATTCGGCGATCGGCGCGCAGTCAGGGCCTGCGAAGCGAGTCCTCGGCGCGCTACGAACGCGGGGTCAACCAGGCGGAATTGGAAATGGCTTGCCGTCGGGCGATCGCCCTGATCGAAGAACTGGCGGGGGGTGAAGTCCTCGCCCAAGCACAGGCGGACGCGCGTGGCGATCGCACTCAGTGGAGTCGGGCGATCGCCCTACGCCTCGATCGCGTCAACCACGTCCTCGGTCCGATCCGCCAAGGGGACGGCACGGGACAACTGGATGGAGACACCGTAGAGCGCATTTTAACCGCCCTCGGCTGTACCTTAGAAACAGACGGCAATTCCCAAACTTGGACCGTCACCGTTCCGCCGTACCGCGCCCGGGATTTGGAACGGGAAATCGACTTAATCGAAGAAATCGCCCGTCTCTACGGTTACGATAACTTTTGTGCGACCCTGCCGAGTCAAAGTGCCTGCGGCGATTTGACTGTTCCCCAACAAGTCCTGCGCGAACTGCGCGCCGCCTTGCGCGCCGCCGGATTGACCGAGTTGATGCACTATTCCCTCGTCAAAGCCACCGACGAGACCCAAATTGCCCTGCACAATCCCTTATTTGTGGAGTATTCCGCCTTGCGAACCGAGATGCTGTCCGCAATGGTGGATGCATTTGTCTACAACTTAGAACAAGGGAACGGCCCCCTCAACGGCTTTGAAATCGGACGGGTGTTCTGGAAAGGTGAGGAAGGATCTCACGAAAAAGAGGCGATCGCCGGGATGATGGGCGGCGATCCGAGTCGCGGTCGCTGGGTACGCGGCGGACGCGAACGGGGGATGAGTTGGTACGAAGCTAAGGGGATGTTAGAAAGTGCGTGCGATCGCCTCGGACTCGCCCTCGACTATCGTCCGTTCAATCAAGGCGATCGGGGTTTGCATCCCTTGTTTGCCGAATATTGTCAAACTCACTTGCATCCGGGACGCACTGCCTCGATTTGGTTGTGGGGCAAGGCGATCGGCGTGTTCGGACAACTGCACCCGCAAGTGAGGCAAGACCGAGATTTACCCGAGGAAGTGTATGTCTTCCAAATGGATTTAGACCCGATCGTGCAAGCGTTGAGCAAGCAAATCGGCGGTCAGAAATTCGTCGCCTTCTCCCCCTATCCCGCTTCCGGTCGCGATTTGGCCTTTTTCTCTCCGGTAGAGTTGTCGGTGGCCCAATTGGCTAAAGTGATGCAAAAAGCGGGCGGTTCTTTACTCGAATCGGTGGATTTGTTCGACGAATATCGCGGTCAAAATGTCCCGGAAGGACAGCGCAGTTTGGCGTTTCGTTTGATTTACCGGGGCGGCGATCGGACTTTAACCGATGAAGAGGTCGAAAAGACTCATCAAAAGGTACGCGATCTGTTGGTGAAACAGTTTGAGGTCAGTTTGAGAAGTTAGGGAAAGATTCCCTTGAGATCCGAGCAAGTGGCGGGCATTTTGCCCGTCCTCACCTTTTCTCAATTCGCCGAGAGAAACCTTTTCTTGTTCTCGGGTTGTTTGAAGTAAAAATAAATATTAAAATGCCAAAATATGTGATGTGGGGCAGCTACTGCGATCGTGTTTTTCAAAAAAGAGAACCGTTTCGCCAAGCTCATTTAGCCGGAATCAAACAACAGAAACAAGCGGGATTAATCGTCACCATCGGTTCTACCGCCGATCTGAGTAAAGTGTTTGCGATTTACGACGCCCCCGATGAGGAAACCGTTCGGCGGGCGATCGAGTCCGATCCCTATTGGCAACATGGAATCTGGACAGAATACGAAGTTAAAGAGTGGATTCAGGCATTTTAATCGAGATTTCTTTTGAATCCATAAGATGCCTATTCTCAAACCTCTCATTCCCATGTGAGGGGGAGTTCATCTACCGAATTCAGACTTGATTTACTTGAAAAGTGGCTTCAATTTCTATCTTCTTATACTCCTAATTCATTAAGCACTGCTATAGCCTATGAAATAAAATTCTTCACATATTGTTTAATCGCAGGCTGTAGTGTTAAACCTGCTGATTTTTCCAATAAATTTCGTCTAGTTAAAGATTGAATTGCTTTTAAGAAGTCGCGATCGGCTAAAAGTTCTGGAGGTTTCTGGCTAATGTTTACAGCCTGGTCTTGGTTTGCTAACCAATGAATCAGGATTTTCTCGGATTCACAGAGGCGTTGATAATGTTGTTTGAGGATGGGTTCTAAGTCTCCTAAAAATAGGGTGGGATAAGAGAGAAATTCTCGAACGCTACCATTAAATAAATCGACAATAGTGGAGGCGACGATCTTCAACCATAAAGGGTTACCGTTGTAAAGTTGGATAAGTTCCGACCATTTTTTTGGGTCTTTGAGTTTTCTGTCGCTGAAAATTTGGGTGGCTAATTTACCTAAACCCGCTACTTGTCAGGGTAAGAGCATCTCAATCAGGCTTGACAAAAAGCTTTGAGAACAGTAGTCGTGTAGCTGACTGCCTGACACATCTTTTCTAATTGACAGTATGACCAGGTTTACAAACAATGGAGCGAACTCGATCAAACCAGATGTGGTCATAATAGTGATGCTTGGCTTTGAGGGAGGCGAAACAAGGTTGAGGGTCATTGGGTAACAACGCAACGCAAGGCAGCAAAGTCCGTCCTTTATGAATTACCCCTCGCAGCCAGCGGAGTCCAATTTTGAGATAGCTTATACCACGTCGCCAATGCGGATCTACCTGTTGCCTGAAGCCAGCGATCTGCACCGCCATGCCTTGGGAGGTAGCAAACAGCAAGGCAATAGCAGCGACCAGATAAAGGCGTTCAAGGGCGGCAGCAGAGCGCAAGCGTGAGTCTTCTAACTCAAAAGCACCCGACTTGCTATCCAAAAATAATTCCTCTACCTGAAACCTTTTGGCATACTGCCAGAGTGTCTGCAAGCTCGGAGGTTCATCAGTGACCACTGCCCAAGATTCTTTAGCTCCCTGTACCGTTGCAATGACTAAGTTACAGCGATGCTCGCCGTCAAGCCACAAGCCCACATTTTGATAAAGTCTGGCTTCGCCGAGGGGAGGATAAAGCGTCCCAACCTTCAAAGGATAACGTCTTGTGGTGTGGATCAAGACATCACAGGGTAATCGCAGACAGTAATGCCAGTGGCTGTGCCGTAACCATTTCATTAATTCATGATTGGCAAAGCCTCGGTCGGCTAAGAGCATCACATCCTGATGATGCCGCAACAGCCATCGAGCACGGCGCAAAACCGGTTGGTACTCCTCAAAGGCAACAGTGGCACTGCCATGTTCTAGGACTCGCCACAACAAGGGAACCGCCCGTCCACAGCACACTACCGACAGGTGAATCATGCAAAAGCGCTCCCACAAAACCGTCGTATCCAAGGCTAAATACAATCGCTGTTGCTTCCATCCACTCAGAGCCGCTAGCACCAACGGTAAGTAAATCGCCATCACGCGAATGCGGTTATTGTCCATAAATCGTTGCCAGCGCCGCTCCGTACTTTGCGCTTTCTTCGCTCGACTCAACACATATGGCTCCCATGCAGCCAGATTCAATTCTCCGCTATAGAGCAAGGCACTCACCATCCATGCCAGCGCTTTTAAGTGGCGCCAATCGCAGACGCGGCTATGTTGACTTAATTGATTGAATAGTTGACCATACAAATGGGTAGAGGTTCTCATGTGTTTAGGCTGTTGTGTGGTAACTCTAGCTTCTCATGATTCTCTACCCTCTTCGCTCATGTCCTCGTGCTTCTTGGCTTTCACCTACTTCTGTCAGGCAGTCAGGTCGTGTAGTCATTATTCATCGCGGCTCGTTTCTGTTTCTGTCGCAAAGCCGAAGAGTGGTTTCTTGACGAAGAACATTCAAAGCCCAGCGCCGGAGTAAAGATAAATTGTGAGGACTATGACCGGAACGAATCCGACAGGAATCTTCATTAAAAGTCACATCTAAAACCCAATGAACTTGGTTCTCAATTCCCCAGTGCTGTCGAATAATCTTGCCTAAAAGGGAAGCATTAGCTGGAAGAGAAGACAGATAAAACTGAACTTCCCGAGTCGTTTTATTCGAGAGATGACGAATTCGTTCGACCACAACAATTGTTTGAAGTCCGCACCATTGTTCTTGATGATGAAGATGGGTAAATTGGGAAACGGGAATCGCCCAAACTCGTCGTTTCTCAACCCGATGATGTCCTTTTTCAAGGCGTTGTTCGTAGCTCACTTCACTGGAGTTGCTCGGAGATTTTCTTAAGGATTCAAACTCTTCTTCAATTTGGGTGTAAAGGGTGGAATGATTCTTTTTTAAGGCGAGGACATAATCAGCTTTTTGGGCTTGAATTTGTTGAACAATTTTAACTTGAGTCCCTAGAGCATCAATCGTGACGACAGCTCCTTGAAGATCTAATAACTTTAACAAAGTGGGAATTGCCGGAATTTCGTTGGACTTATCCTCTACCTTGACTTGTCCTAAAATTAGTTGTTGTTTCCCCGCCCAAGCGGTCAGTAAACTTAACGCTTTAATCCCCTTTTCTCGGTCATAAGAGCCTCGCAGACATTTCCCATCTATCGAGACGACTTCTCCCACTAAAGACCCCATAATACTTTGAAATCATCGGGCTAATATTCGCTCTAACTCCAGGGGGTTTATTCGTTCAAAAACTCGCCGGAACGTATCATCAGAAGGAATGCCATTGGGTAAGGCTAAGAACTCTTTTAACCAAACATATTTGCTCAGCCCGTAATTTTCCATGTCTTCCCATCCTTCCGCACCCGCAATAACGGCTAAAATCGCGATCGCTAAAATATCTTTCAATAAATGTTTTTGAGTTCGGGGTGAGCGAGGGTCTTTAATTTCTTCCACATAACTCAATAAATTGTCTTGTACTTCAGAGATAGAGGGGATGGATTGAAGTTGACTCCTGGTCTTTTTGTTTTTCGCTTCAACCGTGGGGGCAAAACCTTTAGCCATGATCTTGAATTCAAAACACTCTCAATTTCGATGCATCTCGATCTTAACCAAATTTATTTAACCTAGCCTTATGGACATTTTATTTTTTTGTCAAGTAAATTGGCTACAAAATTAGATGAATTTCCCCTGGATATCCGCTTACCAGAAGCGCAAGTCACGAGAGCGAGATCGCTATTGCAGGGGCGCGATCTCCACCAAACCTTTTGGAGCATCTGAACTCAATTGACAATCAGCAGAGGTAACATAATCAAACCCAGAGATAACCAGCGATAAATGGTACAACAAATGATGATTCAATAGCATTCAATAAAGGTGACATGAGACAGCCAATGAGTAATTTGTGATGAAACCACTTTCTAGATTTTAATAAAATATCTTTTTGAATAATCGGCTGACTTTAAAGATAAATCTTTTTAAGAATTGGATGAAAATCCAGAAGATAACTGCGCTCGCAATAAACCCAATTGACACTCCCACACTAATCAATGCTGATACTGAAGGGGCTACCCAAGGTTCTGGAACTCCTAATTTTAGTAAAGTAGACCACACTGGATCGGTGGTCACATCAATAACGTAGCGGTCGTTATAAGCGGTGGGGAAATGGCCGGAAATTGAAGCAAAGAGGGCACCTAATGCCAATCCAATCCCAACCACACCTACAATGGCTTGAAAATTGCGATCGCGCTGCGCTTGGTCGAGTTCTGTAATTCCTCGAATTGAATTGATTAAATCTTCTAGAAGCGTTAGTCCAGGGCTGAGACTGTCATAATCTTTCTGAATCTGTAACAAATATTTATCTTGTACGTCATTCCTGAATTTCTCTAAAAAAGTGAAATCACAGGAAAGTTGCCAGTTTACCAATAGACCTACTATAGCATTGAGTTCAGGGCTGTCCAGTTGCGAAACTAAAGCTTGGAGAGGGGGATAGCCTGTGCTGGAACGTAAGGCTTCTGCGGATTTATTTTGTGTATTTTCTTGAATGGTTTTCAGTCGGCGTTGGTAATTGAGTAAATTAATTTCGATTGTGCGAATTTGGTCGGCAAACTCGTTTAAATCGATTGCATATCTGGACAAAGTGCTTTGAGCGTCAAACAAGCTCTTTTGAAGCTCTGACAGGTTGAGGCTCGGTTCAGTTTGCTGTTTCACTAAATCAATACATCTTTTGATTTTTTTATAACTAATTTTTAACTGTTGCTTAAGATATCGACTCTGACCATACGCCCACAAAATTTTGTGCCGATAGCAAAAGAGTCGAAGCCAACTAAAGTTTAATTGTGCGGCTTGCTTGGCGGCTCGACCGTTGGGATATAATGCAATAATAATGTGATGGGATTGCTGAAGATTTTGAATGGTGGGTAGATTGGAACGCTCGGCGAGGCGATCGCGCCTGGAACGCTTAGCAGGGACTTCGTGGAGAAGGGTTTTATACTGCACTAATTCAAATACCATCCCTCCCATAAAATAGCCTTCTCCTTGCAAATCCCGTTCCCAATCAAATTCATTTTGAGGATCTATCTGCTGGGTTAGTTGCTGGTAACAGGCTTTGGCTATCTCTTTAATATTTTTGGCCGAGGGTTCTGGAACATGAGCTAGTAGCATCCAGGTTTGTCCTAGCGTTCCTTCTTTGACTCCTTTAGATGCAGTCAGCTTTTCGTCAATTTTAGATTTAAGTTGGGGAAGAATTGTATTGATTTCATGAATTTGGGGCGTTTCCTGGAAGGAACAGGCGACTAGCAGACCGTAAGTATCATTTAACCGCACGGGATAATAATATCCTTCGTAAGGTCGATCGCTGTCGGGAAATCGCTTGATTGGAGGCTGCTGAGGAGCGAGTAGCTCATGGTATTCGGTTTCCAGGATAGTATCTCGCTCTAGGATTGAAGGAGTTTCTTGAAATTTGGAGGCAAATATTTCTTGGTTTTTTTTCAGTTCTCGCTCGTCTTCTCCTAAGCCCTCTCGCAAGTCATAGACAAAATAAAATAGATTGGGATAGATGAGTTGGTTCATTGGGAGTTACGAGACTTGAAGAAGGCGAGAATGCGTTGACTTAAGCTGAGTTTGCCGAGAGGAATTTCTGGGTCGGATGTTTTGAGAACGTTTGTCACTACGTTAAGAATTTCATTGCTGACGCGATCCGGTTGTCCCTCAAAATAAGCTCGCTTCACCACTTTCCCCTCGGAGGGAAGTGCTTGTTGTAACTCTTCTTCAGTGGGGAGCAGTTCTGGTGGAATGTTACCTTGGAAGTTTTCTAATTGCGTGAGAGCCGCTTGGTAACATTGTTGGAAAGAGGCATTACTCTCGAAAGCCTCCAGCAGCTTTTGAGTGGCAGATTCCCACTTTTTGGGGTGCATAGTTAGCCGTTGACCTGTTTTTTTTAAGGTCGCTTGCTCATCGGCACTGAGCGGGGTTTCTAAATTCTCTAGTGCCAGCAAGATCGCAAGTAAGGTTTCGTTTGCTGATTTTGCCACGATCCTATGTTAGGTGTAACTTTATATGTCAATATAGAATAACTCAGTTTTACCTCTAGCTCAACTATGACTCGCGATGCACTGGTGGTGGGCATTAATAACTATCTGGAGTTGACGGATTTGCCGAAACCCGCACGGGATGCCGAAGCGGTTGCTCAACTTCTGGAAAAGTATGGGGATTTTCGCGTGCGACGATTGCCGGAAGCCAGTATAAACGGCAAGCTATGCGTAGATCGCGATGGCGAGCTTTCTTGCGAGGAGTTGAAGAAGGCGATCGCTAATCTCTTCAACCCCGAAGGAGAAGCCCCTGAAACCGCGTTGCTGTTTTTTGCCGGTCATGGGTTACGCGAAAGTAGCGGCGGTATTACTGAAGGCTTTTTGGCAACCAGTGACTCCGATCCCAGTGTAGGATTTCGGGGTCTGTCGCTGCAATGGTTGCGTCGCTTGTTGCAGCAGAAAAATACGGTCAGGCAGCAAATTATCTGGCTGGACTGCTGCCACAGTGGGGAGTTGCATAATTTTGATGAAGCCGATCCAGGGAGTTTGGGCAAAGGAAAAGATCGGTGTTTTATTGCTGCCTGTCGTCCTTTTGAGTCAGCTTATGAGTCGTTAAGTGGCGAGCATGGGGTTTTGACTGAGTTTCTGTTGCAGGGACTCGACCCCAATAACTATGCTGATGGGGTGGTGACAAATAATCACCTGACAGATTTTATTAAAGAGAAATTTAAAGGAGTCCCTCAAGCGCCGATTTATAGCAACCCTGGGGATCCGATTATCCTGACCAGCAGAAAGTTGGAGTCGGTTAAGCCGGTTCGGGAAGGAATTTGTCCTTATCGGGGGTTGAGGTATTTTGATTTTAAGCAAGAAGATGCTGAATATTTTTATGGGCGTACCAGTGACATCAACGATGCGATCGCCAAAATTCGCAGTCACAATTTTCTGGCAGTTCTCGGACCTTCTGGCAGTGGCAAGTCTTCCCTGGTTCGAGCGGGGTTGTTGTATCAGCTTAAATTAGGGCAAAAGTTTTCTGAGGATCGCTGGGGGTCGAGCGATCGCTGGAAAATTTACCCTCCTTTCACCCCAGGAGAACAAGATAGCAGTCCCCTGCAAAACTTAGCTCGGGTATTTGTGGATGCAGAACCGGAACTCTCCCCAGTTGAACGTGCGACTCAGCTTAAAAACGCTGAGGAGTTGATTTTCTCAGGCGCGGAAGGCTTAAAGCGTCTGATCGAAGCAACTCCAGCGCCTCGTGTTGTCTTGACGATCGACCAATTTGAGGAAATTTTTACTCTCTGTGAAGATGACTCGGAACGGCAAAAGTTTTTTCAGTGCCTCTTGGGAGCGTTAGAGCAAAGTAATGGCAAGCTTTGTTTGGTGTTGGTGATGAGGACTGATTTTTTGGGGAAATGTGTGGAACAAGAGCATTCCGGTCTGGCAGACTATATGGCCAAGGAAGAACATAAGCTGACTCTGAGAACCATGACCGCACAAGATTTGCACGAGGCAATTAGTAAACCCGCGCAGCAAGTGGGACTGGAAGTGGACGCGGGACTGATTAAACAAATGGTTGAGGACGTGCAAGGTTCTCCGGGAAGTTTACCGCTTTTGCAATATACCCTGACCGAACTCTGGGATCAAAAAACAGTCAGTCGGTTGACCCTTTCGGAATATAACCGTTTGGAGGGAATCAAGGGAGCGCTGAAAAAGCAAGCAGATGAAGTTTTTCAAGAGTTTTCTGAAGCGGAACAGAAAGTCGCCAAGCGCATTTTCTTGGAACTGACCCAGTTGGGAGAAGGGACGGACGATACTCGCCGACGGGTGCTGAAAAATGAACTGATTACTACGGAATATACCGAAGAACTGGTCGATCGCGCGATCGAAAAATTAGTCAAAGCGCGGTTAGTGGTGACTGATGAATTGCAACCACGAGGAGAAACCGGAAAAGTAACCGTCATTGATGTGGCCCATGAATCCCTCATCCGTCACTGGCCCCAGTTGAAAAGCTGGCTGGAAGAAAGCCGAGAAATGTTGCGAAATCAGCGGCGAATTGAAGTTGAGGCTCGGCAATGGGTGGATGGTGGAAAATCTCATCAACCCGGAGATTTGCTCGGTGGCAGTCGTCTAGTTTTAGCAGAAGAGTTTTGGCAACAATACCCTGGAGAACTGTCATCGGATGCGGTTGATTTAATTCAATTGAGTCAAGAAGCTCGCCAACTCGCTGAAGATGAACAAAAAGAAGCTCAACTGGCTTTGGAGAGAGAAAGGCAGGAGAAAGAGATTGCACAAGAAAGGGCTGAACTAGAAAGACAGCAAAGAGAACAAGAAAGACAACGGGCTGAAAATGAGCAAAGAGAAGCTCAACTGGCTTTGGAGAGAGAAAGGCAGGAGAAAGAGATTGCACAAGAAAGGGCTGAACTAGAAAGACAGCAAAGAGAACAAGAAAGACAACGGGCTGAAAATGAGCAAAAAGAAGCTCAACTGGCTTTGGAGAGAGAAAGGCAGGAGAAAGAAACTGCACAACAAAAAGCTGAACTAGAAGAAAAACGTAAAAAAACAGCGCAAGAAGAAGCGAAAATTCTGGCCGATGCTAACCATTTTCTTGAAGATGCTAACCATGTTCTTGAAGATGCTAATCAGAAAGCAAAGCGCACAATTAAAATCGGGACTATAATCGGGTCGGGCGTTCTGCTGACCAGTTTTGTTTTTTCTGGGATATTTTTAGCTTCGGCAAGGATCGCCAGTGACAAACAACGGGAAGCAGAGGAAGGAACCAGACTCGAACAAGCGGGAGTCAGTGCCCTGCGACAATTGCGATCGGGCGAACTAGAGGCATTGCTTTCAGCCATGCAAAGCGGTCAGCGATTGCGGGAAATCGTGAAAGACGATCGCCTCCCGCAAGATTATCCAGCAGCTAGTCCCATCTTGGCGTTACAGAAAATTCTCGATACCATTTACGAGCGCGATCGATTTGATGCGAATGGAGAAGAGGTCAAAGCTGCCAGTTTCAGTCCTAATGGAGAAACCGTTGCCACCGCAGGACGGGATGGAATTGTGCGAATTTGGAGCCTTTCAGGAACAGAGCGAACAAAACCAGTTAAACTCCAAGGTCATCTGGGCGGTGTGTTAGGCGGCATCAATGATATCAGTTTTAGTGCCGATGGCCAGAAAATTGTCAGTGCCGGGGGAGATAGTACCGTGCGACTCTGGGATACTTCCGGCAAACAACTGGCAAAAATGGCACACGAAACCGTAGTTAATGCGGTGAGTTTCAGTCCCGACGGCCATTTTGCCTCTGGGGATGACTTTGGTGTAGTGAAGTTGTGGGATATGTCGGCAGGGGAGAAGGCCAAATTTGACCATCCGGGAGGAGTGAGTCAGATTAGTTTTAGCCCGAATGGGGAAAAAATAGCGACGGCAGGGAAAGATGGCACGGTTCGACTGTGGAATTTGTCTGGAAAGCAGGTCAGTCAATTTAAAGCACACGGACAGCGGGTGTTTGACGTGACCTTTAGCCCCGATGGTCAGCAGTTGGCAACAGCGGGGGACGATAATACTGCTCGCATTTGGGATTTGTCTGGTAAAGAAGTGCAACAGCTTGAGGGACATCAAGGCTGGGTAATTGCCGTGAGTTTTAGCCCCGACGGTCAGCGGTTGGCAACCGCAGGAGATGATGGGACGGTGCGGCTGTGGGAAAACTCCGGTCGGGAAATTGCCCGGTTGCAAGGTCATCGCGGAACCGTGTGGCAAGCGAATTTTAGCCCCGATGGCCGATATTTGGTCAGTGCGGGACGGGATGGCACCTCTCGTTTATGGGATATGTCCGCACGGACAGGGGTAGGGGTGCAGTTTTCCGGTCATCAAGAGGATGTGAACAGTGTCAGTTTCAGTCCCGACGGACAGCGCATTATTGGGTCCGGAGATGAGGGAGTTGTCCGCATTTGGGATTTGTCCGGGGAACAAGTGGCGCAGTGGACGGCGAATTCTCGTGGCGCAGTCTGGAGTGTGAGTTACAGTCCCGATGGTAAAACGATTGCCACGGCAGGATATGAGAATACGGTGCGGCTTTGGGATAGTTCGGGACAACCCCAGGGACAGTTAAAAGGTCACGAGTCTTGGGTGAATAGTGTCAGTTTTAGTCCCGACGGTCAGTTAATTGTGACTTCCGGGGCAGACAAGACGGCGCGATTGTGGAATTTGTCGGGAGAATTGCTGGCAACCCTCAAAGGACATGAAGCGGTGGTGGGTAAAGTGGCGTTTAGTCCCGATGGGCAGCGGATTGTGAGTACGGACTGGGACGGGAAAATTAAGCTGTGGGATATATCCGGTGAGTTGCAGCAAGAATGGCAGGGACATCAGGGGCAAATCCGCAGTGTCAGTTTTAGCCCCGATGGCCAGCAATTGGTGACGGCAGATAATAATAGTATGGTGCGGCTGTGGGATATGTCGGGTCGGCAACAAGTTGAGTTTTTCAGCTACCAGAGTGGGATTAATGCGGTGAGGTTTAGCCCCGATGGGTTGTATATTGCTACTGGGGGGATGGATGGAACGGTGCGAATTTGGGATTTACAGGGGCGGCAAGTGGCTGAGTTTGCCAATCAGTCAGGGGCAGTGTGGGGTCTGAGTTTTAGTCCCGATGGGCAGTCGATTATAGCTGGAGGAGATGCAGGGAGTTTGCAGTTATGGCAAGTTCCAGGGTTGGATGAGTTGTTGGTAGCGGGGTGTGAGTGGCTGGAAGGGTATCTGGCAAATGCTTCTCAGGCTTCACAGGTTAGAGAATTTTGTCAGGAGTAGATTTTACCTTTGTTGTTCGTCTGGAGTCTAATCAGGTATTTTCAAATCAGTTCAATTACAACTTATGAAAAACACTCTTATTTTTGGAATAGCTCAACTTTTTATTGCCATCTTACTTTCTGGGTGCAACTTTAATGGGATTTTGAGTTCTGGTGAAAATCAGGTTAACACTGACGTATCTGATGAGCATGAATTGTCTTTTTCTAATTTCGCGTTAGAAATTTGCGGTGATTTACTCCCCAAAGATTCTCAAGCCTACCCAATCACCGTTCATCGAGTGTATGTCAAAGATTATTCAAAATTTAATCTGATTAAATCTGAAGTATGCAAAAATGCTGTCAGTCCAAAAAGTAGTGCTGGCAATAGAATTCCAGAAATATATCATGTGGTGTACTTTACCGATTTAGAGCGAGCAAATCAGATGGCAGAGTTGATCCAACGAGATTTTGGTACTGCATCGGTGGAAATACCAATAACTATAAAGAAAAAACCTCCTTCTTTTTCTAGCGTAGCAGAAGCTTCTCAACTCATTAACTCTGAACAGTTTTCAGAATTCATCAATTTTTTAGAACAGAATCCTAAAAATATAGAGCTAAATGCGATCGTTCCTACCTACATTCCTCCTGGATTCAAAATAAATGATTTAGTATTTACTATCAATGATTCGCATATTTACTATCGTGTTTCATACGGTAATTCATTAGGCTCCTGTTTTAAAGTTTCTGGTACGTCAATGAGAGGTGGCGCTGGTGTTGGAGACATTGAAACTCTTGAAGTTTACGCACCAGCTTTAGGAGACGTTACTATTATGTATGCCAAATCTGATAGAGAAAACCAGCCCCCTTGGATGAGTATAGAACCAATCCAAAAAAGTGGAATAATTCCGACCAAAATTTTATATAGTTTTGGTTCAGTCCTTAAGCAAGAGAATCCAGGTTGTACGACTACACTCAGCATGAATGAGGCTGCGAAAGTCGTTGAATCTTTGCAGTATCTAAATCATCCCTTAAGACGTGGCGATTTTGGGCTGAGTGGCACCACATCCGGCGAAAATCCCACTCAATAAGCAAATCATTAGCATTTTTTTCATAATCTTAGTTGTTGTTATTTTCACCACTGATGAATAATTGACTGGCATTAAAAGTTAACAAAATATAGTTACTTTAATTCCTTAAGGATTTAAGTATTGAAAAGATTCAACAATTTTCACTGCTTCTTGAACTTGAACAGGAGTGCAAGAATTAGCTTTCCAAGAAGTTGAGAATGAATATCTTTGTGGGTTAATTAACAAGCCAGCCTCAATAACTAAGTTTATTTGTGCCATGTTATAATAACGATCAAAATCTGTTTTTCCTAAAACTACTTTTCCTAAAGCTGAAGACAAAACTTCAACTCGTTCATAATCTTCTGGTGCGCCACCCCAACCTCCTGAACTGCCATGTATACTAAAGCAAGAATTATTTGAGTTTTGATATTCTATATGATACACTGGTCCACCCAGTCCCTCGTAAACGTTAAATTTAGCGACTTTATAACCATCGGGTATATAAGCTGGCAAAATAATTTTAAAGGTTTTTTGGTAACGGTTATTTTTAGCAAAACTGAGCAAATCTTGAGTTTGCGAATCAGTCAACTTGGCTAACCTACCTAATTCAGAAGGGTTTGATGTAATTTTATAAGGATTGCCTATTTGAATGTTATCTAGACGATTTCCGATTTCATCTTTAAGCAAAAGCGCCGCTTTTTGACTGAAAAAATATCCTAATACTACTGCTTCCCTGTTCCTACCATAAGGGTTACGATATTCTGAAGGAGCTTGACCTATTTGAGCATTCTGACACAATTGCAACTTTATGTTATCAATATCTTCTGCCCAAGTAAAAACTGGGTAGATATAAGTTGGATAGCTCTTAATATCTTGCGGATTATCTCCGCAGTATTCTTTGGGAAAAACTTCTCTATTGCTTAAAGGAGCTTCTATAACAGTAGCTTCTCCAATCTCTCCACTACCCAACTCTTGCTGCATCAACTTTTTAAACTGATTGGCTCGTTCTTCACCCACAAAAGAGGCAACTTGAATATAATCTTTGCCTTTCGCTTCCCTATACTTTTTCAAAGCATCCCGGCAAAACTTAGATTTCACCGCTTGTAAATTACTTTCACTGTAATCGATATAAACCGGATAAAAATCTACCGGATAAGCCTGCGGGTCTTCTGGCAAATTGTCACCACAAGCATCCTGGGGAAAAGAAACACTATCAAAGATATTAGTTGGCTGCACTGGGGGGGTGGGAGTCGGCTGACTTATCGGTGCATCCTGCTTACTTTCGCCACATCCTAATAAAAACCCCAGAATTAACCCAGTAATTACTGTTTGAATTTTCATGGTTTGGTTAATCTTGTCAACAACGAATCAGGTGAAAATTTGAAACGGGGCAATCAATCCAGATCAGACAAAAATGCGAAATCCTGTAATATTTATGGCGCTTCTAGAGGGATAGTGAGGTTGATTGTGTCCTTCTCAACTCGAAAATATAGCTCTATTATATCAGCACCTTATCCGACTAAGCCGATCGCACCTGATTGCTGGCATGATTTAAATGGTCACTGATGCTGCCCGGTTTGATGGATTCCCGTTTTCACGGGAATGACAGAGTTTGCGTACTTCACAAGTATGAGAATTACATTCTGATGTTCTGTGTGCCAAAACGATGCACGGCCCTGCTGCCTATCCGCACAATCCAAGGTTGAGCATCAGGCAGTCGTTCAAATAGGCGATCGCTGGCGGTCAAAATGTCGTCTGCCACCTCAAAAATGCCCGTTTCAATATCAATGGCCACGATTTTTCCATGATTTCCCGCTTCCAAAGCGCGATCGCATCTATGAAACTGCGATCGCCCCATTATCCCGATCGGGTTTCGTGGCATCAACTCAACCTAAAACAATTCTATGCCAATCTAACAACTCAGTGCAGCACATGCTAAAACGATTCATGCATGAGATGTAGAAGATGAAAACAATCATCACTACTCCGTTTCCTCTAAAGTCTTGAGGTCTTCCTGAAACTCAGCGATATCATAGTGGACGCAGAGACTTCGCTCAGCAATCAGTTATTGAAACTGCATCCGATGCAGCCCCAATAACTCACTCGCTTTCCCCAAACTAATTTGATCTTGCTGAAACAACATCAGCACAATTTCCCAAAATAACTCATTTTCTGAAAACCCACTCGCCTTTACTAGCTCATCGGAAATCACTAAACTCATGGTTATCTCTCTTGGGTTTAAGTCTCCTGCTTAAATCTTAGCAGCACCGGGAGGTGCGAACATACAGAAACCGGGTTTCTTTTAGGCTTTCTGTATCTTTACTAAGATTTGACTAGAAACCCGGTTTCTCAGGTACAAGTAAGAGCGATCGCCTATTATCCTCTCCCCTCGTATCGTTTCAATGAATGCGGTATAATAAAGAGCCAATCCATATTTTTATCAGTTAGTGCCATTTTAAGCAAGTTAAAGCTATGACTACTAAACAACCCCGCTACAGTAAAGAGGAATTCGCTCGCCTTGGGGATGAAATTTATGAATCTCGGGTTCGCCCACAAGTAGAGGCAGGTAATGATGGCAAGATTGTGGCGATCGATTTAGAAACTGGAGATTTTGAAGTTGATGCTAGTGAAATTGCCGCCTGCGATCGCCTTGAAGCCACTCACCCTGATGCTCAAATCTGGATTGTACGAATCGGTTCGGGCTATGTGCGTCGTTTTGGCGGACGAACGAAGAGAACCTGATGATTACCGGAATCATTAATAGAGATTTTGAACCAATTATTCCCCTCTCAGTCTATGGCGGTGATGGCAAAATTTACACACAAAATTCGATTGTGGATACAGGTTTTAATGGTTGGTTGTCATTACCTCCGGATTTAATCGCTCAGTTGAATCTGAGATGGAAAAGAAGAGGAAGAGCCATTCTTGGGGATGGGAGTGAATGTATCTTCAACATCTATGAAGCCATTTTAGTTTGGGATGGAGAGCTTCTAACCATTCCAGTCGATGAAGCTGATTCGGAACCACTTGTAGGGATGTCCCTGATGAATGGCTATCAGTTAGTGGTGCAAGTTTTTCCGGGGGGTTTGGTTGAACTCAGCAAAGTTACCCCAGTCTAATACCTATTTAAAACGAATGGGAGATTAGTCCATGTGGAAAGATGAAATTGTCGAAGAAATTCACCAAATTCGTGAAACCTATGCCAAGTCTTTCAACGATGATTTGAATGCCATATTTGAAGACCTCCGCAAAAAGCAAGCCGAAAGCGGCAGAGAAGTTGTTACTTTGTCGCGCAAACCCGGTCTCAAAACCCGGTGGAGTGGACGATATCTTGGTGATGAAGTAAAGGAAAACAGCCACAGTTAGAAGCCATAGTTAGGAGCGATCTCCCTCGTTACATTCCTCCTCGCGCTTGCGATCGCCCTCCTTGAAAATCTCTTCTTTGTGTTCTCTGTGTCTCTGTGGTAAAAAAATTCCCAGGTTAATTTTATCAAGAAAGAAAGAGGCGATCGCATTGTCAGGGCGATCGGTTGGCGGTGGTTAGCTCAAAAATTGCGTCTGATGGGTTTATGTATCCCAACCAAGATTTCACTAGAAACCCGGTTTCTCTGTACATTACAAAGCAACCACTCGTGTTTGAGCTTCTGGGCAAGACTTGGGTTTTACCACGATTTCCACATCTCGACCAAACGCATTTAAAAAACGAAACAACCGAGTAGTGGAAAAACCCGATAGCTTGCCATTCACTAATGCCGACACTTTAGGCTGGTCAATCCCTAACATTTTTGCCGCCTCAGTTTGAGTCATATTTTCGGCGGCGATAATACCACTAATTCTCCGGGCAAGTTCTGCCTTGACCAGTAATTCATCAGAATTTTCTAACTCTAAATCTGCGAACACATTGGCACTGCCTGCTTGGACTTGAATGGGTTGATTCATCATCTGTTCTTCCTACTAATTGATGTAATTTTCTGACTTAAAGCCTTTAAGTGGTTTCGCAAACGGGTGCTTTTCACCACATTGAGCCAGATATAGCGCATAACCAAGACCTTGCCGAACCTCCTCTGGAAATTTAAATTGTCAGGAGAACTGCCAACCCACTCAACTGGTTTTAGTAATTCACTCATGCCTCAATTATGCTAGTTTTGGCATATCATGTCAATCCCTGAATCCTGCTAGACTACATTTAACTTGTGATGAAGCGAAGTTTATGAAAATTAAAGCCATTATTCATCCAGCAGAAGAAGGGGGTTCTTAAGCAGAAGTACCAGCCCTTCCCGGTTGCATTACCGAAGGCGATACCTTGGAAGAGGTCATGCAGAATTTACAAGATACAGCTATCAGTAGGATAGGCAAATTTCTGCCCACCCTACTTTGGTGTTTTATAAACAGTAAAAAAGCTTGTTTATTTCGATCGCCCCCGAGAGGTTCGCCGTTGTTTGCGGGGTGTTTTCTTCGCCGTTTTTGCCGTCGGACTGCCCAATTCTCCCCACTTCGGCGACCACCAATTGTCCGTTTTGGTTTTAAAAAAAGCAACCTCTTTACATTTGTCCCGGCGGGTTTTGGGATTGGAACAGCGCAACATGACTTTCTGCTGTCCTTCGCGAGTGTATTCGTGACGTTCTAACAGTTTTCCGCATTGAGGACAAGGATGCTCGGTTAACTTCGTCGGATCTGGTTTTCGCTGGGAATAAGGGAGTTCGTATTGCATAGTAGCAACATTTAAAAACATCACCGTTCCGCATCCTCCCTCACGATCGCTACAACTGAGAAAATGGTCGGCTTTGAGTTTGGGCGATCGCGAAAAAACCTTAGTCATAAACCGTTTGCACTGCGGACAAACTACCTCAGTCGCTTCAGTTTTGACTGCAGAACGATGACCGGACTTTTGTTCGGAAACGCGGGTGGGAACGAACTGCTTAATCTCCTGTTTTGCCTTAATTAAAGCAGGATAAAAATAATCTCGATTCCATCCGGTTAAATAGCTTTCCCAGTTTAATTTTCCATCGGCGATCGCATCTAAATCTCGCTCCATTTTTGCGGTAAAATTTGCTTCGATTAAATCTGGCAAAACTTTCGCTAATACCCCATCCAACTCCATTCCTAAATCCGTTGGTTGTAATTTTCCTTTCGTCAAACTGACGTATTTTCGCTCTTTTAACGTCTTAATTGTCGGGGAATAGGTACTCGGTCTCCCGATTCCCTTGCGTTCCATCAACTGAACTAATTTCGGTTCGCTATAACGCGGTGGCGGTTGGGTTCGTTTTTTATCTGCTCCAGCTCGTTTGCACGTGAGATTCTGGCGGGCTTCGATATTCGGTAACCGAGTATCTTCACTGATATTGTTCCAGTATTTCGTATATCCTGCAAAAGTCACGACCTGGCCGCGTGCTTCCCAAAATAACGGCCCGGATTGGCTAAGAATGCGTGTTTTCGCCAGTTGCGCCGGACGACATTGAGAGGCGACGGCGCGATTCCAGATGAGCTGGTAAAGTTGGCCTTCTTCGCGGCTCACTTCCCGCCCTAATGCCTCGGGAGTGCGGGTCACGTGAGTGGGGCGAATGGCTTCGTGGGCTTCCTGGGCGTTACCTTTTGAGCGGTATCGAGTCACTTTGTCCGGCACGTTGCTGGGGTCGTGTTGTTGCAGGTAGTCGCGCACGGCGGCTTGAAATTCGGCAGAAAGTGAGATCGAATCGGTTCGCATGTAGGTAATATGTCCGGCTTCGTAAAGAGCTTGGGCGACCTTCATGGTTTTATCCGGACTGAGGCGTAATTTGGCGCCTGCGGCTTGTTGCAGGGTGGAGGTGATGAACGGTGGCGGGGGGGATTGGGAGGTGTTGCGCTTGTGGATGCGGAGAACTTGGTGAGATTCGCGACGGGCGATCGCCACGATCCGATCGGCTTCTGCTTGTGAGAGAACTTTTTGAGATTCGGGCGCTTTTTGACTGCGATCTTCGGCGTCGTCCGATGGGTTGGCTTCGTCGTCGCTGGTGGCGTCGGCGTCGCCGCGATAAAAGGCTTTGAATCCTTCGGCGTATTCGACCCAGCAGGACCAATAATCTTGGGGAACGAAGGCTTGAATTTCGGCTTCGCGCTGGCAGAGTAAATGGAGGGTCGCACTTTGTACTCTCCCCATCGATTTAGCGCCGATCTTGAGCGCCCAAACGACGTGTTTGCTGCCTTTGTAGCCGACGAGTTTGTCGAGGCAGTCCCGGGCACGTCCGGCGGCGACCAGATCGCGATCGAGGTGGCGGGGATGGGCGATCGCCCGTCTGACGGCGGCGGGGGTAATTTCTGTATAAGTCACGCGATAGGGACGGCGGAGGTGTAGTTCGTGAGCTAAATGCCAGCCGATGGTTTCGCCTTCGCGATCGGGGTCGGTGGCGATATACACAGTATCGGCACGGGCGACGGCTTGGCGCAGGTCGGCGATCGTTTTTTGGGCGCGATCGCTCCTGACCGTGTAGCGACATTTGACGCGATCGCCGATCAAATCAAAACCTAACGCATCTTCGCCGTCGTTGGCGAGTTCGCGCACATGTCCCATACTCGCTTTGACTTGCCACCCCGATCCGAGAATTTGGCTGAGTTTTTTGATTTTTCCGGGAGATTCGATTAATAACAGATTCATTGGGAGATTTTAGATTTTAGATTTTAGATTTTAGATTTTAGATTTTATAATACTTCTAAATTTTCTTAGGTCTATCGTGGGTTGTAAGATTCCTGCTTGTGCGGTAACGACAGGGGGCGTGGATGAACTGGAGTGTTTTAAGAATTGCTATTTGAATTAAGATTCATTGTTAACGGTAAAAACTAATCGTAATAGAGATAAAGCAAAAATAAATAAAAATAACATCAAGCCGATCGTGCAAGCGTAGCCGATTTCCAATTCAGTGAATGCTTTTTCATATAAATAATAAACGATCGTTTTAGAACTATTGCGCGGACCGCCTTGGGTCATGATGTAGACCTCTTCAAATACTTTGGTAGCTGAAATTGAAGAAATAACGGCGACTAAGAATAAATAAGGGCGCATTAAAGGGACGGTAATATCAAAATGCTTGCGGATACCGTCGGAACCGTCGATCGCGGCAGCTTCGTAAACTTCCCCGGGAATGGACTGCAATCCCGCTAAATAAATGGCCATGTAGTAGCCTAATCCTTTCCAAATCGTGACGACCATCACGCTAAAAATAGCCAAGTTGGGACTGGTTAACCAGGGAATACTTTCGCCAAAAATAAAACTCAAACCGCTCATTTTTAGCAGTTGATTGAAGAAACCATTTTCGGCATAAAGCCATTTCCAGGCAATCCCGGCGACGACGAGAGAAATAATGACGGGGGTGTAATAAGCCGCGCGAAACCAGCCGATCGCGCGTAGTTTTTGATTGACTAAAATTGCCAAAGCTAACGGGGCTGCCACGAGTACGGGAACGACGCCGACGAGATAGATAAAAGTATTACCGACAGTTTTCCAAAAAACCGGGTCGGATTGCAACTTGCGAAAGTTGGCGAAGCCGATCCATTGAGGGGCTTGGGTGAGGTCGTACTCGTAGCGAGTAAAACTTAAGAAAAACGCATTCAAGGCAGGCCAAAAAACAGTGAGTCCTAAGATAGTTAAAGCAGGAAAGAGGAATAAATAGGGAATAATTTTGCGGTTTTCCACGGCAAGAATTAGGGAAAGAGATGAAAGTGGTTGAGAGCAGTCAATAGAGAGGAAACAGAGTTGGCTAGGACGATTGTTTGCAGTATCGCGGTAGGGTGACCGTGACCGTCGTTCCGCGACCAATTTCACTTTTAATTTCGATCTGACCTTCGAGTAAGTCTACACATTTTCTAACGATTGACAAACCCAATCCGGTTCCGCGAATCGTACCGACGTTGGTGGCCCGTTGAAAGGATTTGAAGAGGTTGGGGAGATCTTCGGGGGGAATGCCAATTCCGGGGTCTTGAATGCTGATGACGATCGCCTCGTGAGGGGATTCCTCTGGAGTAGATTCGCTCTCTTTTAACGTGAGTTTGAACTCAATTCGACCGCCTTCGGGGGAATATTTGAGGGCGTTGGAGAGCAGGTTGAGTAAAATATGTTCGAGAATTTTATCGTCGATGGTCACTTCAAGGCGATCGCGGTTGGTTTCAAAAGAGATTTGATAACGATCGCCTGCGGTAATTTGACGTTCTTCGACTAAATCGCGGCAAAATTGAACCAACTCTAGGGGAACGGGATTGATGCTGAGTTTCCCGGCTTCGGCTTGACCGATGACGGAAACATCGCTGACCAGTTTGGTCATGTAATCGATCGCGCTTTTAATCCGTTGAAAGTGGCTATTTTTTTTTTCTTCCGACCAAATATCGCTGTAGGTTTGCAATAGCTCACTCGACGAGAGAATGACGCTCAACGGGGTTCTAAATTCATGAGAAACATTAGCAATCAAACGGCTTTTGAGTTCGCTTAACTGGCGTTCGAGTTCGAGAGAACGGCGAATTTCCGCTTCGGCGATCGAGCGTTGTTTTACTTCCGTTTCCAAGCGAATGCGGTCTTTTTCGAGGGCTTCGGCTTGTTTGCGATCGCTGATATCGCGAAACACCCAAACGACGCCAATCGTGCGATTGTTGCGATCGGTAATCGGCGTCACCGTATTTTCGATCGGAATATGGCGTCCTTGCTTGGCGACTAAAACCGCTTCGTCGATCGTTTCTCCAGCTAATTGCCCGGAAAAAAAGGCCAAACCGGGATCGCCGATCGCGACGCCTCGATCTTCGTCGATCAAGTACAACACTTCGGAAACTTCGCGACCGATCGCCTCATTTTGACTCCATCCGGTCAACTGTTCGGCGATCGTATTGAGAAAAGCAATTTTACGACTTTCGTCGGTGGCAATCACCGCATCGCCAATCGAACGCAAAGTCGTCGCAAACCATTCTTTACTCTGCTTCAATTCTTGTTCGAGTTCGTGGCGATAAATCGCCATTTCGATCGTCGTTTTCAAGCTGCGGGCTTCCAAAGGTTTGACCAAATAGCCGAAAGGCGTGGTCAACTTTGCCCGTTGCAGGGTATCGTCGTCGCTGTAGGCGGTCAAATAGACCACCGGAATATTGTAGCGGTCGCGAATTTGTTCGGCAGTTTCTACGCCGTCGATTTCGCCGTCCAAATTAATATCCATCAAGACTAAATTCGGTCGATTTTCGGCGATCGAGGCGAGGGCTTCCTCGCCCGATCCTACCGTAATGGGAACTTGATATCCGAGATCTTCCAACATACTTTGAATATCAAGGGCGACAATGCCTTCATCTTCGACTACCAAAATCTGCTCGTTGGCCATTACTTTTGCCTCCCTCGGGCGGTTACAAAAAGAACTCCAGGCTTCGGATGCCACGGGCAGCCGGGGCGATGGGGGGGTCGGTCGTTCCAGTCTGAAGTCGCTTGGCGATGCAGACGGGAGGGAAGCGTGCTAGTGGGGGACGGGAAAGACAATACGAAACACCGTCCCTGGTTCGGCGAGCAACTCCATGCTTCCTTTGAGTTGCTTGACTAAGGTATTGACCAGTTGCATTCCCAACGATTGAGTGTTGCCCAAACTCAACTCCTGCGGTAAACCGACCCCATTGTCCCCCACGGTCAAAATCATTTGGGGATCGGTACGGTGGAGGGGGACCCTAGATGGACTGGAATTCGACAAAGCGGACTCGTCAAATAACGCGATCCAAATTTCCCCCGTGCGATCGCCGGGAAAGCCATGCTTGAGGGCATTAGATACCAATTCGTTCACAATTAGTCCACAAGGAATTGCTACATCGACACTGAGAAAGATGTCATGAATATTAATTTTAAGGGAAACCCGTTGGATATTGGCGCCGTAAGAACGAAACAAGTGGTTTGTTAGTGTTTTGATATATTGACTGAAATCCACCCGGGCTAAATCTTGAGATTGATAGAGTTTTTCATGGATAAAAGCGATCGACTGAATGCGATTTTGACTGTCATAAAATAATTGGCGGGTTTGGGGATCCCCAAGAGTTCTAGATTGGAGATTGAGCAAACTGGAAATGACTTGAAGGTTATTTTTAACCCGGTGGTGAATCTCTTTAAGTAGCACTTCCTTTTCTTGTAAAGAGGCTTTCAAGCGCGCCTCAGCTTTTTTACTTTCGGTAATGTCATAAAAACAGCCGACAATTTCTGCACGGCGATCGCCGCGAATCAGGCGCAGTTGGTCGCGCACCCAACAGTAACTGCCATGACGACGGCGAAACCGATATTCGACGACGATCGCTTCCGAACGTCCCACCCTAGCTAAAGCATCCCGAAAGCTACCCGCATCGTCAGGATGAACGCAATCGACCCAAAACGCGGGATTTTCTAAGAAGTCTTGGGAGTCGTAACCGAGCAGTCGCGTGACATTCTCGCTAATAAACGTCGTGGCGTAAGGCGGCGAACTTTCAGCGCTGTAAACCACCGTCGGATTGACCGCCAACAGGTGTTCGAGTCGCTCTCGAATCGCCCGCAGGTCTTGTTCGGCTTGTTGGCGTTCGGTGATATCGAGAATAATGGTGCCGACCCCTCGCTGGCTGCCCTCATTCAACGGTACCGGAAAATAGTACACCATCCAATGGCGCATCTTTTGGGGACGCGCCCGGGTCGGAAAAGACAGCTCCAAATTCAACAACGGTTCCCCGGAGTGCAACACTTGTTCTTGCAACGGCACCACGCGATCGGCCCAGGCGGGGAAGATCTCGCGGTCCGTTTTGCCGATCGCCTCGCGCGCGGGGACGCCGTGGATGTCGGCGAGAGCTTGATTGACTTGTAAATAACGCAGTCGCTCATCTTGCAAAGACAGTCCCACGTAAACTTGACCGATCGCCGTAAAAAACGAGTGCAGTAACTGTTCGCGCTGGGCCAGTTCCCGTTCCAACGCCTTGCGATCGCTGATATCGCGCCCTTCCAAGATCAATTGCACCACCCGGGCGCGATCGTCGCGAATCGGCTCGATCGAAATATCTAAGGTGATTCGGCGATCGCCCTCGGTCGTCACCTCAATTTCGCAGCGAACGAACTCCCCCCGCGCCGCCGCCACGATCCCCGAGTGGATTTGGGCGGCAGTCGCCTCGGACCAGCAGGGGGAAGGGAGATCCCCCGCCAAATTGCCGCGAATCCCGTCCCAAAACGAACAGCCGATCGCCTCCCTCGCAGAAATACCCAATAAATCCAGCGTCGTTTGGTTGACCTCCAAAATCGCTCCCTCGACGGTCAACACGGCCATATACTGGAACGTCTGGTCGAAAATGGCGCGAAAACGGCGTTCGGTTTGGGATAGAGCCGCTTCGATCTGCTTGCGATCGGTAATATCGCGGGCGATCCCGTCGATGCGTAACGGTTGACCGTCTTCTGCGAACGAGAGTTGACCGCGATCGTGAAGCCAGCGCACTTCGCCGTCCGGTCGCACGATCCGATATTCGAGGTCTTTCCAGCCGAGGGTCAACATTTGCTCGGCATTGGCCCGCACCCGATCGCGGTCGGCGGGATGGACCGCTTCCAGCCATCGATCGGGGCACTCTAAAAATTCCCGACAGGTACGCCCGAACACCACCTCGGTCACCGGATTGAGATAAAGTAACTGGTGAGTTCGAGCGCAGACGGACCAGACCACGTCATTGAGAGAATTGAGGATATTTTCGAGCCGTCGTTCGCTCTCGCGCAACGCCGACTCGACTTGAACCCGGCAGGCAATTTCTGCTTGTAATTGCTCGACCACCTGGCGCAGTTCGGCAGTTTGTTCGCGCACCCGAGTTTCCAAACTTTGATTGAGCTGTTCGAGTTTTTGGCGAGCTTGTTCTCGTTCCGTGATGTCGCGATCCACGCCGCGATAGCCCCGGAATTCGCCGTCGGCACTAAACAGGGGAACCCCACTGCTTTCGAGGATCCCCCGACGACCGCCTCGGTGGCGGACCGTGCGTTTCAACAACTCGAACGGGCGGCGATCGCGCCAAAACCGCTCGAAGGTTTCCCGATACGCCTCCACTTGGGCCGGATCGATGGTGTCGAATACGGTCGTACCGACGATTTCGGCGGGTTCGTAGCCTAAAATATCGCGAATGCGCGGGCTGGCGTAAGTGTAAACCCCCTGGGCGTTCATTTCCCACACCCAATCGGCCATGGTTTCGATCGCCTGACGAAAGCGTTCTTCGCTGAAATGCAGTAACTTTTGGGCGACCTGGCGCTGAAAGATTTCGAGGCGCAGTTGTTCGACGACGGTTTTTAAGGGGGGGGTGGAGCGATCGCGACCAATTTCGGAGCGAGAGGGAAGCGCTACGCCAGAGCGCGACCAAGGGGCGATCGCCAGGTGCAAGGCTTCGGGGCTGAGGCTGGCGAGCAGGTCCGTGAGGTCGAGCAGGCCGACGATCGCCCCGTTCGGGTCTTTAACGGCCAAATGGCGGACGTGATGGAATTGCATTAACTGGTAGGCGGTCCACCAGGAATCCTCCTGCCGACAGCACACGGGCGCGGTCCACGCTTGAGCCTCCAGGGGGCGATCGGCATCAATTGCCCAGGCCCAGGCGGCGATCGCGTCGGCTGCGGCGACGGTGGCGATCGCTTCTCCGGCGCGGGCTAACAGCACGCTGGTACGACCTGCCCGCGCCATCTGTCGGACGGCGACCCGATACGAGTCCCGGGGATCGATGGCGACGGCAGGGATCGGCCCCAAGGAAGCCACCGGGAGATCGCGCAAGGTCGGCGTGACATGAAGGGCGCGGGCGAGACTTTCCGGGGCGATCGCCCCGAGGAGCTGACCCGTGGCACTGTTGACCGGAAGCGGGGTAAAGCGCTGCTGGTAGAGAAGGGCGATCGCCCTCGCCAGATCGAGGCTTTCCGTCGCTTTCACCGCGTTTCCGAGGCACTGGGTCGCGTCGCCGAGGGTGAGCGCCGCCAAGTCCCGCTCCTCAGCGAGCAGGCGCACCGCCTCACTTTCGGCGAACACCCCCAACCATTGCAAAGGCTGACCGGGTTGCAAGGAGCCTCCCCCACCCTGGCCCCACGGTTCGACGACGGCGAGGTAGCTGACCCGCCCCCGGTGCATGAGGGCGAGGGCTTGTGTGAGGGGAGTTTCCGGACGTACCGCCAGGGGATGACGATCCAAAACTGCCGCTAAAGGGGAGGTGAACTCTAGAACCATCGTCCTGTTAGAGCGATCGGGCGTTTTTCATCGGAGTTTTTTTGATAAAATTTGGTCTGAGGGTCGAGGGGTGGGGATTGTGTTCCCGAGATCCGGCGATCGCCGGAAACCCCACGGATCGAACGCGAACCGGCCCGATCGTCGCACTGGCACTGCCGCGATCGCGGCATTTACATCCATTCTAGTAAGGGCAGGCGCACCGTCGCCGTCGTTTCGCCGTCGGGAACGCTATCGAGTTTGAGGTCGCCCCCGTAGAGTTGGCTCAACCGTCGCACGATCGCCAATCCCAGCCCGGATCCCTGTTGTTCGTAAAGTTTGCGCTCGAACTGCATGTAGGCGCCGACATTGGCAATCTGGGTGGCGCTCATCCCCCGCCCACGATCGACAATACTCAAGTAGTAGTCGGTGGGTTCTTGTTTGCGTCCGACAACGCGAATCGGGGTCTCGGGAGAGGAATATTTACAGGCGTTATCAATTAATTCTTCGACGATTTTATGCAAGTGCACTGCCGAAATCGCAATCGATGCCGTTTCGAGATCGAGGGAGAGGTCGCCTTCTCGTCCCGCCTCCACCAGTTTCGATCGCACCGCCCGTTCGATCTCCGTCGGGCTGTGGGCGCCGATATTATTCATCCAATATTGCAAGCGTTGCGGGTCTCGGGCGACGATCTCGATTTCGGCATATAACAAGTAATTTTGTACCAGTCGGTGCAGTCGCTTCGCCGAAACTTGGATACCTTCCAACATCTCTAACGCTTCTTCGCGATCGAGATCTTCGTAGTCTTCCGCGAGCAGTTGGGCGTAGCCTAAAATGCCGTTGATCGGGGTCCGCAGTTCGTGGGGAAGGGACAGGGCGATCGTATTGCGCAATTCCTCTAGTTTTTGTTGGGATTGCTCTGCAATGGTCGCTTGTTTTTGCAAGCGGGTGGCGATCGCCCCGAGTAATTCGTCGATTGTAAATGGTTTGCTCAGATAGTCGTCGGCCCCCAACTCCATCCCCTTGCGGGTATCCGCCTTCTCCGCCTTCGCCGTTAAAAAGATAAAGGGAATCGTCGCGGTGGCGCGATCGCTTTGCAACGCTTCCAACACCCCATAGCCGTCGAGGTGGGGCATCATCACGTCGCACAAAATCAAATCCGGCAACTCTTCGCGCGCCCGCTTGACCCCTTCCACGCCATTTTCGGCAGCAACGGTCTCGAAGTTCTCCGCATCGAGCAGTTCGACGATGTTATCGCGCACCGACATTTCATCTTCAATGACTAGAATCTTCTTCATCTTCTACGACGAGTATTTTATCCATCGCTCGCACTTAAGCTAAACCTTTTGAATAAACCTTTTGAAATAAAGGTGATTCACTTGGCTTTTAAAGTGGAGGTCTTGCTCCATTCGAGGGTCTAATTGCCGTCCGACGTCGAGCTTAGCTGGATCTTGCAAAGGTGCAGTGGACTCCCCTACAAGAGGAAAGCACGAGTGGGCGATCGCCCCTTTTGACCGCTCGATCTCAATATAGCAAGAGTTTTGACCCCCAGTTTCGCTCCCCCACCTGCAAACCCGTCCGTCCCCGGCGAACGAGAACGGCTTCAATAAGAAGGAAGGTAGTCGTCGGTTTCGGGAAGCTTGAGTTTTTTGCCCGTCCTCAGTAGGGTTTCAAACTCGCTGGTGGAAATTGGAGGGCTGAATAAATAGCCCTGTAAAGTATCGCACTCTTGGCCGTATAAAAACAATAATTCTTGATAAGTTTCTACACCTTCGGCCACTACTTTTAAATTGAGTCCGTGAGCCATCTGCAAAATGGCAGTGGCGATCGCCGCATTTTTGCGATCTTCGGGTAAGTTGCGCACGAAGCAGCGATCGATTTTTAAAATATCGAAGGGGAATTGTTGCAAGTAACTCAGGGAGGAATACCCAGTACCAAAATCGTCGAGGGCGATCGTCATTCCCAAAGCTTTAATCGCCTTTAATTTGGCGATCGTATTGTCAATATTTTGAACTAAAAGACTTTCAGTAACTTCAATTTCTAGCGTAGAAGGTTCTAACCCGGTCGTCTCTAAAATTTCTGCTAATTTCGGCACTAAATCCGGCTGGTTGAATTGCCGGATCGAGAGGTTGATCGCCAATCTGCCCTCAAACAAGCCCCGTGCTTGCCACTGTTGAATTTGGCTGCAAGCGGTTTGTAAAACCCACTGTCCGATGGGAACGATCAAGCCAATTTCTTCCGCGAGGGGAATAAATTTTCCCGGAGACACCAAGCCCTTTTCGGGATGTTGCCAGCGCACTAAGGCTTCCGCTCCGGCAATTTTTCCAGTTTTGAGTTCGACTTGGGGTTGATAGTAAACTAGAAATTCCGATCGCTCCAAGGCGTAGCGCAAACTGGTTTCTAAATTCAAATCGGCGATCGCGTGAGCGGTCAACGACGGGTTATAAAATTCATATTGATTGCCGCCGAGTTGTTGCGCCCGCGACATCGCCGCTCCGGCGCGCTTCATCAAATTGTCGATATCGCGGGCGTGAATCGGATAAATCCCTATACCGATACTGACGGTCATAAAAATCTCGTGACGGTCTAACAAGAACGGACGGGCCATCGTTTCGAGAATGTGTTCGACCAAGGGCAAACAGGGGCGCGCGTCCCCATTGGCGAGGCGATCGCTTCCGAGGGAATTCGGGCGAACGTTTTGACTGAAGGGAGATTGAACGATCGCGAAGCGTTCGCCGTTGAGGTGGGCGACGGTATCGTCGGGATTGACACAACTGAGTAGGCGGCGGGCAACTTCTTGAATGAGGCGATCGCTTAACGCATGACCCAAAGTTTCGACGATCCGGCTGAAGCGATCCAAACCGATATAAAGAATCGGGATCGGCTGTTGTCCTCGCTCGGCTTGAGTTTCAATGCGATCGAACTGTTCGCGCAACAGCAGTTGATTGGGCAATTTGGTGAGCGGATCGTAGTGCACCGAGTCATTCAGTCGCGCTTTGACTTGCTGCAAGGAGGCGATCAGTTCTTGTTTTTCATGACTGTAGCGCTGTTGCATCGCCGCCTGTTTTTCCAGGCGCACCGACACCGCACTGAGCAATTCGGCCCGTCGGAAGGGTTTAGTTAAATAATCGTCCGCTCCGAGATTCATTCCCTGGCGCAGGTCGGCGACTTCGGCTTTCGCCGTTAAAAAAATAAAGGGAATTGTGGCGGTTGTCGGATCTTGACGCAATTCGGTCAGAACCCCGTAGCCGTCGAGTTCGGGCATTTTAATATCGCACAAGATCAAGTCCGGAAGGTGTTGTTGCGCGAGTTCTACCCCAATTTTGCCATTTTCAGCACCGAGGGTCTCGAAGTTCATCGAGTCAAGGATTTCGAGAATGTTGGCTCGGACAAATTCCTCGTCCTCTATCACCAAAATTGTTTTCATCATCGATTTAGGTTGCAAGTAAGAGGCCGCAATTTCACTAGATCTCATGGCTGGGGGAATTTCAACTCAGATCTCGATCTCGCGCGCACGGGAGCGACGAACTCGGGAGGAGTCCCCTCGCTCACTGCCGTTTAACGCCTGGGAGAGGAGCGCTCGTGCCACCCCGCACGGGCGATTGCCAGCCGTCTCGGTTGGCGCCACAAGGGTGAAGCGGTTGCCAACCGCACTGCGGGCTGCTCGATCTCTAACCACGGGCAGTTTATTCCAGAATAATCGACGAGCGGCTCGGACTCATTCATTTTTTTGCGGGGGAAGATCGTTGAGATTGCCGCCGAGCAAGTTAAACTGACGCAACAATTTAAAATTGTCTACGGTTAACAGTTCTTGCAAGTCGGAGACTTGTTCGATCAGGGAAATTTCGCGGTTGAATTCTTCTTGCAGGATTTCTAAATAGCGATCGCGCGACGCTCCGGCAGGCATATTTTTTAACATGTGAATCGCCAAGTTAATCTTGGAGAGCGGATTGCGTAAATCCTCGATCAACTTCATCAACAAGCCTTCTTTCGTATTGGTCAGCTCTTCGAGTTCGAGCATTTTACTCTGCAGTCCTTCGGCGCGCTGGCGCTCGCGATCGTACTGCTGCATGACGGCGGCTTGTTTGGCGAGGCGGGTATTGACCGCTTCGAGCAAATCCTTTCGCCGAAAGGGTTTGGTCAGGTAATCGTCGGCTCCGAGATTCATCCCTTCTCGCAAATCCTGGGCTTCGGCTTTGGCGGTCAGGAAAATCAACGGAATCGTTGCGGTGGCCGGATCTTGACGCAGTTCGTTGAGTACGCCGTAACCGTCGAGGACGGGCATCATGATGTCACATAAAATTAAGTTGGGCAGATTTTCTTTGGCCAGTTGAACGCCGATTTGCCCGTTTTCGGCGCCGATCGCTTTAAAGCCGCCGCATTCGAGAATTTCGAGAATATTTGTTAAAACTGCGGTTTCGTCTTCAATAACTAAAATGATTTTCATGAGTGACCCTCTAGTGGCTCGGTCGGCAGATCGCAATCAATGGGTTTGAGGAAGATGTCTCCATCGACCCGGTAATCTTAGCGACACTAATCTTAGCGATCTTTAATGATTGCGCGAGTATTACCGAGCATTTAAGTTTGCACCGCTTTGAGAAAATCTTAGCAACCCCCGCGCGATCGCCGCTCGATCGCTTATCCTCCGATCGCCTTCCCCCGACTCCGTGGCTGGGCTGGTTTGACTGAAGGCTGGCATCTACCGAAGTACGGGCGATCGGTTCCTCTTTCAATTGTAAAGTTGACGGCAACGATCGCGATCGCGGTTTTTTCAGACGGACGGTTCCCACCCCGTCCCTAATTCAGGACGCGACAATTTGGAGGGAAACAATTTTTTCAACACGACGGCCCGATCTGCCGGGGATTCTGGGGCAAAATTCCATAAGGATTCGTAGAAAAAGAACGATACCCCGGAAAATCCCAAATTGCGGGCGACTTGCACTTGGGTTTGAATCTGTTCGATCGGCACCCCACGAGTTCGCAGTCCGGCTAAAATTCCCACCCCTACGGGGATGTTGCGTTGGGCGAGTTGCACTTCCGATCGCTGCAGTTCGGCGGTAAAACTGTCGATCGCGTCGCGATAAACTTGCAAGATTAATTCTTCGACAAAGCCGTAACGCTGCCAAGTCCGCCAGTCTTGGAGGTAGAACTTATAAGCGAAATCTTGATAATTCGGCGACAGGGAAACGATCGCCGACGGTCGCCGTTCTTTGACGGCTTTGTAAATCTGGCGAATAAATTCGGTCAGTTTGTGCGATCGCCACCGAATCCAATTATTATCGTTGGGGTTGTCTGGCGGGGCGAGTCCCAAGTGCTCCTGGCGGTAAAGTTGGACTGTATACTCGTCGTACCCTAAATCGACGGGAATGCTGAAATGGTCGTCAAACTGAATCCCATCGACGGCATAATCGCCGACAATTTCGAGAATCAACCCTTGGATGAATTCTTGCACTTGCGGGTGCCAGGGATTGAGCCAAAGCCGTTCGACTCCGGACTCGACGACGCGATCGCTCCCGTCGCGCCGCCGCGCGATCCACTCGGGATGTCGCCTCGCCAGTACCGAATCCGGGGGCATCATGAATCCGTATTCAAACCAAGGAACGATCGTCAACCCCACTCGGTGTCCTTCTTCGACCATTTCCGCGAGCAGGTCGCGCCCTTGCAGCCACGGCGCCGGATGGTGGGGAAAGCCGACGACTCGCTCGGCGAGACGACTCGGATATAGAGTATACCCCCAACTCCAAACGTTGGGATAAACGGTGTTGAAGTGAAGGTTTGCCAGTCGTTCCAGGGCAAATTTGAGCCGATCGCGGGAAAACATCGCTTCGCTATCGATGTTAGTCAACCACACCCCTCGAATCTCTTGGGAACGCACTCGCGCGACGTAGGCACTCGGCACCGGGGATCCTCCGCTGCCGTCGGCGATCGCCTGACACAAGATCGCCGTCACTTCCGCCCGACTGGCGGCCCGCTTGGGATGGAGTTGGCGCACGTTCGGATAGTTGACGACGATTTCATTTTCCGTGGCGGCGGCGATCGCGCGCACTCCATATTCGGGAATCTGCGCCGCATCGATAAAGGTGCGATTGACGGTGACCGTCGCCGAATGACTCGCCAGGTACTGCAATCCACTGGCGATCGCTACGAACACCTCGACCCTCACGATCTGGCGGTTCGGTTTAAACTGCCCTTCCGGGTAGCCACTCATAAACCCGGCTTCGACGGCGTTGGCGATCGCCCCGGCGGCCCAGTGATGGGAGGGTACGTCGGCAAAATTCCGCCCCGGACGCGATCTCCCCACTCCGGGAAACGCTTTTTGCAATAAAACTGCAAATTCTGCTCGCGTCAGGGGATTGTCCGGTCGAAAGCTTCGATCGGGATATCCAGCCACAATTCCCCGGCTGGCGAGCTGCTGAATGCACGCTGCCGCCCAATGGCCTTGAATGTCCCGGAATTCTCCAGCCATTCTTTACTTTCCTTCTTCATAATGGCGATCGCACAAACTTAAGATAGCTTTGCCGTTTCGATCGCGCAAGCACTCTAGCCTTATAAAGAAATTGTAAAGCCTCGGCCCGACCCTAGCCCGCCCCGAACCGCCGACCCTCGATCCCTATCCCAGGCTCCTCATCCCTTTCGCGGCGATCGCCGTACCCCCATCGAGGGTTAACCCTTCTCTCTACTTTCGTGAGTGCTTGCTCGTTCCTCACGGAATCTTCACAATTTTTACTCCAAAATAAAGAGACTATAAAAAAATTACGTCTTTTTCAATTCTGACGAGATCCTCAACTGCAAACACGGAGTTGCTCCACTCCCTCTCCCAATTTTCTCGGGCGACTCCCTCGAACCTCATTCAAATCGATCGCGAGAACACGAGCCGCCATGGCTCGGAGCCATTCAGTCCATGACTAGCCCTTCTTCTCCAGACAATTTAGGAGCCAAGAACGAGCGATCGCTCGTCACCCTTCATCGTGCAATCTCCGGTTCCCAGGGCGAGTTTTCTCTGATTTTAGTTTCTTGCAACTGTCCCCATTTACAACAGCAAATCGCGAACCGACTCAATAGCAGTTTGCCGAATCCACCGGAACGAATCGTGCTTTCCTCGGACATTCAAACCCTTTACACGACGATTGCCACCCTCCTGCGCGATCGCCAACCCCAAACCTTAATGGTATTTGGTTTAAACGCCGTTCAAGCCCTCGATCGCGTCTTGAAAGCCACCAATCTTTCCCGGCATTTATTTGTCAAGTTCTTTCACTTCCCCTTGGTCTTGTGGGTTGACGATCGTGTCATCCGAGAACTAATTCATTGCGCTCCCGATTTTAAAAATTACTGTGGGGGAACCATTCGTTTTGACGTCGCCGACAAATCCTCCCCTTCGCCCTCTTTAAGCCCTACTTCCTCGCCTTGCTCGTTGCGATCGAGGACCTGACGGACTGACTCCCCCTTTTCCTTCCTATAAACTCCTAATGACCGCTCGGAAAATAGGGAATTCGTGCTGCAATTTTTGGCCATTCCGTCACCACCTTGCCAAACCGCAGACCGAGGGGGTGACGACTCCATCCCGACCCCCATTTCCCCGTAAATCCCGCCAGGGCGATCGCGCTTCCATCCGTAATGTTACCCGCTTTTGACAATCGCGATCGACTCGTCGAAAACTCCCCATACAGTCGCGAGTGTCTTGCGATCGGTGAAGGGGATATTTTTTCCCTTCAAAAGGCGATCGCCTGGAAAACTATTCTCTTCAAAAATAATAGTTTTCACTAACTTTTAGCATTCGCTTCGCCTAGCCGACGGGCGCTCGAAGGCGATCGCCCGAGCCGTTCTTTTACAGACCTAGAGCGACTTTCCGGCGTAGAGGGGGATTGACCCATCAACGCCGATCGCTCGAATTGAACTAAGATAGGCGGTTGAGGGGAAAATGAGGCGATCGCCCGCTCCCTCGACCCTCAATCGAAATCCCTCCCCCTCCGGCTTAACTGTTTCTGTTCGTCCTTGATTTTTCGCACTCCAAAAAACTACTTTTTTGCGATTTCTCGATCCCTCTCCAGCTCCTCGCCACTGGTCTTCCCGAAGCCCTAAAATCTAAAAAAAATATAAAGAAACAATTGCCTCCTTCATAATACTTAACTAAACTTCAGGGAAAATTCGGTTTTGCATAAATAGTAAAGTTCTGTAAGATCTGAACAGAAAACTAAAAAAAACTATATAAACCCGTGCTTAATTATGAAGGCTGACTTAATCACCACTCCCAGACCGAGTTTGACCCGAGATGAACTCCTCGTGCAGTATGCCGATGGCGTTCGGGATTTTAGTCGAGCCAGCCTGAGTAAAGTAGACCTCAAAGGAGCCAACTTAACCGGAGCCTATCTGGGGGGTGCGGGGTTGAGTAAAGCCGATCTCAGAGGAGCCAATCTCAGCCGTGCGAATCTGAGTGGAGCGAGCTTGAGTGGAGCCAATTTAAGTGGAGCCAATTTAAGTGGAGCCAATCTAATTGGCGCGCACCTCAATTGGGCCGATTTGAGTGGAGCCAACCTCACCGGGGCACTGTTAAATCAAGCCGATATTAGTGGGGCAAATTTGAGCCACACCGTCTTAGAAGGAGCGCAACTGAGTCGGTCTTATTTAATCGGAGCCAATTTAAGCGGAGCGAATTTAAAACAAGCCACATTAGCACAATGCAGTTTGAACAAAGCGGATTTGAGTGACGCGACCTTAGTCGAGACCAATTTAACGGGAGCCAAACTCAAACAGTGCAAGCTGACCCGTGCGGATTTGAGCCGAGCAGACTTGACCGGAGCCTCGCTGAAACAGGCGAATTTCCAAGAAGCTTATTTGAATTGGGCCGATTTAAGCCAAGCGGATTTCAGCGAAACCGATCTGACCCGGGCCAACTTAAGCAAAGCCAATTTAACCGGGGTCGATTTGCGACAAGCGTGCTTAGATGCGACGCAATTGAGCGGGACGAACTTGAGCAATACGGATTTGAGCGGTGTCGATTTGAGTGGCAAATTGCTGACCGGAGCGATTTTGAAAGGAGCCGATTTAAGCGTCGCCAATCTCACTGGAGCTTATTTAATTCAAGCGAATTGCGCGGGAGCCAATTTGACCGCAGCGAACTTGACTGGAGCGCATTTGATGCATACGAACTTGAGTGAGGCGAACCTGAGTGGGGCGAATTTGACGAAAGCAAATATCGTCCAGCCGAATTTACGCGGCGCCAAGCTTTCCGGGGTCATCCAGCCGAACGGAAAAGTCCGCAAGTGACAAGCCCTCCGGGTAAGTCGGCGTTCAAACAATAACCGACCCGGCGACGAGCGGACGCTCGAGGCGCGCCTGCTAAACTCGCTCGTTCAATCGACCACTCGCAACCATCCGCGACGAACGGCATGGATGAGGCGGTTAATGGTCTCCATTTCTTCTCGACTGAGAGATCCCTTGAGTAAAGCGGACATCAGACCCCATCGTTCCAGATGGGTGATTTCCCCCGATCGCCAAATTTCGCAAAAAATTTCTGAAATCGTTAACTTGTAAAAGTTTCCTTGAATGATCATTTGATTGCCTGCTCGATCCCTCTGGTGCTGATTGTAACTCCTTATTGACTAGTATGAAGGATTTTAAAGCAATCCGTTGTGATAATCCCATTGCCATAGGGTGATGCTTATCATCGAAAATTTGCGATCGCGATCGTAGTCGAGCAAAAAGTCAATCCCGAACGGGCGATCGCCGCTTCTCAAATCAAAGGTCTATCAGAAGCGGGGATCGTTGCCCCAGCCGCATCGAAGGCGCTTTAGATGGCTTAACAGGGGGGTTTTCTCAAAGGGGATCGCCTTATTTTCGACAGAACCGAGGATCGCTTCGATCCGGAGCGTCCCTATCAAAGCACCGACTTACTTTTCAAGGAAATCTCTTTAAGAGATCCGATGTATCCCGAGTGGGTTTTGTTGCCTTTTTCGTGAAACTTTACAAGTTTTAAATTCGATCGAGTGTGCTTAGCATATCATCGAGTAGATCGCGAATGAAATAAAAGTTAAAAAACTCTTCAGAAAAATTCAGAAAAGCGATCCCGCCGATCCCTGGGGCGATCGCCCCGTGGCGGCTTGGCGAGGGGGGAGGGGGCTGTCGAGGGTAGCGCGGCGGTTTAAGACGATCGTGGTGGCGTTGACGACGAGTTGAGCGGCCCCGAGGAAAAAGTCGCGGTCGATATTGCTCGGCGTGTCGCTCGGTTGGTGGTAGTGGGGCGATCGCAAATTGGCGGTATCGGTCACCAACACGGCCCCGATGCCGCGATACCAAAAAGGGGCGTGATCGCTGCGGAGGGTATCCGGGATCGACAGCCCTTTAAACGGAACCGGGAGGGTAAAAATGGCCGGGAGGGGGTCGCGGGCTGCCTGTTGAAACGCTTCGATTAAGGGCAAATGTTCGAGATCGCCGACGATCGCGAGAAAATTGCCGCGATCGGGGGCTTTGACGGGTAAACCCTTGGGATAGTCCTGACATCCCGGCTCGTGGCAGGCAAACGCCACCATATCCATGACGATCGCCCCGTGCAGGCGTTGCGGATCCGCTTCCCCTGCAAACGCCAAACTCCCTTGCAGTCCCGTTTCTTCGAGATCGAAAAAGGCCAGTTGCAGCGATCGCGGGGTGGGTACCGCTCCGAGCAAGCGGGCGACTTCGAGGGCGACGGCGACCCCACTGGCGTTGTCGTCGGCCCCGGGAGAACCGGAAACGGTATCGTAATGGGCCGCCACCAGAACGGTTCCCGCGTCCGGGTCAGTTCCCGAGCGTTCGGCGACGATGTTGATGCCGCCGGGAAAAGGGTGTGGGGTGGGACTCCATCCGGCAGCTTGCAATTGTTCGACGATGTAACGGCGCGCTCGGTCGCGGCTTTCCGGTGTGGAGCGATCGAAGGCCAAGGTTTTGAGATCGCGCACGAGTCGTTCGGGGACGATCGCCTCGGCCCGGATTTCCGGGGGGCGATCGCCCGACTGAGCGACGATTTGAGGCGAAGGGGCAACGGCTTCGAGGGTCGGGGCTGAGGGGGAGGAGGGCGAATATGGCACCTGTAATGCTACTTTGACCCCCACGGCGATCGCCAAGCCCACGCTAAAGGCGATCGCCAACAGCACTCCGATCCGAATTTTCATTCACCCTCACTCCCACTCGATTGACTTTACTGTAGCGCCGTTCAGACTGACTTAGTGTAAGTCATCCAGGTTTCGACGCGGCGAAAACCGAGAGCCTCGTAAAGTCGGGTCGCTCCGGTCAAACTACAGGCATCGACGCCGAGTTTGACCGTCGCCGCCCCGGTACGGTGCAAGCGGGCGATCGTCGTCGAGAGCAACGCCCGACCCAAGCCCATTTTGCGGAAATGACGCCCGGTTCCGAGCCAGCGAATCCATCCGGTTTTGGGCGCGATCGCCGGGGGGTTGCCTCGGTGCAAGTGACCCTGACAAAAAGCGGCCAATTCGCCGTTGGGGGCTTCGACAATCAAGTCTAATTCCGGGCGGTAGTGGCGATCGCCGTGCCAGTGGCGGAGCCGTTCCACGCTCACTTCGTATCGTTCCGAGTGGTCTTGGAAGGAGTCGGCGAACAATTGCACCCATTCCCGGGCTTCCTGGCGGCTGTCGAACGGTCGCACTCGGAAGCCTTCCGGCAGTCCGACCGGGGCGATCGCCTCGGGATGGGGGTGAGCCATCGTCAGAAACGATCCCTGATGTGAGAAGCCCTGACGTTCGAGGACGGCGATCCGAATCGCCGAATCGTCGCGGGTTTTAACTTTTAAGGTCGCTTCGAGATTCCAGGAACGGGCGAGGTTTTGCAGTTGAGTTTCCGCCCAAGTGAGAATTTCCGCACTCAGTTGGATCGAGCGATCTCCGGACAGGTCGTAAAAATAAAGCGATCCTTGGAGGCATTCGTCGATCCGGTGAACCGCCATCAGTCCGAAACCGTGCAGGTCGGCGCGATCGTCTTCCCACAACTGGCATCGGCTCGTCAGGGACGATTTCAACAGTAAAGGTAAATCGTCCACTAAACTATCTTCGTCAATTTGACCGTCTTTTTCAAAGTGTTTGACCGATTTTGCAATCCGTTCAAAATCGATTTTTTCCTCGTAAGGTTGCCGGGTTAAGGTCAACATAAAAAAATTGGTAATTTACAGTCAAAAACAATTGGCACGCGCTACATTTTTGAGGCCAACGCAAGCTAAAAAAGACAAAAAAACTCCCCGAACCGATGCAAGGCGATCGGAACGATTCTGCAAGCGAGCGCAACGAAAAATTACGCAAAATGCAGAGAGAAAGCGCGCTGTTTTCGGAGAAGTTTCGCACGCTCTCCCGGTTACTTGTATCGATCTTCAAATGATTCTAAAAAGGCACCCCAACCCCGCCGTTACTCGAAAACAGACGGGTTACAATTGACGATAAATACAAGAAACCGGGCGATCGCGCTGGGAAAGCTCGCGTTTTTCTCTAAAGCTTCAAAGACGCTAAGTGTCTGGCAATCGCATAAAAATAAAATCGAACAACTAGCTGGGTTAAGTTTGGCAAAGAACACGTGACACGACCCAAGCCTCAAGGGGAGGACTTGAATCCGTAGAGCGGTCGAGTTAGGGTTCTAAGCTTATTTTAAGCGAGCGTTTGGTTGCTGTTGAGTTACTGTAAAAGGATTCACCCCCAACAGGAGTTGAGTGTTGTCTTTCTGTTCTAATCTAACTCAACGATCGCCCCTTCGTCTAGGTGGGTCTCGTCCGATGACACGATTTTATGCGATCGCCCCAACGGGGTTCAGGAGACTGCCAGCAATCCGTCGAGGCGAGCGATCGCTTCGACGGACTGGCAGAAGTGCGATCGCGAACAGCGACGCCTAACGCCTACGGCGTCGCTTCGCGAACGGCGTATCGCCTAGGATTTCGATCGCACCCATTCATCCACCGCTTCGGCGATCGCCTCGGCTAATTTTTCCTGCTCTTGCGGATCGGTAATCCACTCGAACTCGTCGGGATTGATCATAAATCCCAACTCCATCAATACCGACGGCGCCACCGTAGGACGAGTTAAAGCTAAATTATTCCAAAATACGCCATAAGATGGGCGATTTAACTGTTCTACCAAATATTGGTGCAGGAAGACCGATAAATCGTGGGCTTGCGGGTTATACCAAAACATCCCGATCCCTTTAGTGTTGATGGCATCTCCGGCATCGGGCAAGGCATTATAATGCACGCTTAACGCTAAATGAGGTTCCCACGCTTCAATCATTTCGACGCGATCGTGAGGCCACAAATCCTCATCGCCTTCCCGGGTCATGTAGACCGTCGCCCCCCGCGCCACTAAGGCATCGCGCAGTAATTTGGAGACGATCGCCGTGACATCTTTTTCGGGATAGCCCGTCGGACCGCGCGCGCCGAGGTCGTTGGGGCTGCCGTGTCCCGGATCGATCGCGATTTCGACCCCGGCGAGGGGACGGGAGCGATCGCCCATGAGTCGGGGCGGATGTCGCAGGGAGAGAATTAAACTCGTTCCCTCGTAACGGAGTTTGTAACCCCACAATTGTTTATTTTTCAAATGCAAGGTATATTCGGCGCGATCGGGGAAAGGCTGCCAGTCCATCCGTTCGACCACCGGACCGTCATTGAGGCGAAAGGTGTCGGTTTGCGCCGTCGTATTGTGTAAGGTCAACACGAGGCGATCGCTGTCTTGTCGGACCGTCACCGGAACCGCCGTTTGCAAAGGAAATACAATTTCCGTCCATTTCGGAACCTCCCGCGACCCGAGAGACCGCACGATCGCCCGTGGTGGCGTCCCGCCTTGAGTGACCTGCACTTCTTCCGCCTTAATCCAGGCGCCATAGTCCAAGCGCACCCATTCCCCCTCGCGACCCGTAATCGCGGCGCGGGTTCCCTTCGGTAACGGCGTCATGCGCGAGTGATTCGTACTCGGTCCAGTTCGCGCCACCCCGGACTCGGCGGTCACTTCGGCGATCTCGAATTGGGTCGGCGACAGAATGGCGATCGCCCCCGGCGCCCTTTGCGTTTTACTCTGACCGTCGAGGGTGAGGCGATAGGTCGGTTGTCCTAAATTGCCCGGAGTCGAGGGCGCCTCGGTACATCCTTCGTAATAGCCGACCGCATCGCGAACTTGGGGATTATTTTGGTCGATTAACGCGGATAAATTTGACGGTAATTCGACAGTTTGTGACTGCGGAAATAAGTTAACCGTTTGACGTCCGATACTGACAGAAACTGACGCATCCGACGGCGCGATCGCGGAAAAACACAGCAATTCTCCGGGCATTCTTGCCAAATCTACCGTCGGCGTCAGTGAGTTTTCGGCAAATTGTAATCCTTCGGGAATGGTCGGCGTCGTAATTTGCCGCGTGACTTTAATTTGTAACTGTTCGCTGCCATGTTTTAGGGTAAAAATATTTTCCCCCGGTTCGAGGGGAAAACTCGGGGCAAAATGACCGTCGCGCGATCGCTCGATCGCCTGTCCGTTAATTAATACTTCCCCCGATGGCGGCGCCGTTCCAATTAAAAAAATGCGATCGGCACTGGTCGTATGTTCGGCTGGAGGATAGGCGACAAATAGAGCATTTTCCGCTCGAACCGGAGACACGATCGCGATACTCCCTAATGCCAATAATCCGATGGTTTTTCTCATCATTTCCGATAACTGGGGATAGTCGAATTCAGCTTAACTTCTGTCTTCATAGGATAATTTGAGCCTCCCGATGCGATCGACGACAAGATTAAAGGAAATTTGTTTAATTTCCAAATTACAGTTCGTGCAATTGTCACCGATTTACATGGTAAATTGCCGGATAGATTGCGATAATTGTCTCTATTTTAGTTGATTTTTATCACTTTCTCCCTCTCGTTTAGCCTTACGGTCGAGTTGGGGATAAAGAGTCAACTAAAACTAAATCGATCCAATTCGCTTGTTGACCTTGGGGACGAACTTCAAAGTTGGCCTGTTGCGGCGTTAACCCTCCAACGTTGTCCGAACTGAGAATAAAATCCCCTCGTCCTCTAGGAACTTCTAAATATTGGACGACACGGTTATCTTTAACAAAGACTAACAGGTTAATGTCATCGCGACTTCCCAGATCGATGCGATCGCCGTCAGACCATTTAAACCCCAGTTGACTTTCAATTTCTTCATGAGTAGTATAGGGGTTAAATACGTAAACTTCGTCCCAGTCAAAATCGGTGACATCTTTTAAGGATAGAATGTTTGGGGAAGATTGAAAATTTTGGCTGAGGGTTTCAATTTGCAAAAATAATTGATTCCCGAGGGCTTCTCGCTGGGGATTTTTGCAGGCGATCGCCACTAAGCAAATCAGACTGGCGAACAGAACCGATAACGTTTTAGAAAATTTCATATCAATCGCATCTAGAGAGTTGAGAACAGCGTTTCCGATCGAATTCAATCCCGTTTCTTGACAATCCGGTCATTTTACAGCAGTTTTCGCTGTTGGGCGGTACATTTCAATCCCCCTAAATCCCCCTTAAAAAGGGGGACTTTCACTGCCCCCCTTTTTAAGGGGGGTTGGGGGGATTTTTGCCTCTTGTACCTCATGACAGCGCCAATTGCTGTATCCGGTTTTAAGATATTTTTAACCGACTCCCAACTCCCGATTCCGCCTTAAAAACCCAAACGCGGGTCTAGGGGACGCGCTACAATAATTCCGATTTGTCCGTCAACGGATTGGACGTAAGCTTGCAGATCGCGGGAAATGGTGACGCGACCTGCGGGAGAGGCGTGGATAAAACCGATCGCCCCATCTTCAAAACGATAAACGAGTCCGGTATGGGTCACGTCGAGTCCGTCAATATCGGTCGCGGTGGCGATGATATCTCCGGGTTGCAGGCGATCGTAAACTTGGCGGATTCGATCTTGGGGAATATAGGCGATCGCCTGTTGTTTTAAGTGGTGTTCGACGTCGAGAATACATTGATAATTCGTATCTCGTGATAATTGAGGATAAGACGCCCTATTTTTGCTCATAAAATTGAGTGTTTTTGGAAGAGGCAAGCCACCAAGAAGTGGGGTGATATTTTTAACTAAATAGCGATTTTGATTGTCAAAGATCCAGTCGGAAAAATAGTGCAAGCGGCTACAATAGTCGTCGAGAATTCCATCTCGATATCGTTGGCGTTCTAGGTTACGAGTAAAAGTGGGATAGAAGTAGTCTTCGAGGGCAACTCCCCGGGCGATCGCCAAGACCGTTTCGACGAATAAAACGCAGTCGAATCCATCGAGAGAAATGACTAAAGTTTCCGTAGGGTTACGGTCTAGGAGTCCGGCGACGTAAGGGGTTCCGATAAATTGTTCGGCGATCGCCTGAATGAGTTCGGGGAAAGCAAGGGTATTTAATTGACGATCGCGGGCTTCTTCCATGACGCGATCGAAATTTTCTGGGATGGCGAATTGCGGTGGAACCCCGACGGGCGAACCCTGGGGATGAACCGCAACGCTTTGCGCGCGAGTCAAGCGGGGAAGGGCGATCGCGGTTAGGGCAATCAAGGTCAATAGGGAAATGAATAACAATGAGGGTTTGCCGATCCATAATTTTAATTTTAAACGAGCAAGTTTCATCATCAATTTAATAGTTTTTGTTTTAATGATTTTTGTGGGAATTTAAATCTGTTTTTAACGGCTTGATTATCCGGCGTAATCGAACTGACTTTTTGAAGCGGGTACGATGCCCGATTTTACGGAGCTTTTGAGTGGTGTAATTTGTTCCTGAAGCGGGCATGATGCCCGCTCTACAGTATTTCGGGGTTCCGAGTGGTTAACCGGAAAAATTAAGCGGTTGTTGGTAATTTATTGAGATAAAGAGTTTGAGTGGGATAAGCCATTTCAATTTCCCGTTTTTCAAACTCTTCTTTGATGGTTAAGTTGATTTTTTGTTGGGCATCCATATATTGAGTGTAATCGCTACTTAAGATGTAGTAGACAATCTCAAAGTTCAAACTAAAGTCGCCGTAAGAGAAAAAATGGGCGCGATCGAAGGTAGTATTATCGAGTTGTTCGATCGCCCCTCGAACGATGCTGGGAATTTCGGCGAGTTTGTCCGTTGAGGTTTCGTAAGTGACGCCGAGATTGAAGACCACCCGGCGGCGTTCCATGCGCTTGTAGTTGCGAATGCGAGATTCGGTTAAGTCTTTATTACAAAACACTAATTGTTCGCCGCTCAAACTGCGGATGCGCGTGCTTTTGATCCCGACATGTTCGATCGCCCCCATGTAGTCGCCAATAATAATAAAGTCGCCAATTTCAAAGGGGCGATCGAACAGAATTGAGAAATAACTAAATAGATCTTCCAAAACACCTCTGGACGCCAGGGCGATCGCCGCGCCACCGATTCCCAACCCGGTGATGACCGCCGATAAATCAAAACCGAGATTGTCGAGTAAGAAAATCGTGGCGATCGTCCAGACAACAACGCGAATGGCAGGACGAATGGTTTTGATATCTTCGCTGACGAGTGCGGGGTCGTGACCTTTTTTGAGCCAAAAGAGGTTAAACGCCCGTTCGCTGGCTGAAACCAGGATTTGGGCGATCGCGAACGTGACGGCGATCGCGCCGAGGGCGTCGATCGCCCGAACTAAAATGGCATTAATTTCGAGATTTTGAACGCTAATATATAAAGCGCCGACGTAAAGCAAGGGAACTAAATTCGATTCAAAAATTTGAATCAAAGAATCGTCCAATTCCGTGCGCGTTTTTCTCGCCCACTTTTTGACCTGTGCTAAAATAACGCTATTGAGAATTTTAATCCCGATGATGCTGACCAAGAAAGTAGCAGCAGAAATAAGGTAATCTAGAACCGTATTCTGAAAAAATTGTTGTTGCAGAATCTCTGGCATCATGTCACTCTTCAGACGTGTTCGACTCTAGATATACTGCCACACTAAGGCAACCTTGAGGATTGGCAGCAGCACGCGCCGTAAATTGGTGCGGGTTCGGAGGAGATGATCGGGTTGAGAGTGTGGGACAATTAAATGTGTAGGCGCGGGAATCTGAGCGGTTAGCGAATTTCTATGACTAAGTTTGTGTTTGTCACTGGCGGGGTCGTTTCCAGTATTGGCAAAGGGATTGTAGCGTCCAGCCTGGGACGATTGCTCAAATCGCGGGACTATTCGGTCTCGATTTTGAAGCTCGACCCTTACATTAACGTCGATCCCGGAACCATGAGTCCGTTCCAACACGGCGAAGTGTTCGTCACCGACGACGGCGCCGAGACGGATTTAGATTTGGGACATTACGAACGCTTTACCGATACGTCGATGTCGCGTCTCAACAGCGTGACGACGGGTTCGATCTATCAGTCGGTGATTAACAAAGAACGTCGGGGAGACTACCAAGGGGGAACGGTGCAAGTGATCCCCCACATCACCAACGAAATTAAAGAACGCATCCATCGCGTGGCGAGAAATACGACGCCGGATGTGGTGATCACGGAAATTGGCGGAACCGTCGGCGATATCGAATCCCTGCCGTTTTTAGAAGCAATTCGCCAATTCCGCAAGGATGTGGGACGGGCCAACGTCGTTTACATGCACGTGACCCTAGTTCCTTGGATTCCGTCGGCGGGAGAAATGAAAACGAAGCCGACCCAGCATTCGGTCAAGGAGTTGCGATCGATCGGGATTCAGCCGGATATTTTAGTCTGTCGGTCCGATCGCCCGTTACCGCAAGGACTCAAAGATAAAATGTCCGAATTTTGTGACGTTCCGGTGGAAAGCGTCATTACCGCAGCTGATGCTAAAAGCATTTACGAAGTGCCACTGGTTCTCGAAAAAGAAGGACTGGCGCAACAGACCCTCAACTTGCTGCAAATGGAGGCGCGCCAACCGGATCTGAGCGAATGGGAACGGTTGGTAGAACGACTCGATCGCGGCAGTCACCGGGTTAAGGTGGCGATCGTCGGTAAATACGTGCGTTTGAGCGATGCGTACCTCTCCGTCGTCGAAGCCTTGCGCCACGCGGCGATCGCGATCGGGATCGACGTCGAACTCGAATGGGTCAACTCCGAAGATATCGAAGCCTACGGCGCCGAAAAATATCTCAAAGACGTGCAAGGGATTTTGGTTCCCGGCGGTTTTGGCATTCGCGGGATCGACGGTAAAATTGCCGCAATTCAATACGCGCGCGAACAGCAAATCCCCTTCCTCGGCTTGTGTTTGGGGATGCAATGCTGCGCGATCGAGTGGGCCCGTAACGTCGCTCACCTCGAAAATGCCAACAGCGCCGAATTCGACCCCCAAGCCAAAAACCCAGTGATTAACCTACTTCCCGAACAGCAGGATGTCGTCGATCTCGGCGGAACCATGCGCTTGGGTCTGTATCCCTGTAGAATTACCCCGGGAAGTCTGGCGTTGAGCTTGTATCGAGAAGAAGTGGTTTACGAACGCCACCGACATCGGTATGAATTTAATAATGCCTACCGCCAACTGTTGTTAGAGTCGGGATTCTCGATTAGCGGCACTTCTCCAGACGGGCGCTTGGTAGAAATTATCGAATTTCCCAACCATCCTTACTTTATTGCCACTCAATTTCACCCCGAATTCCGCTCGCGATTGAATAAACCCCATCCCCTGTTTAAAGGATTACTTCAAGCCGCACTCGCCACGATCGCCGACAGTGGCGATCGCGATCGGCACGAAGAATCCCCCGCACTCAGTTCTCCGAGCATTTCTTAACGGAATGACGGGTAGCTGTCATGCTCAAATCTGCAAGTTGAGGAGGGCTTGTGGCGTATTGGGTCAAAATCATTTATGAGAGAGATACCTACGTCATCGATCTCAAGCAGATTACAGCGTTTTGTCGGGCGCCTGCCAACGGTAAATTAACCTTTTGGTTGCCCGATAACGGCTACCCTATTGTCATTCACCCGCAAAGCAATCCGGAGGCGTATCAAAAAGTGCGAGAGTACCTAAAAACAGCCCAGCGAGAACGGCGGGAATCGTACTGGGTTCGGATTGTTTACGAGCGCGACGAATACGATATCGATTTGAGTCGGGTTCATACCTTCTCTCGCACCCCCGGAAACGGTAAATTGACCTTTTGGCTGCCCGATAACGGCAAGCCAATCATCATCCACCCGCAAAGTAATCCCGAAGACTATCGCAAAATCGTAGACTACATCGAAAAAAGAACGGGCTACCATTTAAGCTAATTTGTCTGCGCTGAGGACTAGTCATCTTCACAATCCCCTCGCCTTTAGGCGGGGGAGAACGTCAAGAGGGTTTGCTATCGACTTTGATGCGACTGTCGCCGATTTGGGGTCTGCCGTTGTGGTTCCACCAATCGTTCCATTGAGAGCGATCGAGGACGATTTGGCGATCGCCCGGCACGCTATCGTTATAAAGGGCGATCAGTTTGAGCAAAGAGGCCGTATATTCCCGCAAGAGGCGATCGCACTCCGAGAGTAAATCCCCCCGGGAATTAATGCCGTTGAGTTTTTTCGCTTCCCACACCGAAGAAATAAAGCGAATAAACGCCGCATCGGAAACTTCTTCGAGGGCATCGACGACGTTAGAATCTAAATTAAACGAATAGCGATCCACCACTCGCCCCAACGCATTTCTCAAATTAGAACATTCGTAAGAAAGATAGTCTAACCAGTCCATTTTTTTGCCCTGGGGTGTCAGGACGGGAGACATTTTGAATAAATCGAGATTTTGGACATCTTCGTAATAGCGATCGGTGAATAAATCCGGCAAACTTTCATAATCGGTTTCCGGTCGTTCCCGACAAGATGCCTTATACATTTCAAATAATAAAGACACTTGTTTTCGTAAAACAAAGCGAAGCTGACGAAACGCAATTTCTCGAAACTTCTTTTTTTCTCGCTCGCGATTTTGTTGAACCGTGCGCGTAATTGAAAACACCACCAATAAAATACCGAGGACTTCCGCCACTAAATTAATTAAAAAGTCTTTGAGCCACACATCGCAAATATTCGGTTCGATCCAGTAGCCGTTAATACAGGCAGAAGATAGTAAAATGGCTAAGAATAGGATTAAAAACAGAATCGAGTAGGATTCTTTGAGAACCCACCGCGAAAAAAACTTTTTGATATTTTCCCACATAAAAGCGATCGTCAAATTAGAAATGAAGGGAGGCAAGTTCCCGCTAAACCGTCGAACCCAATCGGTCAGCATCTACGGCCACCCCAAGTAGAAATTCTCCTCCCTTTTCTGTCCCCAGGGGCGAGAAATTTTTCGCCCCTACTGTTCGGGAAAAAGAGAATGAAAAAGAATGCGATTCGCCTCATCAGTTTAACGAGAGTTTAACGATCGCGATCGGCGGCCATCTCTGCCCCACTATATTCTAACTGTTCCAAAAAATCGGAAGGATCGACCCCTAAAGCCCGGGCAACTTCCAAAAATTCGACTACATCTAAACGTCGTTCTCCTCGTTCGTACTTGGATACGAAAGATTGAGGTTTTTGTAAGCGTTCGGCCACTTGAACCTGAGTGAGTTGATGGGCTTGACGAACCTCGACTAACAAACGACGAAATTTTACATATTTTTCTGTAAAAACAGACTTGCTCACTCTCGGTCAATTCTCCTCGATTGGCGCTTGAAATTTTAAATCCTAAAACAGGATAATCACAAACGGAGGGATTGACAAGGGTCGAAGCGATCGCCGCTTCCAAAAATAGAGAAAATAAGAACGCAACTGTTACGAATACCGGAACCTCACCCGGGCTTCTAAGTCAACCCAAATTTAAGGGGAATCCATGAATCCCAATGCTTTCAAGCGACGGCAGTTTTTGCAATGGGGGGCGGCGAGTTGGCTGTTGACCCAATTGGGGCCTCAATTGAGCTTGAGCGCGATCGCGGGGGATCGCCCCTCGGCGACCCCCTCCCAGAAACCCCCACGCCTCAAGGTGGGCGATACGGTCGGGTTAATTAACCCATCGAGTCCCATCGAACGCGAAGATCTCGACTATAGCCGCCAAGGGTTGGCCAAATTGGGGCTGAAGGTCAAGTTTGGAGCCCACGCCCTCGACCGATACGGCTACTTGGCGGGACGCGATCGCGATCGGGCCGCCGATGTCAACGCCATGTTTGCCGATCCCGAAGTCAAGGCAATTTTGACCGTTCGCGGCGGTTGGGGTGGCAACCGGATTTTACCTTTACTCGATTACGACTTAGTGCGATCGCATCCCAAGATTTTTATGGGATATAGCGATACTACCTCACTTCTGCTCGCCTTATACACTCGGGCGGGATTGTCCACCTTTCACGGTCCGGTGGGAACCTCGACCTGGAATGAGTTTTCCGTTGGCTACGTCCGCCAGCTTTTATTTGAAGCCGGACCCGCTATTTTCCGCAATCCTCCCGGGTTTTCGATCCAGACGATCGCCCCAGGAAAAGCACGCGGTCGCCTCGTCGGCGGTAATTTATCGGTGCTCGCCGCGATGGTCGGTTCGATCTATTTACCGTCGTGGGACAACACGATTTTATTTGTCGAAGAAATTGGCGAAGATATCTATCGGGTAGACCGGATGTTAACCCAACTGAAATTAGCGGGAATTTTAGATAGAATTAGCGGGTTTATTTTTGGTCAATGCAGCAATTGTAGCGCCGGAGAAGGGGACGATCCCTCGTTAACTTTGCCGCAAGTTTTATCGGATTTAATTCGACCGCTAGGAGTTCCCGCGTGGTACGGTTCGGCGATCGGTCATATCCCGGAGAAATTTACTTTACCCCTCGGAGTGGAGGTGGAAATTGACGCCCGCCAGGGGACGATCGCCCTATTAGAATCGGCAGTAAGTTAAAGGAGTTTTAAGCTTGAAAGAAGAAAGTTAAAAGACAAAAGCTGAAAGACAAAAGTTAAGGAATTTTTAAAGGAGGTTTTTGAGAAGAGGCGATCGCCGATCTCGCCGTGAGAACGAGCAGTTTTAATGCAGAAGGGCTGAAATTTCATCGACCACTTGGATTCTGCCCCTGCAAATCGATCTGAGCAGGCGGTCGATCGAAAATCTCTCGTCTTCGCTGAGATGGTCTAAGTAAAAAATCGCCGCCATCAAGCCGTAGCGATCGGCTAAGGTGACTTGTCGGGTGCAACCGATTTGGGCGATCATCTCGGAAATGGCATGGGGTAGGAGTTGGATTGAAAAGTACATAATTACTGTAGGAATTTTAGGTAAAGTTTCACAGTCCTATCATGTCATGCTTTCCCGACGGTTTCGGTGATTCAAACCAAACTGAAATGGTGATACGATCCCGCTCGGGAGGCGATCGCGATCTCTCCAGTCAGGCGATCGTTTCCTCTCATTGGTGCGATCGCGATCGCTGACAAAAATAAGGTTTGTTGATAGGCTCCAGAATAATCTTTTTTCAGAACAAACTGAGTTGATGATAGCTCGGCTCTGGCGATCGGTTCTCTCGAACAGATAAAGGGTGAATCTCTAGTCGTTGGAGGCGATCGCTTCCGAGCATTACCGATCCTCCTCAAGCTCTTTATTTTCCTCGACTTCGGGATCCGCTACGATCTCTCGCACGGTGACGACATCGCCCGGATCTTCCCTCAACCGCAGCGCCCGGAATGAATGCGGTCTATTTGTGTTTGGATTGGATATCCACTCGGACTCAAGCCGTTTAAATGTCTAACAGCTTATCCGATCGACGAAAATCATTGAAAATTATAATTCTCGACAAATGTTGTCATGTCATCCCCGTAAAAACAAGAATGACAGGAGGGGCGATCGCTCTTTTAAAGAACTTAAACAACTTTGCCAACAACTTTTATTGTACGCATTGGACGGGTTTAAACTGTTGTAGTAAATCTTTTTGAGATTGGCTCAAGTTCACCCAAGGTCGGGCATTTTTCAGCATTTCTTCTGCTTCTCGGGCATTGTCTGCCAATCCTCGGGCAATTAATAAGGCGCCCGCAACGGTGGCCGATCGCCCGTGACCGATCGCGCAATGTAAGTAGATATTTCCTTCCCAATCTACTAACTGTTCCACTAATTGCTGAAACTCCGCGTCACTGGGAACGGATGCATCTAAAGTAGGCAAACATAAATAAGACTTGCCCTCAATCACTTCTTTCAAAACCGGAAATTCAGCCGTTAAATCCACAATTAAATTAATATCTTCCGGTAATTCTTTCGCAAACGCCCGCCGTCCCAAAAAGATTCCCGGAGCGACTTCGTTATAACAATCTTCTTTTAAAATCCGATGTTCCAGATGCCAAATTCCCCAGCGAACGAGCAAATAAGGCAACATTAATATCAATGCCCAAATCGCCAAGCGTCCATTATCCTGTTTGCCAAACACCCGATAACCTAACCCCGCATAAGCTGCCGCGACCAACCAAAAACTGACTGCGGGCCATAAAAATAACCACCCCCATCCTTGGAGGGAAACGGCTAAACTGGCAAAAAATAAACCCACTCCGATAAAGAGGACAATGTATTTCATGTTTTAGGCAATCTTGGTGACGGATAGGTTATTGCATAGGATATCTTATTGGAAAATTGAATAACTTTGGTAAAATAACTCAGATTTTTACCGATCGCCGCCACCCCAGATGTCATCATCTAAAATCTAAACTATCAACTCTAAAATCTAAACTCTAAACTCTAAAATCCTTATGTGTCGTTTGTTAGGTTATCTCGGACCGCCGATTCAACTCGATCGCCTCCTGTACGAACCGGAACATTCTCTCGTCGTTCAAAGCTACGAACCCCGCGAGATGACCTCTGGCGTCGTCAACGCCGACGGGTTCGGGATTGGATGGTATCACGCCCGACGCCAAACCCATCCGTTTACCTACAAACATATTTTGCCGATCTGGAACGATATCAATCTCCCCCAACTCAGCCGCTATATCGAGTCCGGTTCGGTGTTGGGATACGTCCGCAGCGCCACCCCGGGACAAGCGCTCGATCTCAGTAACTGCCAACCTTTCGGCGATCGCGACTGCCTGTTCGTCCACAACGGCTTTATCAAAAACTTTCGCCACACCTTATATAAACCGATCCGAGATCGCCTCTGCGAGGAAATCTATCTCAAAATTCACGGAACCACCGACTCAGAGCATATTTTTGCCCTCTTTCTCGAAGAACTACTCGAAACCGACGACGATCTCGAAAAAGCTTTATACGAGACCGTCACCACCCTCGCCAAACTTGCGCGACCGGATAACATCTCCCTTTCCGCCAACCTCATCGTGAGTAACGGACGGGAAATGGTCGCCTCCCGATTTGCCACCACCGCTACACCGCCTTCCCTGTACTGGTTGCGCGACGATCGCCGCTTTCCCGACGCGGTGATGATTGCATCCGAACCCTTATTCGCAGGACACTGGAACCGTTGTCCAGAAAATAGCCTGATTCGTGTTACCGCAGACCTCGACCTCCACGTTTACCCCCTCCAATGCTGACCGGGCGATCGCCGAAAACCTGCGCGATGGCTTCATTCGCTGTCGCCAAGGCACCCTCGAACTCTTTGAGGCGATCGACGATCCCACCTTCCGCCACCAAGTTCACCCAGATTTTAGCCCCGTCGGTTGGCATCTCGGCCATATTGCTTATACCGAAGCCCTCTGGTTGCTCCAACATTGTGCCGGGATGGCGCCCTTGCGCCCGCAATATCACAAACTGCTCGCCGCCGACGGCTTACCGAAAAGCGAACGGGTAAATTTACCCGAATTTCCCGAAATTGTCGCCTATCTCGACGAAGTGCGCGATCGCACCTTCTCTTATTTAGAGACCGCCCCGATCTCAGAACAAGAACGACTCTGGCGGTTTATCCTTCAACACGAAAGCCAACATACCGAAACCATCGGCTTTCTGCTCAACCTGCAACGCGGACCGTGGCAACCGACCGCCGATTCCCCCGCTTCTCCCGTCGCCGACCGATCCGAATCCGACGACATCGAAATCCCCGGCGGCGACTTCTGGCAGGGGAACGATCGCCCGGATGCCTTAGATAACGAGCGATCGCGCCATTTACACTCTCTCCCCACCTACGCGATCGATCCCTACCCGGTCACCTGCGCCCAATACCGCCAATTTATCGACGCCCGAGGCTATCAAACCGCCGCCTATTGGTCTTCCGAAGGCTGGAACTGGGTTCAAACCCATCGGATCGATCGCCCTCTATACTGGACGGGCGATCGCACCTTCGACACCCACCCCGTCTGCGGCGTCAGCTACTACGAAGCCGAAGCCTACGCCCGTTTCGCCGGAAAACGCCTCCCCACCGAATCCGAATGGGAAAAAGCCGCCAGTTGGAACCCCGACGGCGAGCTCCAACAGCTTTATCCCTGGGGCGACCGCTTCCCCACCGCCACCCATTGCAATCACGATAACGCCCACCCCCACACCACTCCCGTCGATGCCTATCCCCAAGGCGCCAGCCCCTACGGTTGTTACGACATGCTGGGGAACGTCTGGGAATGGACCGCCACTACCTTCGACAGTTATCCCGGTTTTAGTGCTTTCCCCTATCGCGGCTATTCGCAAACCTACTTCGACGGCGAACATCGGGTATTGCGCGGCGGTAGTTTCGTCACCCGTCCCTGGGCGATGCGCTGTAGTTTCCGCAACTGGTACCATCCCTGGATTCGCCAAATTTTCGCCGGATTTCGCTGCGCCCGTAGCCTGTAGTCGTTGTGATTTGCGTCCTCAGAAAAAAGATGCGATCGCCTTCCCATCAGATGGGACAATACCAACGGCAATCTGTTTCAACCGAATTTAACGACATTGCCCTGTACGTGCCTCCACTCAAACTTTATGACTTTTCCCCAATCCTCTGACTCCACTTCTCTCGCCGCCGATGCAGAGGCGATCGCGCGATCGTCCCTCCTCGAAAATCGCCTGCGCCTCGAACGCTTGATCGATCCTTCCGGAACCTCGGCGACGGAAATCGCCAACGCCGCCGATGTCGTCGCCGGGTTGACCAAAACTCCCAAAACCCTACCCCCAAAATACTTTTACGACGATCGCGGTTCCCAACTGTTCGAGCAAATTTGCGACCTGCCCGAATACTACCCCACCCGTACCGAAGCCGCGATTTTACGCCAATACGCCCCGGAAATCGCGAAATTAACCGGAAATTGCGAGATTGTCGAACTCGGTAGCGGCAGTTCGACCAAAACCCGCATCCTCTTAGACGCCTATCACGATTCTGACTCCCCCCTTCACTACGTCCCCGTCGATGTCAGTGGCGGCATTTTAGAAAGTAGCGCCCGCGAACTCCTCGTCGATTATCCGTCCCTCCAAGTTCACGGTTTAGTCAGTACCTACGAACTCGCTTTAGAACAACTACCCACCTATCTCCCCTCTCGCACAATTTGTTTTTTAGGCAGCAGTTTGGGCAATTTAAACCCCGAAGAATGCGATATCTTCTTCTCCCAAATTGTCGAAGCGATGCAACCGGGAGATTATTTTTTATTAGGCATGGATTTGCACAAATCTAAAGCAATTTTAGAACCCGCCTACAACGACGCCCAAGGGGTGACGGCTGCCTTTAATCTCAATATGTTGCAGCATTTGAATTGGCGTTTTGACGGTAATTTTAATCCCGAATTTTTCGAGCATCGCGCTTTTTATAATGAAGAAAAACGGCGCATCGAAATGCATTTGCACTGTCTGCGATCGCACGCCGTTCGCCTGCGCGGTCTCGATTTAACGGTTGATTTTGAAGCTGGAGAAAGTATTTTAACCGAAATTTCCCGCAAGTTTGACATCGAACAGATGCAAAATTATTTACAACAGAAACAACTTGCCCCGGTTCAATCCTGGACTGATGAAAATGGCTGGTTTGGCTTGTTATTGTGCCAGCGTCAACCAAATTAGTTCAATTTAGGTAACAACTCCTGTGGTGCGGGCATCTTGCCCGCCTCTTTCTCTCACACTTATTCCTCGATCGCCTCCCCCTTACCCCTTTCTAATTCCCGATAATACTCTTGCATTAATTTCGGCCATACTAACAGAAAAAATCCCATCCAGATCGACACCGGAACCGCGACGATCGCGCTAAGCCATATTAATTTAAAAAGTACCCAACTCCCCACAATTAAACTGATTCCAGTTAAGGCGATCGACCACGGTTGACACCACCACGGTTTATAAGACCAAGGATTAAATGGTTTAGCTTCTGACATCGCCTAAACTCCTCTAGCTTGAATGATTCTCAATTAAGTTATACCGTTTTTCAGGATCGCGCTTCATCCCCTAAGTCTCTTATTATTGTAAATCTTAAGAGCAAAGATTCCCTAATCAAATCTAAACCTAACATCGTGAAATCCCTAGTTTTCATCCCGATCGTTTTACTCTCATTCATCCTCCCCTCTCCCGTTTTTGCCGCCCCTTGCTATACCGTCAACGATGCAAATTTGGCGTCGCGAAGCTATCGCCAAATTTGCATCGTTCGCATCAAACGCAGCGCCAAATATCATTGGGAATATCGCGTCCAATTGCAAATCGACGGGGAACTCCAACCGCGAGAACTCTGGAACTGTCGCGATCGCCTGCGAACCGACCGAGACGGTCGAACCCGCCCCTTTGAACCCGACGGAATCGGAGATCGTCTTTGTCAGGTACTCGATCGCTAACCCGGGTTTTTATAACTTGCACGCCCTTGCTAAACTATCCAGTTGAACGATTAGATAAACATATTCTATGGCTGTTATCGATCGCAGGCAGGAAATCCACAAATGGCGACCCCTCCCCTAAACTATCCCCCTACTGACAACCGTTTGTCCTTTCGGCGCGATCGCGCCTGGCCCTTCTGGCCGATTTTTCCCCTCTATCCCTACGGACAACGCCGAACCCTGCGTCAAGAGGTCGTCAAAAACACGATCTGGACCTTCGATCAATTCCAAGGCATCTTATATGTCGTCGTCCCCATCCGCATGACCGTCGTCCGCCTCGAAAGCGGCGGTTTGCTGGTATACGCCCCCGTCGCCCCGACCCGGGAATGTTTGCGACTCCTCAACGAACTCGTCGCCCAACACGGCGAGGTCAAGTATATTATCCTCCCCACGGGTTCCGGATTGGAGCATAAAGTCTTTATCGGTCCGTTCGCGCGCCGCTTCCCCCAAGCGCGGGTGTTCGTCGCCCCCGGTCAGTGGAGTTATCCCCTCAATTTACCGCTCACTTGGCTGGGCTTTCCACGCGATCGCACCGAGTATCTGCCCGCCGAAAGTTCGCCAACCCCCTTCGCCGACGAGTTCGACTACGCCATCCTCGGCCCCATTTCCCTCGGCTTGGGCAAATTTACCGAAGTTGCCTTGTTTCATCGTCGGACTCGCACTTTGTTGCTAACCGACGCGATCGTTTCCGTCCCCCAAGACCCGCCCGCCGTCCTTCAAGAAGACCCCTATCCCTTACTCTTCCACGCCCGCGACACCACCCTTGACGAAGTAGAAGACACCGACGCCAATCGTCGTAAAGGGTGGCAACGCATCTGTCTATTTGCCTTATACTTCCAACCGAGTGCCTTAGATGTGATTCCCTGGGGTCGGGCATTCCGCGAGGCATCCCAGGCGCGCGATCGCTCCAGAAAAGCTTATTTTGGGTTATTCCCGTTCCGATGGAAACCCCATTGGCAGCAATCCTTTAATGCCTTAAACCATCAATATTTATTCGTCGCCCCGATCCTACAAACCCTCATTTTAAATCGCGATCCTCAAGCCACCCTCGCCTGGGTCGATCGCGTCGCCTCCTGGCAATTTCAACAAATGATTCCCTGTCATTTTACTGCCCCCATTTCAGCAACGCCCAACCAATTCAAACAAGCCTTTTCTTTCTTAAAAAAGAACCCTTATATCGTCGATCCGACCCTCGCCCGCGTCAAACTTCCTCTAGAAGATTTTGAATTTTTGGAAAAATTAGACGCCACCTTAAATCAACGCGGCGTCACCCCTCCCGCCAAAGAAAAAGTCTAGGAAAATCGAACCATTGCCTTTGACATTTGACATTCTCCGTCCTCAATCGGCAAAAATTCTTGGGCTGAATCTTGCCTCTACCCGACTGATAGGGGTAACTCCGGCGATCGCCCCCTCTCAAACAGGGCTATTAATGTTTATTTTATGTTTATTTTCTAAACACTCTCTTACCGTATAACTTTTGAACGAGATTAGCGACGCATTCCCCCACCTCGGAACAGGTGGGGGTCAAGGAGCAGTGAAGTATCAATCGTCATAACCCTGATTTTCTATGTACTGTTTCAAGACAGATAGAGGTGTCCCGCCACAGGAAATGGCGCTAAACCCACGCTTCCAAAAAACAGGCTTCCAGTAATACGGTTTTAGCTGTTGGGCGTAGCGCCTACGAATCTCTCGACTCGTAACGGTTTTGAGGGTGTTGCACAGCTTGGATACGGACACTTTTGGAGCCAAGTCAACCAACAAATGAATGTGGTCTTTTGCGCCCAAATCCGCCTTTGCATCCTCTAAGATGCAGTCGTTTTTGGCGCAGATATTCTGAGCCAACACCTTGATGTCAGCCTCTATCTCGTCGGTAATGACGGGATGTCGGTACTTCGTGACGAACACGATATGCACCTTGAGTAAGGCGACACTATGAGAAAACGACCGGAGTTTATTCATTATTCAGCAAGACTTTCAGCCTTATTTTTTAATTGTCACTGTGATATTATAGAGGCATGAAAGTCAAAAAGCCTCCCAAAATTATTCGCACTGACAAATGGGCATTAAACCCAACTGCCGAGCAGCGTTATCTGTTCGGTGAAACGGTAAATGTCTATCGTCGGGTGTGTCGATATTTGGTCGGCATTGTCTTTACACACTGGCCAGAGTTAGGAGTTGGGTCGCCTGACGAGCAAATCCGTGCCGTAGAGCGATTGATGCACTCTACGGCGAAGCGACCTGTCGTGAAATACCCGCAAATCGATCGGGTGTTTCACAAGTTCCCCAGCTACTATCGCAGGGCTGCAATTAGTTTTGCGATCGGACAGGTTAGCAGCTACATAACTCGGTATCGAAATTGGCAAAGTGGTCTATCCCGTAAACGTCGGGACGCCAAGCCACCTACGCTCAATGCGGATGCAGGTTGCTATCCTGCACTCTACAAAGGCCAGTGCTACAAGCTGCATGGCTATGATGCGGTTGAGATTAAGGTGTTTACGGGGTCTGACTGGATCTGGACAACCGTTCAGATTAGTGGGCTTCGAGAACGCCATGAAGTGCCGGGCAACAAGATGTTGTCGCCGTCTCTCATCTTCAATAGCAAAGCCTGTCATCTTTCAGTTCCGTTTCACTGCGTTCCTCCGAAGCGGAAGCCTGACGAGAATGTTGTTGCCGTTGACCTGGGCATCAATACCACGGCAACGGTAACCGTCGTGACCTTCGACGGTACTGTAATCCATCGTGAGTTCATTCACCCTGGAAGAGACATAGACCGTCGAGACCAGCGGCTCAAGTCCGTTTCTATGCGGGCTTCTAAGACGATGGGTAAAGGCGGGAAGCTGCACAAAGGCTTCTGTGTCAATACCTATCGCAAATGCCGTAACATCAACACCCAGATTGGTCACATCGTTTCTAAGCGGATTGTTCAGATTGCCAGTGAGTTTAACTCGGAGGCTATCGTCTTCGAGAACCTAAAAGGCTGGAAGGCGACAGGTGGGCGGAAACGCTCAAACCTGCGTCAACGTTTTCATGGTTGGCTCAAAGCTAAAATCCGCGACTACACCGAAATGAAGTGGCAAGAGGCGGGTGGCAAGGTCATTGATGTCGTTGCCGCTTATACCTCGAAGCTGGCTTATGACGGTTCTGGTATCGTCAAGCGTGATTCCCGGAATTACGCACTTGCAAAATTCTCCTCTGGCAAGCGGTATAACGCCGATCTCAACGGTTCGAGCAATATTGCCGCCAGAGGCATCATTAAGCTCACGCGCAGAAATGACCGTGAGGGCCGTTCCAGCAAAAGTTCTGGACGGTCGCCTAGAAGCTGGGCTTGTCTGTGCGATCTCTGGACTCAGGATAGTCTGAGATTAGCATAGGACACTCCCACCTCGGCTATGCCAGGTGGGAGAGCTTCATCAGGTTTAGATTGAGGCTTGGAGTTTCTTCCAAAGGCGGGCAAGATATCCAAATGCCCGCCCTAGGGACTAATAATAACTTCCGGTTTTGCGATGATGCACCGCCGTAACCCCATTCGGGTCGAGAACTTTACCATTTTCAACCCGGGCGTAAATCACCCAGTGATCGCCGCATTCCATGCGGTTATCGACGACGCATTCCAAATAGGCTAAAGCATCGACCAACACCGGACAGCCGTTATTCGCTTCTTCAATTTCCAATCCCGCAAATCGATCCTCGCCGGGGGCGAAACGCTTCATAAACTGTTTCTGCACGTGTTTCTTGTCCTCGGCGAGAATATTGAGGACGAACCGATCTCCCTTGTGGGCTAAAGATTCCAACGCCCGGTCTTTGGCGACAGACACCGTTAAACCCGGAGGGTTAAACGTGGCTTGGGAGACCCAAGACGCCAGCATCCCACTGATGACATTGCCCCGTTTGACGGACATCACGCATAACGATCCGACGATGCGACCGACAGCTTGGGCCGTGCGATCGCTCTGGGTTGCAGCGACAGAGGATTTCGGCGTCCGGCGTTTCTGGGCTTTACGCAGAAATTGAGCGAAATCGACCCCCGCTTCTTCGCATTCTTGTACCGTGACGTCGGTGGGTTTGAATTTGACCCGGATCGGTTCAAAACCGAATTTATACCCGGCATCTTTTAACTTCGTTTCGAGTAAATCGATCGCCTCGCCACTCCAACCGAACGACCCAAAAACTCCAGCTAATTTATTTTTAGAAGCACTATTGAGCACCACCCCCAACGCCGTTTGAATTTGGGTGGGGGGATGTCCGCCCAAGGTCGGCGAACCGATGATAAAACCGTCGCATTTCTCGACGGCGGCTTGAATCTCGGCGGGTTGGGCGTGTTCGCAATTGATGGTTTCGACGGCGATTCCCGCCCGGGTCAGCCCTCGGGAGATCGCATTGGCGATCGTGGCCGTATTGCCGTAAGCGGAAGCGTACAATAAGGCAACATTAAACTCTTTCTTACTCTGTTCCTCGGACCACTTACGATATAACCCCGTCAGTTCGGTCATCCCGTAGCGGACTAACGGACCGTGTCCCGTGGCGTAGAGTTTAATCTCGGGTAATTCGGCAATTTTATCGAGGACGCCGAGAACGGGTTTACTTTGGGCGGCGTGGAGACAGTCGTAATAAAAGCGGCGGTCTTCGCTGTAGATAGACCAGCCCTCATCGAGAATTTGTTCGCCGCAAACGTGGGCGCTAAAAAACTTATCGGTATAGAGGATTTTAGTGAGTGGGTCGTAGGTAAACAGTTCGTCGGGCCAGCGTGGGGTGGGAAGGGGCAGAAACTGCAACTGGTGACCTTTGCCGAGATCGAGGGTATCTTCGCCGCGAACGACGATAATATCGAGCGATCGCCCCTCGAAGAATTGACGCAAACTCAACGCCGCCGGATTGGAACAGACAAAGGTAATTTGTGGCGCGCGATCGAGTAAGACTTTCAGGGTAGCGCCGCGATTGGCGTTGAAATGTCCGAGAATGACATAATCAACCGCCCCGAGGTCGAGTCGCTGACTGAGGGCGTCGAGATAGTTCTCGGTAAACGATTCTCCCGGGGGGTCGATCAGGGCAAGTTTATCGGCTTCGAGAATGAAGGAATTGGCGGTCGTTCCCCGTTGGAGGGAATATTCGATCTCGAATTTGAGTCGATCCCAGGTCCGCGATCGCAATACTCGCGTTTCTGGGGCGATCGTAATCAGTTGAACGTCTCGTTTTTTTATCGGTGTCTCTAACATGGGAGATTTTAGATTTTAGATTTTAGATTTTAGATTGAGAGAATTAGGAATTGGCAGGCAAGATGCCTGCCCTACAGGGGTCTCAGTCCGATCCTGGGTTCGGGATTGGCAGGCAAGATGCCTGCCCTACAGGGGTCTCAGTCCGATCCCCATCTCACAGGCTGGGTCGATCTTAATAGTGATTGCCCACTTTGCGATGGTGAACGGCGGTCATCGCTTCGCTATTGGAGACCCGTCCCGCATCGACTTTGCTGTAGACAATCCAGTGATCGCTACAGTCCATACGACTGACCACTTCGCATTCGAGATAGGCGAGGGCTTCGCTTAAAATGGGGCTGTTGTTTTGCGCCTGCTGAGTTTTCACCCCTTCAAAGCGATCGGCGCCGGGGGGAAAGCGTTTGAGAAAATGCTTCATCAAATTTTGGTACTTGTTCTCTTCGAGGATATTGAGAACGAAGGTATCGCCCACTTGCATTAAGGCTTCGATCGCCCGGTCTTTGGCGACGGCGATCGTAATTCCGAGGGGTTCAAAACTCGCCTGAGTTACCCACGATGCCAACATGGCACTGGCAACGTCGCCTTTTTTCGCCGTAATAATATAAAGTCCGCCGCTAATCCGTCCGAGGGCTTTATCGACATCGCTATCGAGAGACTTCATCTGTTTGATGGTCTTCTTGATACTCAGCAACTGCCCCATGTCGGTTCCCGCTTCGTCGCACTGTTTGTACGTCGCTTCGTTGGGGGTTTGTTCGATCCGAATCGGCTCAAAGGCTTGTTTTAAGCCCAATTCTTTGAATTTGACGCTGAGGGGATAGATCGACTGGTCGTTCCCCCCGCCGGATTCGAGCAGTCCGATCGCCTGTTTGTCGTGGGCGCTGGCTAAAATGGTTCCGATCGCCGTTTCGGCAATATCCGCCCCGGGTCCGGAAATTGGCGGCGAGGCGATCGCGATTCCCGTCGCCAGACCGACGAGTTCGCGTACTTCGTGGCTGTCGGCGGATTTGAGGTCCATCATTTCGACGTTGACCCCGGTTTTGGTAATCCCGTGGGCGATCGCTTGGCTGAGGCGATCGCTGTAGCCGTAATCGGAGAAGTAGAAGACCGCGACGGTGGTTTCTGCTTTCGCTTGCGCCTGACTCCACTCTTGATAGCGTCCGGTCAGTTCGCCGATGTTGTAGCGCAGCAACGGCCCGTGTCCGGTGGCGATCGTGGTAATCTCGCCGAGTTTGTCCATCCGTTTGAGGGCGGAGAGCACCGATCGCGCGTTGGGCGCCATCAAGCATTCGTAGTAAAAGCGGTAATCGGCTTCGATCGCGCTGAGGTCTTCGTCGTAGGTGGCGTCGGAACAGTAGTGCATTCCGAACGCATCGCAGGTAAACAGGGTTTGGGTACCGCGATCGTAGGTGAAAATCGTATCGGGCCAGTGCAAGTTGGGCGCGCTGACAAATTCGAGGACATGTCCGTTCCCGAGGTCGAGTTCGTCGCCACTTTTGACGATTTGCCGTTCAAAAGGGGTGTGGACGAGGTTTTCTAAGAATTGGATCGCGACTTTGGCGCCGACGACGGTAATCTGCGGCGCGATCGCTAAAATATCTTTGACTAAGCCACTGTGATCCGGTTCGGTGTGGCTGATAATCAGGTAGTCGATTTCACTCGGATCGATTTGCTGGCGTAACAGGTCGAGGTAGCGATCGCGGAATTTGGCGTGGGAGGTATCGACCAGGGCCGTTTTTTCCCCTCGGATAATAAACGAGTTGTAGGTGGTTCCGTTTTGCAAGCCAAATTCGATGTCGAAGCGATCTCGATCCCAGTCGAGCGATCGGATCGTGGTCGTATCTCGGGCAATCTCGCGAGTTTCTAAGGTTAAGCGCGGTTGAGCGCGATCGGTGAGGGCTACCATCCGCTATTTCTCCTATGCTTGAACGAACGTTGAATATTTAGTTATTTGTTGAGGGCAGATTTTCCAGATTTTTTCCCGGCTCCCCTTGGCAACGCGGGTTGACAAAAACAAATTCTCTAATTCCTTTTCTTTACAGATTGTTACATATTTTAATCGTAAATTTTAATTAATTTTCTTATGGGTTGGCATAAGAAGAGTAAAACCGGGGAGAGATTGAAGGCGTCGGGAACTGGGATCGAGAGACTCCCGAGACCCTACTCCCGACTCCCCACTCCCTCCACATTAACGATCGCCGGACGCGGTGTAGCAATGTGATATCCTTGCACGTAGTTGACGCCAATCGCTTCGAGTTTTTCGAGAATATTGGGATTTTCGACGAGCTGGGCGATCGTTTGAATTCCCATCACTTGTCCCAAGCGGACGATCGCCTCGACAATGGAAAAACTGAGGGGATCGGAAATATTTTTAATAAAATTGCCGTCAATTTTAAGATAGTCGATCGGTAAATATTTAAGATAACTGAGCGAAGAAATACTACTGCCAAAATTATCGATCGCGAAGTGACAGCCGATCTGCTTGAGAAACCGAGTCAGGGCGATCGTTTGAGCCATGTGCGTTAAGGTCGTCGTTTCCGTCAACTCGAAACAGATAGAATGGGGGGCGATCGGGTAGCGGCGGAACATCTCTTGCAGAAAGCCGATAAAATCGTCGTCATCGACACTCGCAGAAGATACATTAATCGAATAAAGCGGCATTTCTCCCGCCGAACCTCGGGCGATCCGGCTTTGTGGGTCGGCCAAAAAAGCAAACAAAGTGCGAATGACCCAGCGATCGACCTCGGGCATTAAATTGTAACGTTCCGCCGCCGGAATGAATGCCATCGGGGGAATCGATCGATCGCGTTCGTCCACCATCCGCAAGAGAATTTCGTAATAGGGCTGTCGCGTATTTTCCGTGGGAATGAACGGGACAATTTCCTGCACGTAAAGGCGAAAGCGATCGCCGTCGATGGCATCGACAATCCGTGAAAACCACTGGGTTTCGTTGCCTTCATCGCGATTGGACGTTTCTCCAAACTGATAAAGATGGACCCGATTGCGTCCTTGGTTTTTAGCTGTATAACAGGCAGCATCTGCTGCTTTTAACACCGACGAAGCGCGATCGCTGCGATCGTCGATCGTCACCACCCCAATACTCACACCGATACTAAAAATTTTGTCGTGCCATGCAAAGCGAAAATGTTCGATCGTCTTGCGTAAGTCGTCGGCAATTTCCAGGGCGCGTTTGACGCAACAATCGTAGAGTAACAAGCCGAACTCGTCGCCCCCCAAGCGCGCCAGGGTATCGGTTTTGCGAACCCGGGTTTCTAATAATCCAGTGACTTGACGCAGCAGTTCGTCCCCGGCGAGGTGACCGCAAGTATCGTTGACAATTTTGAAGCGATCGAGATCTAGGTAGCATAATGCGTGCTGGTGACCTTCTCGTTTCGCCCGTTCGATCGCCCGTTCCAAACGAGAGTTAAACTCGGTACGGTTGACCAATCCGGTCAGAGGATCGTGACTGGCTTGCCAAGAAAGTTGACGGGCCCGGGTGCGCTGTTCCGTGGCGTCGTGAAACACCAACACCGCCCCGACAATGGCGCCATCACGATCGCGGATGGGGGCGGCAGAATCGCCGATCGGATATTCCCGACCCTGGAGATCGACGAGGATCGCTTGTTGGGAAAGGGTGACAATTTCGCCCTGACGCAAGGCGAGATCGGCGGGATTGGCTAGAGGTTGACGGGTGGTTTCGTCGATAATTTGAAACACGCGATCGACGTATTGCCTTTGAGCCTCCTCGTTCGACCATCCGGTAAGCATTTCCGCCACGGGATTGAGCAACTGCACTTTACCCGAGGCGTCGGTGACCAAGACCGCATCGCCGATCGATCGCAGGGTCACTTGAGCGAGTTCTTTTTCGCGATCGAGGTCTTGTTGGAGTTGTTCGATCTCGGTAATGTCGATACACGAGCCGATATAGCCGACAAATTCGCCATTTTCGTGAAATCGCGGCACTCCGGTATCGAGAACCCAGCGATACTCGCCGTCCGATCGCCGTACCCGGTATTTGCGCCGGAAGCGATCGCGCTGGGCGTAAGCCCCGTGGTAAAGTTGCCAAAACCGTTCCCGGTCTTCCGGATGGACGATCGCCTCCCAACCGTTCTCTAAGGCTTCGGCGAGGCTCAGTCCGGTAAAGTCGAGCCACGGTTGGTTAAAAAAGGTATAGACTCCTTCCGGGTCGCTCAACCACAGAAAAACCGGGGCCGTATCCGCCATCGAACGAAAGCGCGTTTCGCTTTCTTGTAAGGAGGCGATCAATTCGATTTTTTCTTGTTCCGATCGCTTCCGTTCGGTGATGTCGGTTTGCGATCCGGCCATCCGATAAGGGGTGCCGTTTTCGGTTTGCAAGACCAAACCGCGTACCAGCATCCACAGATAGCGACCGTGGCGATCGCGAATCCGATATTCGCATTGTAAATCTTCCGTTTCCCCACTTAAATGATCCGCAATCGCTGCTTTTAAGGCGGGCAAATCGTCGGGGTGGACGCGATCGAACCACTGGGCGATCGCATCGTCCAATTCGTCCTCGCCGTAACCTAACATCGATTTCCAACGCGGCGAAAAATAGACCGTTTGCGCCTCTAAATTCCAATCCCAAATGCCATCGTTGGCGCCGCGAACCGCTAACGCATAACGTTCTTCACTGTGGCGGAGGCGATCGAGCAGTTGGGTGCGTTCCAAGCAAAAGCGGATCGATCGCACCAGCAAGACCGGGGTGATCTCTCCTTTAATTAAATAGTCCTGCGCCCCCGCCCGAACCGCTTGCAAGGCCATATCTTCGTCTTTGAGTCCCGTCAGAACCACCAGGGGCAATTGGGGCGCGGCAGCGTGGGTATCTTTGACCGTTTCCAATCCTTGGCGATCGGGTAACGATAAATCTAACAAGACGATATCAAAATGTTCGCGACTCAATCGATCGAGGGCGTCCTGAAGAATTCGCACGTGGACGAGTTCAAAGGAAATTTCACTCGAACACAGCAAAAACTCCTCCAGCAGGTCGGCGTCCGCCATGCTATCTTCCACTAACAGAATTTTAAGGGCCTCGTCGGTCATTGGTAATTGCGATCCGATCGGATCGGCGCGAACAGACTATCAACAACAGGATGAAATGGCATGGATAAAGGTAATTTTAAAGTTAACCGGGACATTTGGAAATTACAGATCGCTTCAATAAAAATTCTCTCAAGTTTGACGGTCTATTGCACTTTGTCGGTCTTGCTCCTCGTGAAGGGGCGATCGCCTGTCTCTATTCTTAAAAAAATGACGATCGCCTCGGATTTCTACTGGCTTTCAAGGGGGGGAAACAAGTTTTGCGATCTCCTTTTTGAGCAAGACCGAACCCGCAAAGACTGGCCTCCCATTGCCGACGGGTATCGATTGAAGGAGATGACCGACAGGCGAACGCGATAACAGGTGAAATACGGCGATCGATACCCTCTCGTTTTGCCCGATCCGCAGGGGAAAGATCGGCAGACTGGCTGACACCGATGCAAAATTAGAGCAATCCGGCGATAAATCTAGTATATTCTCATGCTTCCTTGCCTGAGTTACTTTTCCTCTATCCGACCCCGAACACTCCGTCGTACTCACGCGTAACAACGACCGCTCGTGTCGTTTGATTGACTCGCACGCCGGGCGTCTCCTCCGCGTTTAATAGGGTGACTTCTTTAGTTTTAACAAGTTCTCGATTGAAGGGAAATTGCGATCTGCGCGAAATTTACACCCCGAATTCCCCCCCGGTTCGATCGCCGAAATCGTCGAGATCGCGGCGATCCTTCTCAGGAGGATTGCCAACGAGAGCGAGATCGATCGAGGGTTAAAATAATCTGTCGCCGCGATCGCGATCGATCCAGAAGGACGGGCGAACACGGCAAGTTTTTAATCGACGTTTATTTAAAATAAGAAAGGGAATGATTATATAGCAATCCTCAATGATTGAGGATTGCTATATAGCATTTTCCTCGGCTAGGCAAGACATTTAGATCCCCCTAAATCCCCCTCGCCACGTAGGGGTTTGGTTACCAAACCCCTACGTTCCTCGTTCCCCCCGAAATCCCCCCTTCGCCCCCCTTTCAAAGGGGGGCGAAGGGGGGATAGGGCGATCGGCACTGCACCTCATCAGACGCCCGAGTGCTGTATATAAAATCCCAACTTCAAGCGAGATCGGCCAAAGCTTATCCCCTTAGCAGGTAAGCAGTTCGCCATTGAGATCCCCATTGAGATGGGGAAGCAATTGCAGCCTGCGGGGAATGGGAACACCCCATAGAAATGCTCGATCGCTTCAGGGTTGACGATCGCGCGAAAGTCTAGAAAATAGCAGGAGCGATCGCCCGGATTTCGATCCTTATCTTGCCGCAAATTTTGACCCTTATTTCTTGAGTTGGACTGCGTCTAAGCGCACGGGCAGTTCGATTGTAAATGTCGTTCCCCGTCCCGGTTCGCTATCGCAGTAAATGCGCCCGCCGTGACCTTTAACCACGGCTTGGTAACACAAAGACAGTCCCAGACCCGTTCCCTTGCCGACGGGTTTGGTCGTAAAAAATGGATCGAAGATCTGCTTTTGAATGTCGGGGTCGATTCCCGGTCCATTATCGCCAATTGAAATCGCGATCGTCTCGCGATCGAGCTGTCGAGAACTGAGCGTTAATTGACCGGGTGTTTTTTGAGTTTCGATCGCGTCGATCGCGTTCGCCAATAAGTTGAAAAAGACTTGATTGAGTTGACCGGGAAAGCCGTAAATTTTTGGTAAAGCGGCTAACTCTTTGTGAATGGCGATCGCCGGAGTCAAACGATGTTGGAGCATGGTTAACGTCGTTTCCAAGCCTTCGTTAACGTCGGTCAACTTATATTCGGCCTCGTCGAGATGGGCAAAATTACGCAGAGTGAGAATAATCGAACGAATGCGATCGCTCCCCTGACTCATAGAGCCGAGAATGTTGGAGAAGTCCTCGCGGATATAATCGAGGTCGAGTTCGCTGTCGATGGCGGCGATCGCCTCCGGGGCATCAATGAGGGTGGCGTAACGTTGCAATCCCCGTTCGAGAGTTTGGGCGTAATCGCGCGCGTGGGGGACGTTGGCGTGAATGAAGTTATTGGCGTTATTGATTTCGTGGGCGATTCCGGCGACCATCTGCCCCAAACTGGAGAGTTTTTCGCTTTGGAGGAGTTGTTGTTGGGTCGTTTGCAGTTCCTCTAAAGTCGCTTGCAGTTGTTCGGTTTGGGTCTGGTAGCGGTTCGCACTTTCGCGCACTTGGGCGTACAGTTCGGCTTGTCCGATCGCGATCGCGAGACGATCGCCGAGTTGTTGGAGCAAGTCGATTTCGTGGTCTTGCCATCGGCGCGGATTGTCGCATTGGTGGGCGATTAACAAGCCCCACAAGCGATCGGCGATCGCGATCGGTACGATCGCGTTAGCTTTAACATTGATTTGGGCTAAAAAGTTGACGTGACAGGGGTCTAACCCGGCGGTGTGGATGTCGTCGATCGCCCGAACCCGACCATTTTTATACCGTTCTCCATATTCCGCTTTAAAACAATTGTCGCCGATCTCCTGTCCGAAAATGGACGGCCAAGGAACGGCGAGATCTTCGACGACGATTTCCCCCTGCCAGTCTTCTGTAAATTGGTAAATAACGACGCGATCGGTCGCGAGCAGTTCTCTAACCCCGCGCACGGCAGTTTTTAAAATGGTTTGGAGGTCGAGGGTGCTGCGAATTTGGTCGGTGACCAGACGCAGTAAGGATTCCCGTTCGGCGGCGGCGCGGGTGGCGCTGTAGAGGCGCGCTTGGTTGATGGCGATCGCCAGTTGGGAGGCGACCCCTTCTAAGAGTTGACATTCCCACTCGGTCCATTCCCGATAGCGATCGCATTGATGAATCCCGAGAATGCCGTTGACTTCTCCTTGATAGCGCGTGGCGATCGCCAGCATCGACTTGATCCCGAGACCTTCGACAATTGCGGCGACTTGCGCACTCATACCGGGAAATTGGTCGAAGCGGGTAACGGCGATCGGTTCGTTTTGCCGCATCAATTGTTGTAAGTGCGGGTTATCGTCGATCGGCACTTTCAATCCCTGTTGGCTGGGATAGTCGTCTTGTTTGTATTCGCCGCGCGTGATCAAGACGCTTTCGTGTTCGGCTTCGTTGACTAAAATACTGACCCGGGAGCAGTCGAAGGTGGAAGCGAGCAAGGTGCAGGCGGTTTGCAAGACGCGATCGAAATCTAAGGTGCTACGCACGGCATTGTTGATTTCGTTGAGCAGTTCTCCCAAGCGCACCTGTTGTTCTAATTGACGAATTCTCGCTTCGCAGGTGTTCTCGACCGGATCGCGGGGTGCGGCGATCGGCTCGGGTCTCGGGGTCGCGGACGCTTCAGGGGCATCGACAAAGGGTAACGTGCAGTAGGGAGGATAGACTTTGACCAACATAAGCGTGTCACTTGAAATAGGGGGATAGGGAAATGGGGAAAGATGCAGCCGTCTTTTTGTCGTTTTGTTTAGAATGGTAACAAAAATTTATAATATTTTTATATTCCTTAAAGCAGAGATGAAAACCGGGTTAACTCTGACTGGAGAGAGGGATCGAGACTGAGGAGGGCGAGCGAGGGGGGAAACGGGCGAAATTGGAACGGGAGGGGGACGGGGAGGACCCGTTAGGGAGCGATCTCCGGAAATCGTCGATTTTCCAATTGCTTTTTCAGCTAAAAATTCAAACAGGTAAAATAGCAATTTTGAATCCTGATGTGGTGGTTAAGTTTATCGATCGGCAATTCGCGATTGCACTGGGGTTTGTGGTGCGAGAATTCCCTGGAAATTACCTGGAATAGTGGTTATTTAGGGGACGATCGCGTTGACGAAGTGATTCGGGGGTGGCGAGAGGGGAAATTGTGGCCGTCCGGGGGGGAAGTCGAACCGCACGATCTCGATGGGATTCCAGAGTTGGCGATCGCCTCGGTCGTTCCCGAACAACTGGGGCGCTGGCAAGTTTATCCGCATTCGCGCACCCTCGGTATAGCCGATCTGCCCTTGCAAAACCTCTATCCCGGGTTAGGGATCGATCGCGCTTTAGCCCTTTTGGGGGCGGGGACTCGCTATGGTTGGCCCGTGTTGACCGTCGATAGTGGAACGGCGCTGACGTTGAGCGGCGCCGACGGCGATCGCGCCTTCGTCGGGGGGGCGATCCTGCCCGGCTTGGGCTTGCAGTTTCGCACCCTCGCACGCCAAACGGCGGCGCTGCCGGAGATCGCGGTTCCGAAGACCTTGCCGCCACGTTGGGCGACGAATACGGCGGACGCGATTCGCAGTGGGATTGTTTATACGTTGACGGCGGGAATTTGTGAGTTCGTGCGCGATTGGCGCTGCCAGTTTCCCGAGAGTGCGATCGTGCTGACGGGAGGAAATAGTGAGGAGGTGGCGGCGTATTTGCGGGCGATCGCCCCGGACATTGGCGAACGGGCGATCGCCGATCCGGATTTGATTTTCTGGGGGATGGGCGAGGTTTATCGAGCCGGGAAAGTCTGAGCCATTAGCGCTCTTCCACGGTTTCGACGCTATGGCGGATCCGTTGGGCGAGTAAGTCCGGGAGTCGTTCGGGTAAGTTGTCGCCGCCGTCGGCGATCGCGTGTAATTCGGCGTGGGGAACGAGACTGGCGTAGGTTTTGCACAGTGCGATCGCCTCCGGGCGATCGTCGTCGCCGTGGAGGAGGGTGAGGGGAATTTTCAGCCAACTGAGGCGGTCTTGGAGTAGTTCCGCTTGAATTTCCGCTTCGCGACGGTAAAAGAGTAATTGGGAGGCGGCGAAGGGGTCTTGCAACTGTTGCAAGTGGCGGCGCCAGCGACTGACCCGGCGATCGCCGCGCAGCAGTTTGGCGAGGGGGAAGAGGGTTTCTAAGAGGCGATCGGCCAATCGGAGCAGTTTGAGACGCGATCGCGCGCGACTCCAGCGATTGCGCAAGCTTTCGACTTCGACGCCTTCCGGAGAGAGTAGCAGCAAGCCGCAGGCGCGATCGGGGTATTTTAAGGCGTAGGTCGCCGCCACCCACGCCCCCAAGGAGTGACCGACGAGGAACACCCGAGGTTCGTTGAGGGCTTCGAGGAATTCTTCGATCGCCTCGGCTTCGAGGGTAATGGAATAGTGGATATCCGGGCGTTCCGATTCGCCAATCCCCAATAAGTCGAGGGCGAAACAGTGATAGCGATCGCCGAGGCGTTCTAAAATCGGCACCCACTGGCTGCTATCGTGCCAGGATCCGTGTAAAAAAAGCAGGGTCGGGCCTTCCTGACCGACTTCGCGCCAGAACAGTTGGCCTTGAGAAAGTTTGATGCGAGCATTTCTGACAGGTAGAGACATCCGATTGTCTGGCACGATCGACGGGTTAGACGGACAGTAAAGGTGATTTAGGCGACTCGGGTGGTTCCGTTGAGGTAGTCGAGCAGTTGTTGCTCGTGGTCGTGGGAGAGGTCTCCCAAGGGGAGGTCGGTCAGCTCAAATGCCCTGACATCCATAATTTCTAGCGTATCGTGAATTTGCATCTTTCCTCGCACGTCGGCAGCGATCGCCACGCAGATCGAGTGAATGCGCGGGTCGCGATCGGGAGAGGAATAGATCCCGACCAATCGCGTCGTCTCGACCAATTCTAACCCCGTTTCTTCGGCTAATTCGCGCCGGAGGGCGGTGGGAATGTCTTCGCCCCAATCCACCATCCCCCCGGGGAGGGCCCACTTGCCATTATCCCGGCGGCGCACCAACACGATCGTGCCGTCGGGTAATCGGGGAATGATGCTGGTTCCGAGGACGGGATGGCGGAAAATGATGCCCAGCACGGTTTGTACGAACTGCCACAAGCGACGCATAAAGATAGGGAGGGTGATCTCGTAGGTGACGGTCGGCGCGGGTTGAATGGCGATTCTGCTTTGCAGACGCCGCGCGAACGGCGCGATCGCCTCCACCAATCTACACGAAACCCGCACCCCTCTTTTTTACAGCATCGTTTGGGCCAAACCCCGATAGGTCACCTAAAGTCTCGCAAATATCAAGGGCTATATTGAAGTGAGGCGATCGCCATTTTTGTTAAACGTGCGATCTCACAATAGTCCGAACAGTTCGATCGCGTGGGTGGCGGGTTTGACTTTGCGGTAAATTTTTTCGAGAGTTCCGTCAGGGGCGATCGCGAAGGTCTGACGCTAGACGCCGACGAACTCCCGTCCCATAAATTTTTTCGGGCCGTAACTGCCGTAGAGAGTGGCGACTTTGCCCTCGGGATCGCACAGTAACGGAAAGGGAAGTTGGTGTTTTTGGGTAAATTTAGCTACTAGGCGGGAAGCCCCGCGCTCCCCCGAAGGGGAGCGTCGGGATGAGAGCCGCGCTTGCTGAGTGGGGTACTCTCCGAGAAGCCGCTTCGCGTCTACGATGCCCCCGAAGCAAGCAATAGTCTACGCAACGCAACCAGTATTTATCAGATTACTGGGTTCATGCTAAAATAGCGGTATGTTGAAAGCAATCAAGGTCAGAATTTACCCTACCGACGAGCAGTCTGTCACACTAGCCAAGCATTTTGGCTGTACAAGATGGCTGTGGAATCATTGCCTGTCTGTGATGACGGAAACGTACAAGACGACAGGCAAGGGAATTTCTGCCTTGACTATGAAGAAACAGATTCCTACGCTAAAAGCAGAGTATGAATGGCTGAAAGAGTGCTATTCACAATGCTTACAACAGTCGGTACTTAATCTGTCTCAAGGGTTTCAGAACTTCTTTGAGGGTAGAGCAAAATATCCCAATTTCAAATCAAAGCATCGTCGCCAGTCTGTTCAGTTTCCCCAAAACGTCAAAGTGATTTCTGAGTCGGCAATCAAGTTTCCTGGCTTGCTGGGAACGGTTGCAGCAAAGATTCACAGACCGATTGAAGGACAACTAAAAACAGTTACAGTGTCGAAGATGCCAGACGGAAAATACTTTGCATCGTTGTTGGTGGAAGATGGCACAGAAAAGCCCGATTCTTCCAGTGATGGTAAGGCGATTGGGATTGATTTGGGATTGACTGACTTTGCTATTACATCCGATGGTTCAAAGTTTGCCAATCCTCGCCATCTCAAAAAGCATGAACGGAACCTGAAGCGTAAGCAGCGTAAGTTGTCTAGAAAAAAGAAAGGCAGTCAGAACCGAAACAAAGCACGAATCAAAGTTGCTAAAGTTCACGCCAAAATTGCCAACACGCGAGCGGATTTTCTCCACAAGCTATCCCGCAAGATAGTCAACGAAAACCAAGTGATTGTGGTGGAAGACCTAGCTGTTAAAAACATGGTCAAGAATCACAACCTAGCCAAAGCGATAAGCGATGTCGGCTGGGGGCAATTCTGTACCCTGCTCAAATACAAGGCAGAGTTTGAAGGGAAGGTATATCTGGAGGTTGGGCGATTCTTCCCAAGCTCACACCTTTGCTCAAACACCCTGTTGCCGCTAGAAAAGATGGATCTCTCGATTCGCTCATTTGTGTGCCCTCATTGCTCAGAGAGGCACGACAGGGACATCAATGCAGCAATCAATATCAGAAATGAAGGCTTGCGGATATTGGACTCAGGAAGTGGGTCTACTGCTCTCGGAGGGAATGTAAGACCAAAGGGAGGCAGGCGAAAGTCTACCCTCCTAGAGGCGGTTCCCGGTGAAGAGAGAAGCCCGCGCTCTATTGCGTAGCAATGAGCGTCGGGTACTTCACTATGGGATTTGCGATCGTCCGTACTGATTCCGAGGACGACGATCTCCCGGTCTTGAAATTGGGGGTAGAGGTCGCGAAAACCGCAGGCTTCTTTCGTGCAACCGGGGGTATTGTCGCGCGGATAGAAGTAGAGAATCACGCGCCGTCCGCGAAAATCGGCGAGGCTAACAAGATTACCTTCGCCGTCGCATAAACTGAAGTCGGGAGCGCGATCGCCTATTTGGAGAGTCATCGGTAGTCGTTTGAAAATTGAGAGTTTGACATTTCCCTGCCTAAAGGCGAGGGGATTGTTCGTCCATAAACCCAGGATCTTTGGTAAAGCCTGTAGTGCGGGCAAGATCGGCGCCGAGAACTTGTTACGAACTTGAGGATCGCGATCTCCGACAACATTTTAGCGGATCGAGGGTCGGTGGAGGGCGCGGAGAGGATCTGAAAATGGGAAAATGGGTATGATGAATGTTGGAGTCTATCCGTCGGATTCGAGGTCTCGGTAAAGTCGAGCTGAAATTTCGACAGATCTGCTGTGTTGACGGCTGTGGTGGCTTCGATGCAGACCTGTAAGGATCTTCGGTACAAACCGTCAGTCGTCTGAGAATGCGCGCGCACGATCGCCCTCGGGAACGGCGATCGCCCCGTCCTCAAAAATTCGAGAAGTTCTGATTTTCGTCAATGTTGCAGTAGTCAAGGTGCAATAATGGCAAACGATCCACATCAACCGGGAGAGAATGACGGAATGGTCGGGGAGATCAAGTCCCGTATTGCCACACTGAAAAACGCATTAAACCAGGGAGAAGCGGGGATAGCGCTGGTCGTCGAAGCGTTAAACGACAAATCCGAACGAGTGCAACGGGTGGCCTATCGGTTGCTGCAAACGCGAGAAGAACCGGAAGCCAAGCAAGCGCTACGGCAGTACAATCCCTATCGTGCTTTTAAATGCCTGCGAACTCTCGGCGGACATTCCAGCCGGATTTATAGCGTGGCGATCGCCCCGGATGGCAAAACCCTCGCCAGTGGCAGCAACGACAATACCATCACTCTGTGGAATCTTAACTCGGGTTCGCCGCGATCGCTGCTCGGCGGACATAAAGATTGGATCGATGCCGTCGCCTTCTCTCCGGACGGTAAATGGTTGGCGAGTGCCAGTGGCGACCAAACCATTAAAATTTGGAATGCCGCCACGACCCAAGAAGTCCGTACCCTGGAAGGACATAATCGTTGGGTCACCTCCGTCGCCTTTTCTCCCGACAGTCAACTCCTCGCCAGTGGGAGTAAAGACAACACGATCGCGATTTGGAACGTCGAAACCGGGGAAGCCTTAAAAACCTTAGAAGGACATCACGATTGGGTTTACTCCGTCGCCTTTTCTCCCGACGGCAAACGCCTCGCCAGTGGCGGCGACATCACCGTCAAACTTTGGGAGGTCGAGACGGGAGAGGAGATCGCGACCTTCTGCGGACATCACGATTGGGTGTATTGCGTCGCCTTCAGTCCCAATGGCAAATTTATCGCCAGCAGCAGCGAAGATAAAACGATCGCCGTGTGGGAAGTGGCTACGGGCCAGCGTTGTTTGAACCTCCAGGGACATCGCGAAGCGGTCAACGCGATCGCCTTTACCCCAGATGGCAAAACCCTCGTCAGTGGGGGCGCCGATGAAATCGTCAATATCTGGACCCTCGCCACGGGCAAAATTCGGCAAACCTTGCGCGGACATACCGATTGGGTCAACTCCCTGGCAATTACCCCCGACGGCCATTTTATCGTCAGTGGCAGCAGCGATCGCAGTATCAAGATTTGGAACCTGGAAACCGGGGAAGAATGCCAAAATTTAGGCCGAGATTCCGAATGGGTCAACTCGGTGATTTTCAGTCCCGACGGTCAAGTGATTGCCGGAGGGGGCGAATTTGAAGAACGCAAACGCTGGAATCTCCATAGTGGCGAAGAACTGCGATCGCTCACCGGACAGTCTAGCTGGGTCGAGGCGATCGCGATCGGTCCGGACGGACAACTCCTCGCCAGTGGCAGCGAAGACGGACTGATCAAACTGTGGAACCTCTATCAAGGGGAACTCAAACTCGTCCTGCGCGGACATACCGATGGCGTGTGGTCCGTCGCTTTCTGCCCCGACGCCCCCCTCCTCGCCAGCGCCAGTGGCGACGAAACCATTATCCTCTGGAATCTCAACACCGGGGAAGCCATCCGAACCCTCACCGGACATTCCTACCGCGTCGATGAGGTCCTGTTCAGTCCCACCGCCCCTTTGCTGGTCAGTTGTAGCGCCGACGAAACGATCAAAGTGTGGGATCGCGATCGTGGAACCGTCACGCGCACCTTAGAAGGACATCGCGAAGCCGTCATGTGTTTGGCCCTCTCCCCCGACGGCAACACCCTCGCCAGTGGCAGCGAAGACGGCAAAATCAAACTCTGGAAACTCCACACCGGAGAAGAACTCACCACCCTCGACGCCCACGAAGCCCCGGTAATGTCCCTCGCCATCAGCGCCGACGGGCGCCTCCTCGCCAGTGGTAGCGAAGATGCCACGGTCAAACTGTGGAACCTTCACAACGGCAAACTGCTGGTCAGTCTCGACAAACACGCCGATGCAGTGAATACCGTCGCCTTCAGCCCCTACGCCTATCACCTCGCCTCGGGTAGTTCCGACAAAACCATCCAATTGTGGAATCTCTACACCGGGAAAGTCCTGCGAACCTTAACCGGACATTCCAACTGGGTCAACGCCGTGGCGTTCAGTCCGCGAACTTCCCAAATTATCGCCAGTGGGAGTGCCGATGGAACCTTAAAAGTGTGGGGCAGGAAATAGGCACCGATCCCGATTCCCCACTCCCTCGGCGCCATCTAAACTCTAAACTCTCAACACTCAACACATTCTCTAAAGTGCTGCGGTTCGTGCCACCATTTGGGGCTCGACGGCGACATTTTTTGCAGGGGGCCACCACCGATCCCATTCGGGGCGATCGCCCCGTTCTACAGACGGTAAAATTAAGGTTAATTTGAGACTTTTAACCTGTTCTAAATTCGTTTCGCTTAAATTAGCCCCTTGCAAATTGACGCAATTTAAAGACGCCTCGCTAAAATCGGCACCGCTTAAATTCGCTTCGACTAAAAAGGTGCCAAATAAATAAGCCTTGTTGAAACTCGCCCGAGTTAAATTCGCCTGTTTTAAAAAACTGCCCAATAAAAAGGCTTCGCTGAAATTCGCCCGTTCTAAAATAGCATCTTCTAAATCCGCCCCAGCTAAATTGGTTCCAGAAAAATTAGCTTCCGTTAAATTTCCTTGAATCAGTTTCGTCCCGGTCAAATTCGCTCGCGTAAAATTCGCCCCTTTCGCCTTCTCCCAGGGTAAAATAACTCCGCGTAAAATCGCCCCAGAAAGGTTCGCCCCGGTGAAATCGGTCTCGCCTAACATGGCGTGAGTCAAATCTGCCCCCGTCAGATCGGCCCCGGACAAATTTGCTCGCGTCAAGTCCGTTCCACTTAAGTCGGCGTTGCTTAAATTTGCCCCCGTTAAATTCGCTCCAATTAAATCGACACCTGTTAAATGAATGTTTCGTAAATCAGCCCCCGCTAGGTCGAAACCCGTCAGATCGTACAGGACAAAATCGCGTTTTCCCGCTTGATAAGCATCGAGAAAATCTTGGGTACTGATTTTGTTCATGATGGTAGCCCGATAGAAATTGAACCGAGGTGCGATTCTGCTGACTCCTTTGGAGTCGCTGCGCGAACGCACCTCAATTCCCTTTGCAATTTTCTACGATCGAATCCGGAAGTTTTGCAGCCATTGCCTTCAAAACTCGCCAAAATGTCGCCCCAACCTTGAAGAAATGGCGATCCCTCCGTGCAGCTCGTCATTGCTTGACTTATGTCCCAAAACGTGGTAGAAACGCTCAATTCTGCACGGGGACAGAAATTTTAGGAAGAGTTTAGCGGTATTTTCCCTCTACAGGGAGGAATCGGGTTGGGGGGCGTTCGCTGGCGGAAAGCGACGCAGAATCGCCCACGTGAAAATTTGCCAGGGAGACACGGCGAAATTCACTCCTATTGCCGGACTTTCAGCCATTTTAAGAGGTCTTTCTAACAAGTCGAGACGATCGCCTAATTTTAGATCGAGATCGCTCGTTAATTCAACCTCTGTCGCTTTTCCTTCAGTTTCATAACAGCGCAAAACCCAGCCGTGGCGATCGTCTTGCGCCCGTTTTAACGCCATAACTATTATATTTTTGGCCGATAATTCTAGAAACGTCGAACTCGCCGATAAAACATAGTCCCGATTGCGCTCTCTCTTAGGATATTTCTGGCTAAAATTGTCTTCAATTTCAACAACTCTCACCGGAAAATTTAACTCGTAGCCGCGACGGACAGTATTCGCTTGTTTCCAATCTTCCCGATGGGGATAAACCGCATAAGTAAACTGATGTCGTCCTAAATCCGCTTGAGGATTTGGCCACGTTGCCCCCCGCAATAGGGTTAAGCGCAATTGATTAGGTTTGGCATCATAACCGTATTTGCAGTTATTTAATACACTGACACCATAGTGGCGATCGCCTAAATCTGCCCAGTGAATGGCCGGAACTTCCCATTTTGCCCGTTCTGCATCGGTTTGGGGTTTCGTCGATCGCGCGATCGCCCCACAGGGCATCTCGTAAGTCGCAAAGTCGGCCTCTAAGTTCAGTGGAAACGCCGCTTTGACTAAAACATGACGTTCTTGCCAATCTACAGTTGTTTCTATTTTTAAAACAGGCAAATTTGCTTCTAATACATAATCCTGGATAAAAGTAGATTGGCCAAATTTCCTAACCACTCGCACCCGTCGTTCCAGTTTACCATAACTTTGCCATTTAATTTCAGTTAAGTCGGCATCTGCTAAGCGATACTGTTCGTAATTTGGATCGATATTCCACGCATCCCAATATTGTCCGCTATCGGCAAAAAATTGCAATTGATTGCCAGGGTTGCTTAAAATTTTTCGATGTTCCGTTTTATCCCAAAATTGAGCAATGTTTCCCGTTGTTGCATCTATTTCAATTTGGAATAAGTCATTTTCTAAGATGTAGGCGTTATTCACTGGAGGGGAGACAAAGATCTCGCTGCATTCCTGCTTTCGCGTAACTTTTTCTGCGGGACACAGCCAGAAAAGGCGATATCCGATGGAAGGGATATTGTTCGCTTCAAAAACTAGGCGGTTTTCAATGATTTGCGATCGCACTTCTCGACCGTCACTCTCGTAAATCTTGCTGCTTATTTCTTCTGGAGATAACTGTAAACTAACGATCGGCGATCGTCTCCAGTTGAGACTGTTAAAAACAGCGATCGCGCGGGCATGTTTTTGGGGAGGTGTAGGCAGATCGATATGAGAGGCGATCGCCTTTAAAGACTGTTTAATAACATCGCTAACGGTTTTCTCAGCTTTTTGCCATCCCGGTCGGACTTCCTCATAAACTTCTGGGATTGAGGAACCGGGTAAAATATCGTGAAATTGATTAAATAATAAGGTCTTCCACACCCATTCTAGTTCCGATTTTGGATAAGTTAAATTATCGATCGCTTCTGCAAAGCTGGCGAATAACTCGGCTTCGTATAAGCCACCTTCTAAACGACGATTCCATAATTTTTGGTCGGCGTGAGTCGTATAACAGCCGCGATGGAATTCTAAATACAGTTCGTCATTCCAGACCGGGAGAGAATCCGGCGTGGTTGTAGATGTTTCTAATTCTTGTAAATAGGCGATCGCCGTGGTAAATTTTGTTTCCGGGAAAAAGGGCGAAGCTTGCCATTGCTGGCGCAGTTCTAACATATCTCGTGTCGGACCGCCGCCGTGGTCGCCGACTCCCGGCAACCATAAGCAAACATTGCCCCCGGTTTTGCGATTCCAGTCCGTGGTATAGCTGGCCATTTTTAACGGATCGATCGCCTGACCGATGAGGGAAGACATCAGACTAAAAATGCGGGTTCCGTCGGGAGACTGCCACCAGAAGACCTCGTAAGGAAACTCGGTGGTATCGTTCCAGCGCAGTTTTTGGGTGACGAAATAATCGATTCCACCTTGTTTGAAAAGTTGGGGGATTTGCCAACAAAAACCAAAACTGTCGGGAAGCCACGCCACCGGGCAAATTTGACCGAACTTTTCGAGACAATAGTGTTGTCCGTAAAGGATTTGACGGGCGATCGCCTCGCCGCTAATCAGGTTGAGTTCCGGTTCGACCCACAAACTGGCTAAGATTTCCCATTGACCGCTTTTAACGCGATCGCAGATGGCTGCAAATAAGTTGGGGCGATGTTGTTCGATCCAGGAATAAAGGGCGGCGGTGGTATGTCCGAAGGTTAAATCGGGGAAGTCTGCCATTAAGTTCAAAACGGAATCAAAAGTCCGTTGGGCGGCGTCCCAGGTTTCGGCGATCGGCCATAACCAGGCTAAGTCTAAATGGGCGTGACCGAGGAGGTGAATGTTAAAGTTAGAAATGAACTCGGTTTGAGATAAGAGCGTTTGGCGAATTTCGGTTAAGGCTTGCTCGAATTGGGGGCGATCGCCTACCCTGTCCCAAGGGATGGTGTGAAGCAAACGCTCAATTTTCGCTAATTCTTGTTCAGAATGATTGGAAGATCGAATAAATTGTTGTAGGATAGAAATTTCATCGGCCAAAATACCGGGGTCGAGGCTCGATTCTCCTTGGTGTTCGTACAGACAAAGAGACTGAACTAAAGCCCCCGGATCGTGATGGGGGGCGACCAAGCGCAAAGCGAGATCGATCGCTTGATGGGGAACGGTATTGGAATGGAGTAAAATCCGGGTTTGGCAATCGAAAAGATCGCCTTCGCCGACGAGTTCGCCATTGACAAAAATTTGAGCTCGTTCGGCCCACCAGGTTAAGGCCAGCCGTAAAATACAATCATGGACGGGATAACCGTTCAAGTGTGCGGGGATGACGAGGCGTTGCGCCAACCAGAGCACTCGTCCCGGTTGCCAGGCAATATGCCCGCGATCGTTCAAGGGCGCGATCGCCCACTGGGAGAAGGTTTCGGCGGTTGTGGCTGGGTGGCGATCGTCGGTTGTGCTGCAAGTATGCCAGGTGTGGCGCAGGTCGTAGCGAACGAGTTGGCGCAGTCGGTCGAGGAACATGAGGGATTTTAGAGTTTAGATTTTAGAGTGGGGGAGTGTCTGCAGTGATTGTCTCCCGACTCGCGACCCTTGCCAAAATAAATTGCTCCACTTCCGATATCATAAAAAGCAGGGGTTGCTCTAGCTGCTTCGCCGGGTTAAACCGGATTTACCAACGTTATCGCCAAACTGCTATGTCTTCTGGTCGCTATCAAAGCAGAGTCTTTAATTTCCTCCACGGAAAAACGCGCAAGATGGCGCAACAGTGGGAGAAAACGTCGCGCCAGCTTAAGGAAATTGCCCAAGTTGGGGTGCATTTGTTGTTGGTTCCGGTTTATGCGGTTTACCAGGCGACTCAAACCGTGGGAAAACGGCTGAAAGGTCGTTCGGCGGGAGGTGTCGGGGCGAAAACGTTGGGAACGGGAGAGACGCGACCCGCGACGTCGGCGCCTGCAGAAGCTGGATCTGACGCCATTTTAGCCCGGGAAGGGGATACGCCGATCGCCCGGGTGTTGATGTCGGTGGAGGCGATCGCCCCCGAGGATAGCGCAACAGATCCCGGGGCGATTGTCAAGGTGCGCGAAGTTCACCCGATCGCCAAAATTCGGGCGGTTCCGCAGGCGATCGCGCGGTGGTTTGATGGTAAAATCGCACCGTTTGCGGCTCGTCTGTGGCGCGGGTCACCCCGGCGGCAGCTTAAGATTGTCGCAGTGGCGAGCGATTTGGCCACGAGATCCCTGGTACTCGTCGGCGAAAATTATCGGATTTTAGAGATTTTAACCCCGCAACAACAGCAAATTTTACGCGATCGCATCGACTGGGAACGGCAAGGCGGCGATCGCCCGCCGTTGTCCGGTGGAACGGCTCCCCGTCCGTTAGGGTCAAAAATGGCAACTCCTGCGATTCAGGGGAGTTCTCGGGGGATTCAGCCGCAATGGGGAAGCTTTTTAAAAGGGGGTTCCATTGTCCCCCGATCGCCCCAAGATGAGCCCTCCCAGGCGATCGCCGTTGCGGCCTCGATCGCGATCGGCGAGACTTTGCCCTTACCCGGCCCGTTGATGGGACTCGATCGCGCGATCGCCCGGGTGGAAAAAACGGCAGTTCCGGCGATCGCCTGGGTGCAAGATCTGGCAGTAGCGTTAGTCAGCGACCCTTACGAGTCCCCCCAATCGCCGATCGCCCCGGGAGAACCGACGGCAACCATTTTGCGCATTCAAGCCTTAATCGAAGCAGCGATCGACTATTTCTTCGGAAGCCGCGAACCGTCCCTGACCGGGGAAATCGAGGAGGACGACGCACTGGAAGGGCGATCGCCTCGGGGAACCTTGGCGGGCGATCGCGCCGTCCCCAAACCAGCCCGAACCCAGCGTTTACCCCAGCCCTTCACCGTCGATCTCGGTCTCTTCCGCCAGGGTCAGTGGGTCGGCGAGACGATCGCCGCCGCCCCCAAACCGACGATGGCAAAAGTCTCTGCATCCGGGGAACGCGCTTTAAAGCGGGTCAAAGCCCAAGTCGCGAAGCGCGATCGCGCGATCGCCAGCGCCACCGCAGCAATCCAAGCCGCTACCGCTTCCCCCACGATCGCCACCGCGCCGCCCTCGGGTCAGACCCCGGAATTCCATCCAGATTGGATCGAAGCCTGTGTCACCCAAGTGGAATACGTCAAACATCCCCTAGAACGGGTTTTAGAATGGGTCGATCGCGCCATGCTTTATCTCGAAGAAAAGGCGATCGCCTTGTGGCAGTGGTTGCACGTCCAACTCGACCGCTCCCGTTGAAATGGCGCCGAGATTGACCCTCTAACCCGGTGGGGATCGCGATCCCTCTCCAGAAGATCCCCAGTTCTTCCCGGGGGAAACGATCGCGGTCTCGATCGAATCGGTTTACCTTTCACGCTATAATACGATGCCAGGCTAAAATGATAAAGCCATGCTGGTTTAGGAACTACCCTGGGGCGCAGGGAAAGTAACGTCTCTGGAGAGACTGGCCTCGGTCTGGATACAGATCGGCCAACTCGTCGAAAGAGAAACTCTAAATAGTGATATTTAGGATCCCCGTCTCTTTAAAGCGGGAATACGTCAAAAAAAATAACCTGATTTCGATATGATAAGGGGAGCTATCTACATCTCGATAGCAACAGCCCTCAAACCTTTTAGATTGTTTTGGAGATCCTGTAATGGTCACCCTAAAAATTGCCGTTTATTTGACGGTCACTTTCTTTGTTGTCTTATTCGTATTTGGCTTTTTAAATGGAGACCCGGCGCGCAACCCGAAACGACGCGATTTAGAATAAGCAAGGCTGTATCCTTGGTAAGCGTCAAAACGGGGCGGCCTTCGGGTCGCCCGCGCTGGCTCCAGGGGGAACGTGGTACGTCCGGGCTGTGTGTTCTTTGATGTTTGATTCAGAAATATGCCTTATCCGGCTCTCCCGCCCGAACCACCCTCTATTGTCATTACCTTCGACTATCGCTCTTCATCCGCCCCGCGATCGCCTGCAGTTTCTTCCCCAGGATCGCCGTCTGTAGAGGCGATCGGCTCGGAACTGTTTCAACCCCTCACCGATGCGTCTTTGCTCGGGGCGCCTCTCGAAATCGACTTATCCCCGCAACCGAGGGACGATCGCCGTACCGGAGATCCCGCTTCAGTCCGTCCCGAGGCGATCGCCCCGACCGAGGCGATCGTCGAAACCGAATTGTTCGACTCGCCCCGTCCCCTCCCGTCCACGGCGCGCAACTCCGATAAAAGCGTAAAATCCCGCCGCGAAATTCCGGCATCGGAACCGAGCAAAATCGGGCAAGTGCTGCGCAAAATTCCCGGAGAACCCCACAGTCTCCCGCACCGATCGCCCGGTGATTTTTACCGAACCCTCGAATCGGTCTATACCCGGCAAAGCGGGCAATCGCCACAGGTTGCCAGCCCCGCGCCGACCCGTGCGCCTGCGGCAGTCATCCCTTCCCAAGTCGTGGAACTGCGATCGGACCGCCAGCAGTACGATACCGAGGCCCGAGTCGTCACCGCCGAAGGAGAGGTTTTAATGCGCTTTCGCGGGGCGATCCTGGCGTCCGACTGGCTGCAAATGAATCTCGATAGCCGGATCGCCGTCGCCGAAGGAGACGCCATCTATACCAAAGGGCCGCAAGTGCTGCGCGGCGATCGTATCGAATACGATACCGTTCGCAACCTCGGCGAAGTCAACCTCGCCCGAGGGGAACTCTTTTTCCCCTCCGCCGCCCAAGATTTCGGCCCGCCCTTACCCACCGATGTCAGTTCCACCGCCTTACAAGACCGCGCCCTGGTCGATCGCCTGCGCGCCGGACAACCCCCCAAACGGGTCTTCCCCGGGGGCGGCGTCTTCGTCGGAACCGGGGGCGGGCGCCAATTTGGCTTGCCCGCGATCGGGGGAACCCTCAACCGCTTGCGCTTTGAAGCCGAACGCCTCAACTTCAACGATGAAGGGTGGGAAGGAACCAACGTCCGGATCTCGAACGATCCGTTTTCGCCTCCAGAATTGGAATTTCGCGCCGAATACGCCCGAGGTCGGCGCCTGTCTCCAGAAAAAGATGAAATCGTCGCCAAACGGGGTCGCTTGGTCTTCGACCAAAAAGTTTCGATCCCGATCGTGCGCGAACGGGTGATTATCGATCGCTCCGATCGCGATCCGTCCCTGATTCGCTTCGGTTACGACCGCGAAGATCGAGGCGGGTTGTACGTGGAAACGACTGTGGCGCCGCCCCTTCCCGGCCCGTTTCGCCTCAATTTAATCCCCCAATATTACCTCCAGCGATCGCTTGAAGAAGGAACCGGAACCTTCGATCGCCTCTTCGGACTCAAGGCCAAATTACAGGGGAATTTGACCCCGACGACGACCTTGACCGGATCGGCGGTGTTTACCAATTTCGACTTTAACGGCGACGAGGAAAATCCCCTCGATCCCAACGAAAATGACAATTTTCGCGGCAGTTTGCGCCTGCAGCAAAAACTCGGCGGCTATCGCGTCTCCGGGGAATATTCTTACCGCGATCGCCTCTTTAACGGATCGTTAGGCTATCAAACGGTCCAGCAAAGTCTCGGGGTGGTGGTCACTTCTCCGGTGATTCCCTTGGGGAACACTGGCTTTAATTTGAGCTATCAAGGCAGTGCCCAGGCGATCGAAGCGGACAGCGATCGCCTCGAATTGCTCGAACCGATTCGGGAAAATAACCGCATCGACCTCAATCGCTACCAAGCCAGTGCCTCTCTCAGTCGCGGGGTGCTATTGTGGAAAGGTGATAGTTTGCCCGCAACCCCTACTCAAGGGCTGCGTTATACGAATGCTCCCGTGGTTCCCTACGTCAGTCTCTTTGGCGGCTTGACGGGAGTTGCGACGGCGTACAGCAACGACGATACCCAAAACACACTGACAGGAACGATCGGCATTCAGGGACAGTTCGGTCATTTTTCCCGCCCTTGGTTGGACTATACTGGGTTTAACTTGGGATTTTCGCGCGTCTGGCAAGATGGGGAATCGCCTTTTTTGTTCGATCGCATTGCGGATGCCAAGGTACTGTCTGCTGGAATCGTCCAGCAAATTTACGGTCCGTTCCGCCTCGGGGTGCAAACGTCGATTAATTTGGATACGGGAGAACGGATCGGGACCGATTACAGTATAGAATACAGTCGTCGCACTTATGGTGTGACCTTAAGTTACAACCCGGAACGGGCGATCGGCAACCTCACTTTGAGGATTAGCGATTTTAACTGGGTCAGTGGTGGCGAGACCTTTTCCAGCCCGGACGTGCGATCGGTGGATGGAGGCGTGCGCCGTTAGGGCATTGTTGAAGCGTACCGGGTTGGTAGTAGTAAAGATGGATTCCGGGCGATCGCTTCGGCGTCGGACAAATGGTGGGCCGTCTTCTCAATCAACGCTCGGGTTTTTCTCTCTGTAAGGGAATCGATTTTCCCTCGGTACGGCCAATAGTTTATACAAAAATTGGCGACTGCACTCTTGCGGATCTGCCCCGGATTCCCTCCCGATTTGCCACTTTTTCGAGCTAGAAACGAGGGAGAACGGGCGAACAAATTCCGGTCGCCGACTTCAAAATCACCGAGCCGAACGGTTATGAAAAACCTTAAATTTTTGTTAATTTTTATGGGCAAGGGATGTGAAGAGTGCTGCCGATCGGGAAGGCGATCGCCGAATGAGGAAACGCCAAAACCTAAGCTTACAATGAGTTTATCAACTCTTTAAACTTCGGAGATTTCTTTTACATAAACTTGAAGAAGATCCCCGCTTGTTTTGACGAGCGTGCCTGTGGAGATTGACTCAAGTGAACGAAGGCGATCGCGAGTAAAGTAAACTTTTATTTATTCAAAAGGCTCGGGGATCGCGGTAATATAAAAAAGGGGAAATCATTTTCAGCTTTATAGTTCGTCGGACGAACCGCGTTCGACGCCTAAGACAATTCAACCGGGCCTGCAATCCACCGAGTGCCCTACTCAAGCGAGTCCCACCATGCTATGTACCTTCAGAACTCTTCGGTCTGTTCGGATCTGTTAGATGCGGCGATCGACCGTCATCCCGTGACCGTTTCCGCCAGCACTTCTTTAGAGAAGATCGTGGCGTTAATGAGTCAGGAAAGCAACCTATGTACCTTACGCCAAAAATCCAATCCCTCCGATCGCAAGGGCTTCAATGAAGCGCGAGCGAGTTGCGTCTTGGTTGTCGAAAACAATCAGGTACTCGGATCGATTGGCGAAGGGGAGATCGTGGAATGTCTCTTTCGAGAAACTGAATTCGACCAATTGACGGCAGGCGAGGTCATGAACCGCAATTTAATTACGATTCGCGAGTCAAATTTTGACGACCTGTTCGCCATTGTCAACTTGTTGAAAGGATATGGGGTCGGTTATTTGCCCGTGCTAGACGATCGCGATCGCCTCGTCGGATTGGTCAGTGCCGAGAGCTTGCAATCGTGCTGGCATCCGGTAGACCTGCTCAAATTGCGGCGAGTCGTCGAGGCGATCGACACCCAAGGGATTTGCGTGAGTGCGAACAGTTCCCTGCAAGACATCGTACGGGAGATCGCCCCTCACCCCCAAGAATGCGCGATCGTTTGCGAGCGATCGAGTCCGGGGCGATCGTCCCGCCGTCCCCTCGGCATCGTCGGCAAACGAGATCTCGTGCGCGCTCGGGCGTTAAACTTAGATTTTATCGGCATTCCCGCCCGCGAAGTCATCGGCGAAGCCGTAGTTTGTGTCAAGCCGGACGATTCGTTGTGGGTCGCCCATCTGGAAATGCAACGCCAGGGAGTGCGACGGGCGATTTGCCGTGACGAGAACGGCGAATTACTCGGCATCGTCACCCAGGCGAGCTTATGGCGGGCGATCGATCCGGTAGACCTGTACGGCGTCATTCAAACTTTGCAGCAAAAAGTGGGTCAACTGAGTGCGGAAAATCGTCAACTGTCGCGGGCTTCGCGATCGAATCCGGGGTCGAGAACGAGCCGAAGCCGCAGGCGCCGAAGTGCCAGAAGCGATCGCCTGTTAGAACAAATTGCCCTCAACACCTATCAAAATCGCCCCCTCAGCGAAATTTTCGGTGCGATCGCGACGGAGGTGCGCGAAGTCCTCGGCAGCGATCGCGCGATCGTCTGTCGCTTCCTCGACGACGGCACCCCGCAGATCGAGAGCGAAGCCACGGCGCCGGGGGTGCCGTCGGTGGGAGCCGTCCCATCGAGTGCGGTCAAGATCGCCGATTGGCTCGGAGCCTTCGCCAAAGGAGAGCGCCAGGCGATCGCCAATCTCAGCAGTAGCGGACTGCCGGAAGACGTCGTCAAACCCTTGCAAAAATTGGGCGTCAAAGCCCAACTGGTCGTGCCGATCGCGCGCGGGAAACTTCAAGCCCTGGCCCCGCTCGATTGCCAAGGAAGCGCCCCCGAACGACCGTGGGGATTGCTCCTCATTCAGTACGCCCGCCGTCTTCGCCGTTGGAAGAGTTGGGAAATCGAGTGGGTCGAACAATTGGCCGTGCAACTGGCGATCGCCATCCAACAGCACGATTTACAGCAACACCTGGGCGAAGGCGCCCGCCAGCAGCAACAGCTCGAACGCCAAATCCAACGGGAAAGAAGCTCAAAAGCCGTCCCCGAGCGCTCCCTCGTCGTCGTCGTCGATGCCCAAGGCCGGATCGTGCAAGTGGATCCTCACACCGAGGCGAGTTTGGGAAGCTCCGACGAAGCCCTGCGCGGACGACGACTGGCGGATCTGTTCGAGTCGGAAGCACGGGCCGAAGCCTTCCACGGCTGGCTCGTCGGTAACGGCGATCGCCCCTGGGAAAGCACCTGGAAAGACGCCGACGGCGACCTGATGCCGATCGTCTGGTCGAAAATGCCCCTCGCCACCAGCGAAGCAAACGGCACCTACACGATCGCCACCGCCACGATCGCCCGTCGGGCCGAAGAAACCAGCCTCAAACAGCTCAACGAAGAGCTCGAACGACGGATCGAAGAGCGCACCGACCAACTGATGCAACTCAACGAAGAGTTGCTACGGGAAATCGCCGACCGTCAACAAGCACAACAAGCCTTACGGGAAAGCGAATGGCGGTATCGGGCGATCGTCGAAGATCAAACCGAATTAGTCTGTCGCTTTTTACCCGACGGCACCGTGACCTTCGTCAACGACGCTTACTGTCGCTACTTCCGACAAGAGCGATCGCAAGCCCTCGGCAGCAACTTCCTCGCCACCCTCCCCGAAGAGAACCGCACGGAAGCGGGCGATCGTCTCCAAGAGTTAACCCCCGAGCATCCCAGCATCGTCCTCGAATACCCCGTCGTCCTGCCCGACGGCGAACGGCGCGCCCTCCAGTGGAGCAAACGGGCAATATTCGACGAAGGCGGCCTCGTGCGCGAGTTTCAAGCGGTCGGACGCGACATCCAGGAGCGTCAAGCCGCCGAACAAGCCCTGCGCGAGAGCGAGCAGCGTTTTCGCCTGATGGCCGATAATGCCCCGGTGATGATCTGGCTCGCCGACGCCGACGGGAACGGTACCTTTTTCAACAAAACCTGGCTCGACTTTACCGGACAGACCCCCACGGAAGCCGCCGGGAAAGGGTGGATCGAATGCCTCCACCCGGAAGACCGCAAGCGCACCTTAAACGGCTTTTTCGCCGCCCTCAAAGGTCGCGAGAGCTGGCGCGTCGAATATCGGCTGTTTTGCGCGCGCGGCGAATATCGCTGGATTTTGCATACCGGAGTGCCGCGCCTGACCCCGAACGGCGAATTTGCCGGGGCGATCGTCTCTTGCGTCGATATCGACGATCGCAAACATGCCGAAGAAACCTTATTGCGGATTAGCAAAGCCGTCGAAAGTTCCAGCGACGCGATCGCCATGAGCGACCTCAACGGTCAATCCACCTACCATAACAGCGCCTTTATCGAACTGTTTGAATATACTGTCGAAGACCTCAATGCTGCCGGAGGCGCCGCCGTCCTCTTCACCGATCTCGATTGCTTCCGGGAGGTCTTTTCCACCACGGTTCGCGGCGAATCCTGGAAAGGCGAAGTCGAAATGCACAGTCGCACGGGTCGCCAGCGCCAGATTTCCTTACGGGCCGACGCCATCAAAAACCCCGCCGGAAAAATTGTCGGCGCGATCGGCATTTATACCGACATTACCGAGCGCAAAAGCGCCGAAGAAGCCCTGCGCCAAAGCGAAGAACGATTTCGCACCCTGGCTAACTTTACCTACGATTGGGAATACTGGATCGCTCCCGACGGCGAATTTGTCTACATCTCCGCTTCGTGCGAGCGCATTTCCGGCTACAGCGTCGCCGAGTTCCTTTCCGATCGCCAACTATTGTATTCCCTGATACATCCCGAAGACCGCGATCCCGTCGTCACCTCCTTACAGGACGAGTTAGTCAATCCCAAAATCTTCGCCTTCGACTTCCGCATCGTCCATCGCAACGGTCAAGTTCGCTGGGTCGCCCATATTTGCCAACCCGTTTACAGCAGTGACGGAGAATGGTTGGGGTTGCGCGCGAGCAATCGCGACATTACCGAACGCAAAGAAGCAGAAGAAGCCTTACGAGAAAAACAGCGTTTTATCGAAAAAATTACCGAAACCACCCCCAACCTCCTCTACATCTACGACACCATCGAACGGCGCAATACCTACGCCAACCGCGAATTTGCCGAAATTTTGGGCTATACGCCCCAGGAAATTGAAAAGATGGGCGTCGAGTTTTTCGCACAAGTGATGCACCCGGACGATTTGTCCCGACTCAACCAACAACTCGCCAAATTAGACCGGGTGGCGGACGGCGAAATTATGGAGCGCGAGTACCGCATCGAAGATAAAAACGGTCAGTGGCACTGGTTTTACAGCCGCGATATTATTTTCACCCGCACAAGCGAAGGCAAACCGAAGCAGATCCTCGGTACGGCGTCGGACATTACCGAACGCAAGCAAACCGAACAGCAACTGCATCAAGCCAACAGTCAGCTCAAGTGCTGGGTGGAACAACTCGAATTACGCAACCGCGAGATGGCGTTACTCGGGGAAATGAGCGATTTCTTGCAAGCGTGTCTGACGGTCGAAGAAGCCTACAAGGCGCTGCCGAGTTTTTTACAGCCGTTGTTTCCCGACTGTTCCGGCGGCATTTTTGCAATTAACAATTCCAATAACTTAGTGGAATTGGTAGCGGATTGGGGGGCGGCGCAACAAGGGGAATCCCTGTTCGTCCCCCACGAATGTTGGGCGTTGCGGCGGGGGCGTTCTCACGTTGTGGACGGCAAGGATACGGGACTTTTATGCTCTCACGTAAAACAGGTTGCCCTGGACGGGCGATCGCTGTGCGTGCCGATGATGGCCACGGGGATGACGTGGGGGATGCTGCACTTGAGTAGCACCCAGCTCGAAGCTTTGAGCGAAGCCAAACAGAAGTTAGCACGCACGGTTTGCGAACATATCGCCCTGGCTCTGGCGAATTTGAAATTGCGCGAAACCCTGCAATACGAAAGCATTCGCGACCCCCTCACGGGCCTGTTCAACCGCCGTTATTTAGAAGAATCCCTCGAACGGGAAGTCCACCGGGCCTCCCGGGCCGGGCAGCCGTTGGGGATTTTAATGCTCGATGTAGACCATTTCAAACGGTTTAACGATACTTTCGGACACGAGGCGGGAGATGCGGTATTGCGCGAGTTGGGGCGGTTTTTGAAACGCAATATTCGCGATTCCGATATTGCCTGTCGCTATGGCGGGGAAGAGTTGACCCTGATTTTTCCGGAAGCGTCGTTAGAAAATACGATTCGCCGGGCCGAGGAGATCCGCCAGGGGGTCAAGTTTTTAAATGTCGAACATCGTCGGGAGTTGCTCGATCCGATTTCGCTGTCGGTGGGGGTGGCGTGCTTCCCGGAACACGGACAGACGGGAGAGGCGATTATCCGGGCGGCAGATGCGGCGCTCTATCGGGCGAAGTTGGAAGGGCGCGATCGCGTGGTGACTGCGTTTATGAGCTAGTGGGAGTACGGAGACCGCGCAATGGGCTGACGTCTGATGTCAATTCCTCCAAATTTCGGTATGATGTTGGAGATTCTAGAGGCGCAATGGCTTTGAAATCCTTGCATTTGCACTCTAAAATCTCTCAAGGCTGGAGCGAGCCAGCAGGCGATTAAATATGACGGAAGCGGCGAAAGATTCAGCCGCCGCTTGTGCTGCGGCAGTGCTGATTCATTATAGTTTCGATCTCGGTGGCAATCAGGTTCAAGAATTAGTCGATCGATGGCTGGATCGCTATCCGGCCAATTGGGTTCGCTTGGCCGCGATCGAAGCCCTCTATCAAGGTCGTTACAAGGCGGTTTCGATCGGCCACATCCTCGCGTCGTGGCATCGCCGCCACCAGCCGTTTTACCATTTCAACCACGAATTCGAGCGCTTGGTTTGCTCTAAATTTCCTCAAAGTTGGTGGGGACCGTCCCAGGAGTCGGATTCTCCCGGCGGCGATCGCCCCGCGATCGAAGGCTCTCCGTCTTCTCCCTCCCAACAGCCGCCATCGGTACCCGCTTCGCTTCAATGGACCGAGACGGAGGACGAGGACGACTTGCTCGGCGATTTGTGGCGCGATCCGCCCCCGACGCCCACTTCTGGGGCGACCGGAGAAGGCGATCGCGAAGCGGCGACCTTCGTCAATCGACTCCAAAAGAGTCAGGAGCATCGCCTCGGGTCGGTCGAGGGCCACTCCTGGGAGGAATGGTCCGAGGGCGATCGCCCCAACCTCTCTCCTGGCGAAGGAACGACGAGTCCGATCCACCAGTTCACCCCTACCGTTCAAATTAGCGACTTTCACAGCAAACTGAAGGCGGTCGCCGGATATGCGACCACTCCGGAGCGATCGCGCCCGGACTCCCCTCTCCAAGACAATTCGCCCCCTCCCTCCCCGAGCGATCGCGACTTCGTAGGACGGGAATAGCACCGGAGGCGATCGCCTTCAGGCCCGCGATTTCGCCGCTTCTCCAGATTCCGTCGGGGGTTTGGCCCCTCCCATGCGGATTTCGCTGCAAAAACAGGCCGAATGATTCCCGTCGGCTTCGCGAACGATACTGGTTCGCAAGCGCAGATTTTCACTGGCAAACCACAAGCGTTCCTCTGCATAGAGGCGATCCGTTTCTACAATTAAGGTGAGGGCGTCGTCGGAGCCGATCGCGTAACGTCCGGGAAGCGGGGGGCTTTGCGTCGCTCCGATCCCGTGCAGCAATTGGCCGCTTTTGGGCGCGTCTCCTTCTCCCAATGCCACTAATACGGTCGAACCGGATTGTTTTTTCTCGTGCAGTACGGGCATTCCTTCCCAGCGTACCTGCAAACCGCAAACCGCCAAGGTCGGATCGACGCGATACTGCTCGCACAAGGCCGTCACTTGGGGGTCGTCGCGATCGAGGGCATCGATCCACAAATCGCTGCTCCCCGCAACCGACTGCTCCCCGGTTAAATTTTGACTCGTTCGTTGGGAAAACCATTTACCAGCACTGTGCTGGAAAAACTGCATGATATCCATCAATCTATTAACGATCCTCTAAATGCCTTACCACAGATTATCGTGACATCTTCCAGACACCGACCCTAACGGACATGGTGCTGGTTTCCCAAGATTGGCTCTTGAGAGTTTGCTGCTTCATCCGTCCTCCCTAGAATATTGCCATTCGTTTTTACGGATATTTTACCCCTTTTGTGGAGGGCGGCGATCGCCTGGGCAAAATCCTCATTTCTTCGGGAAACTTTTCGCCATCGTCAGGGTCGTAATAGAAATTGATGTAAATTTACGAGGGTGAAATTGTGTTTTTCTTTGACAGACAATCTTGTTTAATTAAAACTATGTCCCCAGGCTTAAAGTCAAAAAAGAAGACTCTTAAATTCCATGCCTGGGGTCGAAAATCAAGAAATCAAATCTATAAATTCTCGATTCATGAATGATATCAAATCAAAAACAAATTAAATTTTCAGGAAATCAAAACAATACTTTTATTGCTCAAAAATAAACAAAAATATATATTTTAAAAAATTGAAGCAGGGTAAAGGTTTAAAAAACCATACCGAGATCGTCTTAAAATTTTATCCGCTCTTTTAGCAAACTCGCCGGAGGCTCAACAGACCCGAGCGGGCTATAAAACGAGAGCGTGCGGATCGTAAGGATTACTTTTTGGCCACAAAAATCGATATTCCGCTCGTCGTGCCTTACCGTCGAGCAGAACTCATCGATCTCAAATATGTCAATAATAATAAATCGTTATTCATTGAAAAATAGAAGATTGCCTCTCGGAGAGACTTGGGAAAAGGCGAGGGGCGAAAAGAAAGGTTGAATCGGAGAGAACCGCAGGACGCCGAGGCATTTTCGACCTTGGCGATCGAGGAGCTTGTCAAGAAATGAGCGAAGGAAATCCAGGGGATCGATCGCCTCTTGAATAGGAGAGGTGCTGAAGGTGAAATCCTGGGGGTGACCGGGGAGCAACGCTTATAATATTGAGGTTAAGTTGGAGTATCGACGACCGAGAACGGTACTTGAATCGATCGGTATGGGGATAAAGTCAATCGGCGATCGCGATGAATAATTCAAGGATCAATGTTTTATTAGTAGAAGATGACCCACTCTACGCCGAGTTAGTTCGAGAGAGCGTGGAGAATTCGAGAGGGGCAGATCTGGAGTTGGGTTGGGTTCCTACTTGGAAACAGGCGATCGCCTCGTTAAATCGAAACCGATTCGACGCGATTTTACTCGACCTTCACCTTCCGGATACCCAAGGGTTAGAGACCATTCACAAAGCGCTGTCCTCGGCGTCTCACCTGCCGATCGTCGTATTGACGGGTCTCGACGATCGCGAGTTGGCCCTAGAGGCGGTACGCTTGGGCGCACAAGATTTATTAGAAAAAAATCAGGTGAACGGACCGATCCTAGCGCAATCGTTGCGCTACGCGATCGAACGCAAGCAGATTCTCGAAGATCTCAAACAAAGCGAAGCGCAATATCGATCGCTCGTCCAACATGTCCGAGAAGGGATCTTTCAAACCGATTGCGAATTAAATTGGACCTTCCTCAATCCGGCGTGGGAGCAATTGACCGGATTTAGCCTGGAAGAGAGCCTGGGGAAACCCTCGGGGCAGTTCGTCCATCCCGACGATCGCGATCGCCACGAACGCAAATTAAAAGAATTATTCGCACGAACCGAAGTCTCCAGTCGCTATCAAGTTCGATGGCTCACGAACCAAGGTCAGGTGCGCTGGTGCGAAGTACACGCCCAATTGTACTCGGCGCCGGACGGCTCGATTTTAGGAACGGCGGGGATTCTCAACGACATTACCGCCCGTTACTTGGCCCAATCCTCCCTCGAAAACTCGATGGGATTGCTGCGGGCTACCTTTGAATCTACCGCCGACGGGATTTTAGCGGTAGACAGTCGGGGGAATCTCACGAATTGGAATCGCAAGTTAGTCGAAATGTGCTGCCCGCCGGACATGAAGATCGATCGCGAGGACGAATCGGCAGTGTTGGCGCTGGTATTGGCCCAATTGGGCGATCGCGATGGCTTTTTGCAAAATACGGCGCATCTGAAAACCCCGGAGGCAGAAACCTTTGACATCCTCACCTTGAAAGATGGCCGCACGATCGAGCGCTATTCCCATCCCTGTCGGGTCGGGGATGAAATTATCGGTCGGGTGTGGAGTTTTCGCGACGTGAGCGATCGCCAGCACGCCCAAGAAGCCGTGCGCGCCAGTGAAGAACAGTTTAGAACCCTGGTGGCAAATATCCCCGGGGCGGTCTATCGCTGCGCTTGCGATCGCCAATGGACGATGGAGTTTATCAGTGGCGAGATCGAGCAGATTTGCGGTTATTCCCCCGCCGATTTGATCGGCAACCAGGAGCATTCTTTTGCCAGTGTCATCCATCCGGACGATCGCGATCGGGTCGAACGCGACGTTCACAATGCCGTTTCCAATCGCGTTCCCTACCTGCTCGAATATCGCATTATCACTAGCGACGGGATGATTCGCTGGGTTTCAGAGAAAGGTCAGGGGATTTTTACCCCTTCTGGAGAACTCCAGTGGTTGGATGGGGCGATTTTCGATATCACCAAACGCAAGGAAGCGGAAGCGGCCCTGCGCTATTCCGAGGCGATCGCCCGGGAAAAGGCCCAACAACTGGAATTGGCGATGCAAGAACTCAAACTCGCCCAAACTCAGCTCGTCCATCACGAAAAAATGGCGGGGTTGGGTCAACTGGTGGCGGGAGTCGCCCACGAAATTAACAATCCGGTCGGGTTTATTTACAGCAATGCGATGGCGGCGAACGAGTACGCTCAAGAATTACTCGAATTGCTCGCCCTTTACGAATCGACTTATCCGGAACCCCCGGCGTTGATTCGCGATTGGATCGCGGATATGGATTTGGCGTTCGTGCGCGAGGATTTCCCCCGCTTGTTGCAATCGATGCGAAGTGGCGCCGATCGCATTGGCAAGATCGTTAAATCGTTGCGGCAATTCTCGCGACTGGACGAGGCGGAATATAAGAAGGTGGACCTGCACGAAGGACTCGACGGTGCTTTGCTAGTGTTGCAACATCGCTTGCAAGGGGGCGATCGCCGCCGAGCGATCGAGGTGGTGAAAGCATACGGCGAATTGCCTCGGGTGGAATGTTACGGCAGTGAGATCAATCAGGTCTTTGTTAATATTTTGTCGAACGCGATCGATGCGTTAGAGGAGGCGTGGGAGCGGCGATCGCGCGATCGCCCGTCGTCGGAAGCAAGCGGGGAGAGCGAATCGTGGATCCCTCAAATTACGATGGCGACCGAGACGATCGGCAATGGGGGCGATCGCTGCGCTTACGCTCGAATCCGCATTCGCGATAATGGCTTGGGAATTCCTCCCCAGGTGCGCGATCGCGTCTTCGATCCGTTCTTCACCACCAAACCCGTGGGGAAAGGAACCGGAATGGGTTTATCGGTTGCCTATTCGACGATCGTCAACCAACACCAAGGGCGCTTGGAATGTCACAGCACGCCGGGAGAAGGAACCGAATTCGCGATCGTCGTGCCCCTTTATCCGCAAGATCGCCACAGTTAAATTGCTTTAGCAAGCCGATCGAGAGTCCCGGGCGCGATCTCGATCGCGAGGGGGATTCGGTTCGGGCGATCGGCGATTTTTGTAAGCGGCGAACGGCGGGTTTCGCTCGGATGCGCAGTTTCGATTCAGTCGTTCTCAATTTTCGCGTTCGATCGTTGTTTTCGTCGTTTGGGAGTGGCGATCGAAATTCTTCGATCGTCTAGTTCTTAATCGAGCCAATCAATGCATCCCCTTTTTGCATGAGGGTTAGGTTGGCCGTCTGTCATTGCATTAAAAAGGGAAATGATTAAAATCTAGAATTTTTGTGGATGGAAACCGAAGACAATTTATTTAGATTTGGCGAGCAGACAAGCCGAGTAAAAAAGTATTTCTTCGTCTTTATAAAAATCGAAAATGATTTTTGGTAAATCGATCGATGGCGAAAATAGTTGAATTCCTCAATATGTCATTAATTGTCGATCGGGTTTTGAGGGTGACCGAATCGCCGTGATATTCGAGATAAAAAATATATTATTAAACAATAATCTCCCCGTTACCAATAAAAAAAGTTATAACTAAATAGAGAATCTGAGGGGTAAAGCAGATGTCTGAAGCGGCTGAAAATCATTGTTTTGTCATTGGTGTGGGAGCCTCCGCAGGTGGGTTGCGGGCCTTGGAAGAGTTTTTCGACCACATGCCCGCCGACAGTGGGGCGGCTTTTGTCGTCGTACAACACCTATCCCCGGACTTCAAAAGTTTGATGAAGGAATTATTAGAACGGCGCACGCGCATGATTGTCAAGCGCGTGCAAGATGGGATGAAAGTCGAACCGAATATTGTTTATTTAATTACTCCAAGAAACAATTTAGTTATCGAAGACGGCACCTTAAAATTAATCGAGCAGAATGAGTTTCCCCGACAGCAACCGAACTTTCCCATCGATATTTTTTTAGATTCCTTGGCGAAAGATCGAGGCGATCTCGCCATGGGGGTCGTCTTATCGGGAACGGGAAGCGACGGTAGCCGAGGGCTACAGAGTATCAGCGAAGCGGGGGGATTGACCTTCGTGCAGTCGCCGACTACGGCAGAATTCGATGGAATGCCTCAAAGTGCGATCGCCACGGGGATCGTCGATCGCGTCTTACCCCCCCAAGAGATCGCCCAAACCATCTACGAAATTCTTACTATGAAGCATTCCGGGACGGCCCAACCGGACACCCTCCTCCCGGAAATCGAATCGGATAAACTGCGCGCGATCGTTCAAATTCTCAACCAATATGAAAAACTGGACTTTTCTTACTACAAAACCAACACCCTCAGCCGCCGAATTTACCGCCGATGTTCGTTGAGTGGCTACAACTTACTCGACGAATATATTGATTATTTGAGAACTTCCGAGGAAGAACGGGGACTGTTACGAGACGACTTAATGATTGGCGTGACCCGGTTTTTCCGCGATCCGGAAGCGTGGGAATATCTCGAAAAAGAAGTTTTACCGGAACTGGTCGGACAACTGGAGAACGGGCAACAATTGCGGGTGTGGGTGACCGCTTGTGCGACGGGAGAAGAAGCCTATTCGATGGCGATGGTCCTCGACGAAGCGATCGCCCGTTTGGGAAAGCACCTCAGCGTCAAAATCTTTGCCACCGATATCGACAGTACCGCCTTGGCGAAAGCCGCCGAAGGGGTTTATCCCGAAAGTATTGCCATCGACGTGTCCCGCCAACGACTGGAAAAATATTTTACCTTCCGCGATCGCCATTTCCACATTACCCGCAGCCTGCGCGAAAACATCATTTTCGCCCCCCACAACTTGGCGAAAAATGCCGGATTTACGCGAATGCACCTGATTAGCTGCCGCAATGTCCTCATCTACATGCAGCCGATTTTGCAACAGCACGTCATGCGAATGTTGCACTTTTCCCTGATGCACAAGGGGGTTTTATTTCTAGGCGCTGCCGAAACTCCGGGAGACTTATTAGAAGAATTCAGTCCCCTGTATGAAAGATATAAACTTTATCAAAAACGGCGCAACGTGCGCCTACCGATTCTCACCCAAAATTTAGAATATACCGTCCCGCTTACCCCTCGCCCTCCGATTGCAGCACGGCGCAGTACCCATCAATTCGACCCGATTTTGAGCCGTGCGTTCAGCGCCTTCAGCAAACGCCGCAATTGTTCTTGCTTGCTCGTCAATAACAATTTGGAATTATTTCACGTCGTCACCGACGCCGCAGAGATTATGGAATTTCCCGAAGGCGGCATGACGCGGATGATTGCCAATTTAGTTCCCGACGAACTGCGCCTACCGATCGATACCGCCCTCCATCGGGCCAAACGAGAGCGCAAACCCGTGCTTTACGGGAGCATCCACTTCAATCAGGGGGATCGGATTCGCTCGGTCAATTTAGAAGTCACTTACCATGGCGGTGACACGCGCATGGATGATTTTTTCATGCTCGCGATCGAAAATGAAGATCGTCCGAACTTACCTAGACCGATTGAAACGTTCCAGCAGGATGCGGAAGCGACTCAACGCATTCTCGATTTAGAATACGAACTGCAACAGACCCGGGAAAACTTGCAGGCGACGATTGAAGAATTAGAAACCACCAACGAAGAACAGCAAGCGACGAACGAGGAACTGCTGGCCTCGAACGAAGAGCTACAAAGTACCAACGAAGAACTGCATTCGGTTAACGAGGAGCTATACACGGTCAATACCGAGTATCAGACGAAAATTCGCGAACTGACCGAACTGACCAACGACATCGACAACTTGCTGCGCAGTAGCGAAATTGGGGTGATCTTTTTAGACCGCCACCTGCGCGTTCGTAAGTTTACCCCCGCCGCCACCCCCGCAGTCAATTTAGTGGCGACGGATGTAGACCGACCGATTCAGCACATTACTCATAATCTCGATTGTCCGGAGTTGATCGACCTGTTGCACATAGTGTTGGAAACGGAGCGTCCGATCGAACGAGAGGTTTACTTAGAACAGACCCAAACTAATTTATTAATGCGGATTTACCCGTACTTGCGCGATGACGGTCATGCGGACGGGTTGGCGATTAATTTTGTCAATATCGACGAGATCAAGCGGGTGCAGCAAGCCCTCGAACAACGCACGGAAGAGCTAGAAATGCTTTACGCGACCTCGCCGATTGGCTTGGCGCTGATCGATTCTGACTATCGATTCGTGCGGATTAATGAGGTAATGGCGCAGATTAACGGTCTGTCTGCGGAGGATCATTTGGGGAAAACGATTGGGGAACTGTTGCCGGAGTTGGCGCCGTCGGTGGAGCCGTTGTTGGCGCAGGTGTTGGAGAGCAACGAACCGATCCGCAATTTGGAAGTGAGGGGCACGACACCCGCCGAACCGAAGCTGATGCGCGATTGGATTGCCAGTTATTTACCCGTGGAGTTGGCGGACGGACGACGGGCCGTGAATGCGGTGGTGGTGGACGTGACCGAACTGAAGCAAACTCAAGCCGCTTTGCGCCAAAGTCAAGAGCGCTTGCAAGATTTGATGCGATCGAGCCAGACGATTTTGTTGAGTTGCGAACCGGAACCGAATTATCCGATTACGTTTATTAGCGAGAATGTGGAGCAGGTGTTGGGGTATTCGGCTCAAGCGTTTCTGGAAACGGCGGAGTTTTGGATCGAGCATATCCATCCGGACGATCGCGATCGCATTCTCGCCGGGTTTAAGGATCTCAACGATGCTCAAAGCTATTCCCACGAGTATCGACTGCGCGCTGCAGACGGTTCCTATCGTTGGTTTTTTGCCCAAATGCGCTTGATGGGGAACGGCGATGGGAGCGATCGAGAATGTGTCGGCTATTTGGTCGATATCAGCGATCGCAAGGAAGCAGAACAGTTGCTCGAACAGCAAATTCAACGAGAACGACTGGTTCAACAAATTAGCAACGAGATTCGCAAGAGTCTCGACCCACAACAGATTTTTGAAACGGCGGTCAAGCGGATCGGTCAAACGTTTCAGGTCGATCGCTGCGTGCTGCACGTTTATCGGGGCGACGGGAGCGACGAACGCCCTACAGAGGCGCTCCGGATTGTCGCCGAGTATCTCAACGGCGAGGTTGCTTCCGCACGTGGCATCTCGTTTCCCACCTTCGGCAATCCCCATTTTGAAACTTTGCTCGCCCGCGATCGCGCGATCGCCTGCGACGCGATCGCCGACGATCCCCTGTTCGCGCCTCAGCTCTCTGTTTACGAGCAACTGGCGATCGTCTCGATGCTCGCCATTCGCACGTCCTACCAGAACCAAGCCAACGGCGCGATCGCCTTACACCATTGCCAAACCCGGCGCCACTGGACCGAACCGGAAATCCAGATGCTCGAAGCCGTCGCCGCTCAAGTCGGGATCGCGATCGCCCACGCCCAACTGCTACAAGAAGCCCAACAACGCCAGCAAACATTAGCCCACCAAAATTTAGCCCTGGAATCAGCCAGCCAACAAGCTCAAGCCGCCAGTCGCGCTAAAAGTGAATTTCTCGCCAACATGAGCCACGAGATCCGCACTCCCATGAATGCGATCTTGGGGTTTTCGGACTTGCTGCACGTGTTGCTGCAAGACCCGCAAGGCAAAAGCTATCTCCAATTAATTCAGTCCAACGGGCGGATGTTGCTGACCTTGATCGACGATATTCTCGATCTGTCGAAAGTTGAGGCAGGTCAACTCAAACTGCTTTACGAACCCGTTAACCTGCACCACCTCCTCGAAGATATCAAGCAAATTTTTGCCCAACGGGCTGCACAAAAAGGACTGGAAGTAATTTTAAATATTGCCGATAGTCTTCCCCGACAGATTTCTATTGATGAAATCCGATTGCGGCAAATTCTGTTTAATTTGTTGGGGAATGCGGTTAAATTTACGGAGGAAGGCAAAATTGAGATCGGCGTTCGGGATTATCCCGTTCTCGAAGCGGAGAACGAACCTCACGAACTTGCTCGGATCGAGGACAATGGAGGCGATCGCGACGAGCAGTTTGGTTTGGAAATTACGATCGCCGATACCGGGATCGGACTGTCCCCAGAAGAACAAACAATTATTTTCGATCCGTTCCAGCAGGTTCGCGGCAATTCCAATCGCAAATATGGCGGGACGGGTTTGGGTTTGACGATTACGCGCCGCTTGACCGAAATGATGGGAGGTCAGATTTCCGTGAAAAGTGAAGTGAACAAAGGTTCCACCTTTACCTTGCGCTTCCCCCATCTGCGGGTACTGCCCGAAAATGCGATCGTCGCCTCGAAAGCTGTCGAACCTATTTCCCTAGAAGCGTTGCCCCCTCTCTCGATTTTGATCGTCGATGATGTCCAATCTAACTGCGAACTACTCTGTGCTTATTTAGAGGATAGTCCCCATCAGATTTTGACGGCTCAAAACGGTACCACGGCTCTCGAAATCGCCCGGACACACCACCCCGATCTGATTTTTCTCGATTTGGTCATGCCTCCCCCTGGCGGCAAAACCGTACTCAAAACCCTCAAACAAGACGAACGCACCCGCCATATTCCCGTGGTCATGGTTACCGCGTCGATTCAAGAAAAGGATCTCCAAGAGTTACAACCGTTGACTCAAGGTTTCTTACGCAAACCCGTCAGCCGCACGGAGGTTACTCGGGAATTGCAGCGTCTTTTCGGTCAACAGAGTGCCCTCGTTAGCGATTCTCTGCCGATTCCCGAATCGGCGATCGCCCTGTCTGAGGAAGCTCTGCGTAAATTACCCGAACTCTTAACCCTGTTGCAACGAGAGGAGGAACAGGTTTGGCAAAGTCTCCACCGCACCCTCGCTCTCGATCGCGTGCGCGTTTTTACGGCTAAACTGCAACGCTGGGCCAGTGAATATGAATGCCCTCAACTGCAAGCTTACGTCTCCACCCTCAGCGAACAAATTACGGGCTTTGATTTAGTCAATCTGCCGAATACCCTCGCCGCTTTCCCTCAAGTTAAACAGCAGTTAGAACAATTTCTCGATCGTCGATCGATTCGGCGCTCTCCGTCAGCAACCGGGCAATCTATCGACTACGATCGATCTACGATTTGACGATCTCGATCTCTAGAACAATCGACCCAAACCTCAATCCAGCCATCGATAGATGCTATGGAAATCTCTTACCCCGACAATCCAACCCCTACGTTGTTAATTGTGGACGATCGCATCGACAATATCCAAGTGTTGGCGATCGCCTTGGAAATGCACGGCTATTCTATTACTTATGCCCTCAGTGGTCGCGCGACTTTTGAGCGACTCGAAGCGATTAAACCAAATTTAATTCTCCTCGATTTATTCATGCCGGATATGGATGGGTTGGAAATCTGCGAGAAAATTAAAGCCGATCCGAACTATCAAGATATTCCTATTTTGTTTTTATCGGCGAGTGAAGATGAAGATCATTTGGTCACTGCCTTTCAAAAAGGGGCTGCCGATTATCTGAGGAAACCGTTTAGAACCGTCGAACTTCTCGCCCGCGTTAAAACTCACATCCAATTGCAACAACAGGCAATCGCCCTCAAACAGACTCGCAATCAGCTCGAAACCCTTGCCAATCAGCTCGATGACGGGGTTTTAGTCGTCGATTCAGGGGGGGTAATTCGATTTGCCAATCCCAGATCGGCGCGGATGTTAAATAAGTCCTTGTCTGAATTAGTCGGCCATCCCTGCGATGATGCGCTACTGGAAAACGACGGTGCACAGATCGAAGTGGTTGGAGAAAATGGAGAATTAGAAAAAGCGGCTATTCACCTTAAAAAGGGTCAATGGGAAGATCGATCGGCTTCGATGATTTGGTTACGCAGTCTCGGGCGTAGTCATCGGTTGCCAGCTCATGATTAATCGGTGAGGAACCTTTGCAATTGTCCGGCGATCGCCCCCGTCTCCATCCAAAATCGGGCGACTTTGTTCTCGATTTCATTAGAAATTTATTTAAAGTCTGAAATTCAAAATTTAATTCAAAATCTAAAGTCTAATACCATTTTTCTCAACCCTCGACCTCTCTCATTTCTCATTATCTTTGAAAAATGGTATCTATCCAAAATAGAGCAATTTTGTTATTTATCCAATTAAAAACTAAGATATAATCTACGATCTAAAATCAAAAATCTAAAATCCCACATTCCACCATGTCTGTTTGGCAAGCCGATTTTTACCGACGCCCCCTTAAAACTGAACGAGGAGAACCGATTTGGGAATTACTTTTGTGTGACGCCGATGGCAGCTTGACCTACAGACAGCGCTGTCTACAGTCCCAAGCGAATCCGCAATGGGTCGCCCGACAATTTCAACAATTTAGTGAGGGTCAACTCGCCACAACGGTGCAGGTGTTTCGTCCCCAATGTCTCGGATTGATTGGCGAAGCGGCAAAACAGCTCGGAATGGCGATCGAAGCGACCCGACGCACTTATGCGTTAAAGCGATTGCTGTTGTTACTCGCCCGGGAGTACCCCCAAGAAGCGAACTATACCGGGGAAGAGTACGATCCGTTGGCCGTCGATCGCCCGCCGCCGCTTCCGTTACCGGAAAAGTTGTGGGGTGACGGTTGGCGTTTTGCCAGGATCGAGGCGGGCGATCTCGTCGATACCTTTGCCGATCGCCCGATCCCGATTGTCGAAATGCCGGACCTACTCAAACCGATTCATTTGGGCTTGTCATCGACGGTGACGGTTCCCGGAGTGGCGATCGATGGCGGGAAAGCGTCGATGCAACTGGCGCGCTGGTTGCAAGCGGCCCGACCCGTGGCGATCGACTATCGCGGTGGCGAGTTCGGCGGTTTGGTGTTAGAAGCGGGATTGAACGATCGCGCCATTTTGGCGACCTTTGACGACCCGGAGGCGATCGCCTGCGCCCGACGATTCGAGCAACGCAAGCAGGAGGCGGGGGGTCTGCATTTTCTCCTCGTTCAACCCGACGACACGGGCCGGACTTACAGTGGGTTTTGGCTGCTGCAAGCGGCGTGAGTGCTTCCCCACTCGTCCCTAAAACAGCAACCCGGGCGATCGGTTGCGATCGCACGGGTTCGGCAGTTGGGATGATTCATTGGTGTTTTAATCGATAGTATCCGGCGATCTCTGGCGCGATCGAGGTTAGAATAATGGCTCTCAAACCACCCGGATCGCTCCTCGTTGAACCGCCTCAAAAATGCGATCGATTTGGGAATGTTCCCGTTCGCTTAAAGACTCTTTCGACAACACCGTAGACATCAAGATTTGCTGGTCGAGTCGAGTGATCTGACGAAGGGAGAAGATCCGCTCGATCACTTGCTCTAGGGACAGTTTCGGGACGTTCGTTTTAGCACCCATGATGGTTCGCGTTTGAAGATCGAAGAGCAGTTTTCTGTCTTTTTAATCATAAAGTTTCTGTAAAGTCTCGGAGGCGATCGAAACCACCCTTCTTTTGTGACCGTTGAGGGCGAATCGAGTGACATCGGTCATTGACACCCTTTTGTCCCTTTAAAAGGGCGGGTTGTTCCAGGTAAAATAGCTGGGCATTTCTGCGATCGACGATCGGCAATAAGGACAGCAAAACTCATGGCACAAGCAACGATTGGCATCATTGGCGGCAGTGGGCTTTATGAAATGGAGGCCCTGGGCGATCGCCAAGACGTCCGCATCGATACCCCCTTCGGCGCCCCCTCCGACGCGATCGTTTTAGGCACCTTAGACGGCACCCGCGTCGCTTTTTTAGCCCGTCACGGTCGGGATCACACCTTATTACCCTCAGAACTGCCGTTTCGGGCGAATATCTACGCCATGAAGCAACTCGGCGTCAAATACTTGATTTCCGCTTCGGCGGTCGGTTCTCTTAAAGAAACTGTAAAGCCCTTAGATATGGTCGTCGTCGATCAATTTATCGATCGCACGCGATCGCGCCCCTCCACCTTCTTCGGCGATGGAATAGTCGCCCATATCAGCTTTGCAGACCCAGTTTGCACCGCTTTAGCCCGAATTCTCGCCAATGCTGTCGAAAGCTTGAATTTGCCCGAAGTCGAACTCCATCGCGGCGGGACTTACGTTTGCATGGAAGGCCCCGCCTTTTCCACCCGCGCCGAATCCCATCTCTATCGCAGTTGGGGCGCCTCGGTCATCGGCATGACCAATTTACCCGAAGCCAAACTCGCCCGCGAAGCCGAAATCGCCTATGCCACTTTAGCATTAGTCACCGATTACGATTGTTGGCATTTAGACCACGATAGCGTTTCCGTCGAAATGGTCATTGCTAACTTAAAAGCCAACGCAATTAACGCCCAAAAAGCGATCCGCGAAACTGTGCGCCGTTTGAGCGAAAATCCCCCCGAATCGGAAGCTCACGAGGCTCTCAAATATGCCATTTTAACTCCTTTGGATCGGATTAGTCCGGCAGTTCGCGAACGGTTGCAATTATTGTTGCAAAAATATCTCTGACTCTCGTCAATTCAGGGCGGCGATCGCTTTCGATCGCCCCTCCCGTGGCTTTACTTTTCGCGATCGCCCATCGCTCGAACTCCCGTAAATAACATCAACAATGCCCCGAGAACAATGGCGATCGCGATCGCTCCCATCACGATGTCTAAATTGGTCGTGTTTTCCATCTTTGAGATTTGAGATTGAATGGGCTTTAAATAGACTAAAGAAATTTTATAAAATTACTCCTTAATTTTACCGTACCCTCATGCGCGAATTTATTCCCCCTCACCGCTTTTTTCCCTATTTAACTTGGGCTGAAGTTGACGCCTTACCGGATAAAGCCAATACAGTCATCATTCAACCGATGGGGGCGATCGAACAACACGGCTATCATTTACCCTTAGTTGTCGATAGCGCTATTAGTGTCGCCGTTTTGGGCAAAGCCTTAGAACAATTATCCCCCCAAATTCCCGCTTATGCCTTACCGAATTTAGCTTACGGAAAATCGAACGAACACGGTAATTTCCCCGGAACGATTAGCCTCAGCACTAATACACTCATCTCTATTTTACTCGAAATTGGCGAAAGTTTGTATCGCGCCGGATTTCGCAAACTCATTTTGATGAATTCTCACGGCGGACAACCGCAAATCCTCGAAATTGCCGCCCAAGATTTAACGGCAAAATATCAAGATTTTAGTATTTTTCCCATTTTTACTTGGCGCGTTCCCAATCTCAGCAAACAATTGATGAGTGAAACTGAGCGTCAGCATGCCATGCACGCTGGAGATGCAGAAACAAGCTTGATGCTGTCAATTCTGCCGGAATTCGTACACATGGATAAAGCCATTTGTGAATATCCGCCAAACCGTCCGGAAGGGAGTTTATTGGGGACGAAAGGAGGGTTAACCTTTGCCTGGATGAGCGATCGCCTCAGCCATAGTGGTGTCATTGGCGATGCAACCGCAGCCAGTCGAGACAAGGGCGATCGCATTTTAAACTCTTTAGCAGCAGGTTGGATCCAGTTAATCGAAGAAGTTTATAACTTTGAACCACCCAATGTACGCAAAAATCTATGATTTTCTGCTGAGTAGCACCTCGTATCGTATGGGCAAATTTTCCATTTTTACCGTTGCGATCGCATGAATTATAAATACTTTCAACCCGATCGCAGTAATAACATGGTTGCGAGCCAACCCGTCAAAATTGTCTCGATCGCTCATTGCTATTAGATTCAAATGTTGAAACTTTTGCTTCCACTTCTTTGAGCCGTTGGTTAATTTCTATAACTAAAGTTGCGAGGCGATCGAACTGTCGTTCTAAATCGGGATTGTTATTCATTTCTCGATTAATATTTTCGGGAGAAGATGGGGATATTCTTCTAGATTCTGTTATTCGGTTGTCCGCAGAAAATTGATTTTCTAGTCGATAAACTTGGCTTTCCAGACGGTTGACTTGCGATCGCAGGTTGAAGACTTCCCCTTCTAACCGAGAAACTTGAGCGGAAACATCCGCAGAAGCCGGGGCGATCGCCCATCCAGTCAGCAGTAAAATACAGAAAAATAGTAAAATCAGAATCTGTCGCATTGAAAAGAGCATGATATGATAGAAGAAAATAAGTTCAACTCAGGAGCGATAAGAAAAGCAATTTACTCTTTCCTTATTTATTTATCAATTCGGTCTATTTCAACCAATATTTTTAAGGAGTGAATCGCGCGATCGCCGAAATAATATCCCGATGGCGATCCTCTCGGAATAGAGAGAGCAACTTTAAAGTAAACTTTCAATTCAATTAGAATCAATTGTAGCAAGTTTAGCGATCCATTCAATCTCCGAGGAAATCTGAGTAAGCGGTTAACGGTTCATGACTTCTCAGCAACAGTTGCTAGAGCAAGCCGAGTCTTATTTACGAGAAAAAGTCGCCCCTAAAGCGGAGGCGATCGATCGCGATATGCTCGCCCTGCATCAAGCCCTTCTCGGGTTAGGCGATCGCGCCTCGCTCGCTTTAAAAGTTACTCACAATTCCAGCAGTTCCAAAGAAACGATCGCCCATCGTTTTAAAGAAATGGTCGCTCGATATTCGGGCGCTTTAGCCTTCGTGCAAACCCAACATCAAAGCGCGAGTGCCATGCTCGCCAACAGCAAAAATCGAGGGCTAAAACAAGAATATCTCGATCGTTTAGCTACAGGCGATCGGTTGCTCGGAATCGCCTTTTCGCAACTGCGCCGTTCCGGGGAACCGATGGTCAAAGCCTGGCCCGTCAATGGCGGTTATCAAATTGACGGTCAAGTTCCTTGGGTCACTGGCTTCGGTATTTTTGAAGAGTTTATTGTAGGCGCTCAATTGCCCGACGGACGCGCCGTTTACGGTATCGTTCCCTTTAGCGAAAGCTATCAAGAAGGCGATCGTGCTTCTAATTCATCGTGGAAATTAGGGCGAATTTTATTTACGCCGCCGATGTCTTTAGCAGCGATGCAATCGAGTCAAACCGTCAGCGCTCAACTCGAATCGTGGTTTCTGACTCAGGATCGAATTGTCGTCATTCGTCCCCCGGGGTGGATTCACGAACAAGACCAAAAAAATGTTTTAAATGCGAGTTTTTTTGCCCTCGGATGTACCCGCGCTGCCCTCGATATTATTGAAGCAGCCATGCATCAAAAACAATTAACATTTATTCGCCAAACCTTTGAGATCTTCGATCGCGAATTAAGGCAGTGTCGCTCGGCTATTTTTAAAGCCATAGACAAGCGAGAAAGCAGCGAGTTAAATGCTTGGTATACTCAAGCTTTGGAGTTGCGAGCTTGGGCGATCGAATTGGCCAATCGCTGCGCTCATGCGGCGGTCACCGTGTCCAGTGGGGCGGCTAATTGCAACCATCATGCCGCAGGTCGTGTTTATCGCGAAGCCTTGGTGTTTACGGTGTCCGGACAAACGACTGCGGTTATGGAGGAAACATTACGACGCTTGACGCGATCGCGCTACAGTAGATAAATGGGGTGGGGATGGTTAAACCCTACTCAACTCGGTAAAATGTCCCTCATCTATTGATTTTCACGCAATTGATTCACTCAAACCTTGTCTAAGATTAACAAACAGTTTATTTGGCCTTCTGTTATTAGTATCTTACTCGGAAAAGCGATCCTCGTTTATCGTGGTCCGGGATGGACATTTTTTCGGTTTTATATCGGCGATGTGGTTGCCGTCGCATTTTTGTACTTTTTTTTGAGTCTGTTTTGGCGCATTTCTTGCTATTGGCGTGCCGGAGCGATCGGGGCGATCGCCGTAGCCATTGAATTCGCGCAATTGTTCAAACTGACCCCACAAAATGACTCTTTTTTAACTGAAATTGTCTTTGGTTCGCACTTTGAAGTCTGGGACTTTCTTGCTTATTTTGCCGGGTTGGCGATCGCCATCCTCATCGAGAACTACGCCCTCGTCGAAAGAAGATAAATCTGTAATCCTTTTTTAAAAATGATATAATCTAAAAAAATAGGGCGATCGGCGAATCTGATTGTTGATTATCACGGCTCAATTTAACCTAATTGTTTACCTTTTTCATCCCGTCTCATGTCAAAATTCATTACTACAATTCGCGTCCGACATCATGAAATGGATGCGCTAGGTCATGTCAACAATGCTTGTTACCAGCATTACTTAGAACAAGCCGGAATCGAGCATTCAGAACATCTCGGATTTAGGGTCGATCGCTATCGAGAACTCGGCGGTTTATTCGTGATGCGTCGCATTGAAATTGACTATCTCCGTCCGGCGATCGCCGGGGATATCCTCGCCATTACAACCTGGTTGGAAAAGATGCGCGGCCCTCGGGCAATTCGTCGCTACGAAATTCGCAAACAAGGTGAAGAAGACCTCGTCGTTACGGCTGAAGTTTTGTGGGTTTGGGTCGATGTCAAAACCATGCGTCCCAAAGCCATTCCCCCTGAAATTTTGTCCGCTTTTTCCAAGCATCGCCAAGAAATCGCCGCCAATTGCTACAATTAGAGGTAGAAGGGGGTAACAGTTAGAATCAGTGGAACTTGTCATAGAATCTGCTGTGGGACAATGAGAAAAGCATAAAAAAATCATGGAAACAATACAGAAAATAGTAAATAATTCGTTTGTAACTAGTTAGTTTTTTAAAAAAGTTAAGAAATCATAACAATCTCCACAAGTCTCCAAGTGCCATTTAAAATGGAATTAGGGGGAAGGCGATCGTCTGGCTGGAAATCGCAAAAAATATCGGCAAGGATTACAATAATCATTAAGCGATATTTGTTTTCTAGCTACGAGCCATCTACAACGGTGTCGAGATTAAAACCCCTCAAAAAGGTTACAAGCACTGTGCTGCGGGATTCAACGCTTTTTTCAAAAATCGGTAATCTAAAGAGAGTCGAGAAACAAGCGCTGAATTGTGGATAAGTCTACAGGGAGACTTCTATCGACGATACCCGAGAACGACAAGACCGCGCGCTTTGGCTAATGATTCATGGGGATCGCGCTGAGAAACGAATTTCAAGTGTAGGGAATTTCTCGTCGAGCCAAGGATAGCCGATAGTGAACCATCGAGATACTTCGATCCAAACCATGTCCCTAGAATTTCCGAGCGGCCCGGTACCGATTGATTCCGAGCTGTATATTGACCGTCCTCCGGTCGAAAAACTGGCATTTGAAGCCCTCGAAAAACCAGGAAGTGTTATTCGGATTCGAGCGCCGCGCCGGACGGGAAAAAGTTCTCTGTTACTCCGCATTATGAATCGAGCGGCTGAGCTCGATTATTATCAAGCTTGGTTAGATTTTCAGCGTGCTGACGAATCAATTTTTGAAAATTTAGATAAATTTTTACGCTGGTTTTGTGCCACCATTTCTTTACAGTTAAAACGTCCGCCTTTACTCAACGATTATTGGGATGAAGATATTGGCAGCAAAGTGAGTTGCTCTCTCTATTTTCAAGGGTATTTATTAGAACAACTCGATCGCCCCCTCGTCTTAGCTTTAAACGAGGTTAACTGTATTTTTGAATACTCGAAAGTCGCGACTGATTTTTTTGCTTTATTGCGTTCTTGGCACGAAGACGGAAAGCAAGTGGCGATCTGGCGAAATCTGCGTTTAGTTGTGGTTCATTCCACAGAAATTTACATCCCTTTAAATATCAATCAATCTCCCTTTAATGTTGGGTTACCGATTAAATTACCGGAATTTAATTTACAACAAGTCGGCGAACTGTCCCGGCGCCATAATTTGAATTGGGGAGACTGTTCCGAGGAAAACAGCGAAGCCAAACGCTTGATGGCGATGGTGGGGGGACATCCTTATTTAATTCGATTGGCTTTATATCATCTTTCTCAGCAGCAAATGAGTTTAGATCGGCTTTTAAATGAAGCACCGACTTTAAGCGGAATTTATCAAGATCATCTGCGCGACCAACTGACAACTTTACAAAAAGACCCGGAACTGGCTGCCGCTTTTCAAGAAGTCATTGAAAGTGAAAGTAGCATTAAATTAAAACCCGTGCTGGCTTATAAATTGAATAGTATGGGTTTGGTTAAATTAGAGGGCGATCGCGTCCAAGTTTCATGTAATTTATATCGGATTTATTTTCAAGATCGAGAATTAGGATGGGATCGATTGAGCGATCGCCTCGCACGATTGCAACAAACCAACCAAGAACTTTATCAGTTAGTCAATATTGACGATTTAACTCAACTCGCCAATCGCCGTTATTTCGATCGCGAATTTCAGCAAAAATGGCAAGAATCCGCGATCTCCAAAACGCCACTAGCGGCGATCATGTGCGATATTGATTTTTTTAAAAATTATAACGACACCTACGGCCATCAAGCGGGGGACGAATGCCTACAAAAAGTCGCTCAGGCGATTCGTCATGCGATCGGTCGTTCTACTGATTTTGCAGCCCGTTATGGCGGCGAAGAATTCATTATTATCTTACCGGGAACCGACGCCTTTAGTGCTTTTTATCTAGCCGAAAAAATTCGGGAAACGGTAAAAATGCTTGCGATTGTTCACCAGAAGTCAGCCCTCGCCGATCGCATCGTCACGATTAGTTTGGGGGTCGCCTGTACGGTTCCAGATCTAGAAACAGAAGCCAAACAGTTAGTTCAAGCCGCAGATCGAGCCTTATATCAATCTAAAAAAGAAGGGCGCGATCGCGTTACCGTTAGCGATAGTTTCGATTACGGACTGTTAGAATAGTTGGAGAGTTGAAATTCTCAATTTTTATTCCCGACAGCGATAAAGCTGATAGGGAATTCCCAATCGATAATATTGTGCCGGATCTAACGCGCAACTCTTCCCGGAGGCGATCGCCAATTCTGGGGGATATTGTCGTTGTCGCAAACCCGGCGCAACGACCCACAAATTGAGGGGAAGTTCTCCTAAATTTTCCAATTCAGCCAGGGATTGCCACACATTTTGATAGTGAGGCGATCGAGATAAAAAGGCAAACTGAGTGCGATCGTTTCCTTCCCCTTCTTCGGCGCGTTGGCGACTGAGTTCGAGAGCAAAACTTAACCCTAATGCCACTTCTTGATAGTTTTCGTACCCTACCACCATCGCCAGCGATCGTGTCGGTTCTAAATTCACGATCTTAGCAACCCCTTGAGGGTCGTAAGGCTTTTGAAATGCCAAATTAGACAAAACAAATACACTACTCAACGTGCCTACAGTGAATACAAACAGGGCATAAACTCGCTTGTGAAGTGGTAACAATGCGCGGGGAGAACCGTACCACAATCCCGCACCGATTAAGGCGCAAATACTCGGATAGTAAATAAAATGATAGCGAACGGCTGAGGTGATATCTTTGCCCAAGCCGTAGACAATTGTCAAGTATTCTAATAAAACAATTGCCGTAAATAATAGTAAAATGAGCGTTGAAAGCTGGGTGCTTTTTTGGGAGATGAGTTGGCGAATTGTTCCCGATAAAACCCACAGTAAAGCGCCAACAAAAAGCAGCATTAAGATGGCGGCGGGAATCGCTAACGGGAGAGGTTGATTTTCTACGGGGAACGCCACCACCATGACCGTCCATCCGGCGAGGGTTTGGAAAATGGGGTTGATGCTATCGACCCAAGACGGTTGGAAGGGTTGAAACCAATCGGTTTCCGAACGATTGAAATGACTGTAAAGGGTGGGTAACCACGGTAAAAAGGCGAGAAAAGGTAGGGTAAAACAAAAGCCCGTTAAGGCGATCGCCTTGCTTGAAATTCGCTCTATAGTTGTTCGATAATGCCAGATCAAAATAATAATTGTCGTTAAAATTTGAGCGGCGATCGCCAGTAAAGAAAAATAGTGAATGTAAAGAGCAATTGTATTACAAATCGCCCATAACAACCCCAAACGGATAGGAAATTTTTTACCTTGAATTAAACGGCAGATCGTTGAAATTAAAGCAGTTAAGGAGAGAGAAATCAGCAGCATTGGTAAGGTATAATGGCGCGCTTCTTGCGATAAATAAACCGCAAATGGAGAGACCGCCATTACTCCCGCCGCCATTACTCCCGCTTCTTTAGAAAAAGCCACGCGATTGAGATAATAACTCGCGGCGATCGCCCCGACTCCAAATAACGCAGGAAGCGATCGTAACTGCCAAACGAAAGACCCATCAACTCGATTTAACCAATCGTGCATCAAGCAAAAAAATAAGGGTGGATGGGTCGATTCAGTAGCTACTGTTGCCGCAATTTGCGAACAAGTCGCCGGGGGGCGATCGCTGAAAATATTGGTTAATACTTCTGGAGAAAAAGCAATATCTAAAGGAATTTCCTGATAACTTTTTCCCAAACTAAAGATCGCCGTCATGATTTCATCCAACCATAACGGTTTTGCTTCTAATTGAAGAAAGCGTAATAAGGCACCCAAAAATAAAATAATAGTCAGATTTAAATAGTGGCGAGATAATCCCATAAAAGTAAAGCAATTATATTTTTCTACAAGGCAAAGATTCTACTGGCTTCGCTGTTTTTAGGGGAATGATAAGTTACATCAGTGTACTTTACAGCTCTCGGGCGTCTGATGAGCAAAGTAGGGGTTTGGTAACCAAACCCCTACCTGGCGAGGGGGATTTCGGGGGATCTAAATGTCTTGCATAGCAGAGGCAAATACTGTATGAGGATATCGACCTTCGCATTTGGTTGACCATTGTAATTGGAGGCGATCGCAATTTGTGACGATTATCTTTTGACAATTTCTAATAACGATCGCTCTCTCGACCTTCAATTTTTGCAAAAATACCGAGATAAGTAGCAATTTGCTGCACTAACCATTCCTGTTCGATGGTTGACAGTTGAGAACCAAAGCGATACTCTTTTGCGCCTTTAAATAAGGCACAAGTAACGATCGGTTTATTATTAATTTTCATCGAGGTCGGACTGACTTCTACCCTGGATAAATTCTGAGTTTTACCCGTAACTTGATGTCGCCAAAAACCGAATTTCCACTGCATGAAAAAGTTGCGGGGATTAATTTCTAAATTGAAATGTAAAAAGAACGAAGATAAAGCGAAACCGAGAAGAGTTAAGCCGACTGCCCAAAATGGAATCGAAAATAAAGCAAAAAATGGACTCGCAGAGGCGGCGAAGAACGTCCACATCAACACAAAATAATCCCAAAACAGGGCAAATCCTAGCAAGCCTACATTGTGTCTAGTCAATCCAGTCGGGGGAATGTCTACGATTAATTCTCGATCGCTTTTTTCTAAGATAATTTTACTTCCGGGAAGGGGGCGATCGCGATGACGGGGTGTTAACCTTCCTCGCAGATCGTGTAATGCATTCAGGGCTTCCGTTGCACTTTGAAACCGATCTTCTACCGCAGGTTCGAGCATAATTTCGAGCCATCGGGCGAATTCATCGGAGAGTTTGACCGCCGAATGAAACTCGATTTTCATGCGTTTTTGGGGCAAATCGGCGGGGGATTGATGGGTTAAAAGAAATAGCAAAGTTGCGGCTAAACCGTATAAATCCGTGGCGAGTTCGGCTTTACCCCGAAACTGTTCCGGCGCCATGTAACCGTAAGTTCCGACCACCGTACTCCCGCTTATCATCGTGTTGCGATAGGTGTCTTGAACGGCACCAAAATCGACTAAAAATAGTTGTCCGTCTTCTTGTCGAATAATATTTTCGGGTTTCAGATCGCGGTGGATGATGGGAGGAGTAAATTGTTGTAAATAAACGAGAATTGTTAAAATATTTTCGGCGATATTCTTGACTTCGGTTTCGTCGGCGTACCATCCCTGTTCGACCCAAGCGGCGAGGGATTTACCGGGGGCAATTTGGCGGACGATATAAAAGCGGCGATCGCGATCGAGGTCGATGTGAAAATAATCTAAATAATTGGGAATAGTGGGATAGTCGATTTGGGCGAGAACTTTAGCTTCGCGCTCGAAGAGTTCGAGAATTTTCCAGTCTTTAACTTGTCGTAAGGAAAGGGCTTTAATGGCAACGGGTTCGTCGGTGGTTTCGTCGATCGCCCGATAAGTAATCGCGATGCCACCTTCACCGAGAAGACCTTGAATGCGATAGCGATTGTTGATGAGATCGCCGTTTTGATGTAGGGGTTCCATGCCGCGATCGCCTCATGTTTTTTTAGATTTTGCACCTACGATATCATAGGAATTGCGATCGGTGGAGAAAACAGAGATCCCCCTAAATCCCCCTTAACAAGGGGGACTTGAGTTTGAGCGAGCAGTGGCGCAATTTAATATTAGTTAAACATTGGCGGGTATCGTTAAAAGACGATCGCGCCATTGCGTTAAATCGTTTAAAGCGCGATCGCGGTACTTTCCGTAACGTTCCCGCTTATTTTTAACTTTCACAGGTAACTCGGGAATAATGCCAAAATTGGGCGGCATCGGTTGAAAATGTTTCGGGGACGCCGAACTAATAAACTCGAACAGGGAACCCATCATCGTCGTCGTCGGTAAAGTCACGGGTTCCAACCCTCGGGCCAATCGGGCGGCGTTGGTGCCCGCCAGCCAACCCCCTGCAGTGGCGGCGGTGTAGCCTTCAGTTCCCGTCAGTTGTCCGGCGGCGAGGAGGGTAGGACGTTTTTTGAACTGCAAGGTCGATTCGAGCAGTTCGGGGGAATTAATAAAGGTATTGCGGTGCATGACGCCCATGCGGATAAATTCGGCATTTTCCAAGCCGGGAATCAGGCGAAAGACGCGCTTTTGTTCGCCCCATCGCAGGTTGGTTTGGAAGCCAACCAGATTCCAGAGGTTGCCCGCTTTGTCTTCTTGGCGCAGTTGGACGACGGCGTAAAAGCGCTCTGAGGTGCGCGGGTCCGTGAGTCCGACGGGTTTGAGCGGACCGTAGCGCATGGTATCTTCGCCGCGTTTGGCCATTTCTTCGATCGGAAGACAGGCTTCAAAGAATTTGGCGGTTTCGCGCTCGAAATCTTTGAGTTCGGCTTGTTCGGCGGCGCAAAGTTCTTGCCAGAAGTGCAGGTACTGGTCTTTATTCATCGGACAGTTGATATAGTCCGCGTCGCCTTTGTCGTAGCGGGAGGCGCGAAAGGCGGTCTCGAAGTCGATGGACTCGCCGAGAACGATCGGACTGGCGGCGTCGAAGAAGCTCATGTATTGCATTCCGGTGAAACGCTGGAGGTCTTCGGCGAGGGGGTCGGTGGTCAACGGTCCGGTGGTGAGGACGACGATCCCTTCTGGGGGAAGTTGGCGGACTTCGCCGCGTCGGAGTTCGATGAGGGGGTGGTTGGCGAGGGTTTCGGTGAGGTCGCGGCTGAAGACGGCGCGATCGACGGCGAGGGCGCCTCCGGCGGGAACTTGGTGTCGGTCGGCGGTTTGAATGACGATCGCCCCGAGTTGGCGCAGTTCTTCGTGCAGGAGTCCGGCGGCGCGATCGCTGGCCCGGGCGCCGAAGGAGTTGGAACAGACCAGTTCGGCGAGTTCTTCGGTATGGTGGGCGGGACTGGTTTGAAGGGGACGCATTTCGTGAAGCACCACGGGGATGCCAGCCCGGGCAATTTGCCAGGTGGCTTCGGTTCCGGCGAGTCCGCCGCCGATGACGTGGATGGGGGGGTGTTGGGGGTTCATGAGCGTTAGAGATTGAGCCACTGGGTAACAAAACTGGGGGCGGGTAGGACGATCGAGAGTAACACGACGATCGCCACCAAGCCACAAAAATCCCGGCGATCGTCCAATTCGCTCAGGTCGTTGAGGGCGGGATTGTCGAGAATCGGCATGATAAATAGAAATAACGCCAGGAAAAACCAATCTCGATACAGGAAGGACAACGCCAGCAGTGAAAATCGCGCAAATTGGCCGACCATTACCGCCGTGCGTTGCCCGAACATGGCGTGAACCAGGTGTCCGCCGTCGAGTTGTCCCACGGGCATTAAGTTAAAGGCGGTGGCAATTAAACCGATGTAGGCGGCGACGGCGACGGGATGGAGGGCGATCGCCCCTTGGGCGGTCAATTGCGACCCGAGGGCGATTTTACTCAAGATCGTTAAGAGGAAGGAAAAGCGCGGGTTGAGGGCTTCGATGGTCAACAAGCCCCCGTCTTCGGGCAGGTCTACGACCGTCGAGTTCTGCAAGCCCCAAATCAGTAGGGGAACCGTGAGTACAAATCCGGCGACGGGTCCGGCGAGGCTGATATCGAAGAGGACTTTACGATTCGGCATCGGCGATCGCATTTGGATGAAGGCGCCGAAGGTGCCTAAAAAGGCGGGAAAGGGGATGAAATAAGGTAGGGTGACTTCGATCTGATAGTAGCGCGCGCACAGGTAATGGGCCGATTCGTGAATGCCCAAAATCGCCATCAGGGCGATCGCGTAGGGCAATCCGTCGATCAGTAAAACCGGGTTGACAAAGACATTTTCGATCGCCAGTCCGGCAATTTGCGTCCCCATCACCGTGGTGGTAAATAACGTAATCGCCGCTAAGGCTAAGGCGATCGCAGGTCGGCTGAGATCGTCGCGTTCGGTTTGGCGCTGGGGATTGGGAACTAAGACAAAAAATGGTTTACCTTTGAAATCTTCCTGCAAAACCACCAGAAAGCGATCGCCAAAACACTCGTGAATCTTGGTTTCAATCTTGTGGTACGCTACGTCCGGTGCCGCGCGCAACTGACCCCGGCAAATCACCGCCTGCGGACGGTAATCGATCCCGTGAAGGGGATAAACCGTCCACGAGAAACAATCGCGCAGTTGGTTTTCTTCCTCTTGAGTGAGGGGACGCGGTTCGGTCTCGGGTAACTCGGATTCAGACGCAGACTCGCTTTCTTCTTCCTCCACCTGGGTCTCGACAACCTCGCCGCGCGGCAACGGTCGCCGTCCCCACTGTACTAAAAACCAGTAAATTATCGGACAGACCGCAAAGGGCGCGATCGCCAAAATCGGGGGAATCGGCGCGTTTTCACCGTAAACCACCAACCATCCCAACCAAATAATGGCCGGAGTCATCAACACCAGCCACAAAATCCAGATCGGCGTGCGCGTCCGGTAAGCGACCCAATGCTGCAAAATAAGATAGGTAACCGCGCCTAAGAGAACGAGAAGTAACCAGACAATCATGCTATGCCCAAACAACCACGGGCTGTGTTCGACAGAATTTTTGCCTTCCCTCCCAATCGAGAAACGTTAGGAGGCACAGCCTACTTTATTGTAAAAAAGAACGCCAATCTTCTGATTGATTGTCCGGCGTGGGACGAAACGACCCAACAGTTTTTGGAAGAACGCGGCGGCGTGCGATGGCTGTCGATCACCCATCGCACGGCGATCGCCCGCGCTAAAGAAATTCAGCAATGTTTCGATTGCGAGATCGTCGTTCAGGAACAAGAAGCTTACTTGCTTCCCGGCTTGGAGGTCACTACTTTTCATCGTGAATTGGCTTTAGATCCCGATTTTGAGGCCATTTGGACCCCTGGACATTCCCCCGGAAGTGCCTGTTTGTACGCGGGCGTAGCAGGGGGCGTCTTGTTTAGCGGGCGTCACTTAGTCCCGGACCGCGACGGCAATGCCGTTCCCCTGCGGACCTCGAAAACGTTTCACTGGCCCCGCCAACTGCGGAGTGTCGCCTTGTTGCGCGATCGTTTCAGTCCGCAAACCTTAACCGCGATCTGTCCCGGGGCCAATACGGGCTATTTGCGCGGTCAACGGGCGATCGATCGGGCCTACGATCGCCTCTGCGCGATCGACCTGGAGGCGGCAGCTCAAACGGAGGCCGTTCTCTAACCCCTTTCTAGACGGAGGTTACGGGCGATTGTCGATCCCGGGGTCGCCCCCCTGCGTCTCCCGTCGCCAACTTGCTACAATGCATCCGGCAATGCGATTCAATCCTGGAAAATCAAGGCTTATGACCGCTACCTCCGTTTATCCCAACGCCCCCGACCTCACGGCTGACGATTATATCGTTGTCGGTTTGGCGACTTGCTTTTTGAAAGAAGAAGGCGAACTGCACGAAGTAAAAATCGCCGAACCGATTCCCTCGGCGGCCCTAGAGGCGATCGTTAAAGGGATTCCTACCTCCTATGAATTTGCTCGTGCGGCGAAAATTGGCGATGTTTTACAGGGAGATACTCCCAAAATGCTCTCGGAATTTCCCGCCGAAGCTCAATTTTGCGATGAGTTTGTAGAACGCTTGTTCGCCGCGACCCGCACTTACAAACGCCGTCCCGAAGCCACGGAAATTATCTCGGTAGGCAGCACTTATCGCGAGTTGAATTATTCCACGGAACGCAAACGAGTGCTCAATTCAGAAAATATCGTCAAAACTGAAGATAACGTCAAACAACATTCTTACACCCATCAAGTTTTGTAAGGCGATTTTGAACCGTTCGATAGATGAATGAATAGGCTGCTCGTAGATTTTCAAGGGATCTGCAAGCAGTCTATTTTTAATGGGTGCGATCGACGGATCGCGCCTATGTAATCCCGTCGTTTAAAGATTGCATCGAGAGGTAGGGACAAGGCATATCGGCGTCCCTACAGGCGATCGGTCCGTGTCAAAGGTTTAGAAATTGGGATAAATCATCGGTAGAAAGATAAGGCAATGGAGTAATTTTATCCACAATCGTGAATTTTGAATTACTAAAAATGATAAAATCTTCAAAGATATCTTTTTGTGAATTTACCTTCACTTACTTGGGACTATTTCCCGGCAAGCCCTTTCAATCTCAACTCTAAAATCTCAACTCTAAAATTCCAAAATGGAACGAATGACCGAGCGTTTAGAATCCGTAAAATCGGGGGCGATCGCCGCCAGTGCGACGGTTGTCTCGTTTGAAGTTTTTTCTATTATCAATTCTCAACTCGGGACGGGCGATCGTTTCGGGTCGCCGTTCGGCGCCGACCCCTTCCACTGGGTGGTGTCCACCGCGATCGTTGCCGTCAGTGGCTTCCTCTTCGGCGTCACCTACCGCTACATCATTCGCGACGACGCCAACCCCCACCTCAAATCGGGAGGCGTCCTCGCCTTCGGACTGGTGCGCGGTTTAACCCAACTCGACCTCGGTTTATACTTAGAACGCCCCCTCTGGCCCGTCGGCGTCCTCGTCCTCGAAAGTTTGGTGTTATTTGCCGTTGCAGGTCTCGTTCTGGATTGGGCGATCGCCCGCCACTGGCTCAAACCTTTTTGAAGTTTAACTTCAAACGGCTGTTTGACGATTGCTCCTCATAGATAGTTTGTGCATCAGACTTTCATGCATAATAGTTGTGGGACTAAGAGGGGCGCAGTAACAAACAGGTATGTGATGAAATTTTGGTTAATTGCGGCGTTGAGAACCGTCGTTCTCGCGATCGCACTCAGTGTTTCACTCTATCTCAATTATATCGTCGGCTTTTATACCAACCTGCTCGCCGTCTTGTTCGACAAACCCGAACTCCTGCTGACGAGCGGAATTTTGACGATTATCATCTTATTCCTTGAAATGGCCTATTTTCGGCAATTTATCGACGCGATCGCCGATCGCCAGCCCTTCAGTTGGCGGTTGTCTCGGCGGGGATGGGTCGAAGGAATGAACGCCACGATCGTGACCCTTGTTAGCACGATCGCCACCGCGACCATCTGGCTCCCGATCGCCTTCCGAATGGCCGCAGATGGTATCGTTAACCCCATCGAGCGCGATTGGCTGCTAAAAACCCTATCTTTTACCTGGATCGCGATCGCCATCCTCCTCTATCGTTACGACGCCTCCGTGCGATCGCGCCAGCTATCCTCGAAGCCTCACCAAGCCGTACAATCGCGCTCGCGAGGACGCCAGCGCGATCCGATCGATACCGAATTGGGACGCTTGAGAGGTCAACTCGGATTGACCCATGTCAAAAACCCGAAATCCAGACCCGATCGCTCTAAATAAGCGCAACAACATGATTTAGTCGCCGGATCGGGGGGTTGCCGATCGCCCTCAACAAAGGCAACACTGGGAGAGGACTTGACCCGTCGAGGGTCACGCCCCTCTATTTACCGTCGGATCGATCGGAGAATCACTACCGATGTCATTGAAGCCGCGACTGTCGAGCCTGTTAGTTGTGACATTAAGTTTCGGGATCGTCCTCGAATTTTCTTACTTTCCTCACACCACGTGGCCGCGATCGGCGCGATCTCAAACCGTGGAAGCGGTCGAGGAGGAACCCCCCCAAAGCGAACGCGAGCAATTGTTTGAACGGGGGCAGGAACATTACGATCGCGGCGAATGGAACCAAGCCCTCGAACTGTTCCAACACGTCCTCGTCCTCGATCGCCAACGGGGCGATCGCCTCGAAGAAGGCATCACCCTGTACAGTATCGGCTCGGTCTATCGGCAACTCCAACAGTACGATCGTGCCGAACAATCCTACTTGCAATCGTTGGCGATCGATCGCGAACTCGACGATCGCGCCGGGGAAGCAGCTACCCTCAGCGCCTTGAGCGATCTCTATCACGATTGGGAAAAATATTCTCAAGCCCAACAATATTACTCCCAAGCCCTCGGGATCTATCGCGAATTGGGCGATCGCTCCGCCGAAGCCAACCTACTCAACAATCTCGGCTTACTTTACGACCACTGGGACAAATTGGAGGAAGCCCGTTCTCACTCCGAACAAGCCCTCGCCATTTATCGTGAATTGGGCGATCGCTCCAGGGAAAGCATCACCCTCTACAACCTCGCCCGCCTCTACTTCAAACGCGCCGATTACCCTCGCGCCGAACCCTACTACCAGCAAGGTTTAACGATCGCCCGCGAACTCGACAATCGCCGCCAACAAGCCAATTTTCTCACCCGACTCGGAGAGCTTTATCACAATTGGCGCGAATACGACCGCGCCCAACAGTCCTACGAACGAGCCTTAGCCCTCTATCGGGAATTGGGCGATCGCCACGCCGAAGCCTCCCGACTCTACGACCTCGGCAGCGTTTACAACAGCCGCCGAGAATACGATCGCGCCGCACCCTACTTAGAACAAGCCTTAGCCCTCTATCGGGAATTGGACGATCGCCCCGGGGAAACCTGGAGCCTCGGAATGCTCGGACAACTGTATAGCAACCGGGGAGCCTACGATCGCGCCAAATCTTACTTAGAACAAGCCTTAAGCCTCAATCGAGAGCGGGGCGATCGCCGCGAAGAAGCCGCCAACCTCAGAAATTTAGGGGAAATCGCCCAAAAGCAAGGAGAATACGCCCGCGCCGGACAATATTACACCGACACCTTAACGATTTATCGCGAACTGGACGATCGCCTTTGGCAAGCCGCAACCCTCAACGACCTCGGTTCCCTCTCCCTCAATCTGGGCGAATTCGAGTCAGCCGAACAGTCTTACCAACAAGCCCTCACCATCAGTCGGGACGTGGGCGATCGCGAAGCCGTCGGCACCGTCCTCAACAACCTCGGACGGGTTTATGAAAGTCTCGGTCACTATAGCACGGCGCAATCTCACTACAAACAAGCCCTCGAAATTTACCGAGGGTTGGGGTCCCGTGGCGGCGTGGCGACCATCCTCAATAACCTCGGCGTCATCGACCAGCAACAGGGGGAATATGCCAAAGCCGAGCAATATTTACAAGAAGCCCTCGCCATTCATCGCCAAGTCGGCAACCGACCGATCGAAGGGACGACCCTCAATAATCTCGGTTGGGTTTACCAAGGGTTGAAACAGTACGATCGCGCCGAGCAGTATTATTTAGACGCCCTCGCCATCCATCGAGAATCGGGCGATCGCCCCCAACAAGGCATCAGCCTGCACAATCTTGGCGAACTCTACCGCGATCGCGGCGACTACCCGCAAGCCGAAAGCCGCCTATTTGAAGCGATCGACCTTCGCGAACAGTTGCGCCCCGGATTGAGCGACCGTCAAAAAGTGGCCCTGTTCGAGCGGCAAAAAAACAGTTACGAACTCTTGCAACAAGTCCTCGTGATACAGGACAAAAGCGATCGCGCCCTCGAAATCGCCGAACGCGGACGGGCCCGCGCTTTTGTCGAATTGGTCGCCGAAAACTTCGCCGACCGCTTGAATGTCGAACGAGAAATCACCCCCCCCAACATCGACGAAATCCGCACGATCGCCCGCGATCTCGACGCCACCCTCGTTCAATACAGCCGGATCGCCCGTCTGTTTGAAATCGACGGACGGCGCCAATGGCGCGAATCCGAGCTGTACATCTGGGTGGTCCAGCCGACCGGAGAAATTACCTTTCGCCGCAGCGACCTCAAACCCTTATGGCGAGAACAGAATACCTCTCTCGACACCCTGATTTATCAATCCCGTTGTTTCGATGACTGGGCCTGTCATTCGGAATTTCGCATCGACCGACGGGGGAACCGTCTGCCAGAAGTCATCGGCAGTCGGAATCTCAGACTGTTCAACCTGGAAGCTCAAACGAGTGGAACCCAAGCGCCCCCGGAATGGGAAGTGACTTATGACGAGTTAAAACAACTGCACGAACTGTTAATCGACCCGATCGCCGATCTGCTGCCGACGGATCCCAACGAGCATGTCGTGTTTATCCCTCAAGATTCTCTCTTTCTCCTGCCTTTTCCCGCCTTAATCGACGCAGACGGGCGCTATCTCATTGAAAAATACGCAATTTCTACGGCTCCCTCCATTCAAATTCTCGATTTGACCCACCGCCGGGGCCAGAAATGGGAGGAGAAGGCGCGAACCCAGGGTGGGGAGGCGATCGTCGTCGGCAATCCCCAAATGCCGAGGGTTTCCGAGGGCATCGGTCAACGGTCGATCCAATTGGCCCCGTTACCCTATGCGGAACTGGAAGCCCGCGAAATTGCCCAACTGCTCGACGTCAATCCGATCCTCGGTCAACAGGCGACGGAAACCGCAGTGGTGGAAAAAATGCAAGGGTCGCGGATTATCCATCTCGCCACTCACGGCAGTTTCGACCCCAATCGCGCCCTCGATAGTTGGATTGCCCTGACCCCTTCGGGAAATGAGGACGGTTTGCTGACGGCGGCGGAAATTTTTGAGTTGAACCTCGATGCGGAATTGGTGGTGTTGTCCGCTTGTGAGACGGGACGGGGGAAAATTACGGGGGACGGGGTGATCGGGTTGTCGCGATCGCTGATTTCGGCGGGGGTGACGAGCGTGTTGGTGTCGTTGTGGTCGGTTCCGGACGATACTACGGCGGTGCTGATGGGGGAATTTTACCGTCACTGGCGCCAATCGGGGGATAAGGCTCAGGCATTGCGACAGGCGATGTTGGCAACGATCGCCGTCGATCCGAATCCCTACGGATGGGCGGCGTTTACGGCGATCGGTCAGATGCGCTGAGGGCGATCGATTGACCGACGTTTGATGTGAGAACTACAATAAGGCAAATTTCAACAGCGAAGTGAATGGGAACGTTTAAACCTGACTCCGGTGACCCGGTTCTTCCCCAACGAAGTCGTAAGGGCTATCTCAATTTCAGTCAAATCCCGTTTCCGCAACCGATGTTTTCCAGCGCCTTACAAACCCAAGCTCAAGAGATCGTCGTCCCGACGAGCAAATTACTCGATTTTTTAATTCCTCTGTTTCAAGTTCTCCAACCCAACAAGCATTTCAATCGCCACAAGGTTAATAATTATATTTATCGCAAATGGCGCGATCCGGGTTTGACGACGAATATAGAAGGGATTCGCGTGACTTATCAAGGGCAGCCCGGAGGTAAGAATAGCGAACATCACTGGCGGGTGGATGTGAGTAAGGCATCGCCGAAATTGCGCGAGGTGTTCGAGCAGTTGCAGCGCAATTCCCGCTTGCCGATCGCGGTCCCCCCCACGCCGACGGGCGATCGCACGGCGCGAGGGGCGATCGAGTGGAATGGCTTGTGGTTGCGATCGCCCGCCCAGGTCAAGATCGCCGAAGCCCTCGATCGCCGACAGCTCGTGTTTTTTGCCAACGTTCCCGGTCGCGTTCCCACCCGGGACGGCCCGTCTCGGGCGATCGATGTCGAGTTTTCGATCGTCTATCGCGGGCAATTGGGCATCCTCGAAGTAGACGGCCCCACCGATTCCGCCGGGTCTCCCCCGGACTACCACCGCGCTCGTCTTTTTTTGCGCCAGGGGATTGTTTATACTCGATTTACCGAACGGGAATGTTTGGACGATCCCGAAGCGGTGGTCGAGGAGTTTTTAGATTTGTTTGTTCGAGGATCTTTGGATTCGGCATTAGCTTAATCGGCGGGAAGCCCCGCACTCTACGCGAAGCTGTCGGGATGAAAGCCGAGGCGATGGAGTGGAACGGAGTCGCCATACTCTTTCGCTAATTTCTAGGGAGCATTGCTGTTTCTACTAAGTTGTAATAGCTACATGCTTGTATTGACCTACTCATACCGGATTTACCCAGATCTCGATCGGCAACTCCAGATGCTTAATTCGCCCAGCGAGGCGATCTTTGCCGTTTTTTCATGCAGCATTGAATCTCACGAGGAAATTATCCCCCAATCGGTAGGGTGATGGTAAACACCGTCCCCCGTCCCAACGTGGAATCGCAGCGAATCGTCCCGCCGTGTTGTTCGGTGATAATTTGATGGGCGATCGCCATTCCCAAACCCGTTCCTTTTCCAACTTCTTTGGTGGTAAAACTGTGGTCGAACACCCGGCGTTGGGTTTCCGGTTGCATCCCAGAACCATTATCCTCAATTTCAATCTGCACCCGATCGCGATCGACCTGATACGTCCGAATCGTAATCCGATTGGGGTTAGCTTTGATTTGCGCGTAATCTTTCCCCTGACAACCTTCTTCTAAAGCATCGATCGCGTTGGCTAAAATATTCATAAACACTTGATTGATCTGCCCCGCGAAACACTGAATATCGGGCAAATCTCGATAGTCTTTGATAATATCGATCGCCGGACGCATTTTATTCGCTTTCGTGCGATGCTTGAGAATCAGTAAGGTACTTTCAATCCCTTCATGGAGATTAAATTTGATCTTTTGTTCGCGATCTTGACGGGAGAAAGTTCGCAAACTTTTACTGATACTGCGAATGCGATCGATTCCCAAATGCATCGATTCTAAAAGTTTGGGCAAATCTTCGCGAATGAATTCGAGATCGAATTCTTCTAATTTTTCTTCGATTTCCGGGTCGTTCGCCGGAACTTTTTGTAGTAAATAGTCGATCGCAGCCATCAAGTCATTCACGTAGTCTTGGGCAGGTTTAATATTCCCTTGCAGAAATCCCGTAGGGTTGTTAATTTCGTGAGCGACCCCGGCGACTAAATTACCCAAAGCGGACATTTTTTCGCTTTGGACGATTTGTAATTGCGCTTGTTGGAGTTGGGCTAACGCTTCTTGTGCTTGGCGATACAGTTGGGCATTTTGGAGGGCGATCGCCGCTTGAGTGCAGAGGAATTTCACCACTTGCTGGCGATCGGGGGTAAATACCCCTTTGGCGATCGGATGTTCTAAATAGAGAATCGCGATTAATTTCCCCTGATTTAACAGGGGAACACAGAGGACACTTTGGGGTTGGCGTTCGAGTAAATATCCTCTGACAATCCCGGAAATATCGGTTTTTCCTTCGTCGATCGCCACCACTTTTTGAGTGTTTTTGACGTAGTGAATTAAGTAAGAAGGAACCGGACTCTCAACGGTTAACGGTTGCGATCGCGTGTCGGTTTCTACGGTTCCCTCTTCGGTAAGTTCCGCCATTGCTCGCAAATGCCAGATCTCCTCTTGGGGAATTAATAAAGCGACTTTTTGCGCCCCTGCATTCGTTAAAATAATTTGAGAAATTTCGCACAGTAATTGGTCGAGTTCGATCGTCCGCGATAGGGTTTGAGCGGCTTTCAACAGCGAGGCTAAATCTAAAGAATCGGACAATCCGGTGCTGCTATTGTGGGTATGAGTGGTAGAGAGTAAGGTATGGGTCAACCCTTCTAAACTATTACTAGGATTCAACTCCAGTTTCGCTCGTTGTAAAACGGGTCCGAGGAGTTCTGGATAGTCCCATTCCAGTCGGTCGGTTTTAGCTTTTGCACCCCAATATGCATAGCAAGAATAGGCGTGTTGCATGTACTCGGCGGCGATCGCATCTTTGGCCCATTCGAGATAAAATTGAGCGGCTAATTCGTTCCCTAGGGCTTCTTCTTGAAGGTATCGGTTCGTTTTGGCTCCGGCAATAGCGCGATCGTAACTCTCGATCGCCCGATCGCGGCAGCCTCCCAAGCGCATTCGTTCGGCTTCGACTAAATCGAATTTATGTTCAAAATTCATCGGCCCTTGGGTGGCCCACTCGTTTAATTGTTCCTGATTGTTGGCAATCTGTTTCTCAACTGCTTCGCGATCGCTCACCTCCCCTCGTCGTAACAGGGCGATTAAGGTTAGAGATTCGTAAAAATTGACGATCGCCAGATGAATGAACCCAATCAGCGCATCTAAATACTGGCGCGCTTTTTGACTGTATTCTCGCGCTTGTTCGAACTCGCCGAAGGCATAGGATAAGATTAATTTCTGAATCCAAATTAACGCCAATCCCGAGCGATCGCCCGTCCTTTCGTGAAAAGCAATTTGTTCTCTTTCGTCGTAAACGCTGCCAATTAACGCCGGGGGACAGTCGCTTTCTCCCATCCAATTCAAAACCGCTTGGCGCACGATCTGGCAGTAAAGCAGGGTGTTGTGTTGCTGAAATTGTTCTAAAGCTTGGACGTACCCGGCGATTTCCGTCGCTAAAGACGCCAAGGGTTGGGCGGCATAGTAGGCATAATAGGCGTAGGTATTCGCCGGGTAGCCCGCAAATCCGAGATCGCCAACTTCCACACAACTCACGTAAGCGGTTTTGAGAGCGGGGAGGGATTCTCGTAGAGGTCTTTTCCAGTGGCGGGTAAAAGTATAAACCAGTTGTAAGGTTTTTCCTTTTAATAAGGCGTGCGGTTGACGAGCCAGCAAGTCGAGGGCTAATTGACCGAACTGGAAACCCAATTCCCGATCGCCGACGAGACCGCACAGCAACATGCCATAACAGGCATAGGTAAAGGGAGATTCGGGCAAGTGACCGGAGGCGATCGCTAGTTCCACCTGTTTTAACGCACCGACGATGTAAAGCCGAGGTCGGGATAAGTAAGTCGGTGGCACGAGGGCCGTCCAAATCCGCGCCGCCGCTTGAATGTTGGGGTCCCTGGCCTCTGGCAGGTCGAGCAGTTGTGCCGGAGACCGATCGCCGATCGCCCGGGAAACGGACTCGAACGCCGCTCCGACGGCGCGATCGTCCGGATTTTCCGGCAATTCTACCCCCACTTGCGCCAAAATCGCCAATCCCGAGGCGATCGCCTCCGCCAGTTGACCCCGCGCCGTCAGCGATTCTAACTCGATTTCGTATAATTTCAGCCGCTCTAACACCGTGTGAGTGTGGTTCGAGATTTCCCGGGCGAAGCGATCGATCCGTTCCCAATCTCCACTCAGATAGCTCGCTTCCGTGGCGAGTTCGTGCAGCGCCAAGGTCAACTCATATTGCTCCTCCCACGGGCGACTTGCGAGCAGTTCGATGCCGATTTGAGCGTACTCCAGAGCCGCCGCGTAAGCCGTAGAGGCGATCGCCTTGCGACTGGCGGTTAAATTCAACTGCGCCAGCTTCTCCCGTTCGTTCTCCTCCTCAATCAATTGCCGCGCCACGTTAAGCTGACCGACAATCGCAAAAATGTTTTCTTCCCGCTCATGTTCGGGAATGCAACCGAGCAGTAACTGACCGATTTTGAGATGGGTGAGCGCTTTTTCCTCCTCGGGAATCAGAGAATATGCCGCTTGCTGGACGCGATCGTGCAGAAAACGATAGGTCGGCGTCACAGAATTGACCCCTTCCCCCTCCTCTGGCTCTCCCTGGAAAAATTTGTAAATCTCGTTTTTCGGCAAGACGAATTCTTCTTGCAACCCCGTCCACAAATCTGCCGCCACCGCTTCCGCAGGGCGTTCGCACACCACCGCCAAGCTCGTGAGATCGAAGCTATTCCCGATACACGCCGCCAATTTCAACACCTCTTGGGTCGGCGGCGGCAGCTTTTGCAAGCGCTCCACCATAAACGCTACCACGTCGTCCGTCACCGCCAACTCGCGCGATCGCACCCAATCGCACTGCCAGTAACCGAGATCGGGTTCGAAGGCGATCGCCCCTTCCTCGTACAAGCGTTTCAGAAACTGGGTGGCAAAAAAGGGATTGCCTTGCGTGTTTTGATAAATTAACGCCGACAACGGTGCGGCAATTTCGCGCGAACAAAGCAAGGTATCGGCGACCAAACGCGCCAAATCGACTTGAGTTAACGGCAGCAAAGTTAAAGTATGAAGGGTCGCCCCCTCTTGCCGAATTTCATCCAATCCCATCATCAAGGGATGGGTGGGAAAGACTTCGTTATCGCGATAGGCCCCTAAAACGAGCAAATAACCGCTCTCGGATTCGTTAACTAAGCGCTTGAGCAGGGTTAAAGATGCCGAATCGGCCCACTGCAAGTCATCGAGGAACAACACCAGGGGATGCTCTCGGGTGGCAAAAACGCGCACGAAGTTTCCTAACAGTACGTTAAAGCGATTTTGCGCCGCACTGGCGGACAGTTCCAACACCGACGGCTGCGGGCCGATAATGGTTTCGAGTTCGGGAACGACATCGATAATTACTTGGGCGTTTTCTCCCAAGGCGTCGAGAATTTTGGTTTTCCAAATGGCTAATTGACTGTCGGATTCGCCCAGGAGTTGTCCTATTAAGTCGCGGAAGGCTTGCACGAAACCACTGAAGGGAATGTTGCGGTTAAATTGGTCGAATTTCCCTTTGATGAAATAGCCCCGTTGTTTGACGATCGGTTTGTGAATTTCATTGATGACGGCGGTTTTACCAATGCCGGAAAATCCAGCGACTAAGGTGATTTCTGTGGTACCGTCGGCGACGCGATCGAAAGCATCGAGTAGGGTTTGGACTTCTCGTTCGCGTCCGTAAAGTTTTTCGGGAATTAAGAAGCGATCGCAGCGATCGCGTTCGGCGAGAATGAACGGAGAAATCTGTCCCGTTCGGTTAAATTCTTGCTGGCATTTTTCCAGATCGTATTTCAATCCCAACCCACTTTGATAGCGATCTTCGGCATTTTTTGCCATTAATTTGCCCACGATCGCTTGCAGCATTTCCGGGATCGGTTTGGAGGGGCGATCGTCGGGAAAGTTGACCGATTTCGCAATGTGGCAATGGACGACTTCCATCGGATCTTCACTGACAAACGGTAATTCTCCGGTCAGCAGTTCAAAAAAGGTGACTCCGAGGGAATAGAAGTCGGTGCGGTAGTCTACTCCCCGGTTCATGCGCCCGGTTTGTTCGGGGGAAAGGTAAGCGAGGGTTCCTTCTAAAACGTTCGGATTGCTCAGTTGTTGCTGTTCTTTTTTTAGCAAGGTCGAAATACTGAAGTCGATCAGTTTGACTTGCCGGGTTTCGGGATGAATCAGAATGTTATTGGGCTTGAGATCTTTATGGATAATATGTTGTTGGTTCAGATAGTGCAGTGCTTGGGTTAATTGGAGGGCAACATCGAAGAATTCGGCTAAGGAACGATCGCCCTGCTGCCAGTAATCCCCGAGGGCGATCGCTCCTTCATCGGGCATGATTAATGCATAGCCGTTATTGTACCGTTCTAAGGCCAACGGACGGACGATATTCGGGTGATCGAGATGTCGCGTAATCAGATATTGATTGCGAAAGTGAACTAATTCGTTAAAGGTCGGATGCGATTTCCTCAGCACTTTAACAATGACTGCTCGACCGTCATCGATGCGTGTCGAACGGTACACGAGGGTACGACTGCCAACGTAAATGGGATTGGTTGGTTGATAACCCGGTAACTTTAGCATTATTGCGATCGCCAAAAAATCAGGGAAAAAATCTAAGTTGAACTCAAAAAAGCGTCAACAAAAAATAGGGTGAATGGATTTCAAAAACAGGTTGATAACCAGCACCACCCGTGCCAATACTTCCCTTTCTATTCGAGAGGGATCGATCCGCGTTCCTATCTTTTGAAATCCAACCCGGCGAGAGGATGAAGAGGCTACCTGGCTTGAAGACGCTCTATTGCGATTATCTTGAAAGATAAGGGGAAAACAAGAGAGAAAAACCGCCGTTTTTTGAGCAAGAAGCTATTTTTTAGATAGAAATTGTCAGTCAGAAAAAAACTAAAGTAGCCAACCCTCGATCTAGAGAGTTTTATTTTTGGTGAAGTTTTAATACATTTAGAGTGCAGGCCGTCTGTGGCTCTAACTGTATTAAAAATCAACACTTAGATGGGGATTGCTCTTATTACTTCTTAATGACAGACCATCGGGCAGGATTTCGCAGTTCAATTCACAGCTTATTGTAATCATTGCCCAAGAGCTGCGTCAATAAGGGCATTCCCTCGCTATCGGTAATATTTGTGCGGCGACTCTCCCACCCATGAGTGAAGCTACATCGTTCGTTTCCGTGGGGCGATCTCGCCTCCTTCTCTCTAGGGTCTATCCTCGACGAGAGCAAAGATTCTAAACTCGTCCGCGATCGCGCGATCGCGAGCTTTCTTATTCATAAGACAGCAAATTTGTCAAGATCGAAAATTAGGCTCGTCAGTCCTCAATTTTCCTAAATTTACAACAAATTTCCTCTATTTTTGACGGGCGATCGCATGACTTAACGCGATCGCGTTGACCCTTCAACCCTTCCGGGAATCCGTCGAGACCCGAGAACGCGATCCGAGTGAGAATCCCTCTCTTTTCGTTGCAAAAATCCCCCGAAGAACCGACCCCAATATATCCATAGGGGGTTATTGTGAAGACAAATAAGCGGGAGAATAACAAGGGGCGATCGACAGCGAATCAGCTTCGCTGGGAAGCCGTGGCGAAAGAAATGCTCGTTAACTATGAATTGGCAGCCAAACCGTTGCAAAACAACAACAGATCGCAGATCGAGCAAACTGGGTTACTCCCTCTCGGCTGAAATCCGTCGTGGGTTACTGCGAAAAGTACGCCGATTTTGGCTGGAAGGGGTGTTAATTCCGGCGTTGCACGGTCGGGAGGAATTGCATTTAGATCTCGAAGTACACTCCGTTGCCGGAAATCTCACGATTCCCCAACCCACGGGAGATCGCCGCCACTTGCTCGACCTCAAAGCCGGGGAAACTCTGCTGATTCTAGGTTCGGCGGGGGCGGGTAAAACGATCTTACTCTTACAATGGGTTCGCGATCGCCTCGAACTCGCCGAAAATAACCCAAATGCTCCCATTCCCCTGATTTTTGACCTCGCCTCTTGGCCCGGGGAAGACTGCCCGATCGCCCAGTGGACGATCGCCCAGCTTCATACTTTGTATCAAATTTCCCCTTCCCTCGCCCGGGAATGGTTCGACGACGACGGCGATCGTCTTCCCTTCATCCTCTGTCTGGAAGGATTGGACGCCCTCGGGATCGAGAAACAGCAGCCCGGTTGCGAAGCTCTCAATCGTTTTATCGAACGGTATCCCGATCTTACAATTATCGGCACGAGTCGGACCGAGGAAGCTCACGAAGTGGCAACTCGGGTACAGTTCGATCGCGCGATCGGCGTGCGATCGCCCACGGCGGTGCAAATCCAGCACTATTTCAACGGTCACCCCGAGGGCAAACTTCCCGTCGGTGGCGATCGCGCCGTCACCGTGTTGACCCTCAAGGCGATCGCCAGTCACGGCGGCGACCTCGGCGATCGCACGATCGACAACTACATCCAGACGGCGATCGATCGCGCCTGCGATCGCCTGCCCTACCGCCGCGATCGGGTGCGACCCTGGCTGTTGTGGCTAGCCCAAAGACCCGGCGATCGCGCCCGCAGCCTGTTTTATCTCGAACAATTGCACTCGGATTGGCTGCCCCATCGCTGGCAGTATTACCTGTATATCGTCCTCGTTTGGATCGCACGGGGTATCCTCACCGGACCGACGATCGGCATGGGTAGTGGCGTCCTCAGTGGCTTGGCGATCGGCAGTTTGCGCGGTCCGGTGGGAGTGGCGATCGCCCGGATCTTCCAATTTATCCGCACTCCGATCGCCGCCGGATGGTTGCGCGGAATCGGCGGATCCCTCAGTACGCTGACCTTCCGAACCCTCCAACCCTTAGCTGGAATCCTCGGTCATTCCCTCCGCCGACCGATCGCCCGCCTCCTGTGGAACGGGTTGCGTCGCAAAATCTTGCGCTATCCCTATCGCCTGGTCAGCAAACTGATTTTTCGCCGCCTCACCCCCAAACTCGTCCGCAAAATGTTAACCCGCATCAACCCGATCGATCGCGCGATCGATCCTCACAGTTATCCCAATCAAGGCATCTGGAAACGGGCCAAACAAGCGGCGATCGTCGGATGCTTGAGTGGCATACTCGCGATCCCCGTCGCCGTCGGTTTTGCCTTTTCTCCCGTCCGAGGGGCGATCGCGGGCTTTCTGTTAGGCATTTTTGCCGCCGGAAATTCCTGCATTCAACATTTATGTTTGCGCCTCATTCTCACCTTTAGCGGTCACATGCCTTGGAAGTATGCCGATTTTCTCGATCGCCTTGTCACCATCGGACTGATGTATAAAGTCGGTGGCGGTTATTTGTTCGTCCACCGTCAAATTTCCGAATATCTAAGTGCTTGCACTCCCCAGGGGCGATCGCGATCTTAACTCCTATCCGAAAAGGGGCGATCGCCATCAACAACATCCCTTCCACCGATCTACCTTCTTCAACTCATTAATCCCTCCCTAAAAACAATTCCCGATTCCCAAAAATTTATTCATTTTCTAAGCTAAACTAAACCCAACTTCTCACCCCGAACCTGTTATGAATCGACTGTGGACTCGTCGCCAAACCTTACAACTCGTTTCCGGAATCACCGGAGGGCTGATTCTCCACGCCTGCACTCCCGGCGATCGGCGATCGTCCGCCAATACCGCCTCCATTGGTTTGTTTACTTGGGTCGGTTCCACTCCCCTTTACATCGCCCAAGAAAAAGGTTTTTTTCAAGACTTAAACTTAAATTTAGACATTAAAGTTTTCGGAACCAATACCGACGGCAACACCGCCTTTATTTCCGGTCAACTCAATGCCGTTTCTCCCGTCGTCTCCGAAGCGGTCAGCCTCGCGGCCCGAGGAAAACGATTTCGCATCGTCTTAGTTCAAGATAATTCCGTCGGCGGCGACGGTATTTTAGCGAGGAATAAAATTCAAACCATTTCTGACTTTAAAGGACAACGAATTGCCGTAGAAGAAGCCAGCGTCAGCCACTTTTTCTTATTGCAAGTCCTCGATACCGTCGGCTTGGGTTCGGGAGATTTTACCCTCGTCAATGCCGGACCCGATGCGGCGGCGGCGGCTTATCAATCCGGCAATATTGATATTGCGGTGACTTATGCCCCATTTTTAAAACAAGCGAACGACGTTCAAAAGGACGGACGCATTATTTACGATTCCTCCAAAATGCCCACGGCTATTACTGATTTATATGTTTTTGATGCGGATTTTATCGAACAAAATCCCCAAGCCGTCCGGGCTTTTGTCGCCGGAGTTTTACGAGGATTGGAGTTTTTGAAAACAAATCCCGATGAAGGATTGGCGATCGCCTCCAAACGCTTGGGCGTCACTCCCGAAAGTTTGAAAACCGATCTACAAGGAGTCAAACTGCCCGATTTAGCCGCAAATGTAGAAATGTTGGCCGATCCGAATAGTCCCGTTTATTTATTAAAGTCGATGCAATCTTTGGCGAAGTTTCTCCAATCTCAAGGTCAAATCGATAGGATTCCCGACTTAGAACCCTTCATCGAACCGCAATTTGTCAAAGCATTGCAAAATGAAGCGGCGGGATAAGTTAATAGGAATCACTTCTTTTACCTCTGAATTGCTTTGAGTATGGTATGAGAGACGGTTTATAAAGAAAATATAAAAAAATCTAGGGGTTTGGTAACCAAACCCCTACAGAAGACAATAGAAACGGGCTGTTAATGTTGATTTTATAAACAGTCTCTTAATGGGTGGAATGTTCGGCCCAGGGGGTGAGTTTGCGCGAAACGACTTTAAAGCCATAATCGAGTAACAATCCGATCGCCCCAATCACGACAATACTGACTAAAACTTTATCCGTTTGTACGTACCGTTGCGCCCGAATAATTCTAAAGCCCAAACCGCGATCGGCGGCAATCAGTTCGGAGATGACGAGGAAGTTCCACGCCCCGGCAATATTGACCCGCAAGGTGTCGAGAATACTGGGAACCGAGGCGGGTAAAATGACGCGCCAGAGAATCGCTTTGCGATCGGCCCCGAGGGTATAAGCGGCGTTTAAAAGTTCGTTGGGAATAAATTTCACCGCATCGGCGATCATGATCGCGTTATAGAAGACTATTCCGAGAAAAATAATCGCGACTTTGGACAGTTCTCCTAAGCCAAACCAGACGATTAATAAGGGAATAAAAGCGGCAACGGGCATATAACGAACGGTTCCGACGATCGGACTAAACAGGCTTTCCATACTGTAAAAGGTTCCCATGGCTATGCCGATGGGAATGCCGATCGCCGCCGCCGCTAGAAATCCTAGGGCAACTCTGGTGAAACTGACGGCAATATCTACCCATAAGTTTTCTTGAAAAAACATGACGATCGCCGCTTCGATAACGGCGGTTGGTGTGGGTAAAATCATCGGCGTTACCCAACCGCTATAACTGACGATCGCCCACAAGAGTAGGGGGATGACGAGGGCAATTGTTGAAAGGGCGAGTTTCAGCTTTTTGGGGAATCCTTGACGAATACTCCAAAAAACAGAAGGTTTTAAATAGGATGGGCGCGATCGCGGCATGGGCTGCTGAGGTATACTGGCAGGAGTCACTCGATCCTGGATTCTAACATCCCGGCGATCGCTGTATTTTTTGGCTACTTTTGTAATATTTTTTTACAAAAATTTATCAATTTTTGCGCGAAATTTGCTCGAATGGGGATTGCGCTGGCGGCTGAAGTTTGGTATTGTTTATATTATAATGGGAATTTGTGCCAAAATAAAAATTTTGACCATATTTTCATTATAATATAAACATATCACAAAACGCGCCCCCGCGATCGCCTGCCTTACATTTCTTTATCAAAAAAGATCGTCATTTTTTTTATAATTTCGATCGCAACAGCGAGCTAAACTGACCGAGCCATCTCAAAACTCCCTCAAAAGAATGACCGAATTCGGCGAAGCGAAATTGCAAGTGCGTGGGGTTGACAAATACTTCGATCGCCTGCACGTTTTAGCGGCGATCGACTTGCACTTAGAAGCGAATGAATTTGTTTCGATCGTCGGCGCGTCGGGATGTGGAAAATCCACCTTACTCAACATCATTGCCGGATTGATGCTTCCGAGTGCGGGAGAAGTCCTCGTTGACGGTCAAATCGTGCGCGGACCGGGGAGCGATCGCGGCATGATTTTCCAGAACTATTCTCTATTTCCCTGGTTGAGTGTAGCGGATAATATTGCCTTTGGTTTGCAACTCAAAGGGGTCTCGCGATCGCGGCAAAAAGAGAAAATAGCTTATTATTTAGAAGTCGTCGGCTTGAGTCAATTCGCCGATGCCTATCCCAAACAACTCTCGGGAGGGATGAAACAACGGGTGGCGATCGCCCGCGCCTTAGCCAACGAACCGGAAGTGTTATTAATGGACGAACCCTTTGGAGCCTTAGACGCGCAAACCCGGGAACAAATGCAGCTTTTTCTATTAAATTTGTGGGAGCAAACTCACACCACAATTTTAACGATTACCCACGATGTGGAAGAAGCGATTTTTCTGTCCCAACGCATCTATATCATGAGCGCGCATCCCGGTAAAATTCAAGCGGAAATCCACGTCGATCTCGATCGCGATCGGGATTTAGAAACCAAATTGACCCCACAATTTATCGAAATTCAGCGTCAAGTTCTGCACCAATTACGACAATAAAAAAAGCGGCCCCAACGACCGCCCTAGAAAGTTGGGGATGGCTCACTCGACCGATCGCAACAAGCTAACTAAAATATTTTGGGTATTCGGTCCGGCAACCCCATCGGCATAGAGCTGACGATCGCGCTGCAACTGCTCGACCGCTTCCTCGGTAAGCGGGCCGAAATATCCAGTAACCGGACCGTGAAAATAGCCCGCACTCATTAACTGACGCTGGAGTGCTTCCACCTCGGAACCGCGATCGCCGCGCGCCAGTTGGGCGCGATCGCCGGACACGGAAGGCTCGCCGGGGTGAGTTTGAGATAAAATCGTCGCGGTCGTGCTGCCGACCTTGCCATCGACGGCGAGATGATAGTCCGCTTGAAAGCTGCGGACGGCGGTTTCCGTAAGCGGACCGAAATATCCGGTACGCGGACCGTGGAAGTAACCCAGGGCCAGCAATCGATCTTGCAACTGCTCGACTTGCGGACCGCGATCGCCTCTCGCCAACAGTTCGCCTCTGGCTAGCAGTTCCACCGATGGGTCAGGGGTTTCGCGGGTGTCGTCCAGACGGCGACTCGGAGTGACATCTACCGGATCGGCGCCGGGAGTAAAGACGATCGCCTCTTCGACAGCGATTTGAGTGTTGGTATTGGCCCTCCCGTCGATCGGCAAGCCGTAATCGCGCTGAAAATCGCGGACGGCGACGGTGGTTCCTTCGTCGTAAATGCCCGAAATCGGGCCGAAATAGTAACCGAGAATTGATAAACTTTGCTGCCAGCGCACGACCTTTTCGCCGCGATCGCCCTTACCGAAGTCGGTATATTGAGTGTGAGGAGAGTGTAAGAGCGATTCGGTCACCGAACCGACCACCCCATCGGCGATCGTCTGGTGTTGTTGTTGAAAACGCTTGACCGCCGCTTCCGTTTGCGGCCCGAAATAACCGTTGACCGGACCGTTGTAAATTCCGGCATCCATCAATTGCGCTTGCAGTTCGGTGACTTGCGGACCGCGATCGCCGAAACGCAACGCCGCCAAACTGGCTTGAGTGTGAACGACTAAAAATAAGCTCGGAGTCAATCCGAGTAGGGTAAAACTGGCAGCCGCCGAGAGCTTTTTCCAGTTAAATTGTGTGGTAACGGTGACCGGGCGATCGACTTGCAGATCGCGCGCGGCCAGCACTTCTAAATAAGCCAAATTTTCCATAACGAGCCTCTGATTGTGAGGGTGAGAATTGAATGATGGTCTCGCGATCGTCGAGTATGCGATCGCGCAACTCGTCAGTCGTGTAGTTGTTTTAAAAAGGATTAACTCGGTTAGAGGAAACCTCAAGTCAACCCCTACTGACCCATTAGTTCTAATTTAGCGAAACGACATCCGCATAAGATAGCGGTTCGATCCACCCATTCGTTAACTGATAAGTTAAATGAAGGCGATCGCCCCTCCCGCGTTCCTCTCTTTCTCTCCCGTCAAGAACTAAGCTGAATCAAAAATTAACCAGAAGATGCAAGACGATTCTATACTCCTACTCGATCGCGCCGTCAACAGCGTCCTCGCCCACTCTCCCGACAAACCGAAACCGGAAACGGTGGTCGAAGCTCTTTTAAATGCCGAACGCCTCGCTAAAACCTCCAAACGCCGCTACCATTTCGAGGAATTTTTGGGAACCTGGCGTTTATGTTTCGTCACCGGAACCCAAAAAACTCGCCAACGGGCCGGAAATTTAATCGGTTCCGGACTTTACCTTCCCCCTTGGGTCGAGATCGAACTGAGTTACCTCTCCCTCGCCCAATCTGTGGATCTCGATGGGTGCGAGGCGATCGGACGAGTTCGCAATCAGGTTAATTTAGGAATGCTGCAAGTGACGTTGAGCGGTCCGACGAAATTTATACCGCCTAAAAATATCGTCGCTTTTGATTTTACCCAAATGCAGGTCAAACTTTTTGGCGCCAAGCTCTACGGTGGCGACATTCGCGGCGGACAAAGCGGCGAAGCCGGATTTTACCGCGATCGCATCGCCAAACAAGCTTTTTTTGCTTATTTTCTCGTCACCGACACCGCGATCGCCGCCCGAGGACGCGGCGGCGGTTTAGCCTTATGGGGTAAAACGAAGACCTGACACCTCCAAAATTCCTCCCCCTACTCCCCCACCGAATAAAACCAACTCCCCCGTTTTTGCCAAGCCCGACCCGCCGGATCTCGCTGTTGCGACCACTTGTGAAAATAGTCTTCCCCTTGTTCTACCGCCTCTAAAATGGTTTTGGACGTTACCCCGAGACGGCGGGCGAGATCGGCTTGCCCCTGACGGGTTAAATTCCCGGAATGACCCGACCGATTCGGACTTTTGCCCACCAGTCGGGTTTGACGGCGCGAAGGCTGACTTTCCGCTTCCAAAAGGCTGACGCGCTGCTGTAAATGCTCGACTTGGTTTTGCAACGCCGCGATCGCCGTTTGTACTTCCGAGAGTTCCTCCGCGTGAGGGGACGCCACCGGACCGTCAAAAAACTGCTTGACCATCTTCACCAGCGCCGCACTTTCGCTGAGGTCGTGTTCGTCCATGTATTCGCGCAGTTTCTCGTGGTACGGTGGCGGTAAATAGCCGACAATCCGAATATTTTTTGTAGCCATCAGACGCGCTCCTTCTCGCTAACAGTATGCTACCGTAGCACGATTAACATTTTAGAATTTAGCGTGAAGATTTTAGATTTTTAATTTTATGCTTTGGATAAATCCCCCCAATGGATAATCATTTTTGATGGATAGACCTGTAAAAACTTGAGGCACAACTGAGGCGATGGTTGCAGTATTTTGCGGGAAGTTGTGGGTTTTTCTCACCCTTGGGTCTAGATTTAGCTGTCGCGATCGCGGCGATCTCGATAAACGAAGTTTACCCCCAAAAAGATCGCCAATAAAACTACGATTCCTTTCCAGTCGAGGCGATCGCGATACCCGAATGCGATCCGAACCGTTTGCCACTCGACAAATCCGAAGGTCAAAATAAAGCTGACTTTAGTCCAACTCAACCAGTACAGGGCATTTTGATACTGCCTGCGTGCATTTTCTGGGGTAATCCGAACCGAATAGTGAAAGGTGTGGGGATAGAAACGGGCTACCGTCATCACCAGATAGCCGATCGCCGCGCAGACCGGATACAGCCAAATCGACAGTTTAGAACCCCATAAACTCGGTTGTCCGTTTAAGGAAAAATCGACGGGAATCTCTTCCGGAAGCTCGTTCCAGACGGTCATCGGAAAGCCGATCGCCAAAATTAAACTGGCGATCGCCACGACTTCGAGCAGATTTTCCAACCGCGATCGCCCGATCTTGAGTTTCGGACGCCGCGAACCCTTCTGACTCATTCGTCCATTTCATCCGGCGATCGCCCCCCGCGAGACGAACGATCGCCAAGATCTCCCCATACAGTTGAAAGCCCCCCAAAATGGGGAGCTTTCTGTTGCAGTTCGTCGGGCATCTGGAAGGGGTCGAACCCTTCCAAAATCGAACGCCCAAAGTCCTTTATTTCTCCAGGCGCAAAGCCGATGGCGGGAGTCGAACCCGCGACCATTCGATTACGAATCGAATGCTCTGGCCTCTGAGCTACATCGGCTTGGCAATAACCTGACCCATTGTAGCAGCTTTCTCGATGCTTGCCTATCCCCCCGACTGAAAAAATGTGCCCGGACGACCCGGGAAGCCAGGGAACCCTTAAATCAACGTCAGATCCCCGGCACTGAGTTCGTCCGCACTGACATTTTCTAACGTCGCCAACAGGCGATCGCCCCCCGCGAGACGAACGATCGCCCCTCGGTCCCCAGGGACAAATTCCACCGCATCCGGCGTCAGTCCCCCGCTCAAGGCCAGCAAATCGACCCCGACTTCAAAATCGACAATGACATCGTGACCGCCATCCTCACGCAAGACGAAGCGATCGCGACCCGCCCCGCCGACAACGATATCGTTGCCCAAATCCCCCGACAGCACGTCGTCACCCGCTTCGCCAAACAGCACGTCGTCGTCCTTCCCGCCGTAAACCGTATCGTCATCCAAACCGCCACAGAGAATATCTTTGCCGACATTGCCCAACAGCAGGTCACGGCCCTCATTGCCACAAACGAGATCGTCGTCCAAATCCCCAAATAACGTATCGTCGCCCCACTCACCCATGAGGGTGTCATTTTGTTTGCCCCCGTGAATCGTGTCATTCCCGCCACCGCCGTACAGCCAGTCATTCTCGCGATTGCCATTGAGAAAATCATCCCCGTCGTCGGCGAACAAGGTATCGTTCCCCCAATCCCCGAACAGAGCATCGTTGTCCCCACCACCGAACAGTAAATCGTCGTCCTTTCCACCGAACAAAGTATCGTCACCGACCCCGCCATCGAGCCAATCGTCGCCGATATTGCCGTGGAGTAAATCGTTACCGCCATCCCCCTCAATGCGATCGCCGCCTTCCATTCCCAGGAGGTAGTCGAAACCGTCCAAACCGGAAATCGCCTCATTTTCTGGCGTTCCCCAGTAAAAATCATCGTTGGTACTCGCGACCACCGCGCGATCGCTCCCCGGCGGTTCGACCGACTGACGCAACTCACTCGAACTCGGCAAACCCTCACAGGGACAGACGAGTCCCTCGGGATCCGACCCGTCCCCGATCGCCGCATCGGGATCGGTCAACATCGGCGCGATCGGATGGTCCGTCGGATTCTCTACCGGATTCTCGACAACGGGTGTGGTCACCTCCGCCGTAATTAAATCCGAACGGCCCCCATCGCCGATCGCGCTGAGGCGATAATAATATTGACGATCTGCCGCCAGTCCGGAATCGAGATAACTGGTGACATTCGCCTCCGTCGTGGCGATCTCCTCCCAGGTCGTATTATCCGGCGATCGCTCCAGCTTAAATCCCGTTTCGCGATCGCTATTGTCTTGCCAACTTAACTGTACCGCCGTCGCCGATTGCGCCGTCGCCACAAAACGACTCGGATTCGCCGGAACGGGTAGCGCCGTTGTCGAATTCGCCGCGATCGTGTGAGTATGAACCCGATTCAGTCCCAACCCATACGCCCCACCCGACGGCGGCGTCAAACTCAGTTGCACCGTTTCCGCCGCTTCCGCCTCGCTATCGGCGAGAATCGGTAACGAAATCGCCGCCGTCGTCGCCCCCGCCGGAATCGTCAGCATCCCCGACGGTTCGGTAAAATCGCTATTCGCCGTCGCCGTCCCCCCAGTGACGCTGTAGGGAATATTGAGATCGAAATTGAGGGCTTGAGTCAACTGCACCTGCACGTCCCGCGCGAGTGAACCTTGAGTGGGTTCCTCTCCCGTCGAGACCGTTTCGACAAAATCGAGGCTGAATTGCTCGAACGATCCGAGATCGGGCTGATTGCGGTTCACCCCTCGTTGGTCCGTCGTCACCGAAGACGCCCCCGCATTGAGGGCCGGACTGCCGTCTAATAAAGCATGAGTGAGAATTCCCGCCCCATTATCTTGTAACGGTCCGAGTTTCGGATCGGCGATCGTCACGTTCGCCGTAATATTGACATCGTTCCCATCGTCGGGATTTTTCGGCGGAAATTGTAAGTTATTGCCCCCGTCGATTAACTCGACTCCCGTATGTTGCTTGTTATTCCAATCGTTCCCGCCATTACCCGCCGTATTGCGATCGAAAATTGAATTGCTCAGGGTCGTCCGGTCCCCATTGCCCCAAAATGCCCCGCCTTGGAATCCGGCGTAGTTATTCGCAACCGTCGTATGGTCGATCGTAGCGTTGAAACCGTCCTTATGGTTGAGCATCATCGCCCCACCGAGTCCGGAAGTTCCATCCGCCGATTCGGCGCGATTGCCCGAAAACGTGCTATTGACCATCGATAAGGTCGCCGATTCTCCCAACCACAAGCCCCCGCCTTGACTGTAGGCGCGATTGTTGGCGATCGTCGTGTTGATGATTCTCACGTCGCCGTTGCCAATCCGCACGCCGCCGCCCAAGGCGTCGCCGTTCGCCGCTTCCAAAACGGTGTTATTGACAATGGTGCTGTTTTCGACGACGACGCGATCGGGATTGTAGACGTAGAGAAATAAGGCGCCGCCCTGTCCTTGTCCGGTATTTCCTTCAAAGTGACTGTTGCGAATGGCGATCGTGCCGCTATCCGGATCGTTGAGGTCGCTGGCCCCGTCGGTATAAATAGCGCCGCCGTAACCGATACCCCCATTCGAGAGGCTGTCGTTGTTGAGGAAAATGGAAGCTTCGACGGTGAGTCCCCCTAAGAGGGTATTGATGGCGCCGCCGAGGGTGCCTTGGTTATTGGTAAATTCGCTATCGGTCACCGTGGTTTGACTTTCGCTTTTAACGGCGATCGCCCCCCCACCCCGTTCGGTTTTCCCCGAAGTCCCATTTCCGGACGACCCATTCCCCTCAAATTGGCTATTGGCGATCGTGTTTTTGCTCCGCCACCCGCCAAAAATGGCCCCGCCGCCTTCTCCGTTGGCAAAGTTATTAATAAATTGACTATTTTCGACAATTAACGTGGTTCGATTGTCGGTTCTAATCCCCGCCCCCGCCCCTTCTTCTCCATTTTGAGTGGTTTTGCCGTCGGCGACGATCGCGTTACGCAAGGTAAAGGTGACTGGATTAAAATTGACGTCGTTTTTAACGTCAAAAACTCGCGATGCATTATTGCCGCTAATCGTCAACCCCGGGGCGTTGGCTCCGTCGATAATCAGATTTTTATTAATTTCGAGTTGACCACTGCTCAAGCGAATCGTGCTATTGCTCAAACTGCTGTCAAAAACGATCGTATCTCCCGGCAAGGCTTGGGCGATCGCCGCTCTGAGCGACCCGGCACCGCTATCGTTGGTATTCGTTACATTCAGCATGGCCAACACTCCCGCGTAATTTGCGATCGCTGTTTTTTCTAGGGGGAAATTCCGTTCTATTTTGCCCGTGGCAAACTCTAAATTCCAATGGGTCTCTACCCCCACCTTGCCAATCAAATGCTCGGACGCCGCAATTTTTACGCCTAAAAATTTTGCTAATTGATAGAGAAAATTTTGACCGCGATCGCCCGCCACTCGGCAACTGTACAGATGCAGTTCCCCGTCTTCGCTCCAGCCTTTCGCCCAGCGCTCTAAATGATGGAGATCGCGGCTAAAACTTTTTTCGTTTAATTTCCTATTTCCCAGCTCGATCTCGCCGGGACGACCGTGAGCGAAAATATGGATTTTGCCAATTTTTTCGGGGCGATCGCCGTATTTCTCGATCGTTTCTGCTATCTGTTCGATTCCATTCCGGTTGCGATCGAGGGCGATCGCCATGCTCCCCGGTCGTACCCCTGCCAGTAATTTTCTCGGATTTTCTATTCCTAAATCAATAAAAATTAACTCGATTATTCTGGCCGTTGTAGCTGGCCAGCGATCGAGGGAAACTTGAATCTTATTATTCATCTTTTGCCGCTCCAGAAGGATTTTAATTGTAGATACACCTTCGGAGTGATGGCATCTGGAAAATTATCGAGTTTAGCTGTATTATCAACGAATAAGAATTGAGTTATTTATTTTTGAATTAGATTGAAACTTCTAAGTGCAAATACGGAGAAAAGGAGATATTTTATTCTTCGGTTTTCCTTTCAAATGCAGAAAATTGATGCCGCGATCGCCCGCGATCGAGATTAGCTGGCTTCTCTGTTTCCAATTTTAACTAAAAGCTCTTTTGATTTACTAGGGATGAATTTGCGGATTTTTGAAAAGCTTAAATTTTAAAATCCCGTATTTTTACGCAAACAAATAGATTAAAATTCAGGATTTGTCTGAATTAGAGATATAAAATGACAATCTAATTTTTATTTAATGACATACAAATGATATCAGCCAAATGAGACCAAAAATGTAATTACTCAAGTCGATTCATCGAGCCTCAAGGAGAGCATTTAATTAAGATGCTCTCAAAAATACATTGACGACAAAATTCTTCAATCAACTGACATTTTTTAGTTTTCGGCAAAGATAAACTGAAAAATGTCTTAAAAAATGACTGTCAATCGGAAAAAACTTGCCGATCGAGGGCAAACGAACAGCCACGATCGCGCCAATATTAACGAGTGAAAGCGGTTAGAGCGGCGAATGAAGTCGCGTTGGTAGATTCACTCCCCCAGGTTCTGTGACAGGGAACCGCGATCGCGTGTTCCCCCAGCAAGGCGATCGCGCCGGGAGCCAACCGCCAAGAGTCCCACAGCACAAACGTCATAGCTTCCCGTACAATAGGGATGGCGGCGATCGCGTCAACCCTTCCCCTCGATCGCCTCGATCGGGCCTTCTCTCCTTATTTGGCAAGGCGATCGCACCGTAGCCACCGCATCGAGGCGATCGACAACCGACGGTTTCCTTGTACGGTTTCCACGCATTAGCACTCGACCCCAGAGAGTGCTAAATTTGCTAGTTGGAGAGCTAGGAAGCTGAAGTATGGCCAAACTGGTTGCATTTGATGAAGAATCCAGGCGCGCCTTGGAAAGAGGCGTCAACGCCTTAGCCGATGCCGTCCGCATTACTTTAGGCCCGAAAGGACGTAATGTGGTACTGGAGAAAAAATTCGGCGCCCCCGATATCGTCAATGACGGCATCACGATCGCCAAAGAAATCGAATTAGAAGATCCGCTAGAAAATACTGGCGCCCAACTGATCCGGGAAGTGGCCTCGCAAACGAAAGACTTAGCCGGAGATGGAACGACCACGGCGACGGTCCTAGCCCAAGCCATGATCCGCGAAGGGATGAAAATTGTGGCGGCTGGAGCCAATCCAGTAGCCGTGCGTCGCGGCATTGAAAAAACCGTCAACAAACTCGTCAAAGAGATTCAAGACTTGGCCAAGCCCGTCGAAGGCGGCGCGATCGCCCAAGTAGCAACCGTTTCGGCAGGTAACGACGAAGAAGTCGGCCAAATGATCGCCGAAGCGATGGATAAAGTCACCAAAGACGGCGTCATTACCGTTGAAGAGTCCAAATCCCTGACCACCGAGTTAGAAGTCGTCGAAGGGATGCAACTCGATCGCGGTTACATTTCCCCTTACTTCGTCACCGACAACGAGCGGATGATCGTCGAATTCGAGAATCCCGCGATCCTGCTCGTCGATAAAAAAATCAGCGCCATTCAAGATCTGGTTCCGGTTCTCGAAAAAGTCGCCCGCGCCAGTCAACCTCTGTTAATCGTCGCGGAAGACCTCGAAGGCGAAGCCCTCGCGACCTTAGTGGTCAACAAAGCCCGTGGCGTTTTGAATGCTGCCGCGATCAAAGCCCCCGGATTTGGCGAACGTCGCAAGGCGATGTTACAAGATATCGCCGTCCTCACCGGAGGTCAGCTCATTTCCGAGGAAATTGGTTTGAGTCTCGATGCGGTCAGCAACGACATGCTCGGTCAGGCCCGCAAAGTTACGATTTCTAAAGATAGCACCACGATCGTCGCGGAACATACCGACGCCACCCAAGGTAATATCGAAAAAAGAATTGCTCAAATCCGCAAGGAACTCGAAAGAAGCGATTCCGACTACGACAAGGAAAAACTGCAAGAACGGATCGCCAAACTTGCGGGCGGCGTTGCGGTGATCAAAGTCGGCGCCCCCACCGAAACCGAACTCAAAGAACGCAAACTGCGGATCGAAGATTCGCTCAACGCGACTAAAGCGGCGATCGAAGAAGGGATCGTTCCCGGTGGCGGTACCACTTTAATCCACTTGGCGACTAAAATTGACGCGATTAAAGCCACCCTGCACGACGAAGAAAAACTCGGTGCGGATCTGGTGTTGAAATCCTTAGAAGCGCCAGTCCGTCAAATCGCCGACAATGCCGGGGTCGAAGGCTCCGTCGTCGTCGAGCGCGTTCGCGAAAGTGAATTTAACGTCGGCTACAACGCTTTGACGGGCGAGTATCAAGACATGATTGCCGCCGGAATTATCGACCCGGCGAAGGTCGTGCGCTCGGCCCTGCAAAATGCCGCCTCGATCGCCAGTATGGTGTTGACCACCGAAGCCCTGGTCGTCGAACAACCTGAAAAAGACGCTCCCCCTGCCCCCGATATGGATGCCATGGGCGGCATGGGCGGTATGGGCGGCATGGGCGGCATGGGCGGCATGGGGATGATGTAAGCTCGTCCTCCCCTAATTTCGCCTTTGGCTTTTAGGTTCGTTCCTTGAGCCATTCAAAAGGTTACAAGGTTCTCTCCTTGTAACCTTTTTTTGGATCGACTGCCCCCCGATCGGGGATCGCGATCGCCTCGTTTCACCTAAATTGCAAACCCCAGGATCGCGATCCCCATCGTTTTTCAGAGGTGAATTATTCTCTTTGCGATCGCAAAAATTGGGTTGCCAACGGGCGGGCGATCGCTGTTGAGTGTTCCTATTATAATTAAGTATTAACCCAATTCATTCGGGGTTGAAAATTTAAAACCCCCTCAAACAATGGGACTGCCATGATGGTGAATCAAGTACCACGATCCCCCCAAGTATTCAAATAGATTCGTCGCCATCGATTGCGCTTTGAGTTTTCGTCCCCCGTTGATTTGCAGTAAATTTTCAATGGCGACAATATAACCGAAATTCTCGTAAACTTCGACGCGCACGATATCGAGATCGATTTCGAGATAATGGGTGGCTTTAAAAATCTTTTCCCAAGATGCGCGAATCTGCTGCCAACCCTCGATCGCTTGCCGTCCCGGGTGAATGCACAGGCTGGCCGTGCCTTGAGACCAAATTTTACTCATCGCATCGAGATCGCGCTTCTCAAAGGCTCGATAAAAAGATTCATTAGCATCTAATAATGCCTGTCGGTCGGTCATTTTTTTTAAGGGAGAGTTTTCGTTTATTCTATCGATCGTACCAGAGAACTCAAACCGCATAAAAATGAACTTACCGGAATCGAGCCGCTTTCAATTGACCCCAGACTTACAGATTTGCCGCATTTTAAATGGGATGTGGCAAGTCTCCGGAGCCCACGGAAAAATTGACCGCGATCGCGCGATCGCCGCCATGTTTGACTATACCGATGCCGGATTCTCTACCTGGGACTTAGCCGACCATTACGGTCCGGCAGAGGATTTTATCGGCGAATTTCGCCGCCAATGGGCCACCCGGCGATCGCCCGAAACCCTCGGCCAAATTCACGCATTTACCAAGTGGGTTCCCCGACCGACGGCGATGACCCGCGAAATCGTCGAAAAAAATATCGATATTTCCCGGCGCCGCATGGGGGTCGAAGCCTTGGATTTGCTCCAGTTCCACTGGTGGGACTATCGCCATCGCGCCTATCTCGACGCCCTCGATTATTTAGCCGAACTCCAAGCGGAAGGGAAAATTAAACATCTGGCCCTGACGAATTTCGATACCGAACACCTCAAAGAACTGAGCGATCGCGGTCTGAAAATTGTCTCCAATCAAGTCCAGTTTTCGATCGTGGATCGCCGTCCGGAACGCCAAATGGTCGAATTATGCCGGGAACGGGGGATTCACTTACTCGCTTACGGTACCCTGTGCGGCGGCTTGCTCTCGGAGCGCTATTTAGGCGAGGGCGAACCCCGTTGGGGACGGCTCAATACCGCTTCGTTGGGCAAGTACAAGCAGATGGTCGATGTTTGGGGAAATTGGAGTTTATTTCAACAATTACTGCAAGTTCTCAAAGAAATTGCCGACAAACACGGGGTCAAAATAGCGAACGTGGCGGTGCGTTACGTACTCGACAAGCCCGCCGTAGCGGGGGCGATCGTCGGCGCGCGCTTGGGGGTGTCGGAGCATATCGAGGACAATGCGAAAACCTTTGGTTTCGATCTCGACGGCGAAGATCGCGATCGCATCGATGAGTTCGCCACGCGATCGCGCGATCTGTGGGAGGCGATCGGCGATTGCGGCGACGAATATCGCCGTCGGTAAATGGCTTGGGGTTGCCATCAGTTATTTCAATTGACGGAGGAATTTCTCGTGCGTCCGTCAGTCCCACTGAGGGATTGAACCCTAATGGGGACCCTAGAGATCTCAAAATTTCCTGACAAAATAACAGTATCCCCTGTTACGATTGGAGAGTTGAATCGGGCTTGGGAAGCGGGCGATCGCATGAAAAAGATTCTTTTTTTAGAGTATTTTTTAAGGGTAAAATGCGATTTAACGGCGACAACTGCCAAATTAGCTGCTCAAACCCCATTTTTTTCCGGATTGACCCGAGATCGGCGTGAGTTTTGATGCTTGAACCGATCTCCTAACTCGTCTTAGAGTGAAGGGGAAGATCGAATGGGTCAGTGCGATCGCGATCGCGCGATCGATATGAAGCAAAACACCGGATCTAATTGCATTAGATCGCCGAAAGCGCCTATCACCATCACTCGTTCTTAGAGATTTCCATCACAGAAACTTGCTGCGAAATCAACGATATTGAGAGTGTGGAAAGGTTTTGAGAGCGTCGAAGAGAAATCGTTGAGAGAGTTGCCATGTTACCTAAACCCAGTTTCGACGATCGCGAGTTAGCTGAATCGTTTTACGAAGCGTTAGTCAATCGCTTCTGCGAATCCTTTGAAGACTCCCTACAAGAGTTGCTGTGTGAATGCAGCTTTGGTGTGGCTCCCAGCGCGGATGGCGATCGAACCTTCTTTATCGTGACGCCCAATCTCGAATTAGCCGATCGCCTCACCGATCGCATTGACAAAATCATCGATCGGGTATCCGAACTGATGCCGGGGATCGATCAAACCGCAGTTTGTGTAATGCCGCCGCAATCGGAAAATAAGTTATCTTCGTCTCGCCGTCGCAAGTCCGGATTGGCCCCTCAGTTCATGATGGCCAAATTGTTTAGCAACCCGTCCGAACACCGTTCCGAATTGAATTAAAGCGATCGCGCGTCAGCATCGGGAGGGGATCGGATAGTTTTTACAAACTTCGTGGGTCGCTCCTCACCTCACCGATCTGAAGTTTGCCGACCTCATGACTTCCATTGCGCGCGTCGCGGTGGAAGTTGTCGATCGAAAAAATATTTTTTGGATTTTTTATACTTTAGTCAAAATATATAAACTCCCCCGGCTTCCCCGTCCGATTCGTAAGTCTTCGGCGAGATAGGTGGTATCGAGTCAGTTATAGCGATTGCCACGGTCGATCCCCACCGAGATCGTGCCGAACTCGTTCCCCGCTTCGATTTTCTCGATGAATTGCGCCGGATTTTGATGGCCGATCGCCGTTTGCAAGCCGACAATCCAGCGCTCGAACGTTACCTGAACTCGCAAGTTTGAAACGGGCTTGAAGCGAGCGCTAACGCTGACGATGCTATCGAGGTAGGGGAGTCCGTGCAGTTCGACGAAATTAACTAAGTGCGATGTCTGCGGGGGAATCGATGGGTAGATTTGTCTCAAACGGACGAACGGCGGGCGATCGAGGTCGAGCAGATCTCTACTGGTCGTATCAAGAACCCACCAATATCCGGCGAGTAAATCGGTCGCTGCCGTCGGCGTTGGGGTCGGATTGTGGTTTTCCAAATCGGCGATCGCCGCTTGGATTTCGCGCCGATCGCGATCGCTGGCGAGCAATCCGCGATGTTTTCCGGCGATCGCCGCTAAGAGCTTGACTTCTGAAGTCGTCAGGTACCTTCGGGACCGGGTGTCCTAGGAAGGTCGATCTTATTTTATTGAGCGTTTGGATTTTTGGGTTTGAATTTGTCCCGTTGCATTTTTCGCTTTCCAATTTTAGAAATCCCACTTTCCAGTTCGTTCGGATTGCAAAACGACGATCGACGATCGCCTCACCCCCGCCATCGTGTGGGAGTAGAGGGGGGAGATCCCGCGCGATCGCGCCCTCGCGAAATTCGATTTTTTGCGAAAACCTTGCCTTTTAAAAACCGCTCTGGAGGGGCGATCGCCCTGCCTCGGAACCCTCGGAAAATACGGAGGTTACCCCACCGCTACACCTCCGCAATTTTGAGGAACCGATCCCACCATTCGAGCGGCGAAAATCTCATCGTATCGGACAAATTGACGCCATCGCAAGCCTTTCCAACTCAGTTCCCACCCATTTTGACCTCAGCACAATTACGGAAGCTCCAAAATGCCAAACACTAGTGTTTTTCACGATGACGGACTTCTGCCTTCTTGGCCATAATTGGAACTGAAAGATAAACAGGCTGGCACATCTTTATCAAACACCCTGATCCTCTCCCCTGGACAGGGTTTTTTGTTGGCTAATTTTTCACCAGCGATTTCGGCTGCCGAGGAGAATCGCCCCGCCCCCCACGCGCCCTCCATACCCCTTCGAGATCGTGGATAGCCTCGAAAACCACGTAACGGTAAAGAAAATGAGAGAATGAGGGTTAACAACAGGGTTTAAATTTCTACCTAAATTTTCTTAAACTTACTCACTTTTTATGCTACAATAAAAGTTTGAGTAATTTCAAAAAGACTGAAGCCGCAAAAATCGCGGATTTTACCATCTCCATTGTTTTCTGCTAGTCTTTATGGTAGCTGAACTTAGCCGAACAAAAAGAGGGTTGAGGAGTTAAAAAAGTCATTGAAAGGCTTTAAGACCAAGCTAGACTTAAATAACCGACAGCGAACGCTGATGGCGAAACACGCAGGAGTAGCTCGACACGCTTGGAATTGGGGACTGGCTACCTGTAAGGAAACATTAGAAGCCGGAGGTAAACTCCCGAGTACTATAGACTTACACAAAAGATTAGTCGCCGAGGTAAAAACTCAGAATCCTTGGTACTATGAAGTCTCCAAATGTAGCCCTCAAGAAGCGTTGCGTCACCTCAATAAAGCGTTTAAGCGAGTTGGGCAAGTCAAAGGAACAGGTTTCCCAAAGTTTAAGAAAAAGAATGTCAAAGATACTTTTTACCTGGAAGGAAGCATTAAAATTTCCGGCGATCGGGTGAAGCTACCTCGGATTGGTTGGGTAAAAAGCCACGAACAGCTACCGCCAGTCAATCCTAAAAACGTCACCATAAGTAAACGAGCAGGGGACTGGTATATTGCCTTCAAAATTGATTTTGAACCCCAGGTCACACCAAAAATAAAAGAGCGGATTGGGGTAGATGTAGGAATTAAAAGGCCACCCTGAGCGATGGTAAAATCTATCCCAATCCGAAAGCTTATCGCCAGGCCAAGAAAAAACTAGCCAAACTCCAGAAAGAACTAAGCCGCCGTCAAAAAGGAGGTAAAAACCGAGAAAAAACGCAACTCAAGTTAGCTAAGGCCCACCGACGCATCGCCGATATGAGAGCCGACCATTTACACAAGTTAACAACTTACTTAGCCAAAAACCACGGCGAAGTGAAAAGTGAAAAGGGGAAAGTGAAAAGTGAAAAGTGAAAAGTGAAAAGGAGAAAGTGAAAAGGGGAAAGGGGAAAGTCAAAAGTGAAAAGGGGAAAGTGAAAATCGAAGACTTAAATGTGTCAGGGATGCTCAAAAATCACAAGCTGGCTGGTGCGATTGCGGATGGTGGGTTTTATGAGTTCCGTCGTCAACTTGAGTATAAATGCGAGTGGTATGGGAGCAAATTAACATTTATTGACCCGTGGTATCCCAGTTCGCAGATCTGTTCTAACTGCGGACACCAACAAAAAATGCCCCTGGACAAAAGACAGTATGATTGTCCGAGCTGTCACGTCTCCATAGATCGTGACTTAAATGCGTCAATTAATTTGGAAAACGCGGAGAGCTCAGCCGTGTAAGCCTAGTGATGGAAAGGTCTCGGAAGATCCAAGCTAGGAACTAAACATCAAATGATTAAGTTTGAGTAAGTTTTAGAGAGCGGAAGCTTTGAATAATTCTTGACAGCCACACCCATGCCTCTTGTCCTGCTTACCTCGATCGGTTTTATCTCTTGGTTGATTAGCACCTTGGCGGGCGGTGGCAGTCCCCTTCTCTTGATTCCCCTCGTCAACTTTCTGATCGGTTCTGCCGGGGTCGCCCCAGTCATTACCACGGGGATGTTGTTGGGAAATTCCCAGCGCATCTTTCTCTTTTGGCGATCGGTCAACTGGAAAGTCACCCTCTGGTATCTCCCCGGCGGAATGGTCGGTGCGGTTTTAGGGGCTTATGCCTTTACCCAACTGCATCTCGAATGGCTCGAACTCCTCGTCGGTTTGTCGATCGTCCTTCTGGTGATCGGCTTCGCTTTGCGAAAACAAGAAACCACCTGGAGCGCCAAAGCGTGGTATTTTCTGCCTGCGGGATTTGTTTATGCCTTACTTTCCGGCTTAATTGGCAGTAGCGGGCCGATTCTCAATCCCCTCTATCTCAATTACGGCTTAGTAAAAGAAGAAATGATCGCCACCAAAGCCACCAATGTAGTCGTCATTCACGTGGTGAAAATGTTAACTTATGCCGCCTTTGGGGCGCTGACCCCACAGTACCTCGGTTATGGATTGGCGATCGGATTGGTCGCAGCTCCGGCGAATTTAGTCGGTAAATATTTACTGGGTTATCTCAACGCCCAACAATTCCGCCAGATTGTTTTGGCGGTGATGGGAATTAGTGGGGCGTTGATGATGTGGACCCAACGAGGATTGGTGGGGTTTTAGAGAGGAAAAATCGTGGCCCAAAACGGGTGTTAAGAGAGTTTAAAGGCCAAATTCTTCGCCGAGAGCGGGCGATCGCCTAGGATCGCCTACACGATCGCGTGTTCTGAAGGACTGTTGCCATTACTGGCTTCTTTGAGCAATTCCAGGGAGTTTTTAAAGGTAACCGATTGCTGCGGCGTTCCGATCGCAATGCCTTCGCGATCGAAGCGCGTTTTAATCCGACGGCGAAACTCCCGACCCACACTCCAATGTTGCAAGGGTTTGGTTTTAATCCACGTCCGAATTAAAATCCCCGCATGGTCGATTTCATCGATGCCGAGCACTTCCGGAACGTCGATAATTTTTTCCCGCCATTCCGGTTCGCTATAAATTTCCACCGAGAGTTCTCGAAGGACGGCAAGGGCGCGATCGACATCGGTATGATAGGCCACGTCGATCGTGCAATCCACCCTCGCCCACTCTTTAGAAAGATTTTGAACCACGGAAATCGTACTATTCGGAAGGGTGATCAAGCGACCTTCTCCATTGCGCAGTTGGGTGATTCTCAGGTTCATATTTTCGACCAAGCCGCCGACATCGCCGACGATAATCACATCGCCGACGGCGTATTGATCTTCTAAGAGAATTAAGAAGCCGTTAATCGCATCTTTGATCAAACTTTGGGACGCTAACGAAATGCCCAAACCGATAATCCCGGCCCCAGCCAAGATCGGGGCGAGATTGAGACCGATCGCCGAGAGGATCGCCAAGGTGCCGACACTGACAAATCCGGCAAAACTGATACTTTTAAAGACGGCGGAAAAGGTCGAGAACCGCAAGGCCAAACGCCGGGATTCGTCTGCATCGAGAAAGTCTTCGTCCTGTAAGGCACTAAAAAAGCGATCGATGCCCACGTAAGTGAGGCGAATGCCCGCATAAGAACTAAAGACAATTCCGACAATTTTAAGCGGAAGGGGCAACCAGGACAGGACGAGGGGTTGCAACCAACGAGTGTAAGGAAATAGACCGACGATCGCGTAACTGCCGCCCCCCCAAACGCCGACCTGTCCGATTTGAATCAGTCGTTGTTTGAGGTCGTTGATGTTGCGTTGTTCGCGCTGATTCATCTTGTGCTGCAACTCGCCGATCGATTCCGATTCGTGCCGTCGGTCGAGGGAGTCGGACTCGACGGGATTAGTCGGGGTAGACTCGGATAAATCGATTTCGGAACTGGATTCGGAGGGGGGAGGGGTCGGTTGGTTGGCGATTTTTTGGCGTTGCGCTTCGAGTTTTTGTCGTTCGTGAGCGAGGGTAAAACTGCCTAAAACCATTACCAGGGCGATCGCCGCCGCCAGGGAAAGTTGTTCTTTGAGGTGTTGGGGTTGGCGTTCCTCAATTGCTCGGTCGAGTTGCCGCTCGATCCGTTGACTCCATTCGTCGGCGAGCAGTTGAGGATCGGCACTAAAGCGATTGAGGCGCGCATCCGTACTGGTGACGGTCATCAGGTAAATGGCAGGTTCGTTGCAGACGCGATCGCTATTACCATCGGGTGCAAGGCAAATCACGGTTTCGCCATTGAGAACCGCATTGTAAACCGAGAGTTTTTCCGGCTCGAAGCCGTTGCGAACGATTTCTTTGAGGCGGGTTTCGATTTCGCGAACCCGTTCGCTATCGTTGGTGGCGATGTCGAATAATTTGCGACCGTCGAGATAAACCGGGGTTTGGGGGATTTGTTCTTCCCCGCCAATAAACGGCAAAAAACCGTTGCCAGAGTTTTGGGTCTCTTGGGAAGGGGTTTCTGAGGGGGAAGCGTCTGCCTCGGCGCCTTGCTTATCCGACGCCGACTCCCCAGACTCCCCCGATCCATTGTCGTTCGAGGTGGGTTTTTGCGCTTCCGGGAGTTGGGAGGGGATGAAAGTAGGCGTCTGACCCGAGACGGGGACTGTAGAGAGGCTGTAAAGGGTCACCGCCTGAAGCGCGATCGCTCCACCCCAACGCAGGAGCGATCGGAGGGACAATGGGTGGGTCGTGCAGTTGAACCGCGTCTGCTGGATGGTCATTGGGGTTGTCGGATGCTTGCTCAAATCCATAGTGAAGCAGATGCCCTTGAGCGTTACAAAAGTTTACTCTAACAGACGATTGGAGTCGGTCTGTGTTTCGCCGTCCGTCTTTCCGATACACTCAGGGGAGGAAGTACCCTCGCACCGCATTTTTTTGTAGACCTTCGACCGACTCCGCAGGGATCGTGAGATGGCGGATAGTTAAAATTTAGCTTCATGAGTACGAATCAGGACGCCCAGAATTTCGATCGCCAGATGATGCAACGTTGTCTGGAACTTGCTCGCCGAGCCTTGGGACAGACAGCTCCGAATCCTTTGGTAGGTTGTGTCATCGTTCGCGACGGGGAGATTGTCGGCGAAGGATTTCATCCCCGTGCGGGGGAACCCCATGCGGAAGTGTTTGCCTTGCGCGATGCGGGCGATCGCGCCCGAGGGGCAACGGTTTATGTTAGTTTGGAGCCTTGCAACCATTACGGACGCACCCCACCGTGTAGCGAAGCGCTGATCGCGGCGGGGGTGGCGAAGGTGGTCGTCGGTTTTGTCGATCCGGACGCGCGGGTCTCCGGTGGCGGGATCGATCGCCTCCGGTCGGCGGGGATCGAAGTGGTGGTCGGCGTCGAAGAAGAAGACTGCCGCCAAGTTAACGAAGCGTTTATTTACCGATCGCTCCACCAACGTCCCTTTGGGATTTTGAAATATGCCATGACCTTAGATGGCAAAATTGCCACCACGACAGGTCACAGCAGTTGGGTCACCAGCGAAGCCGCTCGCCGGGAAGTCCATTTGTTGCGCTCGGCGTGCGATGCGGTGATCGTCGGCGGCAATACGGTCCGTCAAGATAATCCCCACTTGACCAGCCATCGTGCAGGGAGCCACAACCCCTTGCGGGTGGTGATGAGTCGTTCCCTGGAGTTACCGGAACGAGCGCGCTTGTGGGATGTTGACGAAGCTCGGACCTTGGTGCTGACCGAAGCGGGGAGCCATCCGGAAGTGCAGAAACGACTATTGAATAGAGGGGTTGAAGTCGTCGAACTCGACCCACTGACTCCGGCGAAAGCAATGGAGTATTTTTACGAGCGTCAGTTTCTCTCGGTGTTGTGGGAATGCGGCGGCACCCTGGGCGCTCGGGCGATCGCCGATGGCGCCGTCCAGAAAATTTTGGCGTTTATCGCGCCGAAAATCATCGGCGGTCGTTTGGCGCCTTCTCCGGTCGGGGATTTAGGATTGACTCAGATGGATCGGGCGCTGACTTTAGAACGGGTGCAATGGCGCAGTGTCGGTTCCGATTGCGTCGTGGAAGGGTATTTAAACCCCTAAACACGGGATTTTGACAGTTTTGGGAGCGATCGCCCCAGATTGGCGATCGATGAATTAGCTCAGTTAAATAACTATGCTCGAAATTGTAGTGTGGAGTGTTTTTGTGGGCAGTTTGGGAATTGAGGCACTGGTGGCTGGCGGATGGTTGCGCTGGAGACATTTGGCGATCGCACGAACACATCAAGAGGAAGAAGAAATGTTTGATGCTTATTCCGGTAATGGTCAACTCCCGGCCATTGACACGCCTCCCACTTCCTTTCTCCCCACCGGAAACCTAGAACAACGAAATTCCTCCGATGGCGAGTCGATCCGTCACGATCCGTTACCGGAACTGCGATCGCCCTCTCCCCAAGACCCCCCTTTAGGAGAGTGGGAATATAAAATCGTGCGCGCCAATTTCGACCTATTCCGCAATCCCGACGTTTTCCACCAATTGTGTGAAGAAGAAAGTCAAGCCGGATGGGTATTACTCGAAAAACTCGACGATCGCCGCGTTCGCTTCAAACGAGCCCTCGTCTGGCGAAAAATGCTCAAAGAAGACGGTTTACCTTTCGATCCCTATCGCGTCCACTACGGTCCGTCCATGGGTACGATCCATTTACTCGGGGGAATCGCCGCACTCACCCTGATGATTCTACCCGCTTATCTCGGCTACATTTTAGTTGCTAACACCCTCAACAAACACGCCCCCCAAATCGCCCCACCCGCCCCGACGGTCGATTTATCTTCGCCGGAACCGCCGATGATTCCCTAGGAGAGAGGGTCGGGAGTCGGGAATGGGGAGTTGCTGGCTGTTCGCGATCGTCTGATTCACAAGGTATAGCATCCCTCCATCACTTGAGTCAGGGGTGCCCACCTGAAACCCCTGGAGTGGGAGCATCCTTCGGCTGTGCTCGGGAACTCTGGCTCCCTAGTTGATTTAAAAATCATTTAGGATGGCTATAAGCTGTTTCTCTTTTAAAATGCATGGTCGTCGGCAAATTTCAGTAGGGTGGGGAACGACCACCCTACTACTACTTTATCTAACAGCTTATTCCCGATTCCCGACTCCCTACTCCCCATTTCCCTCTTGTTCCACCACCATTTTCGGTAACCGCATCGTAAACGTAGAACCGACATTCGCTTCACTTTCGACGATAATTTCGCCGCCCATCAATTCGCAAAAACGCTGGCTGATCGCCAATCCCAAACCCGTTCCGCCATATTTGCGAGTCGTGGAGTTATCCGCTTGAGTAAAGGCTTCAAAAATATGTTCTTGTTGCTCTAGGGTCATGCCAATTCCCGTATCGCTGACACTAAAGAACAGCAAAGTCTCGCTTGGGTCTGCTTCGGCACGGTCCGGCGGGCTATCTTGACGCACGTTGACCACGATCGACCCTTTTTCGGTGAAATTAGCCGCATTACTGAGTAAATTGAGTAAGATTTGTTTGACTTTGGTGCGATCGGCGTACATCGAGTCCAAATCGCGGGCGAGGTGAATGGAAAGGGTGTTATTTTTTTTCTGAACTAAAGGCTCGACCGTGGTTCGGACTTCGGCGATCAGGGTGGCGATATCGAAGTTTTCCAGATACAGGGTCATCTGTCCGGCTTCGAGTTTGGAAATATCGAGAACGTCGCTGATGATCGAGAGTAAATGTAATCCGGCTTGTCTAATTTTTTGTAAGTCCGGGAGTAAGTCCTCGTAGCCTAAATCTTCGACTTCTTCGCGCAAGAGGTCGCTGTAACCGAGAATGGCATTGAGGGGGGTTCGCAATTCGTGGCTCATGTTGGCTAAAAAGACGCTTTTAGCGTGGTTGGCAGCTTCGGCGGCTTCTTTGGCTTGTTCTAGCTCGAATTGGGCGAGCTTGCCTTCGGTGACATCGCGCACGATCGCCAGCACTTCGTTTTCGCCACTGACGACGAAGCGAGCCTCAAAATGGCGGCGTTTGTTATTAATAAACCATTCGTACTCGAAAACTTGAATTTCGCGGGTTTGTAGGGTGCGCTCGACGTATTTTAGATAGAGTTTGGCGAGTTGGGCGGGTAAAACGTCGGAAACGGTTTTACGTAAAAGTTCTCCGGCAGGTCGCAGGATCGTATCGCCGCGACCGCCTTTAAAATCGACGAAGGTGCCGTCGTGGCTGAACTCGAACATTAAGTCGGGAATGGCGTTGAGGAGGGCGATATTTTTGGCTTCGCTTTGGTGCAACGCTTCGGCCCTTTGGGCCATACTCTCGATCAGGTCGCGCAATTCTTCCGCCATGCGGTTGAAGGAATTGGCGAGGACGCCAAGTTCGTCGCGACTGTTGACGGTAATGTGACGGGTGAGGTCGCCTTCGGCAAATTCTTCGGTGGCGGCGGTGATTTCTTGTAACGGTCCGATAATCGATCGCCCGAGGAGGACGGCGATCGCGGCGCCGATGCTAGCGGCGATCGCGGCGACGAGTAACCCTTGATTGCGAACGGTCACCATTTTGAGGTGAAGCGGTTCCGTAGACAAGCCAATGCTGACGGCGCCAATGGGCTGACCGTCAGCGAGAACGGCTTTTCCGGCGATCAGGCGATCGGCGTACCATTCGTAAACGACTTTGTCGCTGTCGATCAGTTTTTGGCCGAAGGGATCCACTTGGGGATCGGACAAGAGTAATTGGTTTTCGTAAATATCGGCGATCGCCCGTCCGTCTTGTCGATAAATCCGTCCCGACACTAACAGTCCGTCTTCTCCGAGGCGATCGGCGATCTTGGCGATCGCCTGACTGTTGAGGGGATTGAGAACGTCGGAAGTAGCCAGATCCAATGCTTCAACCCAAATCGCCGCTTGTTGTTGCAATTCTTGGCGAAAGGATTGTTGTTGGCGGCGCAGGGATAGCCAGGTGACGCTACCGACAGCAACAATGACCACACTCGTCATCGCTAGGGTCAATTTGGTGGCAAGGGAGCCTTGTCTCCAGCTAAATATGCCCATGAATCGCTTCTTCTCTACCTGCTTTACAAGTGGTTCGATCGCCGGAAAAGGCGGACGTTTGAAACGGCAAACCGCTATCGTGCTGTACGGGCGCACCCACTATTCGGTCAATTCCATTCCATTTTAGGCGGTCGATTTCGGCGGGTCATCAAGGGGGGAGATCGAATCGATCGATCCGACGATCGCTTTAGCGTCGCTTTGTCCGTAGTGTACCTTAGCGTTACCCCTGTAGATCTTCGATCGCTCGAGCCTCAATCCTTTTTGAAATCGTACTTTTCTCAAAACGCCCACCCGATCTTAACCGACCCTATGGAGGGGCGATCTCCATAAAAAAACGCCGTGGATCGGGCAAAGTTCCATCGGCGTTTTCCCTATCTTGCGGGTAAAATTTACTCGAATTCAGAAGTACGACCGCTCATGTCCGGTTCGAGATCGGGCAAAATTTCAATATTTCCCGGTTCTAACTGTTGCAATTGTCGGTTACGAAATTGGGCAGCCGCATCGTCAATATTTTGCTCCGTTCCCAAGCGAAATTCATCCATCGATCGCCCGCCGCCGAGTTTGGCCCGGTGAATCAACTCGAACATATCCACCCGGGTATCCGCCTCCCCACTGGTTCCTTCAAACGGATCCCGTCCGTCTTCGAGTTCTAAGGAGTTACTTTGCACGGGTTCGACATCCGCCTCCGGTTCGGCGATCGCCCGTTGTCCCAATCCCCCGGAAATTACGGCGATCGCCGCCAGGGTTGACAAAGCCAAAGGGGAAAATCTACGAACAAAGATCATCGGTTGGTTCCTCTTGCGATTTGCGATAAACGTCTGCGGTTGCCAAGAACAACGCTGTATGCTAAAGACGATTCTACTCAAGCAAAGGTTCTTCTGAGAAGGGGCTGAATGCTGGCGAGCAATACCGTCGCGAACGCCGCCAATACGAGCAAGGCACCCCCAAAACTAACATCCCCCCAGGGCGCGTGCATGACCACACTGCCCAAATTCCAATCGGGATGCAAGTACAAATAACGAATCGGCTCGATCGCGTAACTCAACGGATTGAGCGTCGCTACGATTTGCAACCATTTTGGCATAAAAGATAAGGGAGCCAGGGCCGTGCTCGCAAACAATAACGGCAAATTCGTCACGAAAATCACCGCAATCAATTCCACGTGACCCGGTAACGCAAACGCCAGCCCCAAACTCAATCCGGTCACCCCGAGAACGAGTAAGAAAATAATCAGGGCGATCGCCGCTAACCCAAGTCCTCCCGGCAATCCAGCGCCCATCAGCGCCCCGGCGGTCAAAATAATTCCCGTTTGCAGAAAACTGAGAATGACAATGTAAACCGCCGACGCCACCACGATCGAAAAGCGCGTCGATAAGGGGGCGACTAAAAAGCGATTGAGAAAGCCGAATTCGCGATCGAACATCACGGGTAACCCGGCGTTGAGCGCCCCGGCAAATGCCGTAAATACGATCACTCCCGCTCCTAAAAATTGCAGGTAATTTAAACTTTCTCCAAATAACCCTTTCGGTGCATTTTGAAACAGCGCCCCGAACAAAATCAACCACATCAACGGTTGAATGATTCCAGCAATTAATGTGGAAGGACGGCGCTGTAATTGGACAAATAACCGTTTGGTCAATGCCGTCGTTTCTTGCAAGAATTCGGCGATCGCATTTCCGGTTTCTGGCACGCGCTGAGTCGTCATTTTCTTTTCCCTTTCTGGAGAATCGATAGTTTGGCTCATCAGAATGTTGATAAATCAGTTGACGCGGGGAGTGACAACGGGGAAATCGAAACGGGAAATACGGGAGTCAGATATCAGATCTAAAATTCTAAATTCTAAAATCTCAACTCTAAAATCTCCACTCCCCATTCCCTCAATTTAAACTCTAAACTCTCAACCCTCAACTCTCTTTTAACGCATATTTTGTTTGCGTTCCTGTTTCGGATCGCGGGTTCCGGCGGTGGCTAACTCCGCATCGAGTAAAGTTTGACCCGTTGCGGCTAAATAAACATCGTCGAGACTGGGACGCGATTGAGCGATGCCAAAGGTCGGCAATCCCGCATCGCGTAAGGCTTGTTGGATCGAGATCAGTGCTTCGCTTTGCGGTTCGACCACCAGATTTAACGAGTTCCCTTGGGCGTGGTTGATAATCACTTCGCGCACGAAAGGTAAGGGTTCGAGTAAAGATTTTACTTTTTCGGCTTCGTCGAGGGGGGAAAACTCGCGAACGCGCAAGGTGACCCGATCGCCTCCCACCCGATCTTTGAGTTGCGATGGGGTTCCCGTATCGATGACGACGCCGCGATCGATAATGGCGACGCGATCGGCTAAAGCGTCGATTTCTTCTAAATAATGACTGGTCAGTAACACTGTCGTCCCGCGATCGCGCAATTGCCGCAAAAAGGCCCAGACCGCCATCCGGCTTTCAATATCTAATCCCACGGTGGGTTCGTCGAGAACCAATACGTCCGGTTCGTGCAGCAATCCCGCCGCCAAATCCAAGCGCTTGCGCAATCCGCCGGAATATTTCCCGGTTTGACGGTCGGCCCATTCTTCTAAACCGAGCAAACTCAACATCGTTTTGATGCGATCGCCGATCGCCGCCCGGGGAATATGGTAAAGCGCCGCTTGCAATTCCAGCAGTTCTCGACCCGTCAGCACTTTATCGAGGGCGACTTCCTGCGCTACGTAACCCAAACGCTGCCGCGCCGCCTTCGGATTGGCGACCACGTCGATTCCCGAGACTTGCAACTGTCCCGCATCCGGCGAGGTCAACGTACACAAACACCGGATCGTGGTTGTTTTTCCGGCACCGTTGGGGCCGAGCAATCCGAAAATTTCTCCGGGTTCGATGCGAAAAGAGATATCTTTAACCGCTTCGATATCGCGGTAGCGTTTCTGCAAATTTTCGACAATAACGGCAGGTGCCATAGGTTCTGTTAAGGTTCTTGATACAAAACTACATATTCGTTAAATATTATTTTAAGGCGATCGGGTTGGGCTGGCGGGCGATCGCCTCACGACGGTTTGCGTTCGAGTGAATTCTGTTCGACTGCAACCGAGGGGGTTTGGGGATCCACCTCCGAGATCCCGCTGAGGGGAAGGGTGACGATAAAGCGGGTACCGACACCCATTTCGCTTTCGACGGCGATCGTGCCGTAATGGGACTCGACGCAGCGCTTGACCATGCTCAATCCCAATCCGGTACCGGGGATATTGCCGACATTAGTAGCGCGATAGAACGGGTCGAAGAGGCGATCGCACTCTTCCGGAGGGATCCCGATGCCGCGATCGCTCAAATAAAAAATCGCCCGCTCGTCTTCACAGGCGATGTGAAACTCGACGGGCATTCCTTTTGGCGAATACTTGCAAGCATTAGCGAGTAAATTTGTAAAAATGTAGCGCAGTAATTTTTCATCCATACAAACTCGATCGCGATCGCCTTCAATTTCAAAAGAAATCGGATTGCGTCCTCCGTCGCTCAAATGCTGCTGTTCGATCAAATCCTGACAAACTTCTTCTAAATCGAGCGGTTTGGGATTAAACTCCAGTTTGGCTTCGTCGGACCCGCCAATCACGAGCAAATCCTCAATTAACTGATTCATATATTGGGCCGTCCGCCGAATTCGTAATAAATAACTGCGTTTTTTCTCCTCCGTCGCCCGATGACCGAAGGTTTCTAATAACTGCGTCGAATATAAAATGGTCGTCAGGGGATTGCGAAACTCGTGGGTGACCATCGAGGTAAAGCGGGATTTGAGTTCGCCGAGTTCTTGCTCTTGAATCGCGATTTTGTGCAGTTCGGCTTCGAGACGGCGACGCTCGCTCCGTTCGCCTTCTAACTGTTCGCCGAGCTGTTGCATCGTTTCGTAAATCGTCTGGGGGTCGAATCCTTGCAGCAACTGGCTTTGAGTCAGGACGCCGAGCAGTTCGCCGCGATCGCCCGTGACGGTTAAATGGCGGATGCGGTGCTGTTGCATCCGTTCGTGAGCCGACCACAAGGACTCGTCGGGATGGATCCCGATTAAAGGGGCGCTCATCACTCGGTCGGCTCGGGTGGAGCGTAAATCCCATTGGAGGTGTTGCAGGCGGAGGATATCCCGTTCGGTCACGATCCCGACGGGGAGGGGCCGCGCGGGGCGATCGAGGTGTTCGAGCCGATCGCAGATGACGACGTACTCCGTGGGGCGATCGGCCATGATCCGCGTCAGCTCCAGGATCGAGGTATTCGGCGGGGCGGTGGAAGGAGTTTCGGCGATCGCTTGCGCTACCGATCGCACTTTGAATAGATAGCACGGTTGCAAAATTTGGCGAATCGTTTCGAGGGCGATCGCCCCGAGAACGGTGCCGTCCTCTTCAACAACCGGGAGATAGCGAATCGGGCGATCGCGCATCAGCGCCAACACGCCGAACAGATCCCCCAACTGCGATCGGCGGACCGCCTCCACCGGAGCGCCCATCACTTGTGCTAAGGTCGTCCGTTGAAAATCGAGTCCTTTGGCACTCCAGCGCACCACATCTCGCTCGGTAAACATCCCCACGAGCTTCGACTCGGCGATCGCGATCGCGCACCCCCCCACTGCCGCTCCCCGTTCCGACCCTTCCGGGGACTCCAGCATCAGTCCGATGACATCGAGCAAGGGCATGTCCGGGGTCGCGAGGGGCAAAGTGGCAATCGCGTCATCTAAAGCTGGACTGTCAGCAGGCACAGTACGATCTAGGGGCATGGAACTTCAAGCACAAAGAGTATGGAGAGCTCGGTTAAGCGCGCGTCAATTCGAGCGCACGAGGGTCATGGCAACCCTCGTTTGTCTTTTAAAGATAAATGGAAACTTGGCGATCGAACCGTTCGTTTTTCACAAAATTCGTGCAGAAATTGCCGCAAATCTCCCCCAGATCTTACGATTACCAAGTCGGATCGACATACAAACTAATTGTGATTTCCGATTTTCCCGGGGGAACCCCGGAAATACACGCGCAAATCATTTCGCCGTCATCGACTTCGACTTCACAGGCATGACACGACCCCATCAAACATCCGGTGGGGATCGAAATGCCCGCGCGATCGGCCACTTCTAATAACGGTTCTCCCACTTGAGCTTCAACGGTAATATCATCCGGGACAAATCGAATTTTGACACTCACGATGGATTTTAGATTTTAGGTTTTAGGTTTTAGATGGAGGGAGTAGAGATTTTAGATTTTAGATGGCGGACTTATCCTCTCCTGTCCTCCCTGTTGTCTCTTGTCTTTCACCTACAATAGCGGCTTCAAATTTATATGAGACTGTACCACGTCCGCCAGTCGGTCTAACAAGCTTTCGCGTTGTTCTCGATAGTTGGGAATGCCCGTGGGTAAAGCTTTCAGCCCGCGCTGGTGCCGTAGGCGGTTCAACCAGGCGCGTCGCCACGGACCGTTATCGAAAATGCCGTGCAGGTAGGTTCCCCACACCGATTGTTCTTGGTCTACCATGCCCAAACTGGGATCGTCAAACAGGTTTTTGACGCCGTTGGAGGTGCCAAATTGGGAGCGACCTTGGTGGATTTCATAGCCGGAAACGGGCAAGCCTTCGTAAGGATATTGGGAGGTGACGAGCCGTTGGCGGGCGATTTTATGGGGGGTAATAATAGTTTTAACCGGGAGTAAATTTAAGCCTTCAAATCGTCCTTCTTGTCCTTCGACGCCTTCGGGATCGGCTAACATTTCGCCGAGCATTTGAAAGCCGCCACAAATGCCGAAAATGGTACCGCCTGCGGCGACGTAGTTTTGCAGTTGTTCCGCCATTCCGGTTTTTTTGAGCAGGAGTAAATCGGGGATGGTGGCTTTGGACCCGGGGACGATGACCGCATCGGGATAGTTTAAAGACTGTTTCGGGCTGACATATTCGACGGTGACGGTAGGTTCGGCTTCGAGGGGGTCGAAGTCGGTAAAGTTGGAAATACGCGGCAGGCGGATGACGGCAATGGTTAGATCGGTGCGTCCTTTGCGCGAGGGGCGATCGACTAAACTGAGGGAGTCTTCGGCGGGGAAGACTTCGTCGATCCAGGGAATGACGCCGAGGACGGGGATCCCGGTGCGTTTTTCGAGCCAGGTGATGCCGGAGTCCAACAGCGATCGCCGCCCGCGAAATTTGTTGATGACGACGCCGCGAATCAGTTCCCGTTCGTCGGGATCGAGGAGTTCGAGGGTCCCGACGACATGGGCGAAGGCGCCGCCGCGATCGATATCGACGACGAGGATCGTGGGGGCGTTGAGATGTTTCGCCACCCGCATGTTGGTGAGATCCCGGTGTTTGAGGTTGATTTCGGCGGGACTTCCGGCGCCTTCGCAAACGATTAAATCGAATTCTGCACTGAGTCGTTTGAGCGAATCCGCGATCGCCTGCCAGCCAATATCGATAAACTTCTCGTAGTAGTCTAGGGCGTTAATTCTCCCTTGGGCTTTGCCGTGGACGATGACTTGGGAGGTCATATCTCCCTGGGGTTTTAATAAAATCGGGTTCATGTCCACTTCTGGCGTCACTCCCGCCGCCCAAGCTTGCAAGGCTTGCGCGTAACCGATCTCGCCCCCTGTTGCCGTGACGTAGGCGTTCAAGGCCATATTTTGTCCCTTGAACGGGGCGACCCGCCATCCCCGACGGGAGAGAATGCGGCACAACGCCGTTGCAACGAGGGATTTTCCGGCGTGGGAGGTGGTTCCCACTACCATAATTGCTTTCATATCGGCAAGCCTGCGAGCGTATGAGTTCGATTGCGGTTAGAACGGTAGACGCAGCCAACGAGCGCCAGCATTATAGAGGCGATCGCGCCAACTGGGCGCCCCCCAATTCACCGCTTCTTCGTCCTGGCGATCGATCAGTTGCCGTCCGAGGGGGGTCAGACGAAAACTGTCGGTAATTCCCTGTCCGTCTACTTCCCGGCGCAACACGCCGACTTGAATGAGCCACATCAGGTCATTTTCGACCCGCAGTTCGGCGATCGCCCGTCGGGTATAGTTCTGTTGGTTCCCCGATTCCGAGGCGATCGCGCCGAGGGGAACGCTGTCAGTTTTCATCGCCTCGAACAGTACCCGGGTGAACGGAGAACACGCCAGCGCCCGTCTAGCCCGAGTAACGGTACGCGGCGGATACGTAATGGACTGAGCGGGTTGAGATTCGACAGCTTTCATTCTTGGCGTCAATTCTTGAGAAAGTTGAGAAAGTGGAGAATACGCGGACAGGCGATCGGGTCGGCCTTAACATTCTAGTAGTAACATACCAATCGGCGATCGCCTCCCCTCGCTCCCCCCACGTAACAAGTTTGTTAGGATTTGGATCGAGTTTCAAAAAGGAAAATTACGCATCTATGTCTTTATCAGTCGGAACCACCGCACCGGATTTCACCGCCAAAGACACCAACGGCAACACGGTCAACCTCTCTGACTTCAAGGGCAAAACCTTGATTTTGTACTTCTACCCCAAAGACGACACCCCCGGTTGCACGAAAGAAGCCCAAAGCTTCCGCGATGCGTACAACGAATATCAAAGCAAAGACATCGCGGTTCTCGGTGTCAGCATGGATGACGAAGAATCCCACAAAAAATTTACCGAGAAATATAATATTCCCTTCCCCTTGCTCGCCGACAGCGACGGTACCCTGACCAAAGCTTACGACGTCGAAGGGGGCGGCTACGCCAAACGGGTCACCTACGTCATCGACGGCGACGGCAAAATCACCCAAGTCTACGAAGGATCTAACCTCAAAACCGACACCCACGCCGCCGACATCCTCGCCGCCATGGCCTAATTGCTCCAGTCAAGTGAGCTAAATCTCTCTTAGTAGGGTGGGCAAAACTTGCCCACCCTACTTATCGCTCCCCGAACCCCTCAAAAGTTAACCAGATGACGCCCTTGCCAACCGATGAGGTAAGCTGTTTGCACTTGAACTCGGGAAGCTATTTCGGCCTGCTGGAAATGGTAAGCTCTCGATCGCTCTCGATCGCCCAATTTCAATGCTCAACCGCTCGCACGGTTACTCGGAAACGGCATTAGATTGTAATTCCATGGCGCGGTTGTTGGCTTCGATCGCCTCGTTGTAACGGCCCAAATGCTGTAACGCCGTACCTTTGTTAATCCAGGCATCGCGAAAATTGGGCTTGAGTTCGAGGGTTTTTTCCCAACTCGTCAGCGCTTGTTCCCACTGCTTCAAGGCGCCACAACCCACGCCTCGATAAAACCAGGTTTCAAAATCGTCCGGTTTAAATTCCAAAGACTTATCCCAAGCGGCGATCGCCTCTTGCCATCGCCCTAAATTACGACCGAGGGCCAGTCCTTTATTATACCAAGTTTCTGGATCTTGCGGTTTGAGTTCCAAGGCCCGGTCCCAGGAGGCGATCGCCGCTTCAATTTCGCCGCAGTCGTAGAACGCATCGCCGCGATGGGACCACGCCGGGGCCGCACTCGGATTTAAAGCGATCGCGCGGTCGTAAGAGGCGATCGCTTCTTTGTGCTTGCCTAAATTCGCCAAAGCGACACCGCGTTCCAACCAAGCGCGATCGTTGTCCGGATCCGCTTCTAAAACGCGATCGAAGCCGCTTAGTGCTTCTTCAAACGCTTCCTCGTGCAGGAGATCGCTGGCTCGATTTAATTCCACTTCCAGCGCTTGGCGATCGAGTGCGGCGATCGTCGCGTGACGGTCGTCTCGCCAAAAATCGGTCTCGATCGCTTCCGATTGCGGTTGCGGTTCGGGTTCCGGTGTGGGTTCGGGTTGCGATTGCGATTGCGGTTGCGGGGGACTCTCGGCGGGGACCGCGCGCGCTTCTAACTGGGAGCCAATTTCGCGGGCGATCGCCCGAATCGTCCGCAAATCGTCCACGGAATGGCTGCGATCGCTCAAACGCAATAAGCGACGGGCTAATTCGCGATGGGAACCGTCGTTCGCGAGCAATTTGTCTCCAAAACGACGCAACCAACTTTCCCAATCGGACAGGGTGGCGCGATCGCTCAACGCCTCGAAAAATCGGTAAATCTTAACCCCTTCCCAACCGCGATCTACGCCGTCGAGCAATTGTAAAAAATAATGTTCGTATTGGGTTTCCTCCAGTGGTTCCGGTTTGGCGGCGATGGGCCGATCGGTCGATGGCGTCGTTGACGAACCGAAAAGGGTTGCAAATACCCCTGAAAACCACTGCCAAACTCGTTGGAACATCTGGCACCTCTATAAAACTCCAATTGAGAAATGAAATCGCGATCGCCCGTTGTAGCGTAGAGCATTATAGATCGATCGCAGCGAAGCTCGGCGATCGCCCGGGTTTCCTTGCCAAATGTCAACCCGTAGAGGAGACCCCAACATTAGACGCCCATTGAGAACCAAAACTTTAGGCGATCGCGCCGTGTTCAGCCGATCGCGATCGGACCCCTCTCGACTTCGATCGGTCGATCTCTCCCCTATTGCGGGGTTTGTTGTAACTCCGGTCTCTCGTCGGCAACGATCGCCCCTTCCACCGGACAAACTTGCAGGCAAATACCGCAGTCAATGCAGGTCGCAAAGTCGATCCAATACCAATCCGTCCCCTTGCTATTCTTTCCCGGACCGGGATGAATGCACGCCACCGGACACGCATCTACACAGTCGGCAACGCCTTCACAAACATTGGTAACAATCGTATGTGACACAGTTCTCCTCGAATTTAATCAACGTCGGGATTGGCTCGATCCAATCCGCTAAAGTGCCTATGTCTAGCCTAGCAGTCCCGTCGCCCCTCGCGCACCCACTCAACGACAACCGAGAGAATAGCGGGTTTCCACCCCCGTTTGCGAATTGACGCCGGAGGCGATCGCGCACAATTGCCGCAGTTGCGCCCCATCTAACAAGGCATCGCTAAAATCCGCCCCTTCAATTTGGGTATCTTCAAACAACGACCCCAGTAAAATCGTCTCCACCAACACCGCATCGCCGAGATCGGCCTCGGTCAAGTCCGCTTGATCTAACATGGCATTAGTTAAATTAGCGCCGTGAAAATTCACCCCAATCAAATTCGCCGCGCTGAAAATTGCCCCTTGAGCGTCCGCGTCGCTAAAATTGGCAAATTCTAAATTAGCATTGGCAAATTCTGCCGAATACAGTTGTTTTCCAGAAAAATCTTGACCCGACAGTTGGGCGTGACTGTAAGAAAGCGGTGGAGGATAATATTTCGTCGCTTGCGCCAACACCGGGGGGGGAAATAACCCCACGATCGCCGCCACCCACAGCAGCGCGATCGCCCGCCACAGGCCCTTGGAGGCGATCGCCTGGAAAAACTCGCGCTTTTTCATGGTCTTCCATCCCTTGCAAATCACTTTTGATGTTATTTGATGTTATTTTAGGGAGTTTCGCCATCCCGGAACGGTTTTCCCCCTGTCCGTCTCCCCCCTTCCTCTCGCTAATATAAAAATTGATAGCGAGATCGAAAGAGTTAAACCACAGAGTTAAACCACAATCATGCTCAACTTCATTCTGACCTGGTTGGGGGCTGCCGCTTCCCTCCTGATTACCGCCTACATCGTCCCGGGAATGACACTGGCAGGCTTGTCTTCCGCCGCGATCGCCGCGATCGTCATGGGACTGGTCAACGCCGTCGTCAAACCGCTTTTAGTCCTGTTTACCCTACCGCTCACCGTTTTGACCCTCGGCTTATTCTTGCTCGTCGTCAACGGTATTAGCTTGGGACTGGTCGCCTATCTCACCCCCGGATTCACGATCGCCGGGTTCTTCCCCGCCGTCATCGGCGCGATCGTCCTGTCCTTCGTTTCTAGCTTAATTGGTAAGTTCGTCGGTCAAGTCGAGCAGGAAATCAGTTAATTCGGTTCATTCGACTAATCAATCCCTCTAGGGTTGGCCCTTCCTCTCAATTACTCGTCAATACTTCCGCCAACCCTACTCTACTCGTCCCCGTTGCCACAACTTGACCCGTCCGTTCCACAGGGCCGTGACTAACGTCTTCCCGTCGGGACCGAACGCCAGGGATGTCACGACATCCAATTCGTTGCCCAAGGTTTTGACCAGTCCCCCGGTGGCGAGATCCCAGATTTTTACCTGTCCGTCCCAACTGCTACTCACTAAGGTCTGTCCGTCGGGACTGACGGCGATCGCCCAAATCGTCCCGTCGCGATCGCGCAATGTGGTTTCAATCTCCCCAGTTTCGAGATTCCACAGTTCGATTTTATTGTCAAAACTGCTCGCCACCATCGATCTGCCGCGATCGTCGTCGAACAAATGCCAGACTTTCCCCAGTCGTCCCCTCGGAAGGGATAACGCTTCGCCACTGGCAAGATCCCACCGTTTAATCCGTCCCTGCCAATCGCTACTGAGTAGGGTGCGACCGTCCGGGGTCGTCGCCAGGGCCGTAATGCGATCGCCTTCGCCGTCAAAAGTGCGGATTTTCACAAAATTGTCCTTCTCAAAATGAGGGGAATTCTCCAGCTTAAAACTGTCGATCTTGCCGCTCGCCCGCCCCACTAGCAAGCGATCGCCCTGCCGATCCACCGCCAGTGCCGTCACCCGGTCGCCCGTCCCGGGAATCGTGCTAACTTGCGAAAAACTTGCAAGATCGTAAACGGCGATGCCGCCGTCCTCGCCGCCGACGAACAACTGGCGTCCGTTCGGCATATACGTGAGAACTTGCGGCCCGCTCCGCGTCGTGTCAAAAGTGTGGGCGATCGTGCCGTCTTCGGTCTTCCAGATTTGGAGCGATCCGCTCGCACTCGCCAGGGCGAGGGTTTTACCGTCCGGACTCAAGGCGAGGGCATTGGCGGCGATCGCCCCCAAATTCGGGTCTAATGTATAATTCAAAGCGAAGGAACTGCCGCGATTCGGCGAGTCGTCGCGGTTTCGGGGGGCAGCGAGGCGATTTTGGAAGCGGCGATCGCCTTGTAAAACCTCTAAATAATATTGATAATAATCCGTGTAAGAGATCGTATGCACTTGCACTTGTTCGATCTTAATTTTGGCATCGATCGCCGCCAAACCCGAAAGGGCAAACTGGGGATCGCTCGCTCCGGCGGGAACCGTATTCGTGGCTTTTTCCAATTCCCTTTGTTTGTAGAGTTTTTCTAACGTTTCGGAAAGCAATCCTTCGATTTTTTCGCCAAAATTCGGATAGCTATATTCGCTCAAGCGATAAATCAACGAATCAAAAATCGGACTATCCAGAATAATATCGCCGCGATTTTCGACATCGATGGTGGGGATATCGCCGTAGGCGCGATCGAAGGCGGCGACGGCTTCTTCTTTGAGGAAGGGAGGGGCCGCTAAGGTAATTAATTTGAGATGGGAAGCTCGAATCCCGTAATTTTTCAGCAACGCCGTGTAAATACTCGCCGCCGCCGCCCCCAAACTATGTCCGGTGACCATAATTTCGAGATCCACATTCGGATCGTTTTGCAAGGCGAGAAAGGTCTCGATATCCGGTAAGGTGGCCTCGAAAATACTCGCCGCATAGCGATAAAAGCCGGAATGAACGAGTAAGTCCGGTTGTGCTGCGGACAGGGGAACTGCCGGAAAGCTTAAATCGCTAAATAAATCGTTAATTTTGAGGGGATTGGTGCCTTTAAAGGCAATTAAATAATGATGTCGTTCGCGACCGTTTTCTTGTCGGTTTTGGCGGTGAAAGATTAAGGCATAACCGCCTAAATCCTGGAAGGACGCCCGCAGTTGTTCGATAAAGGTTTTAACCATACTCGCCCCCGCTTGTTGGGGACGGTCGCGGGCGTTGAGGCGATCGATAATTTCGTCGTTACTCAGGGATAAATCGATAATCCGGTAATCTTGAGGCTGACAGTGGGGGAAGGTCCACGGACAACGGGATAAATCCCCTTGTAGTTCGGAGGTGTAGATGATGTCGGCGGCAATTTCGGAGGCGATCGCCACGTCCCGACAGCCGACGGGATCCCGGGCGCAAAAGTTTTTATATTCTTGGAGGAGGGGATAGGTCGAAGGGGTTGGGGCTGAGGGTTCGGCGATCGCGCGATCGAAGCTGCACAGAATCGGCGCGATCGCGCAGGCGACCGTCAGGGTAGCTTTGCGCATGGTAAGGAGGGACGAGGGACGAATCGGGTTGCAGATCCCGGGATCCTCCCGATCTTAAGCGATCGCCCCCGGTGTTGTCGTCGCGCGATCGGGTGAGGGCGATCGGGGGAGGGTCGCGGGTGGACCCTACAGGCCCAAATCGACGGCGATCCGGTGGGCGCAGGCGAACCCGGAAAAGGCGACGGCGTTTAAGCCCTGCCCGGGAAAGGTGCTATCGCCGACGCAATACAAGCCGGGAACTGAAGTGCGATTAAACGGCATCGGTAACAAGCCGGGTAACTTGCGGTTGGGAATCGGGCCGTAGGTGCCATCGACGCGGTTTAAAAAGCGGCGGTGCGATCGCGGCGTCCCGACTTCCATAAAGTCCAGGCCCGCATCGAGACCGGGGAACACCCGTTCGAGGCGATCGACGATTTCCCAGGCGAGTTCTTCTTTCTTCGCTTCGTACTCACTCGGGGAAAGGTCTTCCCACTGTTCGATCCAACTCGGGGTGAAGCTGTGGATGATGTGATAGCCTTCCGGGGCCAGGTCGGGATCGAGTAAGGTGGGAATCGAGACGAATAGGGTGCCGTAAGGGTCTTCCATTTCCTGCCAATTTTCGACGATGATGTGATGGCAGGCGGTATCGGCGCTCAGTAGGGAGGCTTCGACGCCGAGGTGCAAGCTGAGGAAGCTGGGCGATTTTTGGTAGCGATCGCGCCAGCGCCGTTCTTTCGCCGGGAGGGGGCGATCGCCGAGTAAGGTGTCAAAGGTATCCCATCGGGTGGCGTTGGACACGATCCGTTCGGCGCGGTATTCTTCCCCGGTGGCGAGGCGGACGCCGACGGCGCGACCGTTTTCGACGAGGATTTTGGCGACGCGCGCCTGATAGCAAATTTCGCCCCCGGCGTTTTCCAAGCCTTCGACGAGTTTCTGTGCGATTTGTCCGACGCCGCCTTTGGGATAGTTAATCCCGCCGTAGTGGCGATCGGAAAACACCATCCCGGCGTTAATCATCGGGGTCAGGTCGGCGGGAACGACGGACCAGCAGTAGCATTCGATATCGATAAATTTAAGAACTTGCGGGTCGCGGATGTATTTGCGCGCGATTTGTCCGGCGTTGACGGGTAAATATTTGACCAGTCCCAAACAGGCGCGGGGATTTTGGAAGAAGACGCGGGTCAGGTAGCGCAGTTCTTCTAAGGAGAGTAACTCGATCGCGTTGAGGCAGTTAAAGACGTTCCAGCATTCATCGTAGAACTGCCGCAGTCCTTGCCGTTCCTGGGGGAAGCGATCTCCGAGTTCTTGCAAGAATTTCTCATAATCTCGGTGAACTCGCACGGTGACGTCGTCCGGTAAGTGGTAGTGAATTTGAACCGGATCGGGAATGGTTTCGAGGCTGACGCCGACCGCATCGAGGGCGCGGGTGAGCAGGTTGGTGGTACCGCGATCGCCGAAGCCGAAGATCATCGAGGCGCCCACGTCGAAGCGATAGCCCGATCGCTCGAAGTAGCCGGAACTGCCGCCGGGAATCACGTAGCTTTCGAGAACCAGAACCCGCGCCCCTTTGGCGGCGAGTTGGGTGGCGGTTACCAGTCCGCCGATTCCGGAACCGATGACGATCGCGTCAAATTGTCGGGTTTGAGGTAACTGTCTTGGGGAAAAAGCTGCCATGAGTCGTAATTGCGCGCTTGCTGGGGGAAGGTTTCCAGGTTGGGTCAATTTTTACGAGTGTAGCGCTTTGTGGTCAACCTGGAGGGGAGCGAGGGCGCGATCGTCCCGGGTTTGGCCAAAATTACTAAAAAAAACCGGGATCGGTCTGCTATTGCCGACCAATCCCGCCTGCCGATCCTTTGAGAGGAGAACACTATGGAAGTTACTATAGAGTTATTGAAAATCTTTGTCAATACTTACTGAGAATTTTTTTCAAAAAATTTTTCGACGGGGAGAGCCAAGGGGCGATCGCCCGGGCTGACGGCGGGCAGAGGCGATCTGAAATCTAAATCTCAAATCTCAATCTCAAAACATCTCAAAACCGAAAACCCTCAAGCCCAAACACAGTATCATGGGTCAGGTCTTCAACTCCGATTGTCAGTCATCTATTGCTTATGACGCTTCAAATGCGCGTTTACGTTCCCCCCCATCCCTTGATCCAACATTGGTTGGGGGTTGCCCGGGATGCTTCGACGCCTCCATCCTTATTCCGTTCGGCGATGACCGAGTTGGGGCGGTGGCTGACTTACGAAGCCTGTCGCGATTGGTTGCCGACCCTGGAAACGACCGTCGAAACCCCCCTGGCCCCTTGTCGCGCCCAGTTAGTCGATCCGCAAAAGCCCTTAGTTGTGGTTCCCATTTTGCGAGCCGGGTTGTCGTTACTCGACGGCGCCCAAGGGGTGCTACCGCTAGCCTCGATCTATCACTTCGGCATGGTGCGCGACGAGGAAACCTTGGAGGCGAGTTGTTATTTGAATAAATTTCCCCCCCAGTTCGACCCGGAAACGCGGGTGCTGATCTGCGAGCCGATGTTGGCAACTGGGGGAACGATTACGGCGACTTTGGAAGCGTTGGGCGATCGCGGGATCGATCCCGGAAAGATTCGGATCGTCGCCGTCGTCGCCGCGCCGCCTGCGTTGCAGAAGTTAAGCGCCAACTATCCGAGTTTAAATATTTATACCGCATGTATTGACGAAGGTCTTGACGATCGCGGCTTTATCGTCCCGGGATTGGGGGATGCGGGCGATCGCACCTTCGGAACCTAGAGGGCGATCGCGAACTCCGGCGAATCTGCACTAATCTAAAAACAGTACGCAACCTCACCCACAACCCAAGCCATGAGCAATCGAGATAATTTTACCGGTGGTTTTATCGCGGGAGCGGTAGTCGGCAGTTTGATCGGCGCCGCACTCGGTTGGGTGGTCGGCTCCAAACTCTCCGATGAAGAGACCGTCGGCGAAAACGGTCATTTGAGCGAGGGGCGATCGCGCAAATTCAAACCCTATTCCCAGCAATCCGAAGAAAGCATCGAACAAGCACGGCGCTCTTTAGAAGGAAAAATCGCCCAACTCAACGAGGCGATCGACGACGTGCGCCAGCAACTCGGCGACGTCAACTCGATGTCCGAAGAAGAACTCCTCGAATCGCCTTCCCGCAGTGAAGAAGTCTAAGTCGTGCCTCGGATTCGGCGATCGATTACACTGAATGCAAGTCCTGTTGTGGGCCGTGTTTTGTAGAAACTAACGAGTCACTAAGCCTATGAGTCCTGCCATTAACTTACTCGCCAGTACGATGGCGACCTTTTTACAAATTTATTTCGTCCTGCTGTTAATTCGTATTTTTCTGAGCTGGTTTCCCAATATCAACTGGTACGACCCACCGTTTTCGATTGTCAGCCAGTTAACGGATCCCTACCTCAATATCTTCCGCTCGTTCATTCCTCCCTTGGGTGGGATTGATTTTTCCCCCATTTTGGCTATTTTCTTGTTGCAAATTCTCTCCTCTGTATTTGCCAGTTTCCAAGGGGCGCCCGCATTTTAAGGTGAGTCGGGTGGGTCTGGCCCACCCAGTCCCCCGGAAGTTTAGAAGCGTACTCGTCCGGTAAAGCCCGAAGCTTTGAACTGCTCCAATTTCAACGGAGTGGGGAGATTGGAGGGTACGGTCAGTTGCAATTCAAAATTGCTTTCTCCCGGGGGGACTTCGTCAATTTTCCCCAAGCGGGTGCGATTCGGTAAGACGTTGTTGTTGTTGGCGTCGTAAACGCGACCGTAAATATCGGCATCGTAAATCGTTTTCCCCGAGGGATTTTTAGCTTTCCCGGAAACGATGAAACAGTTAGCGCTCATGATACTGCCACTGGCGACGGCGCCTTCGGACAAAGCCGTGGGACAGTCGCGATAGGACAGGTCGTAGAGTTTGATTTGGGTGATGGCCCACGCGGGGGCGGCAAATCCCCAGGAGGCGATCGCCGTCAGACAGACGGCGAGGAAGAGGCTCACGAGGCGATCGCGCCGCATCCAAGGGCGATCGAAGAAGGGGTTAAAGATCGACATACGTTTGTAATAATCGCGTAATAACAGATCGAAGGGATTGAAAAATCCTCGATCCCAGCTTACCGCGATCGTCCGATCGCCGTTAAATCGAGCCTAAATGTTCCTGTAAAGACCGACGCATCACGTCCACGGGAACGGGTCGATTTAACCAGAGTTGTAAGGCGGCGGCCCCTTGTTGTACCAACATTTCCAAGCCGTCGATCGCCCCGGCCCCGACTTGGCGCGCCTCTCGCAACAACCGCGTCGGATTGGGGGTATAAATCAGGTCGTAGACGATCGCCCCGGCGGGTAGTTGTGCCAGTAGCGACGCCTCGACGGGAGTGCGATCTACCTGGGGGTGCATCCCCACCGGAGTCGCATTGACCAGCAAGTCCGTTTGCGCCAACACGGCGGGCAGATCCTCCCAGAGACCCGTTGAAAGCGGGGCGATCGCGATCGGCGATTCCTCCCAACTGCGCGCGAAAATGTCGAGTTTGGCGCGATCGCGACCCACCACGACGATCTCCTCGCACCCCAGTTCCGCACAGCCCGCCACGATCGCCCGCGCTGCGCCCCCCGCCCCTAAAATCGTCGCTTGGGTTCCCTTCCAGGGGCGATCGCGCGCCCGTAACGGCGACAAAAAGCCCTCTACGTCCGTATTCGTCCCGGCCCATCCCGTGGGGGTGCGCCACACCGTATTCACCGCCCCCACCGCCCGCGCGACCGGAGAGACTTCGTCCAAGAAGGCGACGATCGACTGCTTGTGAGGTATTGTGATATTAAAACCGCACAAACCGACCGCCTCAAACCCGGCTACTGCCGCACTTAAATTCTCCGGTTTGACCGGGAAAGGAAGGTAAACGTAATCGACTTGCCCCCCTTCAGTGGCGGACAGGGCCGCGATCGCCGCATTGTGCATCACCGGGGAGAGGGAATGTTCCACGGGATGACCGATGACCCCGAGGAGTTTGGTTTTTCCTGTTATCGCCTGCATTAAAATTTACGGGTGAGTCGTACTGATGACTTACTGCTTCTCCAGAATACGATCGATCGAGACGTTCTTATCTGCTGACGAATCGAGAAATTCTATGTCACAATTGCGATCGAGACCGATGTTTTCTAGGGTTGGCATCACTTTTAATAAGTCAAGTATCTATCATTGTGTCGCCATTCGTTATCTTCCCCTCCGATTTAAAACCCGGGGCAATTCGGGCGATCGCATCTTATTGAATGGCTCTTTTTTAAAATGAAAAGACTGACCTATATTAGTAAATTTTCTCGACCGCTTTCCCCAAAAGAGGTTGAAGAGATCGGACAAGTTTCTCGTCGCAACAACCAACGGGATGGGATTACCGGAGTTTTGCTCTGTTCTGGCGGCATCTTTTTCCAAATTTTAGAAGGAGAAGCTGAAAAAATTGACAACCTTTATAAGAAAATTCTAAAAGACGATCGCCATACCGATATTTTATGCTTGAAATCTGAGTTAAACGTCCGTACCCGGATGTTCCCGGACTGGTCGATGCAGACCATTATTTTAGACAACAATAAAGACTTATTAATCAAACCCATTGACAGCCTGTTAAAAACAGTCACCCGATCTCACCGTATTTTAGAAAAATACACACAATCTAAAATCTTTGCCATCATCAGTCAGGGAATTAATCCCCTTTCCGTTCGTCCGGTCAAAGCAGAAAAAGTGATTTTATTTGGGGATATTATTTCATTTTCCACCTTTGCGGAAAAACTCCCCGTCGAAGAGGTCGTCGATTTAGTCAACAATTATTTTAGTATCGCCACGAAAATAATTACCCGACAAGGCGGAGAAGTTAGTAAATTTATTGGCGATTGTATTATGGCATATTTTGACGGCGATCGCGCGGACAATGCCATTCAAGCAGGAGTCGAAATTTTAGAAGAATTAGCAATTTTAAGAAATAGCGTTGCACCGGACAGTCCCCTGCGCTTTCTATATACAGGAATGGGATTGGCGAAAGGGAAAGTGATCGAAGGAAATATCGGTTCGGCGTTGAAAAAAGAATATACCATTATCGGCGATGCGGTTAATGTCGCCTCTCGCTTGGAAGCGCTGACCCGACATTTGACCTATGCGATGGTTTTTTCTGTCGAAGTCAAAAACAGTGCTAAAAAGTCCTGGGATTTTATAAAAATTGATAACTATCAAGTAAAAGGTAAATCAAATCCCGTTGAAATTTATTCAATCAATGATGAAGGGGTTAAAAAAGAGCAAAAACTTTCCGCGATCGCGCAAGAAATTCGCCACTTTTTAAACCAGTTTGAAGGATAAAGAAAAATTTAAGAATCAAACAAAAGAGTTAAATATCTTTAAAAAAAGCGGCCAATATGGCCGCACTCAAGATTATTAAAGAATTTTTATTGAATTTCAATCCTCAATTTTAGAAACTCCACATCACCGGATTATCATCGAGAGAATCGGTAACAGTACGCCCGATCGCGTCAATTTCTTTCAGATCTTCTGACGATAATTCAATCGATCCTGCTTTGGCATTATCCACCGCTTGACTCGCATTGCGTACCCCGGCGATCGCATGAGTTTGCGGTTGAGCAATTAACCAAGCTAACGCTAATTGAGCGAGACTACATTGATGGCGATCGGCGATCGGACGCAGGCGATCTAAAGCAGTTTGTACTCGTTCGTAATTGTCTCGATTGGCAAATAACTTATTTTTAGAACGGTGATCCCCTTCTTCAAATTTATGGTCGCGTCCAAATTTTCCAGTGAGTAAACCTTGGGCTAAAGAAGAATATGCTAAAATTGAAATATTGTGTTCGACACAATAAGGCATTTCATTTTTTTCAACTTGTCGCCAAAATAAAGAATAAGGCGGTTGTAAGCTGTCAATGCTTCCAAATTGAGCAGCTTCCGCGATTTGTTCGCGGGAGAAATTAGAAACACCGATCGCGCGGATTTTGCCTTGCTCTTTGAGATCGTTTAAAGCGCGCATCGTTTCTTCAATAGGGACAATTTCGCTGCCCCAACTGCCAGAAGGCCAATGAATTTGATACAGGTCGATATAATCGGTTTTGAGTCGTTTTAAACAGCCTTCGCACGAGCTAATCACTTGGTCGTATTTCAAATGATTGGCAAACACTTTAGTGGCGTAAACGACGCGATCGCGCACGTCCGCCAATGCTGCACCTAAAATCGTTTCGGAGTGACCTTCGCCGTACTGTTCGGCGGTGTCGAAGGTAGTGATTCCCGCATCAAAAGCAGCGCGAACTGCTTTAGTAATTTCGTCATCGTCGATACCGACCCACATATTTTTCCCGGCTTGCCAGGTTCCCATAATAATGGGGGTGATTTGAATATCTGTATTTCCCAATGGGCGCGTTTTCATTAATCCTCCAGGGTTGGATTGACAATTTTTTGATAATTTTGTAATTATAGCAAATTAATTTTTTCGAGTCAGAGGATTGGAATGCTATCTAATCCTATCTGAATTTTGAAATTTTAAAAAACTATACAGCACTCGGGCGTCTGATGAGGTACAGTGCCGATCCCCTCTATCCCCCCTTCGCCCCCCTTTCAAAGGGGGGTTGGGGGGATTTCGGGGGGAACGAGGAAAGTAGGGGTTTGGTAACCAAACCCCTACCTGGCGAGGGGGATTTAGGGGGATCTAAATGTCTTGCATAGCAGAGGAAAATGCTGTAGTTGAAGGGAGATTAAAACCATCGATGTATCAATCTAAAGAGGCTAATTCCATGAGTGAAATGATGACTCACGCGCTCAAAGAATGGGCGATCGCCGTCGAAGCGTTGGAACGGGGAGAAACGATCGTTTTACTGCGTAAAGGTGGTATTCGCGAACGGGGGGGAAAGTTTACGATCGATCGCGATCGCGTTTTACTCTATCCGACTTACGAACATCAAAAACCCGAATTACTCAAACCGGAATATGCGCGAAAAGTGACCCCAGTAGAATCCGGGTGGCATCCAGAAACGGTCAGAATCGGCAGTTGGGCACAGATTACGGACATTTTACCCGTGGGCGATCGCGCCGCCGTCAGCGCCTTGCTACCGTATCACATTTGGACCGATCGCCTGACTGAAGATCGCTTGAAATGGAAGCCGCAACAACCGCTTTACGTACTGTTATTGCGAGTGTTTCGCTTGGCGCAAGTGCGCCAGATCCCTTACCGGGAGGCGTATGGCGGTTGTCGGTCGTGGATCGAACTGACCGACGCGATCGCGATCGCCGACTCGTCCCCGGTGTTGACGGAAGCGGAGTATCGATCGAGATCGCAAGCGGTTCGCGATCGTCTGGCGGAGGCTGTAACGCCCTCACCATAAGGTTCCGAAGCGAATATTTAGCTCGCGCAACCACTGACGATAGGCGATCGAAGCGCGATCGCACGGGAGGTGAATTTCTGCCTTTAAATCCAGGGGGAGACGCTTGGGATGTTGGGAGGCGACAATCGGCAGATCTTGACGGACGACGCGATCCTGAAACGCCCGTAATTCGGCTTCTGGCAGGTTCTGACCGTAATTCATCGCGATCCACATCCAACCGACGCACGCTTCTTCCGCCGTGGGACAGACGGTGAAGAAAATCGCCAATTTTCCGCCGCTTGCGTGTTTGACAAAGGAGGCGGTAAGCGGTCGCGAAACCGAGTAATCGTAAGTGACCCGACCCCCGGATCCGGTTCCGTCGGGATCGGGTTGCCAAACGCCGACGTTGTTGAGTTTGAGTCCGTCGCGATCGCGATCGATCGTGTACTCTTCCACCCGGGGGCGATCGCGATCGCCGAGTAAGCCGTCGTGAACGAAGGGAAAATGAGACACGTCTAAAAAGTTTTCGATCGCCCGAAAGCCACTAGATTCGTAAACATACGGACCGCACAAGAATTTCCGATAATTGGGATCGTTCCATTCACGAAATTCTGGGATTGGAACGTTGTTTTTACTTAAATTAACCCAAATTAAATCGTAATGAATCTGACAGGGATAAGATCGAACGTGCAGGCGATCGGGCGGTTTTAAATCCGGGTGCGCCGGAATGAAAACGCATTGTCCCGCGCGATCGTAGTGCAATCCGTGATAGGGACAAACGAGGCGATCGCCCGTTACGGTTGCGCCGGAGAGCTTGGCGCCGCGATGGGGACAGCGATTTTCCCAAACTGCGACGCGATCGCCATCGCGCCACAAGATTAACGATTTTCCCAACAAGCAGCGCTCTTGGATCGTCGTTTTTTCGAGTTCGTTTAAGGCGGCGATCGGGTGCCAGTCTTCATGCAAAGCGCGATCGATCTCGCTCATTCTCAAATCCTCCTAGTAGGGGTTTATAAAAATTAGTAATTTTCTGATTCAATGACTAATTGATAACATCATAAAAGTGAATCGTACCGATTTAAAACTTTGGCAATTTTCCTGGAACTTTATAAACTATCAAACGTCTTTCGACTGTATCTAAAGCTCAAGTAGTGAAGTGCGCGATCGCGGCGATCGGGTTGATTTTAAGGGGGTAAAAACTTAGCCATCGATCGATTTTTTTCCTGGCAGTAACGGCGATCGTCGTGGGGCGCGATCGCGCCTCGGACCGTTTCATTTTTTCTCTTTTGTTCCCCCTCTCGGCTTTATTGACCATCTCTCACCTTTGCGCTGTATAGAATTTAGGGGCCATCCGATTCCAGAGGCGATCGAGCCCTAGATTTTGTCACCACAAATCGAGCCATTCTTACAAGCGCGAATGAAAAAGCTCAAACTTAAAAACAAGAGAATTTTTTTTTTGCCTTGACGTTTTTTATTTTGCCTTTTGCAGACTTTTACTCTACGATCGACAATCAGTGAACGGAATCTATAAGGTAAAACATGCGATTAGTGGTGGGGGGACTGATAGCGACAATCCTGTTATGGGCCTTGCCAGTACAAGCACAAATTTCCCACGCCCAAGTGATGGCATTAGTGGAAGCGCTTCGACTGGCAGCACCGCAAACTTCTAGTCAAGAAGACGGATTATACAGTCCGTGGAAAATCAAACCCTCTAATATCCCTCGCTGGTCGAGATTGTGTATTGGAGAGGAATTGACTCCCGAACAATTTGAGGAAAATGTCCAAAAAGCTAGACTTGTTGTTGCTTGCGTGATGGATGACATTCTCAGAAAAGAATATCCAGAAAGTGACAATAACGAGTTTACCGCCGTCCGTCGCGCGGCATCGTGGTGGGTTTCGGGAGATCCTTCACTCTACGATAGGGGCGATATTCGCACCTATACCGAGCGCGTCTTGCAGTTCTACGAAGAACTGCGCGTAACCCCTGGTGATTTTGTCCCCTTGCGGGTCACTAACTAGGTCGAAAAGCTCCAACAAACCCCAACTGACAATCGATCGGCCAAATGGCTGCATTGTGCTCTTTGAGATAACCCAAAGCGCGAACGCGCGATAACTCCCAAACTGAGTTGCTGCGCGATCGCCATTCCCAACCGACTAGAGAAGCATTTGTCAGATGGAGTTACCCCTTTTTACAGCTTCGGGGATGCATCTATGAATTTTAGATTTTAGATTTTAGATTTGGGGATTTTTAGATTTTAGATGCGATCGCCTTTCTTCAATCGATAGGCTGTTGCTCTTTTAAAATGCATATAGCAGTCCTATATGACTGGGAACCCAAGTAGGGAGAAAGATGCTCCCAATTTCATTTTAGTAGGGAAACGGCATTGCCGTTTCCCTGCAAGCGATCTGATTTTAGAATCTATTGAGGATAGGTATAGGAGTCACGAGGCGATCGGGAGAATTGCACCACAGAAAAACTATCTTCGATCGCATGTTTAAGGAGTATTTCTAGCTGGAATCACGCAGCTTAAATAACTAACCGCTTAAAATGCCTGACGCTTGAAAATAATAGAATTTTTTGCCTCTTTTGCTTTCTCTACATCCACTAAAAATAGTAAAATTAAACCGACAATAAAGAAAATAATTAAAGAGAGAATAGCCGTGCGTGAGTTTCCCGTGAAATGCCCGATCGCGCTAAACGCCAACGGACCGAAAATCGCCGAACCTTTATTAAATACCGAATAAAAGCCGTAAAATTCTGCGGAAGCGTGAACCGGAACGATCGACCCGTAAAACGACCGACTTAACGATTGCGAACCGCCTTGCACCAATCCGACGATCGCCCCCATCACGAAATACTCGACCGAACTGGTTAAAAAATAAGCATAAATCACGACAATCGACCAACCGACTAAAGTAAAGATTAAAGCGGTTTTCGTCGAAACCTTTTCCGCTAACTTACTAAATCCTAGCGCCCCCGCCACACTGATAAACTGAATGGCCAATAACGTTCCCATCAAGACTGCATTGGACAATCCCAATTCTTGGGTGCCGTAAATTGTCGCCATTGCCATCACCGTTTGAATACCATTGTTATAAATTAAATAGGCAATCAAAAACCGTAAAAGATGGTTGAACTTTTTAACTTTTCTAACCGTGGCAACCGTGCGTAAAATCCCAATTTCCGTATAAGCGCGCCATTGGGGAATCCGTCGATAAGCGGCGGGTAAAGATTCCGTCGGTGGGGCTTCTTTTAAGGTTAAAAAAGTAATTAAAGCAAAACCGCCCCACCATAAAGCAGCCATTAACATCGCCAAGCGGGCGGCGAATTCGGCAGATAGACCGAAAGTAGCATGTTTGGCAATCAGTAACAGAGCGATCGCGAACTGGACGCCGCCGCCGACATATCCGAATGCAAAGCCTTTTCCCGAAACCCAATCTAATTTATTTTCCGATGCAATTTGCGGTAAAAAGGCATCGTAAAAAATATTGGCCGCGACAAAACCAATTTGAGCAATCATGAATAAAAATATTGTCGCTATAATATCGCCTTGTCCGCAGAAAAAGAGCAAAATTGCCGCAAGAGCGCCCGTGTAGCAAAACACCATCATAAACTTTTTCTTGGCGGCAGAAAAGTCAGAAATTGCGCCTAAAATTGGGGCGAACAGAAAAACAAAGAAAGCAGAAACACTAACCATCAACCCCCAAATTGAGGTGGCACTGTAGTAAGTTCCTGCAAATTTCAATCCTTCGGAAGGGACGACGACGGAGGCAAAATAAGCAGGTAAAACGGCGACGACGATCGTGGTGACATAAGCTGAGTTTGCCCAATCGTACATCACCCAACCGAAAATTTGTTTTGGATTGTCGAGCATGGGTTAATGAAGGAAATAATTCAATGAATGACAGAGAATGACAGAATACTAACCGGATGAACGACCGGATTCACCCTCGAAATAATAAGAATTGCGAGGAATTTTTTGGAGAAGCGGACGATCGCCTGCCGTCGATTCTAACCTTTGGGGAGCAATTGCCCGGGGGCGATCGCCCGGGAAAACGACCGCATTCGGGTTACACTTTATGTCGCATCGCGCCATCTCACGCGCCATCTCAACAGGGGAAATGCAGCATCCACAGCCTTTTAAGCGGCGATCGCGCCGACTGTATGCCTTTTTTTGCGCCTTGGGGCTAATTCTTGCCCTCTTGGGCGCGCAAGTCCCGCTTCAAGTCGGTTTCGCCTTCGACCTGCCCCGGAACCAAGCCCTTTACGTTCCCATGAGTGACGGAACCAAAATCGCCCTCGATTTGTGGTTACCCGCCGATTTGAAACCGGACGCCCGCATCCCGACAGTCATGCGGATGACCCGCTACTGGCGATCGTTCGGTTTAGTCGATTTACCCATGGAATCGGATCCCAACTACGGAGACGCCCGACGCTGGAACGAGGCGGGTTACGCCCTGGTCATCGTCGATGGGCGCGGGAGTGGGGCCTCTTTTGGGACCCGTCCTCACCCGTGGTCCGAACGCGAGATCGAGGACTACGCCGAGATCGTCGAGTGGATCGCCCGTCAGCCCTGGTCTAACGGTAAAGTGGGCAGTTTTGGAATTTCTTACGAAGGCAATGCGACGGAGTTACTCGCGGCCCGCCACCCGGAACCGCTTAAGGCGATCGCCGTCCAATTTAACAACTTCGACCCCTACACCCAACTCGCCTTTCCCGGCGGTGTTTTTAACGAGTGGTTCGTCCGTCAGTGGAGTGACGGCAATCAGGTTCTCGATGCCAACGATCGCTCGTTTATCTGCGTCATCCAAAAGCTGACCGGGGAAAGTTGCGAAGCGGCGAAAGCAGTGGTGACGGGGGTTAAACCCGTAGATGAGGATGCGGACGGGGAACTGCTGAAGGCGGCGATCGCCGAACGTCGGGAAAATTTGAACGTGTACGAGGCGGCGAAAGACATCACCTATCGCGACGACCCCTTCGGCGATCGTGGCGATACTCTGGTAGACTTTAGCCCCTATCACTTCCGAGAGGAGATTTCCAAATCGGGAATCCCGATTTTTGCCCGGGCCAGTTGGTTCGATGCAGGAACCGCCAGGGGCGCCCTCAGTCGCTTTTTTACCTACGACAACCCCCAAACCGTGACGATCGGCGCGTGGAATCACGGGGGGAATTTCGACTCGAACCCGTACAATCCGCCGCGACACTCCGTAGACCCGCCGTTTTCCGAACAATTGGACGAGTTAATGGCGTTTTTCGATGCCTATCTCCAAGATGACGCCGAAACAACCCCGCCGCCCTCGGAAATTCGGTATTACACCGTAGGGGCCGACGAGTGGAAGCGTAGCACGGTATGGCCGCCGGAAGGGGTGGCGATGAGATCGTGGTATTTGGCGCCGGATGGCGGTTTGAGTCCCGAGGCCCCGACGGGCGATCGCGCCGCCGATCCCTACGCGGTGGATTTTGCGGCGACCACGGGAACGGACAATCGCTGGCATACCCAAGCCGGGGGCAAAGATGTGGTTTACGGCGATCGCGCCGACGCCGACCGCCACTTGTTGACCTATACCAGCCCTCCTTTGACCGAGGACGTGGAAATTACCGGAGATCCGGCGATTACCCTTTATTTGAGTTCCACGGCCACTGACGGGGCATTTTACGCCTATTTAGAGGACGTAGACGAGGGCGATCGGGTGACCTATCTCAGCGAAGGACAATTGCGCGCCCTTCACCGTCAAATTTCCTCGGAAACGCCCCCTTATCGGATTTTCGGTCCCTATCATTCCTTCGAGAGAGAGGCGGGAATGCCGTTAAAACCGGGAGAGGTAACGAAAGTGTCGTTTTCGTTATTCCCCATTTCCGTCTTGTTGAAAAAAGGCCATCGCTTGCGCGTGGCGATCGCGGGTCACGATGCGGACACCTTCGCCCGCTATCCCACCTCCGGTCACCCGACCTTAACGATCCGGCGCGATCGGCGTTATGCGTCTAAAATTGAGTTGCCCGTGAGGGGATTTTAGATTTTAGATATTGGATGTTGGATTCGGAACTCGCACGGGCGGGCTATCCGGCCCGCCCTACGGCGTTCTGAAGTTCTGCCATCCCTACGGCGTCAACACCGTATCCGTCGGCGCCGAACCCACCGCCCCGGAATAGACTAAACCGCGTTCCATATCCAGGGTCAAAATTGCCCCTTCCCGAATCAGTTGAGTGGCGTTTTTGACCCCGACAATCGTGGGGAGGCCCAAGCGCAAGCCGATCACTGCCGCGTGACTGGTGAGGCTTTCGTCTTCTGTAATCACCCCGGACGCTTTGCGCATCGCTTCGACAAACTCCGCATTGGTTTTGCGAACCACGAGAATTTCGCCGGGATTGAAGTTGCCGACTTCTAAAGCACTTTGAGCGACTCGGGCCCGACCGCTTACGGACCCTTGACCCAAGCCGACCCCTTTACCAAGGACGGCGGTGACCACTTCGACTTTGATTAAGTCGGTGGAACCGGACACCCCTTGCAAAGTTCCGGCGGTCATGACCACGAGATCGCCCTCGGAGAGCATATCTTTTTCTTGGGCGACGCCGAGGGCCGCTTGGAAAGTTTGCCCGGTGGAGGGTAAATCGAGAACCAGCAGGGGTTTGACGCCCCAGACGAGCTGGAGTTGACGGGCGACGTCTACGTGAGGGGTCACCGCCAGAATTGGAGTTTGCGGGCGGAATTTGGAGACGTTGCGGGCGGTAGACCCGGTTTTGGTGAGGGTCATGATCGCCGCCGCGTCGAGTTGTTTGGCGATTTTGGCGACCGCTTGGCTGATGGCGTTGGGAATCGATCGCCCGGTATCGGAGAGGCTGGTTTGACCGATCGCCTGATCCCGTTCGATGCGCGTGGCGATGCGCGACATGGTACGCACCGCTTCGACGGGATGTTTGCCGACGGCGGTTTCGTTGGAGAGCATCACCGCATCGGTCCCGTCGAGAATGGCGTTGGCGACGTCGGAAATTTCAGCGCGAGTGGCCCGGGGGCTGTGAACCATACTGTCGAGCATTTGGGTCGCCGTGATCACCGGGATGCCGAGGTGGTTGCAGGTCGCAATCAGCCGTTTTTGGACGATCGGCACTTCTTCGGCGGGAATTTCGACGCCTAAATCGCCGCGAGCGACCATGATGCCGTCACACAGGGGAAGAATGGCTTCCATTTGTTCGACGGCTTCGTGTTTTTCGATTTTGGCAATCACGGGGACATGTTTGCCCGTGCTCGAAATCAGTTCTTTGATTTCGAGGATGTCTTGGGGGTTGCGAACGAAGCTCAAAGCGACCCAATCGACCCCTTGATCGAGTCCGAAGAGCAGGTCTTCGCGGTCTTTATCGGTGAGGGCTTTGACGGAGAGGTAGACCCCGGGGAAGTTGACCCCTTTGCTGTTGGAGAGGGTACCGCCGACGACGGTGATGCAGTGGAGTTCGCGGGTGACTCGGTCTACTTTTTCGACGCGCATTTCGACCCGTCCGTCGTCGAGCAAGATCGTGGCGCCTTCGGGAACTTCGTCGGCGAGGGGTTCGTAGGTGACGCAGGAGATCTCTTGGGTACAGGGGACTTCGCGACTGGTGAGGATGAAGCGATCGCCTTTTTGGAGGTAGATCGACCCTTGCTCGAACCGACCGAGCCGAATTTTTGGCCCTTGTAAGTCTTGTAAAATGCCCACGGGCTGGTTGAGCTCGAAGGAGGTTTGCCGAATCAGCCGGATGTTGCGCTGATGGTCTTCGTGGGTCCCGTGGGAAAAGTTGAGGCGGAGCGTCGTAGCGCCTGCTTCGATCAGTTCTCGGAGAATATCCGGTTGGCTGGTGGCCGGACCGATTGTTGCTACGATCTTGGTTCGACGCGGACAGTTTCGCAATTGCATTAACTCAAATCGGGAGGTAGATAAGACGGAATCTTGTTGTTTCTGGGGTCTATTTTTTACGCTTGAGGACGGAACTGACTCAGGTACGGTCCCGAGCCGATTTTGGGTCGATCGAGTTTCGACGACTTGACCAAAAGACCGTGAATTTATAAATACTACTTATATTTTCATCCAGATTAGACACGCGGATTCACAAAACTTTATATTTGAAGATGCTTATTGTACATTATCCGAGGATTCGTTGAAAGGAGTAAAGAAGAACATGTCAGAGGCGACGCCGCCACTGAGGGTGCCTAAAGAGTTTCTCGGTCCTCCAGAGGACTTCAATCCCACACTGCTGATGTTTTTTACGGCGGTGGGGTTAGTGCTGCTATCGACGTTGGGCTATTGGCAGCTCCACTGGCCGGGATGGTGTTGTTTTTTCATTAATGTCGTGGCCCTCCACATGGCGGGAACGGTGATTCACGATGCGTCTCATCATGTGGCACACCGCGATCGCCTCATGAATGCGATCTTAGGTCACGGCAGTGCGTTGATGTTGGGCTTTGCGTTTCCGGTATTTACCCGGGTTCACATGCAACATCACGCCCACGTCAACGATCCGGATAACGATCCGGATCATTTTGTTTCGACGGGCGGCCCTCTGTGGTTGATTGCGGCGCGCTTTTTTTACCACGAAATCTTTTTCTTCAAACGTCGTTTGTGGCGCAATTACGAGCTGCTGGAATGGTTTTTAAGCCGTTTGGTCGTGGTCGGGGCGATCGCGATCGCCTGTGAGTATGATTTTCTCGGCTATATTCTCAATTTCTGGTTCTGTCCGGCTTTAGTCGTCGGTCTGGCTTTAGGGTTGTTTTTCGACTATTTGCCCCATCGACCGTTTAAAGAACGCGATCGCTGGAAAAATGCTCGGGTCTATCCGAGTCCGGTGTTGAATTTATTAATTTTGGGTCAGAATTACCACCTCATCCATCATTTGTGGCCTTCGATTCCCTGGTACAAGTACCAAAGTGCGTATTGGGCGACGAAACCGCTTTTGGAAGCGAAAGGCTGCCATCAATCCCTCGGACTCCTACAAGGAAAAGACTTTTGGAGTTTCCTCTACGACATTTTTCTCGGCATCCGCTTTCACCACCACCGCCCCGAGAGCAAACCGGAAATTAAGTAGCATATTTTTGAATATCTGTCAAGGTTCGAGCCAGCCGCAGCGCCGACGCGAACCGGGGGAAGGTGGGGCGATCGCGCCTCCCTCCCCCATTTTTATCGGTCGAGTCCCCGGCGGGGAAGGACGTTCTCATCGAGGAACCCCTACGCCCGCACGGATTTAAGATCCGACTCGGGAAAAACTCCAGTCCGGTCTGAGATTCTTCGCCTGCCGCAAGTACGGGTGGTGAACTTCGAGGTGGGATGCGGGGAGGTTGACGTGAATCAAAAACCGAATGCACCGTTCTAAGTCACCGACCACGTGCATGTGCTGCACGTCCAACAAGGGCACATTTTCCCAGTGGGGACGCTGACGCGCGATCGCCGCCGGGAAAATCGCATCCAAATCTTTCGTCACCGAAAAAATCGCGCTGATCGTCATTTCCGGCTCGATCTGATTGCGTTTCTCCAATTCGTCGAGTAATTCAGTCACTGCCTCGCGAATGGCTTCTACTGTGTTCGCCGAAGCAGTTGTCGCTCCACGAATCGCGCGAACTCTCCACTCCACGCCAAAATCCTCCATTTTTTCTCAATTGTCAGCGATCGGGTTGCACGGACTCGGTGGCTCCCGCGATCGGGCGCCAAGGCTCCCAGTCCGCCCAGATCCGGGGAACTTCGCCAGCCTCAGCCGAGGGCGCAGTCCCCCAATCCCCCCTTAAGGTCTGTACAGCCACAACGGATGTCCACTGTGAGACAGCTCAAATTCTAACCAATTTAGACCTGCCGATACCCGAGGGGCGACCTGGGTTTGTCCGACGATCCGGGCGAGTAAAGGTTTGCGTTCTTCCAGGGTAAAACAAGTGGTTTTCTCCGGATCGAGTCCGACTAATTCCGCCGCCCACCGTCGTGCTTCTTCTTCGGTCCCGACGCGATCGACGACCCCGAGTTCCAAGGCTTGCTCCCCGGTGAAAATCCGCCCGTCGGCAAAGGATTTGACGGTTTCGATTTCGAGATCGCGGGCTTCGGCGACGGTCCGCACGAACTGGTTGTAACTCGTATCGATTAACTCTTGTAAAATCGATTTTTCCGGCTCGGTCAGTTCGCGATCGAATGACAAGATATCTTTATACGGACCGGATTTAATCGTTTTAAACGAAACGCCGATTTTGTCGAGCAGGCGTTCTAAATTATTGCCGCGCAAGATGACGCCGATGCTGCCCGTAATCGTCCCGGGATTGGCAACGATGTGGTGGGCACCCATACCGATATACACGCCCCCCGATGCCGAAACATTGCCAAAGCTGGCCACAATTTTGATTTTTTTACCCAGTTCCTTGAGGGCGTTGTAAATTTCTTGGGAGTCCCCGACGGTTCCTCCCGGACTGTCAATGCGTAACAACAAGGCGGGGAATTTTCGTTCTTCGACGGTTTTGAGCGCTTCGAGAACTTTTTTGCGCGTGGTTCCGGCAATCAATCCGGTGACTTCAATGCGAGCAATTTTTTTACGGAATTTTCTAAAGGGCCAAATCATGGGCAATTAAGCAAATCAATGATGGATGGATCGAGCGAGTCACCTGTTTCCAGAGGAAAAGTAGGGCTGGCGAGTGCGCTGGGTTGAAGCGATCGCACCTCGACGAGGGATTGACATCGACGAGATCGCGCTCAATTCTAGTTTGCCCTATTGCGAGAGAGGCGTTGCACTTTCTCCAGGGCAACCCCGGCAAGTGACCCGATCGCCGGGCCACTTTGAGGGCAATCGCTTAACATAAATACATAATTTAGTAGAATTGGGCAAATTTCTGATAGCCGTCCTGGGACGGCGCGCGCCTGTTGGCTTGATTGCTGAGTGCTCGATAAAACTTGATAACGTCTATGCAAAACCGAACGATTATCACCCAAACCCCCTTGCGTTGGTTGCTCTTGCTCAGTCCCTTCTTCTTGTGGGGAACGGCAATGGTCGCCATGAAAAGCACCATCCCCGAAACCACGCCCCTGTTTTTGGCGGGCACTCGCTTGATTCCGGCGGGGATTCTCGTCTTGGTCGTCGCCGCCTTGCAAGGTCGCCAACAACCGCAAACCCTGAAAGCTTGGTTGTGGATCGGCTTGTTTGCGGCGATCGACGGCACCCTATTTCAAGGGTTTCTCGCCGAAGGGCTAGTCCGCACGGGGGCCGGGTTGGGTTCGGTGATGATCGACTCCCAACCGATCGCCGTCGCCTTATTGTCGGCGTGGCTGTTCGGCGAAACCATCGGCTGGTTGGGGGCGATCGGTCTCGGTCTCGGCGTCGTCGGAATTGCCGCAATTGGCTTGCCCGACGAGTGGATTTTGGGCTTCGCCCGCAGTCTGGGGAACGGCGAAATTCCCCTGACGATCGCCGATGTGAACCATTTCGAGTGGGGGCGATCGCTGCTGTTGCAATTATTCAATAACGGTGAGTGGTTGATGCTGCTCGCCGCCCTGTCCATGGCCGCAGGCACGGTCAGCGTCCGTTTCGTCTGCAAACACGTCGATCCGATCGTGGCGACCGGATGGCACATGATTCTCGGTGGATTACCCTTATGGGTTCTCTCGGGAGTCAGCGAATCCCAACAGTGGGTTAATATTGACCTGTACGGTTGGTTGTCACTCGGCTATGCCACCGTGTTCGGGAGCGCGATCGCCTACGGTGTATTTTTTTACTTCGCCTCTCAAGGAAACCTCACCAGTTTGAGTGCGCTGACTTTCCTAACCCCCGTTTTTGCTCTTTTCTTTGGCAATCTCTTACTTTCGGAAACCCTTTCAGGATTACAGTGGGCGGGAGTGCTGCTCACTCTCGTTAGCATCTACATCATCAACCAGCGCGAAGTGTTGATGTCCAAGCTGGCTCAGAAGCAGGGCTTCGCCGACCGCGATCGCGAACCGATCGCCCGCACTCACAAGCACCCCTCCAAACCTGTGGAACTCCCGGTTCAGATCGCTCTCTCTCAATCCGAGTCCGAAATGACTTCGTAATTTTCCCCCAAGGTACGGGAGGCGATCGCCACGACCCTCAAAACATTGTGTCCTGGCGCGATCGGGTTTATAACGGGTAGGAATGGGCTAGCTGGTCGTCACTCTTTCACCAGAGAAGGCTGGTTGCATCTCCTCACCCTCCATCCGTTTATGACGTTAAAGCGCCACCTCTTCTTACTCGCCAGTTTCACCTGTCTTGGGATCGTCGAGAGTTCCCTCGTGAGGACATCGTTCGCCACCCCTTTGACAGAGGGTCGAGGCATGGAATCGCTTGTCAGCCTAGGAGAAATCGCCCCCCTCATCCCCGAAAATTCTGCCTTGAGCGCGGATCGCACCGCCGTGGGGGTCGGACCGTCTCCCGAACCGCTCTCGCCGACGCGAATCGCTCAGAACGACTCCGAGTCGGAGCGCCCCAAACCGAAAAAAAGCCGCTCTAAAAAAGAACTCCTCTGGTGGGCCGTCCTCGGGTTCGGAACCCTGCTCGCGGCGGGAGCCTTTGTCGGCGCCTTCTACTGGCTGACCCGCCCGTTAGAAGAAGACGAACCCTCGGAAGCCGAAGCCTTCGACGACGCACTCGCCCACAAAGATCTCGACCTCGAAGCGTCGGAGGAGATCCAGGACGAGAAGGCCCCACCGAGCGATCGCGAAGCCTCCGGCCAGGACGATCGCCCCCTCAATTTACCCCAGGCTCCGCAGATTTTTTCCAAACCGCCGCCCCCTACTCCCCCTCCTCCCGTCGATGGCGGACTCAATGGCTACAATGACGTTGCCGGATCGGACCTCTCCCCAATGGCTTCGGGAACGTCCCAGCCCCCCGCACCAGTGCCGACACCTCCCACCACTCCGATGAGGATCGAGCCAACCCACTCCCTGCCCAATATCGATCGGGTCGAAGCACTGATCGCCGAATTGCAACGCTGCGATCCCCAAAAACGCTCCAAAATCATTTGGGAGTTGACTCAGTGCGGCGATTCGCGGGCGATCGAACCGTTGGTCAATTTGATGGTAGAGTGTGATTCCCAGCAGCGCAGCGCGATCGTCGCCGCGATCGCCAAAATTGGCACCCGCGTTCTCCAACCGATGAATCGCGGCTTGAGCGTAGCCCTCAAAGATCGCAATCCCGACGTTCGCAAAAACGCGATCCGCGACATCACCTTGTTTTACGACTTAGTCTTGCAAATTAGTCAGTTCCTACAGCACGCCGTTGACGATACCGATGAAGATGTCCGTCAGGCAGCCACCTGGGCCGTCAGTCAATTGACCCGCTTTCAAGGGCGTGCCGATCTCGAAAGCCGCTCCGCATTGCCCAGTTGGAGCCATCCTCCCGAAGCTCCCGAAGATATTCCCTAAGTCGAGTTGACTCGCTCTCGATCTCATTTGATTGCCTTTATTTTTCATGCCCTCGGTCAACCCCCCCGATTCTTTAAAATTGCTCTTCGTTTCAACCCCCGTCGGTCCGCTCGGTTCGGGACTCGGGGGCGGCGTCGAACTGACTTTACGCAATATTGCCACCGAATTGCAACGGCGCGGACATCACTTAACCATCCTCGCCCCGGAAGGATCCGACCTCGGCGACTTGCCGATCGCCCAAATTCCGGGAGAACTACAGCCTACCGCCCAAACTCAGGGACGCCAGACCCCCGTCACTTTATCGGCTAATTCCGTCCTCGCCAATCTCTGGGAAGTGGCGCGATCGCGACAAAGTGAGTTCGATCTGATTTGTAACTTTGCATACGACTGGTTGCCCTTCTATTTGACCCCGTTCTTTCAGCGCCCGATCGCCCATCTGGTCAGCATGGGATCCCTCAGCGACGTCATGGATGAAATTATTGAAAGAGTCGCGATCGCTTTCCCCGGCAGTATTGGGGTTCATTCGCGAGCGCAAGCGGAAACCTTTAGTTTTGGCGATCGCTGTCGCTGTCTGTTCAACGGGTTTGACTTTGGCGCTTACGAGTTTTGCGAAACTCCGGACAATACCCTCGCCTGGGTCGGTCGGATTTCTCCCGAAAAGGGCTTGGAAGATGCCGTCGCCGCCTCACAAAAGAGCGGAATCCCCTTAAAAATTTTCGGATACTTGCAAGATAAAGATTATTGGCACAAGATCCGCGAGACCTACCCCGATGCGGCGATCGCCTATTGCGGCTTTCTCGAAACGAAACAATTGCAACGGGAATTAGGACGCAGCCGCGCCCTCTTGGTCACCCCCCGTTGGGTCGAAGCCTTCGGTAATGTGGTGGTCGAAGCCCTCGCCTGCGGCGTTCCGGCGATCGCCTACCGTCGCGGCGGTCCGGCAGAAATTGTGATTGAGGGCGAAACGGGGTGGTTAGTCGAACCCGATTCCGTCGAAGGTTTGGTCGAGGCAATTAGCCAGCTCGATCGCCTCGACCGCCGCACCTGCCGAGATCGCGCCGAAGGCCAATTTTCCGTCAGTGCGATGGGCGATCGCATGGAAAAATGGTTTGACGATTTGTGTGGTGAAGGGGGCGTCAGAATTGAAAATCGGGTCGATCTAAAACTCTAAACTCTAAACTCTAAAATTTCCCAACATGCCCTTATTTCCCCCGCCCTTACAACCGGGAGATTTACTCAAAGTTATCGCCCCGAGTGGTTGTCTCAAAGAACCGGAAATCCTCGAAAAAGGACTGGAAATTTGGCGATCGCGCGGGTTTCGCGTCGAATTCTGCCCCGGGTACGATGCACGCTGGGGGTATCTCGCCGGGGACGATCGCGATCGCCGCGAGCAACTGGCACGGGCTTGGGCCGATCCGGACTGTCGCGGGATTCTCTGCGCCCGAGGTGGGTACGGTGGGGCGCGCTTGCTCGAACGGTGGCAGTGGGAACCGATCGCATCGCCAAAATGGTTAATCGGGTTTTCCGATATCACGGCTTTGTTGTGGAGTTTGTGGGGTCAGGGAATCGGCGGCGTTCACGGTCCGGTACTGACGACGATCGCCGCCGAACCGGACTGGTCGATCGCGCGCTTGTTCGATGTCGTCGGCGGACGGGCGATCGCGCCCCTTCAAGGACGGGGGTGGGGAGGCGGCACCGCTCGCGGGGTCTTAATTCCCGCCAATTTGACCGTGGCGAGTCACCTGTTGGGAACCGCCGCCGAAGCGCCCTTAGACGGGGCGATCGTCGCCCTCGAAGATGTGGGCGAAGCGCCCTACCGCCTCGATCGCCTCTTGACCCAATGGCGGATGCAAGGCATCTTCGATCGCGTCGCCGGGATTGCCCTGGGACGGTTCAGCCAGTGCGACGAATTGGCCAAATTGCCGAGTTTTACTGTGGCCGAAGTCCTGCGCGATCGCCTGTCCGATTTAGGGATTCCCGTGGTTTCCGACTTGCCCTTCGGTCACGACGGTCCCAATGCGGCCCTTCCCGTCGGCGTCCCGGTAGAGTTAGACGGCGATCGCGGCGTGTTGGCCTTTGGAGACGGGCGATCGGGTTAAAAAACATTACAAAATCTGCTAAATTAGCCAACTCGTGGTAAGCCTTAGTGCGGCTACCAACTCGGCGAAACAAGGCATCAAATCACAATCGCTCAGTGGTAAGCTGAACAATGGCATTTAAGAACGTTTAAGGTGAACATTAGATGGCTGAATCAAGCCAGATTCCCTATCTATTAAGGGCAGCACGTGGTGAAAAATTAGACCGTCCCCCTGTATGGATGATGCGGCAGGCCGGACGTTATATGAAAGCTTATCGGGAATTGCGGCAGAAATATCCCTCATTTCGCGAGCGGTCCGAAAATCCGGACTTGGCGATCGAGATTTCCCTGCAACCCTTTCGCGCCTTTCAACCCGACGGCGTGATCCTATTTTCCGATATTTTGACTCCCCTGCCGGGAATGGGCATTCCCTTCGATATCGTCGAAAGCAAAGGCCCGATCATCGATCCGCCGATTCGCAGCGCCGAACAAGTCGAGAACGTCCATCCCCTCGATCCCGAAGCCTCCTTGCCCTTCATCCGCACGATTTTACAAACCTTGCGTCAAGAAGTCGGCAATCGAGCGGCAGTCTTGGGATTTGTCGGGGCGCCGTGGACCCTGGCGGCTTACGCGATCGAAGGTAAATCTTCTAAAGATTACAAAATTATCAAAGGGATGGCCTTCTCCAACCCCGAGATGTTACATACCCTTTTAGGCAAAATTGCCGACTCGATCGCCACTTACGTGCGCTATCAAATCGATTGCGGCGCCCAAGTCGTGCAGATGTTCGACTCCTGGGCGGGTCAACTCAGTCCCCAAGACTACGACACCTTCGCCCTGCCCTATCAAAAACGGGTCATCGAACAGGTCAAAGCCACTCACCCCGATACGCCGTTAATCCTCTACATTAGTGGCAGTGCGGGCATCCTGGAACGCATGGGTCAATCCGGCGTCGATATCGTCAGCGTCGATTGGACCGTCGATATGGCCGACGCCCGCAAGCGTCTCGGTCCCGAGATCGGCGTGCAAGGCAATATCGATCCGTGCGTTTTGTTTGGATCCCAGGAGTTCATCCGCGATCGCATCCTCGATACGATTCGCAAAGCAGGCAATCAAGGCCATATCTTAAATCTGGGTCACGGCATTCTTCCCGGTACCCCCGAAGAAAACGCCGCCTTTTTCTTTGAAACCGCCAAACAAGCCGACAAACTCCTTGCCGTTCGTGCCTGAAAGTCCCCAATTTAGGGTGTATGGGGTAGTTAACTCCAAAACAACCGAAATTTTCAGTCAAAGGCGAATGGCGAATTTGGAGGTCAATTGACGGAATTCGCTGTTCGCCACGAACTTTACGGCCAAAATTTTCGGTGACAAATCAGCCGTCAGCCTCTAAAATCTAAACGTTAAACGGCGCTCATTTACTTTCCTCTCTAACTTCACACACCTTTATTTAGCCCTAGACCTCCTGTGTTTTCCTCATACTATAAACCCAAGCGGATTTTAGTCACTGGTGCTAGTGGCTGCATCGGTCACTACGTAGTCGAAACTCTCATTCAAGAAACCGACTACGAACTCTTTTTGCTCGTGCGCGATCCCGAAAAATTGCGTGTCGATCTCGAAGCGCGTTCCGGTATCGAAATCATTAAAGCCGATATGCGCGACATCGATCGTTATAAGGATCTACTCGCCACCATTGACCTTGCGATTTTAGCCGCTACGGCGTGGGGAGGAAGTCAGGAAGTTTTCGATGTCAACGTTCTCAAAACCCTCCGTTTAATCGAAATGCTCGATCCGGAGGTTTGCGAACAAGTGATTTATTTCTCAACGGCAAGTATTCTCGATCGCAATAACGAATTGTTACGAGAAGCGGGACAACTCGGCACCGATTATATCCGCTCTAAATTCGACTGTATTCGCCGTTTCAGTCGTTTGCCCCTCGCCTCTCGAATTACGACCCTTTATCCCACGCTGGTCTTTGGTGGGGACGAACAAAAACCCCTGTCTCATTTAACTGCAGGAGTGCCACAAGTCCTCAAATGGATTAATTTAATTCGCTTTTTTAAAGCCGAGGGCAGTTTTCACTTCATTCACGCCCGCGATATTGCTAAAATCGTCCTGCATTTAGTGGAAAATCCCCCCGAACCGTCCCGTCCGTTCGTGTTGGGAAATGCCGCGATGACCGTAGACCAAGCGGTTGAAGAAATTTGTGCGGCAGTGAATAAAAGTATTGTTTTTCGCATTCCCCTGACGCCCCTTTTGGCGGATATTTTTATTACCTTATTCCGCATTCAAATGTCGTCTTGGGATGAATATTGTCTCAAGCAACGCCACTTTACCTATACCGACCCGGTGACCCCGGCGACGTTTGGGATGACGACGGAATATCCCACGTTGAGGGATGCGCTGAAAGCGTCGGGGTATTTTAAAGTAGAGTCGCCTTATTCGATGTCGGCGAATGGTTTTGACGATCCAACTCTAGACAGTTCTCAGAACGAACCGGGGACGGGAGAAGCGGAACGGGATTTTTGAGAATGGTTCTCAATTCGGTGATGGCGTAGAGGTGAATAATTGGTCGCCCTTGCAAAGATCGATCGCCAACCCGGTAAAATCTAAACTCTAAACTCTAAACTCTAAAATTCCTAAATCCCTATCTGCGGGGGGAAGCGATCGCCTCCTGGCTACGGATATGCTGGGTCTGTTGCGTTGGAAAAGGCGATGGAACGAGTGACAGTAACTCGCGCTTGGGAACTAAAACAAGGGTTAATTGATTTTATTTTAGATGCGGAAGGAGCAACGGCGATCGCCCTGGAGAAATTCGCCGCAAGACGGGGGCGGCGGGATAGTGCGGATCGTAAATATCGTTATTTATTAATCGATTCGTTTGCAATTGAAGGGAAAGTTGGTGAAAAAAGTCCTCTGGATTTATTTTTAGAAACCGAGGACAATTTGGGTCATTTATCTACAGGCGATCGCCAGCTTTTGCAAGCATGGAATCACAGTTTTACCGGACTGTTTGAAGTGCTGCAAATTTTGCCCGATGGGTTTGAAGTTAAAAACTGGCTGACGGCGAAACAATATCGACTTGAACCCAATCCCGAGAGCGATCGCGCGCAATGCGATCGCCTCCAACCGGGAGAAATGATCGCCGCGCGGATCGCACCATTAGGCGAGGATCGCTGGATGTTATTCGGTTCGTTTATTCCGAAAGGTAAACTCGGTAAACCCAAACTTGCCGTCGCTATTGGCGATTTTAAAGAACACTATCCCCATCAATTGTATGCGGACGCACCGGAATTGTTACAAGAAGCGTGGGATTCCGTCGCTCAATATCATCGAGAATTTGTGGAATATTTCGGGGGCGATCGCGTCACCTTACCCGGCTATCAACTCGATCGCAAAATTGCCGAATTGACCGAATTAGTGATGCACAAAAAGCTCGCTAAATCGGGAGTGGACGGTACAAAATCTATCGAACAATTGGCAGCAGATTCGGGAGTCGATCGCCAATCCCTTATCGAAGAAACGGCAAAAGAATCCGGCACGAGTTCGCAAGAAGTTTCGGAATTATTAGAAAAACAAGCCGAAAATAAAACAATTTTACCGAAAGTTGAATTACCCGACGCCCTCAAAAAAGCCGAAGCAGTCACTGCTTTGTCTCATCCTCGCTGGGGTCATCATTTCTTAGCCGATTATGCTAAATTTGAACATCTTTTGGAATTTCCTCAAGAAGATAGCGAATTAGCCGCTAAATTAGTCCGCCGTTATTTAGAAACTCCCGAAATTACGGTCGAAATTTGGCAGCGCTTGGCGCAGGACTACCCGAAAGCGTTGGAAAATTTGCTTGCAACGGTATTAGAACGACCCAATTTTTCATTAGAAGCGGATTTAGACGGATTAATGCAAGAATTTGACAAGCCCTTAGCGCCAGAATTACCGGGAACGGCGAGTATCCCGTTCCATTTGCACCAGTTATTTGAAAGCGCCCTCGCCGAGGTTAAAAAAAACAAATCGAAACGTAAATCTAAAGGGAAGAAAAAACCCGTGAAAGGGTTTGGTTAAAAGATGAGAATTCAGTTGGGAGTGTGGGAAATGTACAGGCGATAATCGCTGGCTTCTCCGGCACGATCGCCGATGTAAATTTGATAGGTTCCTTGAGTCCACAAACCGGACATTTCCGGACCTTGTTCGGTGTAACTGTCGGCTAATACGCAGAAGCGTCCGCCGGGTCCGTCAATTAAGAGGCTGAGATTGTTCGTTCCTTCGACGGCAATCCGCAAGTAAGGCAGATCGGCGCCGACTTCTAAAACGTGATTCGGGGTATCGCCGAGGTAGCCGCATTCGCTGTTCGTCGCTCCGCCCGATCGCCCTTCTACGACCATCGGATCGGGGGAAAATTGGGGTTGAATTTCAATGGTTTCGGCGCGCGCTGTCGGGGCGATCGCGCTGACGAGAACGAGGGCGATCGCCGTGGCGATTCTTTGATAAAGTTTGGGTTTCATTTTGCTATTGCCTCGATTTTTTTTAACCGTATTCTCTACTTCTATTTTAAGACTTCTTTACTTGGGGTTCGTTCCGGGGCGATCGCCGTCCGACGAGTCATTACAGATCTTGCGATCGCGCGGGGCAATTTCCGGGCTGAATTGTAAATAATCGGCGACCAGTTGACAGGCGCGATCGAATTCGTCGAGGGCCATCACCCGCGATCGATCCCAGACAACGACGTTGCGATCGTCCCCTCCCGAAACCAACCAGCGACCGTCCGGACTGAACTGGACGATCCGCACGGGTTCTTGGTGGCGGGCGAGGCTTTTGAGTTCCACCCCTTGGCGGTTCCAGAGTTTGACCGTGCGGTCCCAACTGGCGGTGGCGACTAACTCCCCATCGGGACTGAAGACGACTTTATCGACAATACCCCCGTGACGGTCGAGAGAAATCGGTTCGCCACCGTCCAAGGGCCACAGTTTCGCCGTTCCGTCCGCACTCGCCGAAGCCACCCAGCGACCGTCCGGGCTGAAGGCGACCCCCCAAATGCCCCCCCGATGTCCGGAAAACTGGTGTAAGAGGGTACCGTTGACATGCCAGATGCGGACGAGGTAATCTTCACTACCGGTCACCAGGCGTTGTCCGTCGGGACTGAAGGCGATCGCCGTCGCCGATTCGGGATAGTTGTCAAAGGTCTGTACTAAGGTTCCATCGAGTTTCCAGAGTTTGACGGTGTTGTCATTACCTACAGACGCCAAGCGTTGTCCGTCGGGACTGAACGCGACTTGATTCACGGCTAGGGAATGAGCGTGAAAGGATTTCAATAAGTTCCCGTCACGGTCCCAGAGTTTAATGGTTTCGTCCCAACTCCCCGAAGCGAGGGTGCGCCCGTCGGGACTGAACGCCAAGCCGACAATCCCACTCTCATGAGCACGAATGCTACGTAACAGGGTACCGTCGAGTCGCCAGAGATGGATAAATCCGTCCCAGCTACTCGATGCGAAGCTTTGACTGTCCGGGGTAAAGGCGATCGCGCGCACTTCGCTTTGGTGGGCGCGGAAAACTTGCAAAAAATCGCTGTAAAGTTTCCACAGCTTGACCTCTCCCTCAAAACTTGCAGAAGCGAGGGTTTGTCCGTCCGGACTGAAGGACAAGCCGCTAATTGGGGCTCGATGTCCGCGAAAGGTTCGTAAGAAGCGACCGTCGAGGGACCAGAGTTTGACGGTTTTATCCCAACCGCCAGAGGCGATGGTTTGTCCGTCGGGACTGACGGCGATCGCGTAAATGCTTCCTTCATGTTCGCCGAGGGTAAGGCGATCGCCCTCGTCGATCCCCAAGCGTTCCACCCGGCGATCGGCGCCTCCGGCGATCGAATATTGGCCGTCTGGGGTAAACGTAACGGCAGTGACTGGGGCATCAAAGCCTTCAAAGGTTTTGAGCAGTTTCCCCGACCGATTCCAGAGTTTGACCGTGCGATCGTTACTCGCCGAGGCAATTCTCTGTCCGTCTTGACTGAAGGCAATTTGCCGAACCGGTCCGCGATGACCGGAGAGAACGTGCTGTAAAGTTCCGTCGGTTTTCCATAATTTGACCAGTCCGTCACCACTGGCGGTGGCGACGGTTTGGGCATCAGGACTGTAGAGAATTTGCGAAATTTCGAGATCGTGGGCGGGAAAACGAGTGACAACTCGACCCTCGGTATTTAACAATTCAACTTCGCCGATGCTGGTGGCGGTCGCTAAGGTTTGACCGTCGGGACTGAAGGCGAGCGATCGCAATTCGTAACCCGGTTGCTCGATCTCGTGCAACAGTTGGCCTCGGTTATCCCAAATTCGGATTGTATTGTCCTGAGTGATGGTAGCAATCCGTTGCCCGTCGCGAGTAAAGGCAATATCCCACACCCGAGTTTCATTTTGGCTGAGGCGATTGTACTCCGTGGCGCCGTAAAAACTTTGGTTTAAGGCGGCGCTGACTTGGGTTTGTAAGGGGGCGGCGATCGCCCCTAACTGCCGAACCGCCTGCCATGCTTTCATCGCCTGGATGAGGGCATCCAAGCGCCGATCGGAGGCAAATAAGCCCTGGGAAGACGAGGTAAGGGCGTCGATTTCGCGCAAACGGGCTTGGCGATATTGCCAGTACGCCGTCCCGCCGAATCCCAAGGAGACGACTAAGGCGGCGACGGCGGTGGCGAGTAGCGATCGCTGCAACTGCGCCGTTTTCTGTTCTTGGGCGAGTCGGGCTTCGACTTCGACCAGTTTTTCCGCTTCTAATGCTTGTTGGACGGCCCGGCGATCGCTGTGTTGGCTGGCGGCTAAAAATTGATAGTCGAGATTGCTCAAACTCTTGCCCATCGACCACTGTTGGGCGTCGAGGAGGGCTTGACCCCGTAACAAGCGCGATTCGTCGGTTTTCCCCGAACGCAGCCAGGCGTTGAAGGTTTGGGAATAGGGGCGCAGTTGGTTTAACTGTTGCGCGACCCAATCGAGATCGAAAACTTGGCGGTAGATCGGGTTTCTCACCCGCAACTGACCGGAGTCTTTGACCGCTAAGCCACTGAGTAACAGTTCCATTTGTTCGCGGCTGTCGTCTACGGGAACGGGGGTATGGTGTAACAGGGTTTGGTACAACCCCAGCAGTCGTCCCGCGCGGTTTTCGTCTGCCAAACAGCGATCGCGGATCGTGCGTAAGTGTTCCGGTTCGTCTTGGGATTCCCAGTTTTCGACGATCGCCTGACGCACTAAATCGTCAATGAAGCGATCGAGGTCTTGTCGGAATAACAGGGAGATTTTGGATAATTCGACGGTCGCTAACTGACACAGTTTTTGCGTCAGAAAGGGCTGTCCTCCAGTCCACGACAAGATTTGGTTGAGAATTTTGATGGCTTTGTCGTCGCTGACGCCAAACCCTCGGGCGAGGGGGGCGGCTTCTTCTACGGTAAAGCCATCGAGGGCGATCGCCTCGCCAATATTAAAGGGGGTCCGTTGGCGATCGCGGATCAAGTCCGAAGGGGTCGCCACGCCGAAAATGGCAAAGTTCAGGCGTTGGTATTCCGGGGCGATCGCCCGTTGGTTGTAGCAAAACCGAATCCAGGCAAAAAAATCATCGACGGGAAAATCTAAGGATAAAATACTGTCAATTTCGTCGATGAAAATGAATAACCGATCTTCCGGGAATTGTTCTAATAAAAGCTCGACAAAATAACTCAAACGCTGCAATAGGGAAATATCTTCGGCTTCGCGCCACCAGCTTTTTAAATTAAACTTGCCTAACAGCCGAAATCCCTGCCACAATTCGGTGACAATCCCTTTGTACCACTGCAACGGCGTGATATTTTCACCGCCGATGCGGGTCATATCCACGCTAGTGCATTTAAACCCTAGGGTTTCTAAACGATGGCGGGTTTTGACTAACAGCGACGATTTCCCCATCTGTCGCGCGTTGAGAATATAGCAAAAATCCCCTCGCTTCAAGCAATTGTAAAGATGGCGATCGGCTTCCCTTTCGATGTAAGTCGGCGCATCATTCGCCAGGGAACCGCCAACTTGATACGATAGTTGTTCGATGTTACCCATTCGCTTCAATGAGGGGGGAGATATTGCTTTTAATATACAGCTAAACTATTGTATCTTTTATATTCCTCTTCGGAGATTATTGATTGTCCATCGCCGCCGATCGCCGACCGGGGGGCGATCGGGCTTTACGGAATCGCCGCGCAATGACATACTCAAAAAATATAAACTTGTCAAACTCTTTGAAATCAAGGAATTAAGTTCATGTCAGCATGGCCGAGTTTGGTGACGATCGCCAGTCTGATTCTCTACCTGAGTGTGATTATTAATGTGGGTAGAGCGCGAGTTAAATATAAAATTCCCGCCCCTCAAACCTCTGGAGATCCGGATTTCGAGCGCGTTTTTCGCGTCCAACAAAATACTTTAGAACAGCTCGTTTTATTTCTCCCTGCATTATGGTTGTTTTGTGAATTTATTAATCCCATTTGGGGCAGTGGTTTGGGATCTTTGTGGATTGTGGGCAGGATCGTTTATGCCTGGGGCTATTACAAGGCACCGGAAAAGCGATCGATCGGGTTTGCGATCGGTTCCCTCACCAGTTTGGTCTTGATTCTCGGCGCCTTAATTGGGGTCGTGATTCGACTGCTGGCAACGGGAGCGATCGAATAAATAAGAATTGAATTAAAAGGGGCGATCGCTTCCTTGCTTAAAGGATTTCACCCTAATCTTTTGAATTTATAAAGGTTAAATGGATCTCGATCTTTAACGGTGGCGATCGCCGTCAATTCGGTTTTCCCATCATTCCAGTTTGGGAAAGGTTCACCTGTTATATGCCCTGTTTTTATGCCCTGTTTTTGCCCGATTTGCGATCTCGAATACGACCCCGAAACCGTTCGGCGATGTCTCGGGTGTGGTTGGGATTTAACGCCGCTTCCAGGAAGCCCGCGCAGTCCCCTTTATCGTGCCTTTCTCGACAAGCAACAACAGCAGATTCATTGGGCGATTAAACTCTGGGTTCGCGATCGCGTTGGGCGAGAATATCGGCAGGAATATCGCGATCGCCCTTCGCAAACCGACTACATAACAGCGATCGCCCGTTTGGAAGCGAAAATCGATCGCCTCGATCGCGCTGTGGAAGAATCTCATCGAGAACGATCGGAAATCAAACAACAATTGCAACAACTTTTAGCGACGTTCGATCGCCAGTCCTTCGACGAAATTAAGGCTCAGTTAAGCCAGATTTACCAATATTTTAATTCCGAAACTGAAGCGGAAGAGCCAGAGCATCCCTATCCGAGTTCCGAGGTCGGAATCGATTACACGGAACTGTTAAATTTACTGGCGGCGGGAGAGTGGCAACAGGCGGATGAAATGACCCGATCGCTGATGTTAACGGCGGGCGATCGTCAAAAGAAAGGCTATTTGAATTGCGAAGATCTCGAATATTTCCCCAGCATGGATCTCGGGACGCTCGATTGGGCGTGGCAGACTTATAGTTATGGGCGCTTTGGGTTGCGGGTTCAGCGAACAGTTTGGCAGGAAGTCGGCGGCGATTATACGGCATTTTGCGATCGCGTCGGTTGGCGCGATCGCGAGAATTGGTTGTACTACGATGAGGTCGATTTCTCGTTAGAAGCCCCTCCCGGACATTTGCCGATTTTCGCTTGGCAACAGCGCGCCTGTTATGGGACGGGAGAGGTAACGGCGGCGGAACTTTTAGAAGCGGCGATCGCCCGTTTTAACGATTGAAAAGTCCTTACAATAGAAACAACAGCCTCAAAATTAATTGAATTTAGGACAATTTCATGCTCACTGCTACTCCAGTCCGGGAAATTATTGAAAGACAACGGCAATTTTTCGCGACGGGTCGGACGAAATCGGTTGACTTTCGCATCGAACAACTCAAAAAGCTCAAACAAGCCATTCTCGACCACGAAGCAGAGATTATCGCGGCGGTTCAAGCAGATTTGAGAAAACCGCATTTAGAAGCGTATTTAACCGAAATTGGCAGCGTTAGCAAAATCGATTACGCCCTCAAACAGATTAAATCGTGGGTCAAACCGCAAAAAGTGGCGACGGGAATCGAACAATTTCCCGCTTCGGCGCGGGTTTATTCCGAACCGTTGGGGGTAGTTTTAATTATCAGTCCCTGGAATTATCCGTTTAATTTGGCGATCGAACCCTTAATTGGGGCGATCGCGGCGGGAAATTGCGCGATCGTCAAGCCTTCCGAGGTTTCGGCGAATACGTCGCGGATGATTGCCAAATTGTTTGGCGCCGTCTTCGATCCGGGTTACATCAGCGTGGTGGAGGGAGATGCGGAGGTCTCTCAGGGGTTACTCGCAGAGAAATTCGACCATATCTTTTTTACCGGAGGAACGGCGATCGGCCAACGGGTGATGGAGGCGGCGGCGAAACAGTTGACTCCGGTCACGTTGGAACTCGGCGGGAAAAGTCCGTGTATTGTCGATACTCAGATTAATTTGGAAACGGCGGCGACCCGGGTAACCTGGGGTAAGTTTCTCAATGCGGGACAAACTTGCATCGCGCCGGATTACTTACTCGTCGATCGCCGGATCCAGGCGGATTTCGTCGCGGCAATTCAGCAAAAGTTACATCAATTTTTCGGGCCTAGCCCCCAAGAGAGTCCCGATTTTGGGCGGATTGTCAGTGACAAGCATTTTCAAAGGCTTGCAAGTTTACTGCAAGATGCTCAAATCGTGACGGGGGGCGAACTCGACCCGGGCGATCGCTACATCGCGCCGACCCTGGTGGAGAACGTCGCTTTAGACGCGCCGCTTATGCAAGAGGAAATTTTCGGGCCGATTTTACCGATTATTCCTTACGATCGCTTCGACGAGGCGATCGCGATCGTCAACCAACGTCCGAAACCCCTCGCGTTGTACCTGTTCTCGAACGATAAGGAAAAACAGGCGCGGATTGTCCGAGAAACCTCCTCTGGAGGAGTCTGTCTCAACGACACGATTATGCATGTGGGGGTCGCGGAACTCCCGTTCGGTGGCGTCGGTCCGAGTGGTATCGGCGCCTATCACGGAAAAGCCAGTTTCGATACCTTTTCCCACCGCAAAAGCGTTTTGAAAAAGTCTTTCTGGCTGGATCTCGACCTGCGTTATCCCCCTTATGTCGGGAAGTTGAAACTGGTTAAAAAGTTTTTGGGCCAGTAGGATGTTGTAGGATTTTGTGAAAACCTTGCAGTAGGGGTGAAGAATGGGCGAAACATGGGCGTGCATATTTTTCACCTATTTTTCACCTATTTTTCGCCCCTACACCCTTATTCCCAACTCCGTCGCCGTTAGAATAACGCATTGCTGTAGCGTTCTTCCGCCCACGGTTCGCCCCGTTTGTGGTAGCCGTTGCGTTCCCAAAATCCCGATTCTTCCTTATCGAGAAATTCGAGTCCGTTAATCCATTTGGCACTTTTCCAGGCGTAGAGATGGGGAACCACCAGACGCATCGGTCCGCCGTGTTCCGCCGGGAGGGGTTCGCCAAACAGGGTATGGGCGAAAAAGTTTTCTTCGCGGGCGAAATCTTCCAGGGGGAGGTTGGTGGTGTAACCGCCGTAGCAATGTTCCATGACGTGAACCGCTTTGGGGTCGAGTTCGACCTGTTGGAGAAAGTCGGTGACTTTAACCCCGGTCCACTTGACATCGAGTTTGGACCAGCGCGTTACGCAGTGGAAATCGGCGGTAAACTCGTGTTGTGGCATCGCCATAAAGTCTTTCCAGGTAAAGGTTTTCGGCGTTGCCAACCCCCAGACTTTAAATTCCCACTCGTCGGTGGACAGTTGTGGGGTATCGCCGTAAGTCAAAACTGGAAAGCCATTGGTCAAATGCTGACCCGGCGGGACGCGATCGCCCAATTCCGGACCGGGTTTTTTAAAAAATTTGCCCAACATGGTTCTCGAACAATTGCACCAGTATTAGGAGCAGTATACCCCGGACCGAACCGATCGACATGAGAGAAAACCTCGGAAGAAAGCGGTTTTAGCTGGCGAGGCGATCGATTTCTTTGTTGGCGCCGATAACTACCATTGCCGTTCCTTTATGCAGGCGCATCGTCGGCGGGGGGTTGATCTCAAATTTGTTTTCCAACCCGACGGCGAGGACGGTCAGACCGTAGCGTTTGCGCAGTTCCAGTTCGGAAATGGTTTTTCCGTCGAAGTGTTCGGGGACGAGAACTTCGACGATGCTGTGGTCGGTGTCGAGCTCAAAGCGATCGAGAATGCTGGGTTTGGTCAGCGATCGCGCTAAGGCGCAACCCATTTCTCGTTCGGGAAAGACGACGTGATCGGCGCCGACTTTATTGAGTAATTTCATGTGGGTTTCCGAGGACGCTTTGGCGACCACGTGTTTGACCCCCGCTTCTTTGAGGTTGAGGGTGGTGATAATACTCTGGGCTAAGTAATTCCCGATCGCCACGATCACGGTATCGAATTCGGTCAGTCCCGCCTCTTCCAAGGAATTGGGTTCGGTGGTGTCGAGTTGGACGGCGTGAGAGGCAATTTGATCGTTGAGGGCTTGGTTGACTTTTTTTTCATCGCTATCTACGGCGAGCACTTCGTAACCTAAACCGTGTAAGGTCAGACAGACGGCCCGACCGAAACGACCTAAGCCAATCACGGCGAATTGGCGGTTCTCCGAACGCAAACTGCGAAAGAAACTCAAAGACGATAGATTCACACTGCTTAACCTTTGGCAACTGAAAACAGAGGGGAAAAATTGGTGCCACCATCCGGGGCGATCGCCCGCTACGCGATCGATCCGTCTTTAAGACTATCAAGAACTGGGCGACGGCGCGATCGGGAGGGAATCGGGGCTAACCCACGAGTAGATCTTCCTCCGGATAACGGATCGTCGTCGGTCGCGGGTCGCCATGCAACGCACTCATTAACATTAAAATTCCCACCCGCCCGACGTACATCGTCACGACTAAAATCAGTTTGGCAGGGGTGGACAAACTCGCCGTAATTCCCATGGACAGTCCGACCGTCGCAAAAGCGGAAACCACCTCGAACATGATTTCGATAAACGGTAAATTCGGATCGGTCAGGGTGATTAAAATAATGGCGGCGATCGTGGTTCCAATCGACCCGACGACGACGCCAACCGCTTTTAAAATCATTTCCACCGGGATTTGGCGCTGAAAACATAACGCCTGTTCCCGCCCTTGTAAAACGGCTTTCGTACAAATCACTAAAATCCGGGCCGTGGTGGTTTTAATTCCCCCTCCCGTACTTCCCGGCGACGCCCCCACAAACATGAACGGAATCGTGATAAAAATAGCCGCCGGGGTCATCGCGGCGATGTCAATACTGTTAAATCCGGCGGTTCGTGTCGTCACCGACTGGAACCACGCCCCCAGTAATTTTCCCTCGAAATTTAACGGTGCTAAGGTGTCGGGATTGTTGACTTCCGTACTGAAAAATGCGAGAGTTCCGACGATTAATAAAAATAAGGTCGTCGTGGTTACGATTTTGAAATGTAGGGAAAATAATCCCCGTTCCGATCGCCGGGTGAGGCGATCGCGCAACCACAGAAACATCGCCATAATGACTTGATAGCCGATTCCACCGAAAATAATCAGCAAACTAATCGTTAAAATTAAAATTGAAGAATCGGCATAGCCCATCAAACTGTCTGAAAATAAACTAAATCCAGCATTGTTAAAGGCGCTGATACTGTGGAAAATAGACAGCCACAAGCCATAGTTAAAGCCATGCTTCGGTACGAACACTAACAAGAGTAAGAAAACTCCCGTCAGTTCGAAGACTAAGGTCATCGCAATAATCGATCGCACCAACCCGGCTACCCCAGCCATTCCCGGCGTATCTAAAGACTGCTGGATAGCCAGTTTTTCTTTCAGTTTGAATTTTCGACCCAGTAACAACAGTAAAAACGTCGTTGCGGTCATGTAACCTAAACCGCCAACCTGAATTAATAAGGCAATTAAAAACTCGCCAACTGGCGAGTAATAGCTACCCGTATCGACCACAATTAAGCCCGTCACGCAGACCGCAGAGGTCGAGGTAAACAATGCCGTTACGAAATTGTTCCAAGACCCATCGCTAGTGGAAATTGGCAGCATCAATAAAATAGTGCCGATGCTAATTACTGCCAAGAATCCAAGACAAATTGTTCGAGAAACAGTCATTGAGGATGTTAGATTCTAGATTTTAGATTGGGAGATCGACAAACTCTTTTTCACCCCGTTTACTGAGAGGCAATTCAGTCAAACCGATCGGAAATAAGAGTTCGATCGCGATCCAGGTCTGAGATTTAGATAAATTGTATCAGGTTAAGGAAAAACTCGGAATCTGGCTGACGGGCGATCGTGCCAAAAATCCCGACATAACGACCGTTCCTTTTTAACCATCATTTAGAAAAATAAGGGTTGACCAAAAGGATCCTAGATAGATGATTCATTTAAATGTCAATCATCTCTGGGTCGTCCCCAGGATTTTATTGAAACTCTATCAATAATCTGGTAATTTAAAGAAACATTCGATTTGATTTCGATTTTCCGGTTCTGTCGGCTAAATTTTTATATTTTAAAACGGTTCTTCTACTGAGTCAATTCCCATGAATTCTACACTTTACGAAAATATCCAACAATTCTACGATGAATCTTCGACCCTGTGGGAAAGCATTTGGGGAGAACACATGCACCACGGTTATTATCCTTCTCCAGACGAGCGATCGCGCGATCGTCGCCAAGCCCAAATTGATTTGATTGAAGAATTGTTGACTCAAACCTCCCTCCATTTATCCCAAGATTTAAACACCCTAACCCACTCGATTTTAGATGTCGGATGTGGAATCGGCGGCAGTAGCCTTTATTTAGCAGAAAAATTCGATGCTACCGTCACCGGAATTACCCTCAGTCCGGTTCAAGCACAACGCGCTAACGAACGGGCAGAAGCTGCGGGATTGGATTGCAATTTTCAGGTCGCCAATGCTTTAGAAATGCCCTTTGAAAATAATTCTTTTGACTTGGTGTGGTCTTTGGAAAGTGGCGAACACATGCCGAATAAAAAGCAGTTTTTACAAGAATGTTACCGCGTCCTCAAACCCGGCGGGACGTTTATTTTTGCTACCTGGTGTCACCGCAATGTTGCCCCTCCCGAACCCCCGTTAACTGAGTCCGAACGCCGCCATCTCGCCAATATTTATCGTGTTTATTATTTGCCCTACGTAATTGCCTTGAACGAATACGAACAAATAGCCGAGGCGATCGGATTTTGCCAGATTCACACCGAGGATTGGTCGGCAAATGTTGCCCCCTTTTGGGATCGAGTCATCGAGTCGGCTTTAGAACCTCAAATTTTATTAGAATTGTTATTTTCTGGGTGGAAAACGATTCAGGGGGCGTTAGCTTTGGGTTTGATGCGTGATGGCTATAAACGCGGTTTAGTGCGCTATGGGGTATTATATGGAAGTAAGTAAATTGTTTTGATTTTGTCGATAGCGGGTAAAATGCCCGCACTATAAAATCTATATAGATCCTGTTTTTGTCAACAAAAAAATTGTTTGGATATGAATGGTTCTTTATTATCGTTGAATGGAAATTTGTATGCTTTTTGGAAGTTTTCTCGTCCGCATACAATTATCGGAACGACATTAAGTGTATGGGGATTGTACGCGATCGCGATCGCCCTCACCGGGAGTTCGATCGCCCCTGAAAACTTGTTTTATGCTAGCTTAACTTGGCTGGCGTGTTTGTGTGGCAATATCTACATTGTCGGCTTAAATCAACTCGAAGATATCGAAATCGATCGCATCAATAAGCCCCATTTACCGATCGCCTCCGGAGAATTTACGGTCAATCGAGGACGGGCAATTGTTGCCATCACTGGGGTTAGTGCGATCGCGATTTCCTTACTTCAAGGTCCTTGGTTATTCGCTACGGTCGGAATTAGCATTGCCCTCGGTACGGCGTATTCTTTACCGCCAATTCGCTTAAAACGGTTCCCGTTTTGGGCATCTTTCTGTATTTACACCGTTCGCGGGATTATTGTTAATTTAGGGCTGTTTTTACACCATCACTGGCTACTGACTCATCCGGAAAACGTAACCGGAGAAGTTTTCGATATTCCTCTCGCAGTGTGGACGTTAACCCTATTTATTTTAATTTTTACATTTGCGATCGCCATTTTCAAAGATATCCCGGACATTGAAGGCGACAAACAATATAATATCACCACATTTACGATTCGCCTCGGCGCCCCCGCCGTCTTCAACCTTGCCCGATGGACGATAACGGTGGCTTACCTCGCCATCTTGTTAGGCGGTTTATTTTTATTTGTCACTGTCAATCCCATTTTTCTAATCGCTTCCCATCTTGTCGCCCTCAGTTTACTGTGGTGGCGAACCCAAAAAGTGGATTTGAAAGAGCGATCGCAAATTGCCAGTTGTTATCAATTTATCTGGAAACTCTTTTTTCTAGAGTATCTGATTTTTCCCGCCGCTTGTTGGTTTTAAAAACATAGACCTATCCAGAACAAATGCTTAAATCGAGTCGCCAAATCCCCGGAGGAACACGGCAATACCGTGTTCCTACAACCCCTAAAATTTCAACACCGTTTCAACGTACTTAATAACACCACAATTTCATCGATCGCCCCCCGTAAAACAGACGCAGATCGTTCCGATTGATTGACCATAATACTAAATAGCAACGTATCGTATTCTTCATTGTCCACATAACCGGATAAACTCGATACTCCCGTCAAAGTTCCCGTTTTGGCGCGGACGCGACCGAATGCAGGTGTTTCGCGAAATCGCCATTTCAACGTGCCGCTACTCCCCCCTAGGGGTAAGGATTCTCGGTATAATGTCCCATTCGGAGATAACGCCATTGCGCGTAAGGTTTGCACGAATGCTTGGGGACTGACCAAACTCTGACGCGACAACCCGGAACCGTCGCCTAATTGATAGGTGTCCGGATCGACTCCTAACTGAGTTAAGCTAGTTTTCAAACGGTTTAATCCGGCAGCGATCGCGCTATTTGTAGCCTCATTTGTAGCGACGCCGAGCGATCGCAACAACACTTCCGCATAGAGGTTGTTACTGTCTTCATTGACTTCTTGCACTAACTGGGCAAGGTTTGGCGAGACGGTTTTTGCGATTTCTGTTTCTCCTGTAATCTCCTCCGCACTAGAAGTGACGCGCAACACTCGAATCCCTTCCTCGGCAAAAATTCTTTGCAAGTTTTCTAAAAAATGCTCTGTCGGATCGCCAACGGCGATCGCCACGTCCTCCAGTGGCGACCCGGCGCGCAGTTGTCCCGAGAGAATCACCGTCTGTTTTGCGAAATCCCTGCTCAGTTGCAGCCATTCTTTGCCGTCGGTTTCCACGGTGGTCGTGCGGTTCTCAACCTGCCAGTTTCCGGCTTCTGCGGGATTCGTCCACGCGAGGCGTAACGGTTGGCCGACAGCTTGCGGGTATACCCTCAATTCAACGGCATTTTGCCGATAAATCAGGCTGGTGACCGGGGCGCCGTAACCCGCCTGAATGTCCTCCCATTCCCAATTCGGATGGATGGGAGACCCGGGGAAATAGCCGTCGTGGGCGATCGCCTGGGTAATTTGGCGGACGCCGCGATCGCGCAACTGGGACGCCAGCGATCGCATTTGGGCTTCGCCGAAACTCGGATCCCCCCGTCCGACAATGCGGATATAAGATAAAACGCCGTCGGGATCGGCAGACTCGGGACCGTAGACCGACGTTGTTATGCGAAAATTTGCGCCTAATGTTTGCAACGCGGCGGCGGTAGTCAACAATTTTGCATTAGACGCGGGAATAAAATAGCGATTGCCTTCGCGATCGTAAAGCGGGCGATCGCCCTTCGCCGCCAACGGTTCGATCGCGATTCCCCACCGCGATCGCCTTAACTCGGGTCTTTCGGTAATGTCGGCGATCGCCTGGGGAAGTTGCGACTCGCAAATCCCCTCCGAAGACGCGGAGAGGGCTAAATCGGGTTTGAAAACAACCAGGGAAAATAAAATAGCGGCGTGTTGCAGTTTCATAAGTTCGGGAAATCGGGAATCGGGAGTAAAATTCGCGTTTCCCGGAATCGCATCCGAAAAACTTCGCGAAAAAAACCGCCAAACCCTTGATAAACTGAGAATCCAGACTCACGGGGATGGCAAGATGAATCGGGGACGACCGGATCCAAAGCGGTTCGTTAAGGCAGCACAATTTTACCAGGCACGGTCCCTCGCGGCAGCGCGTCAGATCGCGGAAGAACTGCTAGCGGAGACCCCGGACGCCGTAGAGGTTCTCGGACTCCTGGGAACGATCGCCTCGGACGAACGAGATTGGCAGCGCGCGATCGCCTATTACCGAAAAGCCCTCGAACTTGAGCCGGATTCTGCCCAAATTCACTACAATTTAGCCAATACTTTCTCAAACTCCGGAGAGTGCGACCGCGCGATCGCCCATTACCGACAAGCGATCGCCCTGCGTCCCCACTACCCGCAAGCCTTCTACAACTTGGGCAACCTCTACCAAGACCGAGGCGAAAAAAAAGTGGCGATCGCTTATTATCAACAAGCGATCGCCCTCGATCCCCAATATGCTAAAGCTTACAACAATTTGGCCATTTTGCTGCAAAATTCTGGAGATTTTTGCGGCGCGATCGCTCAGTTCAGCCAACTGATTGACCTTTGTCCCGACGATGCCGAAATTCACTACAATTTCGCTAACGCTTTGCAAGCCTTGGGAAAAGTAAAATCTGCCCAATTTCACTACGATCGCGCGATCGCCCTCAACCCCCGCCATCACTTCGCCCACTGGAATCGCGCCCTCAACCTCCTCCTCGCCGGAGACTGGCAACGCGGCTTCGTCGAGTACGAATGGCGCTGGAAACTGCCCGGAAAAACTCCCCGATCCTTTCCTCAGCCCTTGTGGGACGGGGCCCCCCTCCAGGGGAAAACCCTCCTTCTCCACGCCGAACAAGGACTCGGCGACGCCCTCCAATTCATCCGCTACGTTCCCCTCGTCGCCGCTAAAGGCGGGCGGGTCGTCGTCGAAGCTCATCCCCCTCTCATCCGTTTATTTCAAAGCGTTTCCGCCATCGATCGCCTCGTCCCCGCCGGGGATCCCTTGCCGGAATTCGACGTTTACGCCCCCTTGATGAGTTTGCCCCGGATTTTGGCAACGACCCTGCAAACCGTTCCCGCCGAGGTTCCCTATTTACACCCCACCGAACCCGTCCCCGAACTGCAACCCGCCGACGCTTTTAAAATTGGGGTCGTCTGGGCCACCCACTCCGACAGTCCGACGGCGATCGCCCGATCCGCCGATCTCGCCGACGTTTTCAAACTGTTAGATCCTCCCAATTCCTCGAATATCTATTTATATAGTTTGCAAAAAGGGGCAACTCTCCCCGATTGGGCCTTAGAAAACCCCCGATTTATCGATTTAGCCCCTCAACTGAACGATTTTGTCGATACGGCGGCGATCGTCCGAGCCCTAGATTTAGTCATTACCGTCGATACCGCCGTCGCCCATTTAGCCGGGGCCTTGGCCAAACCCGTCTGGATTTTACTGCCGTTTGCTGCCGATTGGCGCTGGTTGCGCGATCGCGACGATAGCCCCTGGTATCCGACCGCGCGCCTTTTTCGTCAATCTCAACCGGGGGATTGGCGCGACTTGTTCGACCGAGTTAAAGTAGCGTTACGTCAACCGTTCCCCCCCGAAGTTTTTCACCCTGGCGCCGTCGATCGCGCGAGTCAACCTGTGAACCGAGAAGCCGAACCGTCTATTTCCCTCCAAAACTCCTTAGAAGGGGCGATCGCGCGCCATCAAGGGGGATTTCTCGACGAAGCGGCGACCCTCTACCGCCAAATTTTGCAACACCATCCCCACCACCTCACCGCGTTGACCAATTTGGGAATGTTGTTAAAAGAAACAGGGAAACTGGCGGAAGCGATCGCCTGTTACCGCCAGGGAATCGCCGGGTTGAGAGAAAAAGACCCGATTGCCGTCCCTCTTTACTACAATTTCGCCAACGCCCTCGCCGAAGCGGGCGATCGCGACGGGGCGATCGCGGCGTATCGAGAAGTTATCGACCGCAAGCCCGACCATGCAGAAGCTTATAACAATTGGGGCTTGTTATTGCAGAAAAATGGCGATTTAGACGGGGCGATCGCCTGCTACGACCGCGCGATCGCCGCCGATCCCCACTACGCCAAAGCCTACAACAATCGCGGCTTTGCCCTGCAAGATTCCGGCGACATCGACGGGGCGATCGCCTGCTACCGCCAAGCCTTGCGCCTCGATCCCGACTACGGCGAAGCCCACAATAACCTCGGCGTCGCCTTGTTACTCCAGGGAGAATTCAACCCCGGGTGGGACGAGTACGAATGGCGTTGGCGGGTCAAGGACGGTCCCCAACTGCCCGATTTCAAAGTTCCCCTCTGGGACGGATCCGACATCCAGGGTAAAACCATTCTCTTATTTGCCGAACAAGGACTCGGCGATACGGTTCAATTCATCCGCTACGCGCCCTTAGTTGCGCGTAGGGGCGCCCGGGCGATCGCCCTCGTTCAGCCGCCCTTACGGCGTTTACTTCAATCGGTCGAAGGCATCGATCGCCTCTATGCTTACGGCGATCGCTTGCCGGAATTCGACCTTTGGGCGCCCTTAATGAGTTTGCCGCGCTTATTTCAAACCGATTTAACGACTATTCCGGCAAAAATCCCCTATTTAAAGCCACAAACCCGGTTTTCTCACCCCAAACTCCCCAAACCAAATACACTTAACGTCGGACTCGTCTGGGCGGGGAACCCGAACCATCCCAGCGATCGCTATCGTTCCCTGTCGTTCGAGGCATTTTCGCGCCTCTTACAGGTTCCCGGAATCACTTATTTTAGTTTGCAAAAAGGATCCGACGAACTCGGCGATCGCTGGGCAAACTTTGAAAATATTATCGATTTAGCGCCGGACTTGCACGATTTCGACAGGACCGCCGCCGCGATCGCCCACCTCGACCTCGTGATTACCATCGATACCGCCGTCGCCCACGTCGCCGGATCCCTCGGAAAACCCGTGTGGTTGTTACTCGGTCTGTCTCCCGATTGGCGCTGGTTGCGCTGCGGGGAGACCACGCCCTGGTATCCAACCATGCGGATATTTCGTCAAAAGCGGTTAAACGAATGGGACGACGTTCTCGATCGCGCCATCGACGAACTGGGTGCATTCGCCGCCCGTCCCCAGGATATCTCGGCGATCTCCCCGACGCCGACGGCGCCCGCCTCCGACGTCGAACGGGCGATCGCCGACGCCCGCCAAGCCTGCCAAAATCGGGACTACGATCGCGCCGAAACCCTTTGTCAGCAAGTCTTGGAAGCGAATTCTAACTATCCCCAAGCCTGGCAACTCTTAGGAACGATCGCCCATTACCGGGGACAAGGAGATCGGGCGATCGCCTATTACGAACAAGCGATCGCCGCCGATGAAACCTTCGCCCTTCCCTATATCAATTTAGGATCGTTGTTGCGACAAAAAGGGCAACACAAACGGGCGATCGCCCTGTTAGAAAAAGCGGTAAACCTGCAACCCGACCTCGCCGCCGCCCATTACAACTTAGGGAACGCCCTTTTCGACGCCGAACGCTGGTCAGAGGCGATCGCGGCGTACCGGGGGGCGATCGCCGCCGAACCCCATCACCCGCAAGCGTATTACAACTTGGGCAATGCCTTGCAGCATCAGGGGGATTCCCGAGAAGCGATCGCCGCCTACGAACGGGCGATCGCCCTCCAGCCCGATTACGGCGAAGCCTATAACAATTTAGGTAATACCCTCGCCGACGAGTACGAATTCGACCGCGCGATCGCCGCCTACCGCGCCGCAATCGACGGTCGCGCCGACTATCTCGACCCTTACATTAATTTAGGCAACGTTTACCAAGCCCTCAACCAAACCGACGCGGCGATCGCCTGCTATCAAAACGCCCTAAAAATCGACCCCAACTTTACCGACGCCCACGTTAACCTCGCCATGAGTTTGCTCGTTTCCGGGGACTTCCGGCGCGGTTTCGCCGAGTACGAGTGGCGTTGGCGGTTGGACGGGGCGATCGATCGCGCCCCCCAAAGCTTGCCCCTCTGGGACGGTTCGCCTTTACAGGGAGAAACCGTATTGCTGTACGCCGAACAGGGGATGGGTGACGCGATTCAGTTCGTCCGCTACGCCTCCCTCGTCGCGACCCACGGGGGACGGGCGATCGTTTTGGTTCCCAAACCGTTGGTGAAATTGTGTCAAACTGCCGATGGGGTCGATCGCGCGATCGCCTTTGGCGACCCCCTCCCCCAGTGCGACTTTCGCGCCCCCTTGATGAGTTTGCCCCGCATTTTGGGAACGACGGCGGATCGCATTCCCGCCAATATTCCCTACCTGCATCCCTCGCCGACTGGGTTACAACTTCCCCGATCCGAGGCTTTCAAAATCGGCCTCGTCTGGGCGGGAAATCCCCAACATTCCCACGACCGCCACCGTTCGGCAAAACTGGCAGACTTTCGCAAATTGTGGAGTATCCCCCATTGCGAAATTTACAGCTTACAGAAGGGAGAACGGGAAAAAGATTTAGAAAGCTTCCCCGAACTCATTCATAATTTAGCGCCAGACTTGCACGATTTTACCGATACGGCCACCGCGATCGCCCAACTCGATTTAGTCGTCACCGTCGATACCGCCGTCGCCCATTTAGCCGGGGCCTTGGGTAAACCCGTCTGGATCGTCTTGGGACTCGCCCCCGATTGGCGCTGGTTGGGCGATCGCGACGAGAGTCCCTGGTATCCGACCGCGCGCTTATTCCGCCAGAGAGAACCGGGAAACTGGACGGAAACCCTCGATCGCGTCGTCGCCGCATTGCGACAACTGCAGCAACAGCCGGATCTGACAGAACGGGTGAATGGGTTAATTCAACAGGCGAATATGTTCCAAAATGCGGGGAATCTGGACGCGGCGATCGCCCAATGGCGCCAAATTATCACCTTAGTTCCCGACCGCCCGGCGCCCTATTACAACCTCGGCAATGCGCTGAAAAAAAGAGGGGATTGGGACGAGGCGATCGCCCATTACCGACAGGCGATCGCGATCGCCCCCGACTATCTCAAGGCGTATCACAACTTGGGCAATACCTTGCTCGAACAAAATAAAGTCTCCGAGGCGATCGCCGTTTACGAACGGGGGATTTCCCTCGCCCCCGACCGCGCGGACCTCCACGCCAATCTCGGCTTTGCCCTCATGCTGGCGGGGGATTTACGGCGCGGCTTCGCCGAATACGAATGGCGCTTGCAGCAGTCCGATGCCCAAGTTCCCCCGTTCGATTGCCCCCGGTGGGACGGGTCGCCCTTGCATGGTAAAACGATTCTGCTTCATGCGGAAATGGGATTCGGCGACAGCTTGCAATATATTCGTTATTTATCTTTCGTCGAACAACAGGGGGGACGGGCGATCGTGCGCTGTCCGCAGCCTCTCGTCCGCCTGTTTCAAACTGGATTAAATCGTGCAAATACAACACAAATTATTTCAGAAGACGACCCCTTCCCCCCCTGCGACTGCCACGCCTCGTTCATGAGTTTGCCCCACTTGTGCGGCACCGACCTCGGGACGATTCCCGCAGAGGTTCCTTATTTATCTGCCGGGGGCGAGTTTCCCGATCGCCGACCCCCAAAACCCGACTGTATCAATATTGGCATCGTGTGGGCGGGGAGCGATCGCTACGGCGACCGACGGGGGCGATCGTGCGATTTGGATCTCGTACTCGGACAGCTCGATCGCCCCGGCGTGCAACTGTACAGCTTGCAGAAAGGGGTCGAACCTTCCAGCGATCGTCCGATCGATTTAGCGCCAAACTTGCACGATTTCGCCGATACGGCAGCCGCGATCGCCCACCTCGATTTAATCGTCACCGTCGATACCGCCGTCGCCCATTTAGCCGGGGCATTAGGAAAACCCACCTGGATCTTACTCCCCTTCGTGCCGGACGCGCGCTGGTTCCTCGATCGCCCCGATAGTCCCTGGTATCCGACGGCGCGCCTCTTCCGTCAACCCCACCTCGGCGATTGGCCCGGCGCCTGCGCAGCCCTGGGGGCGGCGTTAACGGCGTTATTAGAACAAGCCACAGAACAACCATCTCACAGCGAAATAGAGATGACAGGCCATCTCACCCCCCCGGTTCCGACTCGACCCCTGCGCCTCGGCATCACTTGGCAACTGAGTGGAATCACCGGATGGGGGATTTACGGCTTAAATTTAACCTTGCAACTGGAAAAAAACCCCAATTTCCAGCCGATGTTATTGATGCGGCCCGATCGCACCGGAATAGACAATCCCTTACACCGTCATCTACTGCAACCCGCATTAGAGCGCTATCAGGAGGTACAGCAGTTATTGGCGACCCATCCGGGGAAATCCTTGTGGTGCGATTTTCCCATCGTTCATGCCTTGGGGAATAACTTGTCGAGTCTGGCCACCCATCAACCGATGAGTGGAAAATATCAGATTGGGACGATTTTCTTTGAAAATACGGAGTTAACCCCGGAAATGGTGGAACGGGGGCGGCAGTATCACGCCATTGTTGCCGGATCGAGCTGGAATACCCAAGTTTTGCAAAGTTACGGCCTCGATCGCGCGGTGACGGTCCAGCAAGGGATCGACCCCACCTTATTTCACCCGGCGCCCAAGGCGAATTTATTCGGCGATCGCTTCGTTATTTTTAGCGGCGGCAAGTTGGAATATCGCAAAGGTCAGGATATTGTCGTGGCGGCGTTTAAAGCCTTTCGGCAGCGCCATCCGGAAGCGCTGTTAGTGACCGCGTGGCACAACTTCTGGCCCCAATTCATGGCGGGACTCGATCGCACCGGACATGTCGCCGGATTGCCTGCAGTGGGGAGGGATGGCCGAGTGCAAATTGGCGCGTGGTTAGTTGCCAACGGCTTACCGGAAGGGTCGTTTATCGATTTAGGGGCGATTCCCAACTATCTCATGCCGCCAATCATGCGCGAGGCAGATGTGGCGGTGTTTACCAATCGTTGCGAAGGAGGAACGAATTTAGTGGCGATGGAGACGATGGCGTGTGGTTTACCCGTGATTCTCTCGGCGAATACGGGCCATTTGGATTTAATTGGGGAAGACTGGTGTTATCCGTTGCGATCGCAAGGACGGGTCAAACCCACCGAACGTTTCCCCGGGGTGCGCGACTGGGGCGAGTCCGAGGTCGAAGAAGTGGTCGAAACCCTCGAACGGGTCTGGCAAGATCGCGAAACGGCCCGACAACGCGGACGCGCCGCCGCCGAGGTGATGGGCGAGTGGAGTTGGGAAAAACAGGTCAACCGTTTTTTAGGGATCCTGATGCGAGTGATGGGATGTTGAAAGATTGCCCACCTCGATCCATGCTTCACTGTCCGACGCGCTGATTAACCTACGCCGTTACAAGCTGTAACTATGACTTCCCTCGTTCGCGTAGCGTCTCCAAAGGAGAATCGCAACACCACTGACTCCCCTGTTGTTTCCGGTTGGAATGGTCGGATCCGGTTGGGCGCGATCGCCTTAACCTGTGCGATCGTGCCGTTCTGGGGGGCAGCAAACGCCGCCTCATTGTCTTCGCCGTTTCCCGCGCCATCCCATCGAGGCGAACTGGGGATCTCCGGGACTCTCGCCCAGACGCCGCCCCCCGAACCGCCGACCCAGCAACCGATCGAACCCCTACCGGAGGCGGAACCGACGACCCCGGAGGAAGAAGAACCCGTCCTCGAACCGCCGACCCCGGAGGGCGAACCTCCCGAGAGTGGGATTCAGATCGAAATCCGCGACGTCCGCGTCAGTGGATCGACGGTGTTAGAAGCGTCGGAAATTGACGAAATCGCGGCTTCCGTGGAGGGGCGATCGGTGACGTTAGAAGAATTGAGGGAAGTAGCCGATCGCATCACCCAGTTATATCTGGATCGCGGTTATATTACCTCCCGCGCGATTTTAGCGGATCAAACCATTGAAGATGGCGTCGTCGAGATTACGATCGTCGAAGGCAGTTTGGAGAAGATCGAAGTCGAGGGAAATAACCGCGTTCGCGAGAGTTACATTCGTTCGCGGGTGGCGTTGGGGGCGACCCAACCGTTAAATACGGCGCGTTTGGAAGATCGATTGCGCTTGTTGCGAATCGATCCGTTATTCGAGAATATCGAAGCGAGTTTGCGGGCGGGAAGTGAGTTAGGGAAGAGTATTCTCACCGTTAGGGTACAAGAAGCAAGTCCCTGGAGTGGGGGCTTCAGCGTCGATAACTACTCGCCGCCGAGTGTGGGGTCGGAACGGTTGGGGGCGAATTTGCGGTTTCGCAATTTAACCGGGTTTGGCGATGAAATTTCGGCCACGTCTTATCTTGGATTGGGCGATTCTCAGTCCTTCGATTTCAGTTATCGGATTCCAGTGAATGCGATGAACGGCACGATCGCCCTTCGGGTGGCACCCAATCAGAATGGGATCGTCCAGGAACCGTTCGACGAATTTAATATCGAAGGGGAATCGGATTTATATGAAGTTAGTTTTCGGCAACCGTTCGTGCGATCGCCCCGGCAGGAATTTGCCCTTTCGTTAGGGTTTACGCACCAGGAAAGTCAAACCTTTGTGGACGGGGAACCGTTTCCTTTCGGAACCGGACCCGACGAGGACGGGATTAGCCGCACCAGTGTGGTGAAATTCGGTCTCGACTACCTGCGGCGGGATGTCAGTGGGGCCTGGTCGGTGCGATCGCTGTTCAATGTGGGGACTGGGCTTTTCGACGCCACGACCAATGACGATCCGATTCCGGACGGGCGCTTTTTCAGTTGGATCGGTCAAGTGCAGCGCGTCCAGCGTTTGGGCAGTGCGCAATTGTTAATTTTTCAAGGGGACGTGCAGCTTTCCCCCGATCCGTTACTGTCATCTCAGCAGTTCGTCATCGGCGGCGGGCAATCCTTGCGCGGTTATCGCCAAAACGTGCGATCGGGGGATAATGGGTTTCGTTTTTCCGTAGAAAACCGGATCGCGATCGCCCGGGATGCCTCCGGAATTCCGATTTTTCAAGTGGCGCCCTTTTTCGATGTCGGCACGGTCTGGAACCACGACGACAACCCCAACCGCTTGCCCCGGGAAACGTTTTTAGCGGGGGTCGGCGTCGGGGTGCTGTGGCAACTCTTTCCCGGCTTCAACCTGCGCCTCGACTATGCCCGTCCCATTTTCGAGATTGACGACAAAGGCGAGAACGCACAGGATGAAGGGTTTTATTTTAATGTCAACTATCAATTTTGACGACAGGCTCGACGGGCAGGCGCCACGAGGCGATCGCGCGATTTGGACTCGCTCCCCCTTAAAACTCGTCGTTCGGAGCGTTAGGCTCCTCTAAGGGCATCATCGGCAGGTCGAGTAGGGGTTCCTCGGCGCGATCGTCGAGTTTGACCGTCGCGAGCAGTTGCTGCCAGCGTGCCTCTAGGAGAGTATCGGCGGGTCGATCTTGTCGCAGTTGGAACAGTTCGGCCAACAGGTCGTACCAGAGCCCTTCGCGTTCGTAAATGGCGAGGCGATCGCCCGGCGAAGCGGCTTCGAGTTCGTCTTGGAGGGGGGTGGCGAGTTCCACGCGCTCGATCCACCCTCCCACGAGCATGTTGGGATCGCACTCGAAGGATAAATACCAGTTGTAATAGGTATCCGGTTCTAAAGGAGTAGCGCTGCCGTCATCGGGAACCGAAATGGCGATCGTGCCGCCTCGTTCCGGAATCGAAACCAGGGTTTGGTACAACACGAGATCGGGATCGTTGGCATCGACCAGCTCGAACTCGACTTTTTCCGAAGAGTTCGGAATCCCGGGGACGTAGAAAAATAACGTGGGATAGGCGGCGACCGTTCGTCCTAAATTGGTTTCGGGAACCAGAGCGGTCAACTCCAATGCCGCTCGCGGACAGCGACTGCGCGTTCCACCGCCGACACGGCGACCGGGGGTACCGCGATCCGGGGGTTCAAACGAATTCCATTCCGTCGTCAACCCTGACGACTCCGCCGTCACCGTCCCTTGAGCGCGAACGGGTCGGGAATCGAGGGAGAGGGTCGAGAGACCGAATGCTGTCGAAAGAAAAATCCAAGTCGCAAAAATGTGGAAAAATTTCCAAGCCATGATCTATGCCTTTGAATGCAGGAGGGGCGATACGCTTCTGGCGTCGCCTTGCGAACGAAAGCCCCTGAGTTCCGATCTTTCCGAAATACCGATCGCCCGAAGTGTTCCCCAAAGGACTCGATTTAGGGAGTCACTGGCTCGAAACTCAATTCGACCAACGGCGCGTTAGCGATATCCTCGAGTTCGACCGCATCGAGCAACTGCTGCCATTGAGCGGACCAAGAGGAGTTATCGGCGCTTTCGCTTTGGAGTTGGGCGAGGGTACCGAGCAAATCGTACCAAAGCCGTTCTCTTTGGTAAATTTCGACTTTTTCGGTAGCCGAAGCCATTTCTAGTTCCCGAGCGAGCGGGTTGGGGGTGGCGACGCGCTCGATCCATCCTCCCGTAGAGAGGGTGTGGGGTTCGGAGCTTTTATAGTCGCAGATCACCGAGAAATACCAATTGTAAATTTTATCCACGGCCAAGCCCTCGCTTTCTCCATTATCCGGCAGGGCGATCGCCACGATCCCCGATTGTTTGGGAATCGGCATCGTAGTTTTATAAACGGTTTTGACGTCTTGCCAGTTCGATTGGTCTTCGAGGAGAAACTCGATTTGCATGTCCTGAGCCGGGACGATCTCGGGAACGTAAAAGAAGAATGTCGGATATTGGGAGAGGGTTTGCCCTTGGTTCGTCGGCGGAATTAAAGCCACGATATTTTGGGCGCTTTCCGGACACAGACCCCGCGTGGCGCCACCGATACGCCGTCCCGGCGCCCCACTTTGGGGAGGGTCGAAGGGGGCGGCATTCCAGTCCGTGGGTAACTCTTGGGCGATCGCCCCCGAAGGGGGAGCGGTATTGGCGCGGCTGCGGGTGGGGAAGGCAAGCGTACCCCATAGGGAAAGCGACAACAGCGCCGCGAGGGAAAACAAGTTTAGGGGGGATTTTCTCCAAGTCACGATCGTGTAGCCTTTAGGTGAATTTCCTTATACTGCTTCGAGAGGGACGCTATAGCCAGTGTTTGTTTCAGAGAAAATGGTCGAAACGCTCTTCCCGAACAGATCGCCCCCCGACAAACTTGATAAATTATCGAGCGGGCAATCGACGAGCTGCGGTTTGGTGCGGACACCCTGCCATGCTGTTTGACCCATTTCTCTATGGGACGGTAGACGTAACGAGCAAGCGGTGAGTTTCGCGCAGGGCGAAAGTAGGGAGTTGCGTCCCTTGGGATAGGCTTCATCGCTTTGGGTTTGCACCCGTTCGGGTTGGCCTTATTCTGAAGAAGACCCCTCGATCTTACCTTGCGCCTTGAGGGAGTGCAGCGTGACTGGCTAGTTTGTCGATACCCGGATTTGACATCCTCTCCGGCCTCAAGTCGCCCAGATTCCCAGACCTCACGATCTGAGTTTCTGCTTCGTAGCCCCAGCATAAGCGAGATTGACTCTCTTCGGGTCTTACGGTCGCGACCCAGACTGACACCGCTTGCCCGGCGGCCAAAACATTGATAGCAGCATTGACATCCCGGTCATGTTCATGCACACATTCAGGACATTCCCATTCCCGGATCTTCAAAGGCAGTCGTTCGACCAGAAAGCTAAGCTCGTCTTCTTTTTTCCAATCGGCGATCGTGGCCGATGTTTCTTTGTACCCGATTCGCTCTTGGCTTTGATACCAACCTTCAGTCCGGGCGGCCAAAGCTCGGTTATAGAGAAGACGGGTACAACCCAACGTGCTCCGAAGCAAATTTGCTGGCTGCGGGGTTGGATAGAAACGATATGGGAATGCCTTTTGAGTCATCCTCCCGTTATAGCGCGTAAAATGTAAAGCCGCCCTCAAAGGGCGGGGTTTCAGACCCAGGAGTTTTGATGAGTTCGGATTCACCTGTGCTACCCCCTCAGACTCGTGCCGATTTGCGAACGGTCAGACCGTTTGGCGTTTATCGCCTGCACGGGTTGGCGTTTCTCGGCGATCGCGCGATCGCCGTCGATTCGGTACGCGGACATTTGTTAGAAATCGACCTGACCACCGAGAACACCACCATTCTCAATCCCTACCAAGTTTCGGATTTTTTAGACGTTCGCGGTTTGGCCTTTTGGCAAGAGAGCTTGTGGCTGACCCGCGAGGATACGGTGTATTGTTGTCCCGACGCGCGCGATCGCCTCGGTCGCGAACCGTTAAAATTTGAGGAATTTGCTCGATTGGGCGATCGCTTAAGCGGGGTGGCGGTCTGGGAATCGGCGGTTTACGTCAGTTGTCAGCGTGCGGGTTATATTTACATTCTCAACCGCAACAGTGGCGAGATCATCACCCAGTTTTACGCCCCCGGAATCGGCGAGGAAAACTTGGCGGTCAGCGAAGAAGACTTGTGGATTTGCGATAGCGAAGAGCAGACGATTTATTGCATGGACCGCGCCACCGGGGATTTGCGCTACAACCTGCTGACTCCCTATTCCCATCCCACGGCGATCGCCTTCGACCCCCGGCAAGTCTCGGCCCACCGCCTGCTGCACGTCGCCTACGCCGAAGAAGAAATTTATATCCGCGACGATCCTAACGCCAGCAATCCCCATCAAGTCAGTTTCCGCGATCGCACCTTCATCCATCCCGTTTGCTTCCAGTACCATCCCCAACAGCACTACACTCTGTCCAACGGCTACCTGGTCGAGATGTCCTACGTCGAGGAACTTTCCCCCCTCGAACCCGTGCAGTTTGAAAAGCTCGACTGGCGGATCGCCTTACCTGCAGATACCGCGCGCCAACGGCTCAAAGAGGTTCGCGCGATCGGAATGCCCTTTGAAGAAGAAAGCGAACGGGGACAGCGCTTTGCGGTGTTTAAATTCGATAGCCTCAAACAGGACGAAGCCCGGATTTTCGGCTGGAAAGCCCTCGTCGAACTCTACAGCATCAAATATCACCTGACCCCGCGCGACGTCGAAGACCTCCCCGAACTTCCCGAGGAGTTCAAACAGCTCTATTTGGTCGATAACGACCAACTGGCGATGGATAGCGACATCGTTCGCCAAGCCGCTAGGGAGGCGATCGGCAACGAAACCAACTTGTTGCGTAAAATCCTCAGTATCCGCGATTACGTCTACGACAAACTCGACTACGGCATCAAACCCTACATCGACCCCCCCGACGTGGTGTTAGAACGCGGTGTCGGTTCGTGCGGCGAATATGTCGGCGTCTTACTCGCCTTACTGCGCTTGAACGGGATTGCCTGTCGAACCGTCGGTCGCTACAAATGTCCCCCCCATCCCGAACGCAAGGGCGTTCCCCTGCAACCGGATTACAATCACGTCTGGTTGGAATTTTACGTCCCCGGGATCGGCTGGATTCCGATGGAGTCCAACCCGGACGACAACGAAGAGGGGGGATTGCACCCGATGCGCTTTTTTATGGGATTGGCGTGGCATCACATCGAGCTGGGGAAAGGGATCCGCTTTGAAAGTCTTCGCCTCGATGGGGTTCCCATTCATAAAAGTGAAATTCCCCTCGGCGATCTCGCGCTCAACCACGTTCGCTTTACCATTCTCGACGAACTGCCGCCCCCGAATCCGGCGGGATAAGCGCGCAACCGTGGGAGGCGATCGCCCGCACTGGGACCCGGGGCGATCTCCTCCCCTCTTCTACGCGCCTAAACATGCAAAAACCCGCTCCGAAAGCGGGTTTTTAGGAATGGACACAACTGGACTCGAACCAGTGACCCCCACGATGTCAACGTGGTGCTCTAACCAACTGAGCTATGCGTCCTCGCCCAATGCGTTTATAACCTTAGCACAGGCATCTCGAAAGATGCAAGGGGTCAATCCAAAAAATTTTAGCTCCCGGTCGCAAATCCCTCGAAAAGCCCGTCACCCCGGACAATTCGTAGCTTGGATAGGGGGTTCCACCAACTGTTCGATCTCAAGGAGCCCGAGCGAAAATGGAAGTTCGAGGCTCTTTCCCCCAAACCTCCAATGAAACCGACACACGAGCGGCGATCGCGGCCATTTCGGTATCCTGAAACCATCGACAAAGAAAAGTAAAAGCATCCTGTCCCGGGTCTACCCCGATCTCCAGATCAGCCGTCAACATTGAGATGAACTTAGATTTACCGAGATTTTTCAAAGCCTGCAATCCCAGCAAAACCCTCGACATGACCAACGAGGAAGATCGCAAATACTACATCGATTTTTCTTCCGTTCGGGGGGGGAATATCATTCGCGAATTGGGTCGCACCATTTCCCTACTCTCCGGTGACGACCCCACCTGTCAACTGTTTACCGGACATATCGGTTGCGGGAAATCCACCGAACTCTTCCGACTGAAAAACGAACTGCAACAACAAGGATTCCACGTCGTCTATTTCGAGTCCTCCCAAGACCTCGATATGGCCGATGTCGATATCACCGAAATTTTGCTCAGTATCGCCCGCCAAGTCTCGGAAAGCTTAGAAAAAATCCATATTTCCGTGCAACCGCGCGGCTTTAAAACCCTACTCCAGGAAGCCGCCCAGTTTTTACAAACTCCCATCGAGCTCAAAGGCGAAGCCGCCATTCCCGGCGTCGGAACCTTCAGCGCCACGAGCGAAGGCGAAGTCGGCTTTTCCTTGCCGGGGGGCATCGGTTCGATTACGGCTCGAGCCCGTCACAGTCCCAAAATCCGCCATCAATTGCGCCAGTATTTAGAACCGCGTACCAATAATATTCTCGAAGCGATTAATAGCGAACTACTCGATCCGGCCAATGCCTTACTCAAAGGGCAAGGGAAAAAAGGATTAGTCGTGATTGTCGATAACTTAGATCGGGTAGACAGTTCGCCGAAACCCTCCGGACGAACTCAGCCGGAATACTTATTTGTCGATCGCGGCGAACAGCTCCGGCGCCTCAACTGTCACGTGGTCTACACGATTCCACTATCGTTAATTTTCTCCAACGATTTCGGTCGGCTAACCAGTCGTTTCGGAGTCAAACCGAAAGTATTGCCGATGGTTCCGGTGCAGTCGCGCGAGGGTCAAGATTTTCAGAAGGGGATGAACTTGCTGCGCCACATGGTGCTGGCTCGGGCGTTTCCAGAAATTGCCCCGGAACGGCATTTAGAGTTTATCGACGAAGTCTTCGATTCTTCGGACACTCTCGATCGCCTCTGTCGGGTCAGTGGCGGTCATCCGCGCAACCTGCTCGGGTTTTTATATAGCTGTTTGCAACAACAAGACCCGCCGATTTCGCGGATGTGTTTGGAAAACGTGATCAAAGAACATCGCGACGATTTGATCGCGGCGATTAGCGATGACGAGTGGGCGTTGTTATTTGAAGCATTGGAAAATCGCAGCGTTCAGGGGGACGAACATTATCAAATCTTGTTACGCAGTATGTTTTTATTTGAATATCGCGACCCCGAGGGGCGTTGGTATTGGATCAATCCGGCGTTAGCGGAAGCGCCCAAGTTTAAAAATTGGCAAATGAGCCGTTAGGAACGATGGCGAAGCTTTGAAGGATCGGTCGAACCGCAATGGAGAATCGCCGGGATTGCGATCGCGATCGTAGGAGGGGGGATCGGCATCGGCCAGAATAGCGATCGAGCTGGGATCCCCCGATCTTCTGGAGGGAACAACTCCAGAGCCAGTTTGTTTTTCCTCTCTACCCAGCCAAGAGATGCATCTTTATCCGAACCAGGGAGATTTCAGGGAGGTATAAAACTCCATCCTCAACAAAGAGCTAGTCGTCCAGACGAGAAATGTTGGAGGGCGTGTATCCCCGCCCTCCCTCAAGCTAATTCAGGGCTTCGATGCCGCGATCGTTGGCAAATGCTTCAAGTTTTTACACAACAATGAAGCTCATGTAAGCTATAATCTCTTGATGCTAACCATGACTTACGAATACAAGTTACAGCCCACCGCCGAACAGATGGCCGCGATCGAGCAAACCCTAGAGGTGTGCCGTTCGGTTTGGAACTTTGCGCTGAGACAACGTAAAGATTGGTGTAACTCTCGTAAGTCTCCTATTAACGTTTGCTCGATTCAATCTGAATACATCATTGCGGCTGACGAGCCTTTTCCTAATTACCATAGACAAGCCAAGCAATTAACAAACGCCAAAAAGCAATACCCTCGACTAAAAACAGTTCACTCCCAAGTTTTACAACAGGTTTTAAGAACTTTAGATAGAGCTTGGGATGACATGAAAGCCAGAGGCTTTGGTTTCCCACGCTTTAAAAGTAAGTATCGGATGCGTTCGTTTGTCTTTCCTCAGTTAGGAAAAGACCCGATCGGGGATCATGCGATTAAGTTTCCCAAACTAGGATGGGTTCGATGGCGACAGTCAAGGCCGATTCCAGAAGGGGTTGAAGTCAAGCAAGCAAAGATCGTCAGAAAAGCATCTGGCTATTTTGTGATGCTGTCATTGCAGCTAAATGTCAATGTTCCCAATCCGATGCCTCACGGACATCCCAGAGGGTTGGACTGGGGATATGACAAGTTTGTAGCCACCAGTGACGGGGAAGAGATTAAACAACCCAGGTTCTTAAAAACCTTGCAGCGTCAGCTTAAATTGCTACAACGCAGGCTAAAGAACAAGCAAAAAGGGTCAAATAATCGCCACAAGTTAAACCAGAAAATCGCTAGGTTGCATCAGAAGATCTCCGACACTCGTAAAGACTGGCACTTTAAGCTGGCTCATCATCTGTGTGATGGGGTAGGTATGTTGTTTGTCGAAGATATCAACTGGGTCTCGTGGCAGAGAGGGATGCTATCAAAACACAGTGCCGATACTGGCTTTGGTCAGTTCGTGGAGATCTTAGAGTGGGTGTGTTGGAAACGGGGTGTGTATTTTGCCAAAGTGGATCGAAATGGGACGAGTCAGACTTGTCCTAACTGTGGCGGATATACGGGGAAGAAACCCCTGGATCTGCGAGTTCACTGCTGCAGTGAATGTGGATATACCACTACCAGAGATGTAGCAGCAAGTCAGGGAATTAGAAATCGTGGAGTCTCTGCGCTAGGGCATAGCGTGGTTGAAAATGTCTGTGGACTGGAAGCGACGGGGAGTGTCGGTCACGATGCTCTAGTTGGCACGGGACGAAGCAGAAAACCAGTGTCGCGAGGCACTGGAATCGCCCACTTGAAAGACATTAAGCGTAGCGAGATGGCTTAAGTGGGAGAGGGTGTCAAGACCAATTCGCCATACGCTCTTGAGAGCGACGCTTATAACGAGCGTTCTTTACACACGTCCGTTCGGGCGATCGCCCTGTCTCAAGGGCAGTTTGCCTTGATTTTGATGCGCTGTAACTACAGCTTTTTGCGATCGCGCGCGATCGCCCAATTAGAAACACTGTGTCGCGACGATCCGCAGATTCCGGACAAACCCCTTGAGAGCTTAGTTTTACCGAATACCGTTACCACCCTCTACACGACAATCGCCGAGTTCCTGGGCGATCGCCGGCCCCTCGGCTTAATGATTTTGGGGTTGGAGTCGGCGATCGCCCTCGAATCGTTGCTGATTTCCACCAATCAGATGCGGGAAGAATTTCGCAAAAACTTCCCCTTTCCTCTGATTTTGTGGGTGAACGAAGATCTGTTAGCGACGGCGATCCGCTTCGCCCCGGATTTTAAAAGTTGGGCGGCGACCTCGATTAAATTTGAACTCTCCAGTGCGGAATTACTCGACTTTTTGCGCCGCGAAACCCGCGATCGCCTCGGAAAAATTCTAAAAATTGGCGGTGCGGATTTCGGCAGAAATTGGACGATCGCCCGACCGATCGACGCGATCGCCCGTCGGGAGGTCGAATTTGCCCTCAAAGATTTAGAATGGCGCGGGATCGACTTAGAAACGGATTTACGCGCTCAAGTCGAGTTTCTGCGAGGGTTTGACGACTTTTGCCAAGACCGCCTCGACACGGCACAGATCGCCTATCAGAAGAGTTTGGCGATCTGCGAGGCGGGAGAACGACCCAGTGGAAACTACCGGGAAGGCGATCGGGGGCTGTCGCCGCCGGGAACGCCGGAATGTCACGGTACGGTTTTATTTTATTTGGGTTTGTTATGCGCCCGTCGCGCCGAACTCGTTCGCGGAGCATCTCCGGAGGAGAATCGCGCCCGAGAACGCCAAGACTGGGAAAGCGCCCGGGATTATTTCCAAGAAGCCTTATTGGTCTTTCACGAGGGCGAACGTCTCGATTTAGTGGCGCAATATTTAACCCCGTTGGGACAAGTTTTGCGGGAGTTGGAAGCGTGGGACGAGTTGGAACAGTTGGCGCAATATGCCCTCGACCTGCACGCCAACGATCCCGTGCAACTGGCGCGCGATTACGGTTTTTTGGCGCAAGTCGCCCGGGTTCGCGGCGATTGGGAAATCTGCCGCCTGCAAGCGGCTAGCGCGATCGATACCCTGGCGCCCGTTGTCGAGGCGATCGGCAGCGAACGGGGGCTGTATTTGTTTTTGCTGGGGCAGGCTTTACAAAAATCGCCGATTTCTGGCGATAGTAACGCCTTGGTGCGCTTTTTCCGCATTCGCCAAGCCGAAGCCTTGCGTCATTTGAAACTCGCCCGTCAGGTGAGCGTTCCGTCGGAAGATCCGGGCTTGCACGTGGAGATTTTGAACGAATTGCGATCGCTCTATTTCCAACGCGGTCAGTATTTGCAAGCTTTTCGGATCAAACAAGAACAACGGGCGATCGAGACCCTCTACGGGTTTCGCGCCTTTATCGGCGCCGGACAACTCCAACCCTCCCAAACCGGGACGGCTGGCGGTTCTCGCCCGTCCTGGGCCTCGTCGCACGGCCATGAGTTTCGATTGCCTTCTCAAGAAATTGCCGCCGCCGGACGCCAGCAGGATGTCGAACGGCTGTGCGAACGGATGAGCCGGGCCGATCGCAAGTTAACGATTCTTTACGGTCAGTCCGGGGTCGGCAAATCGTCGTTGGTCAAAGCGGGATTGGTTCCGGCCCTCGAACAGCGTCCGGTGGGCGATCGCTTGGCCCTGACCGCGATCGTGTCCGCCTATCTCGATTGGGTCGGCACCTTGGCGCGCACCCTCGGCGAGGCATTCGGTCGGGACGCTTCTGCGGGGGACCGGTCCGGTTCCGAGGACGGGGCGATCGCGATCGCCGCCAGTACGGGCGAACCCGTCGCGACAGCACAGGCGATCGTCCGGCAGTTGCGCGAAAATGCAGAACGCAACTTGCTGACGATTCTCATTTTCGATCAATTTGAAGAGTTTTTTTTCGCGATCAAATCCCGCGAAACTCGCGAGCAATTTTACGACTTTTTAAAAACAGCTCTCGACGTTCCTTTTGTGAAAGTGATTCTCTCGTTGAGAATCGATTTTTTACATTATTTATTGGAGTTAGAGCGATCGCAAAAATTCGGTATCGTCAATAACGATATTCTCAATAAAGAAAATCGCTACTATCTCGGGGACTTTTCCCGTCAAAAAGCGATCGAAGTTTTTGAAGGGTTGAGCGGGCGATCGCAGTTTTATTTAGAACCCGAGTTGATCGATGCCCTCGTCAACGATCTCGCCGACGATACCGGAGAAGTTCGCCCGATTGAATTGCAACTGGTCGGCGCTCAATTGCAAGACGATAAAATCACCACGCTCAAAGCCTATCGACAACTGGGAAGCGCGCCGAAATCGACCTTGATCGAGCGATCGCTCGTCCAAGTCGTGCGCGATTGCGGCCCGCAAAACGAGCGCATTGCTTGGGAAATTCTTTACAACCTCACCGATCGCAAAAACACCCGCCCCCTCAAAACTAAACAAGAATTCCTCCAAGTTTGTTCCGGGGAAATCGTCGGCGAAGCGGCGCCGGGAGAAGAACGGCTCAACCTCATTCTCGAAATTTTAGTCGGTTCCGGTTTGGTGTTTCTTCACCACGAAGAACCTGCCGAACGCTATCAGTTAGTTCACGATTATCTCGTCAATCCCGTCCGCCAGAAATATGAAAAAGATTTCGGCGTTCAAGCCAGTTTGGCGAAAGCTTTAGAAGAAGAAAAAAAGCAATCTCAAGTCAAACTCGAACAGAGCAATCAAAAACTCAAACAACAACGCCAGGGATTGATGGTGTTAGCGGTGGGTTTGGGAATTGTCAGCTTGTTTGCTTTCCGCAATTGGCAGCAAGCAGAAGTACAAAAACGGTTCCTAGAAGTTCAAAAAGAACGGGCGCAAATTATCGCCATGAGTGCCGCCAACGAGGCGCTTTTCGTTTTAAATCGGGAATTTGATGCGCTCATGGAAAGTTTGAGGGCGTGGGGGGAATTCAAACAGGCAAAACAGCCGGATGTGGAAACTAAAATGCGGGTGGCGACGGCATTGCAACAAGCGGTTTACGGCGTGCGAGAACGCAACCGTCTCGAAGGTCACGGCGCCGAAGTTTGGAGTGTGAGTTATTCCCCACGGGGGGATTTAATTGCTTCTGCAGGGAATGACGGCGAGATCAGAGTTTGGAAGCCGGACGGGAGTCTCTATCTGCTTTTACCCGGACATCTCGAAGCCCTCACCAGCGTCAGTTTTTCCCCGGATGGGAAGACGATCGCTTCTGCGAGTCGCGATCGCACGGTCAAACTCTGGAATGCTGAAGATGGCAGGTTGCTGGCGATTCTCGACGGTCACGACGATAGTGTTTACTGCGTTACCTTTTCTCCGGATGGGGAACTGGTCGCCACCGCCAGTCACGATCGCACGATCAAACTGTGGCGCCGTTCTGACGGTCAATTGGTCAAAACAATTCGCGGTCACGACGGTCCGGTTACCTGGGTGACGTTTTCTCCGGACGGTCAACTGATTGCGTCGGCGTCCGACGATAAAACAGTGAAAGTCTGGCGCCGCAACGGTAAGCTGATGACGACTTTACCCCCCCATAACGATTGGGCGATCGCCGTTGCTTTTTCTAAGGATGGCAAAAGTATCGTTTCTGCGGGGATCGATAAGATGATTCGGGTCTGGCACCTAGACGGGCGCCCGCCGAGAATTTGGAAAGCCCACGAGGGCGAGATTTTCAGCCTCGCTTTCGCCCCGAATAGTAATCTGTTCGCTTCCTCGTCCGACGACAACACGATCAAACTGTGGGAACTGGACGGGACCTTAGTTCGTACTCTCAAAGGTCATAGCGGTCGCGTGACCAGCGTCAGTTTTGCCCCCGACGGCGAAACCCTCGCCTCGGGAAGTTTCGATAAAACCGTGCGCTTGTGGCGGTACCGACGAAGTTTGTTGACGGTTTTGAAAGGTCATGACAGTCGCGTTTCTAGTGTCAGTTTTGCCCCCGATGGCGAAACGATCGCCTCGGCGAGTTGGGATAATACGGCAAAGCTATGGGATCGACAGGGGAATTTGCTGACGACTCTCGACGAGGCGCAAGGGCATCAAAAACGGGTGTTTGGGGTCTCGTTTTCCCCCGATGGAGAGTCGATTGCAACCGCTTCGCAAGACTGCACGGTCAAAATTTGGAATCGTCAGGGGGAGTTGTTAACGACCTTGGTGGATCCGAAGTTGGAAAGGGTAGAAGTCTCGTTATCCCCCGTGACGAGTATGGAGGATGAAGGGAATGAGGATTGTAACGGGGCTTCCAGTCACGGCGATCGCGTCTATGCGGTGAGTTTTTCGCCAGACGGTCAAACAATCGCCTCCGGAAGTCGCGATCGTACCGTGAAACTCTGGGGAGTCGATGGGAGTTTGCTGGCGACATTGGAAGGTCACGGCGATCGGGTCAACAGCGTCAGCTTCTCTCCCAACGGACGCTATCTCGCCTCTGGAAGCGACGATAAAACCATTAAACTCTGGGATACCCGCCAGACAAAGTTAGTGCGTACCTTGTCCGGAAGAGCAGGTCACGACTCTTACGTAACCGACGTTAGCTTCTCTCCCGACGGCAAAACGATCGCCTCCGCCAGTTGGGACAATACCGTCAAACTGTGGCCCTTGGAAGGCGGCGAACCGCGCACCCTACTACAGGGATATAGCGATAGTGTCGAAAGTGTCAGTTTTTCCCCCAACGGCGAAATCCTCGCCTCCGCCAGTTGGGATACCACCGTCAAACTCTGGAGTTTGAACAATGGGAATTTGATCAAAACCCTCCAAGGTCATACCTCCGGCGTGTTAGATGTCGCCTTCAGTCCGGCGGGGGAAATGGCGATCGCCTCCGCAGGCGCCGACAACCACATCATCGTCTGGAACCTCGACTTAGACGATCTGGTGATTCGCGCCTGTAGTTGGTTAAATGACTATTTAGAACATTCCACCAACATCAGTGAAGAAGACCGCAATCTTTGTGAAGGAATCCCTATTCGAGAGATTCCCTGAACTCTTCCATCTCAACTCTAAACTCTAAAATTCTCCACCATGTCCGAACTTCCCCCCTTAACCGAAGAAACACTCTGGGATATCCTCAACGACAACCTCGACGACGAAACCGTCAATCGTCTCGTTTGGTACTACTTAGGCTACCGCTACGACGAAACCACTCAAACCTGGGACGCCAGCCAAACCGATCCCCTTTGGCAAGAAAACTATCCCGAACCTCCAGATTTTATCGCCAGTCGTCCCGCCACCGTCAAATTAACCCGTTCTATTCCCAAAGAGCACAAACAATTACTAAAAGAAAAACTCGGGTTTAAAGGCTATAAAGTCGGCGAACTGATTCCCCGCCTCACCCGCCGTGCCACCATGACTAACTGGCTCCTCAGTTATATGGAATCTGCTTGAAAATAGGGTAAGGTGGGCAAAATCTTGCCCACCCTACTTGTGGCTTATAAAATGAAAACTGATAAGTTATTTTATCGAATTTTTTTAAATCAGCCCAGTCTAATGGCTGAATTATTGCCAGACATTCCTCCGGACTGCGAATTTGACTATAGCGCTCCAGTGGTGAAAGAAAAAGAACTGCGACTCGATGGGTTACTGACCCCGGTATCGGAAGATCTGAATTTGCCATTGGTGTTTCTCGAAGCGCAAATGGAAAGCGATCGCCGATTTTACGCCCGGTATTTTTCCAGCATCTTTGGCTACCTTCTACAATACGACATTACCCGACCCTGGCAAGGGTTGTTAATTCTGCGAAATCGAACAGTGAACTTAGGTTCCCCACTTCCTTATCAAAACTTGTTATCTAGTTCAGTGGGGCGGTTGTATTTAGAAGATTTACTCTCTCAAGAAAATCTCAGTCCGAATTTATCCCTACTCAAATTAGTGGTGGTTCCCGATGGGGAAGCTTCTGGATTAGCGCGATCGATTTTAAACCGCGCCCAAACCCCCGAAGAGTTTGAGAAATACCTAGATGTGGTGGAAGCTATACTAGTAAATAAGTTTACCACTTTAAGCATTGAGGAGATACGCAATATGTTGGATCTCAAAACTGCAGATGTCACCCAAACTCGTTTTTATCAGGAAGTTCACGAGATTGGACGTCAAGAAGGACGCCAGGAAGGACGCCAGGAAGGACGTCAAGAAGGACGCCAAGAAGGACGCCAAGAAGGACGCCAGGAAGGACGCCAAGAAGGACGTCAAGAAGGAGAGCAACTTGGAAGAGCGAATCTGATTTTACGGCTGCTCTCTCGCCGATTTGGAGAAGTAACGCCCGAGCAAATTGCTGTAGTGCGGCAACTCTCTATTCCCCAATTAGAGTCTCTGGGGGAAGCGCTGTTAGATTTTCAAGAAATTGGCGATTTTAACACCTGGTTGCAAGAGAACGGAGAATCCTAATTGTCAGGACAAGATAGTGTCCTGACTCTACGTTTTTAAAGTTATCTAATCGTCCGGCAGCTTGGCTCACCGGACTATAATTATGCTGGAAGACCGAACAAATGATTTAGAAAAAATTAGTTAAATGAAAACCGACAAACTATTTTATCGGGTTTTCTTGACGCAACCCAGTCTAATTTTTGAACTCTTAGAAGGGATTCTTCGGGACTGCGAATTTGACTATAGTGTTCCAGTGTTTCAAAAAAAAGAACTGCGACTCGATGGGTTACTGACCCCGGTCTCGGAAGATCTGAATTTGCCATTGGTGTTTCTCGAAGCGCAAATGGAAAGCGATCGCCGATTTTACGCCCGGTATTTTGCCAGCATCTTTGGCTATTTTCTGCAATACGACATTACCCGGCCTTGGCAAGGGTTTCTAATCCTACGAAATCGAACAGTGAACTTAGGCTCGCCAGTTCCTTATCAAAACTTGTTATCCAGTTCAGTAACGCGGTTGTATTTAGAAGATTTAGTTTCCCGAGAAGATCTCAGTCCAAATTTATCCCTACTCAAATTAGTGGTGGTTCCCGATGGGGAAGCTTCTGCATTAGCGCGATCGATTTTAAACCGCGCCCAAACGCCCGAAGAGTTTGAGAAATACCTAGATGTGGTGGAAGCTATACTGGTAAACAAGTTTACCACTTTAAGCATTGAGGAGATACGCAATATGTTGGATCTCAAAACTGCAGATGTCACCCAAACTCGTTTTTATCAGGAAGTTCGCGAAATTGGACGCCAAGAAGGAGAGCAACTTGGAAGAGCGAATCTGATTTTGCGGCTGCTCGATCGCCGATTTGGAGAAGTAACGCCCGATCGCATCGATACCGTGCGGGGTCTTTCGATTCCGCAATTAGAGTCTCTGGGGGAAGCGCTGTTAGATTTTCAAGGAATTGAAGATTTAGAGGCTTGGTTGCAAGCGCATCAAGGGTAGGCAAAATGTCGGTAGGTACAACTTAGCCCACCCTAACCCACCTCAACCCATATAGAAAGCCGAGCGAGGGATAATTTTATGAATGCGGCTCGTCAATTCATTCCAGCTTTTGAGAACGGCGATCGCCTCACGCGCAGCGAATTCGAGCGGCGTTATCACCTCATGCCCCATCTTAAAAAAGCCGAATTAATCGAAGGAACCGTTTACGTGGCCTCTCCTGTCAGACTTAAATCTCATGCCGAACCTCATGCCAATCTCATGATTTGGTTGGGAACTTATAAAGTGGCGACCCCAGGGGTAATGCTCGCCGATAACGCTACCGTCCGCCTCGATTTCGATAACGAACCTCAACCCGACGCCCTCCTGCGCCTCGATGAAGCGTGCGGCGGACAATCGCGCATTAGTGAAGACGACTACATCGAAGGCGCCCCCGAGTTCATCGTCGAAGTCGCGAGCAGTAGTGCATCCTACGACCTTTATGATAAACTCCAGGCTTATCGCCGCAATGGCGTTCGCGAATATCTGGTCTGGGTGGTGCAAGAAAGCGAGTTTCGCTGGTATATTCTCGATGAGGGAACCTACCGACAACAGCAACCCGATGCGGCGGGTCTGTGCGCCAGTCCGTTTTTTCCCGGATTGCGCCTGGATGTCCGAGCCTTGCTGACAGGCAACATGCAGCAAGTGTTAGCCGCACTGCAGCAAGGGCTTAGTTCGCCAGAACATCAGGAGTTTGTCGCCCGTCTGAACCGTGGCTAACCCAACCCAAGACCTAAAAACCGTCGAATCCAGCCTAACCCTGTAGCCGATGAAAGCCCAAGTCTTCCGAGGCGTCAATCAACTCAGTTACGAAGAAGTCCCCATTCCCGAACTCGAAGCGGACGAGGTTTTAGTCCGCGTCAGGGTCGTGGGATTGTGTCAGTCGGATATTAAAAAAATTTGCTATCCGCTTTACGACCCCCCGCGCATCTTCGGACATGAAATGGCTGGGGTGATTGCCAAAATGGGCGACGAGGTGGAAGGATGGGAACTCGGTCAGCGCGTTGCCGTCATGCATCACATTCCTTGTATGCGTTGCGCTTACTGCCTCAACGACAATTTCTCGATGTGTGACACCTACAAAAATGTCACGACAACGGCGGGGTTTGCTCCCAGTGGGGGCGGTTTTGCCGAATATGTCAAGGTTCCGGGTCATATCGTCCGCAATGGCGGTTTGATTCCGATTCCCGACGGGGTGACGTTCGAGCAAGCGAGTTTTGTCGAACCCACCAATTGCTGTTTGAAGGCGATCAAGAAGGCGGGGGTGCAAGCAGGGGATACGGTGTTGGTCACGGGTGCAGGGCCGATTGGCTTGATGTTCGTGATGTTACTGCGCTATTTTGGGGCGCGGGCGATCGCCACCGATCTAATACCCTCCCGTATCGAAAAAGCCTTGGAAGTGGGCGCCCAAGCGGCTTTAGACGCCCGAGACCCCGATTTACCTCAAAAAGTTCAAAAGCTGACTGGAGGCTTAGGAGTCGATCTCACGCTCTTGGCCGTTCCGAGCGAAAAAGCATTTTTCCAAGGACTGGATTGCACGAAAAAAGGAGGTAAAATCCTATTTTTTGCAGAGTTTCCCAATGAAGTCGAGATTCCTCTCAACCCGAACGTTCTCTATCGTCGTGAAATTGATTTGATGGGGAGCTACAGTTCTTCCTATCGTTTGCAAAATTTGGCCGCACAAATTGTGTTTGAGAAGCGCATCGATGTAGATAAGTTGGTCAGCGATAAGTACGATCTGAGTCAACTTTCGGGCGCCGTAGCCCGGGCGATTCAGCCCAATCCAGAAACTTATAAGATTTTACTGGAAGCTGGCGGCAAGGACTGAGAATAGCTTGCTTTTACAGATTAAATATCAGAAAAAATTGAGTCGGTCGAGAACGACAAACACAACATAGCGAATGATTAATAAAGGTCGATGCTTTTATTTAACGGACTCACTCAACTTTTTATTTCCGTGGGAGTGATCATCCCCCATAGATTTCTTAATCGAAAAACTTTAGAACCAAATGCAAATTCTATTTACTTACTGTTACAAATAACTTAGGATTTGTAGAGTTATTAGTTTTTTTAAGTTGACAGTTAATAGATTGGCTTTTCAACATTAAAATATCATAGCTAAAATATCATAATTGAAGCTAAATCCTACTTTTCGGAGTCATGATAATTTATCCAAAAGTTAAGTGAGTTCAATATAAATCAAGTTAACTATTCCTCATAGCAATTAATGATTTTTTTAAGTAGATTACTCTATTTATTCACCACTAGAGAACGATGGCAAATCGTAGGGCTTTTTATCCTGATTCTGATTGGGGCTGGCTTTGAGACTTTAGGAGTAGGCTTAGTTCTTCCCTTTATATCTCTGCTGGAAAGTCCGCAACGGGTTCAAGAAGCAGGACTGTTGCGATGGGTTTATCAAGTAGTTGGCGAACCTGAACTGCAACAGTTTTTAATTGGGTCTGTTTTAGGATTTATTGGAATTTATTTAATTAAAAATGCTTATTTAACGGGGTTGACCTATGTACAATGTCGCTTTATTTATGATAAGCAGGTTGAATTGTGTTCGCGATTATTTCGATCTTATTTATATAGTCCCTATACTTTTCACTTACAGCGTAACACTGCCCAATTAATTCGGAATTTAACGACTGAAACTGCACAATTTTTTACTACTGTTCTAACACCAGGATTATTGGCACTGACTGAAGTGACTATTCTGGCTTGCATTGCTTTATTTTTATTGGTTGTCGATCCTGTGACTTCTTTAGCAGCAGCAGGAGGAATTGGTATAGCAACGATGATTTTTTATCGCGTGGTTCGCTTAAAGTTAAGTCATTTGGGTAAGCAGCGTCAATATCATCAGGGACAGGTAATTCAAACGATTAATCAAGGATTGGGAGGGGTAAAAGAAGCGAAAGTTTTAGGGCGAGAGCAATTGTTTATTGATGAGTTTCAAAGGCATAATGTGTCTTTTAGTCGGGCTTTACAGTTTTCTCAAGTAATAAGTCAATTGCCTCGATTTTTTGTTGAATCGATCGCCATTGTGGGCTTGATGTTAATTGTGGTGTCAGTTTTGACTCAAGGGAGAAGTTTAAGTGCAGTACTTCCAACCCTATCTTTATTTGCGGCAGCAGCTTTTCGCTTGATGCCGTCAATCAATCGGATTTTGAGGGCACTTACTCAAATACGTTTTAGCGCTCATAGCGTTTATGTTCTTTGCCATGATTTCATGGAACTAAAAGCTGTTGAAGAGAACAGGGTAAGTTGGAGCAAAACAAAGGTAAGGCGGCAGGGACTGGAAACCACGGTCGCCTTACGAAATGTTGTTTATCAGTACCCAGGTGCTAGTGATGCTTCACTTCGAGGCATTTCTCTGACCATTCCTAAAGGAACATCAGTAGGGTTTGTAGGGTCTTCGGGTGCGGGAAAGACAACGATTATAGATGTGATTCTGGGGCTATTGCCACCCACTCAGGGGCAAGTTTTAGTGGATAATCGCGATATTCATGATGATTTATCTGCGTGGCAGATGTCGATCGGTTATATTCCCCAAAGTATTTATTTGTGTGATGACACTTTGAGAAATAATATTGCTTTTGGCATTCCCGCACATGAGATTAATGAAGCTTCGATTGAGTCTGCAATTAAGTCAGCTAAGTTAACTGAATTGATTAAAAGTTTACCTCAAGGGTTGGATACCTTGGTAGGGGAACGAGGGGTGAGGTTGTCAGGGGGGCAGAGGCAACGGGTTGGTATTGCCAGAGCTTTGTATCATAATCCAGAGGTTTTGGTTATGGATGAGGCAACAGCAGCTTTAGATAACCAAACTGAAGCTGGGGTCATGGAAGCTGTGGAGAAGTTAAGCGGGGAGAAAACTCTAATTATGATCGCTCACCGTTTGAGTACAGTGAAAAATTGCGATCGCCTTTATTTTATGAATCAGGGGGAAATTGTAGATTCAGGCACTTATGATGAACTCTGTCAACGTAATCAAGAATTTCAGCGTATGGCTCAGGTGGTTAATTCAATCAATTAACTCAATTAGTGCATATCTATATATATCTAATGAAGTAAGCTGAGGTTTTCATTCATAAAATCAGTTTAGTTATGGATCGTCGAACTTTTATAAGCTGGATAACTTTGGCTTGGTTAGCAAGTGTTTCACATAAAGTGAATGCTGCGATATTGAGAGATAATTTTCATATAAAATTAACCAAATCAACCCTGTCCTCGAATGGGGATAAAATAGTTTTTTATGTAGCGCTTGATGGCAATGATGCTTGGTCGGGAACATTAGCCAACCCCAATAGGATGAATAGCGATGGACCATTTGCAACAATTCAAAGAGCAAGGGATGCTATTCGTGAGATCAAGTACCGGCAAAATGGCAATCTTACAAATGAAGTTACCGTTTTTATCCGGGAGGGAATTTATTTTTTAACTGAACCTTGGGTTTTTACGCCTGAAGATTCGGGTACGGAAAACTGCCCTATTGTTTATCTATGTTATCCAAATGAAAATGTAATTATTAGTGGGGGGCGAAGAATTGTAGACTTTAGACAAGAATCAGTTAATGGAAGAATACTTTGGGTTTCCGACATTTCGCAGGTTAGAGAAGGAAAGTGGTTTTTTCGACAACTTTGGGTCAATGGAGAAAGATGTATTCGATCCCGCTACCCAAAACATGGTTATTTACAAGTAGCCAACGTACCTGATGTTACATCTCAAACAAAATGGCACGAAGGACAAACGCGCTTTCGTTTTCATAGGGGCGATGTGAAAGCGTGGGCATCGATCTCTGATGCTGAAGTAGTCATTATGACTCGCTGGGTAGAATCTCGCTTACCTATTACCACTGTGGATGAAGAAAAACAGCTTATTAATTTCAGTAATCGTAGTGTATTTCAGATCGATAGAAAAGATCCCTACTATATTGAAAATTGTTTAGAAATTTTAGAAAATCCTGGTGAATGGTATTTAAATCAAAAAAGTGGAAAAATTTACTATTTACCGAGAGATGGTGAAAATATAGAGAATGCAGAGTTTATTGCTCCTCTACATGATTTTATTATTAAATTTGAAGGAAAACCCGATCAAAATAAATTTATTGAATATCTGACCTTTAGACAATTAAATTTCAACCATGCTGAATGGTATTATTCTGATAATTTTCAAGTAGCTCCTTACCCCAGAGTCGGACCTTGGCCTCATCCTGATGTCCTCGGATCTATCCAATCAGCGAATAATGTTCCTGGAGCATTACAGGGCGAAGGTATTCGTTATTGCAATATAGAAGAATGCAAAATATCACATATCAGCAACTATGCAATTGAGTTGTCTCGTGGGTGTTACTCTAATCAGGTTATTCGATGCGAACTTTTTGACTTAGGAGCAGGTGGAGTTAAAATTGGTGAATCAATTGCTTATAATACTGAAAGTCCAGACACCTATGATAATCAAGTAACTGAATGCCACATATATGATGGAGGTAAAATTTTTCATAGTGCTGTAGGAATTTGGGTTGGACAAAGTTATCGAAATTTGATCGCTGGTAATCACATTTACAATTTCTACTATACGGGAGTGAGTGTAGGTTGGAATTGGCATTATCAGAATACGAAAGTAAGAGATAATATAATCAAGAAAAATCACATTCATCATATAGGAAAGCTTTTAAATGGTGACGGTCCAATTCTAAAAGATTTTGGAGCTATTTATGTTTTAGGCGTACAGCCAGGCACTCAAATTATTTCTAATCTAATACATGATGTGGATGGTTTGCGTAATGGTGGGTTCGGAATTCACTTGGATCAAGGGAGTTCTCAAATCCTTATAGAAAACAACTTGGTTTATCGAACCTATGCGGGTTTGAATTTACACTATGGAAGAGAAAATATTATTCGCAACAATATTTTTTGTTTGGGTCGAGTATTCCAGCTTCGACGCCTAAAAGAAGAAAATCATTTAAGTTTTACTTTTGAGCGGAATATTGTGTATTGGTCTGAAGGAGATTTATTTGTATCTCCTCACGGAAATGATGGATTTGTATTTGACTACAATCTTTACTGGAATGAAAATGGAATAATTCAGCCTAATGGGATGGATTGGAATGATTGGCAAAAAAAAGGAATGGATAACCACTCATTAATTAAGGATCCACTCTTTGTAGACATTGACAAAGATAATTTTACTTTAAGTTTACAATCACCAGCATTTAAGCTAGGTTTTCAGCCTATTTAGTTTAAAAATGTAGGATAATATCAGTGTATATAAAAAAAGTTGTTTTTCAAAAATCAAAATAAATTTTCAATCAACTTGATAAAAACTAAATAAAATTGTCATAATTTGTAGCAATATTTTCTATGATGGAATTTAACAATAAATCTATTTTAATTACAGGCGGTACCGGTTCATTTGGGAAGCACTGTGTCTCTACGTTATTGGCCAACTATCAGCCTAAAAAAATCATTGTCTATTCACGGGATGAGTTAAAGCAGTATGAAATGGCGCAGGCTTTTCCCCAAGATTGTATGCGCTTTTTTATCGGGGATGTGCGAGACAGAGATCGCCTTACCCTCGCGATGCGAAATGTAGATTATGTCATTCATGCGGCTGCCTTAAAGCACGTTCCCATCGCTGAATATAACCCGATGGAATGTATTAAAACCAATATTAATGGAGCCAGCAATGTCATTGATGCAGCAATGGCTTGTGGGGTAGAAAAAGTCATTGCCCTTTCCACTGATAAGGCTGCCAATCCCATTAACCTTTATGGGGCAACTAAGTTGGCATCGGATAAATTATTTGTTGCTGCTAATAATGTAGTTGGGGAACTGAAAACTCGCTTTGCGGTAGTGCGATATGGCAATGTGGTTGGTTCTAGGGGTTCGGTAGTGCCATTCTTTCAGAGGTTGGTACGGGAAAGAGCAACGGAAATTCCGATTACCGATCCCCGCATGACTCGATTTTGGATTACGCTGCCACAGGGTGTAGATTTTGTAATTAAAAATCTTCAGAGGATGCAGGGTGGAGAAATATTTGTTCCCAAAATTCCATCCATGAAGATTACTGATTTAGCCGAAGCCCTAGCCCCAGGAATTCCCACCAAAGTTATAGGTATTCGTCCTGGGGAAAAACTCCATGAGGTGATGTGTCCTAAAGATGACTATCATTTAACTTGGGAGTTTTCTGACCATTATGTGATTACTCCGACTATCCAATTTAGCAGTAAGGTAGATTTTAGCTCGAATGCTTTGGGAGAAAAAGGCGTTCCCGTGCCAGAAGAATTTGAGTACAGTTCTGATAACAATACAGAATGGCTATCTCCTGTGCAACTACTTGAGATGCTTAAACAATAATGAGTAAGTTTATTCCCTACGGACGGCAAAACATCAATCAGCAAGATATCGATGCTGTAATCGAAGTGCTGCGATCAGATTGGCTAACTCAAGGGCCTGCTATAGAAGGATTTGAGCAGTCTGTGGCTGAGTATTGCGGGGTCAAGTATGCTGTGGCTGTTTCCAGTGCCACCGCCGCATTACATATTGCTTGTTTAGCCGCAGGTTTAGGTGCAGGAGATATTCTGTGGACTTCTCCCAATACTTTTGTCGCTTCAGCAAATTGTGGGTTATATTGTGGTGCAAATGTCGATTTTGTGGACATTGACCCCCAGACTTACAATCTGAGTGTGGCAGCCTTAGAACAGAAACTCACTCAGGCTGAACGGGAAGGGAAACTGCCCAAGGTGGTTGTCCCCGTTCATCTGGCAGGACAATCTTGTGAGATGGAAAAGATAGGGGCTTTATCGCGAAAGTATGGTTGTACAGTTTTAGAAGATGCTTCTCATGCGATCGGGGCGAAATATCAAGGCAGTCCGGTAGGGAATTGTCAGTTTTCAGACATGGCCGTGTTTAGCTTTCATCCGGTGAAGATTATCACTACTGGAGAAGGGGGCATGGTGGTGACAAATCGCTCGGACTTGTATGAGAAGCTGATTCGCTTGCGAACTCACGGGATTACGCGCAATCCTGATCTAATGCAGGGGGAGTCGCAGGGGTTGTGGTATTACCAGCAGCTAGAGTTGGGGTTTAACTACCGCATCACAGACATTCAAGCGGCATTGGGTGCGAGTCAAATGCAGCGTTTAGATAAGTTTGTGTCCCGTCGTCGTCTTTTGAGCGATCGCTATAATCAGATGTTGGCCAATTTACCTGTGACTTTACCGTGGCAACATTCTGATACGGAATCTAGCTGGCATCTTTATGTCATTCGCCTGCAACTGGATAAAATTGCTAAAACTCATCGACAAGTATTTGAGGAATTACGACAGGCTGGGATAGGCGTTAATTTGCACTATATTCCTGTTCATACTCAGCCCTATTATGAAAAATTAGGTTTTAAATTGGGTGATTTTCCTCAAGCAGAACAATACTATCAGGAAGCCATCAGTCTTCCTTTGTACTACGACTTAACGGAAGCAGACCAGAAGGCAGTGATTTTAGCTTTAAATGCTGTTATAAAAAAACAAATTGTAGGTAAAACATGGTTGTCAAACAGTTAGCAAACGAATGGCAGAAAGCTGGGATTAACCCAGGCCATACAGTATTAATTCATAGCAGTTTAAAAAGAACATTAAAAAAAAACTCATAAAACAAGGGGTAAAAATTAGTCCTGATACGATTCTTGATTCTTTTCTTGAAGCTGTTGGTTCATCAGGAACATTATTGTTGCCTTTATTTAATTTTGACTTTACCAAGGGTATTCCTTTTGACTACAAAAATACACCTTCTCAAATGGGAATTCTTACGGAAGTAGCGAGAAAGCATCCCAATGCAATCAGGACAGGTCATCCGATTTACTCATTTGCAGTTATAGGAAATCAATCTGAAAAATTTAGAGAAATTAATAACTTTAGTGGCTATGGTGAGGATTCACCTTTTGCAATTCTTCGCGAAATGAATGGAAAAATAGCAGTTTTGGATTTACCCGATCAAAACAGCATGACTTTCTATCATCACATTGAGGAAATGAACTGTGTTTCTTACAGATATCATAAAACTTTTACTGGAGAATACACAGATTTAAATGGATGTAAGGAACTCAGAATGTATGGATTATTTGTCAGGAATATTGAAGCTGGTGTAATAACTCATGTAAATCCAGCGGGAGAATTAATGTAGAAAAAAGGTTTATACTCTGGCTATAGACCTAGCGAAGATTGTGGATTAAGAGTAGTATCTGCACAAAAAATGTTTGACTTTGTTTCAGAAATCATAGCATCGGGAAAAGCTAAGGGGTTGCTGTATCGCATAGAAGGTGAAGATAAATGAACGAATTGGGCTTAAAAATGTATCAGTGGGCAACTGATTTATTTCCAATATGCCGTAGCATCACAGGAAATGGAGTGCGTCAAACTCTAAATTATTTCCAAAATCTGTTGCCAACTCTTAAGATTCATGAAGTTCCATCCGGTACAAAAGCCTTTGACTGGACTGTACCGGATGAATGGAATATTAAAGATGCTTTTATTTCTGATGATCAGGGTCTGAAAATAGTTGATTTTTCTCAAAATAACCTTCATGTTGTTGGTTATTCAGATCCGGTAGATTGCTGGATAACTTTTGAAGAACTGGATCGACATTTATTCTCTCTTCCTGAACAGCCTACAGCGATTCCCTACATTACTTCTTACTATAAACGGCGTTGGGGGTTTTGTGTGTGAGAAAATCAGCGTAATGAACTGCGTCAAAATCCCCAAGCTAAATATTATGTCAAAATTGATTCCAGCCTCCAGCCTGGTAATTTAACTTATGGCGAATTGATTATTCCTGGAGAAACAGAACAAGAAATTCTTTTATCTACCTATATTTGTCATCCCTCAAAGGCGAATAATGAATTATCTGGTCCTGTAGTGACAACAGCTTTAGCTGAATATCTTTTAAACCAAAGCTCTAACCGCTACACTTATCGGATTGTGTTTATACCAGAAACCATTGGTTCCATTGTTTATTTGAGTAAACATTGGGAATATCTGAAACAGAACACGATCGCTGGTTTTGTGGTTACTTGTGTTGGGAATGATCGCACTTATTCTTATATTCCTTCCCGTTTAGGAAACACTTTGGCAGATAGAGTAGCTTTACATACTCTTAATCATCAAGTTCCTAGTTTTAAACAATACTCTTTTCTGGACAGAGGAAGTGATGAGCGTCAATATTGCAGTCCAGGAATTGATTTATCCGTTTGTTCTATATGTCGTTCTAAATACGGAGAATACACAGAGTATCATACATCTTTGGATGATTTAAGCCTGATAAGTCCAGAAGGATTACAAGGAGCTTATAAAGTTTTACAACAATGTATTTTACTTTTGGAATATAATCTTAAATACAAAATCAAGGTATTGTGTGAACCACAACTAGGTAAGCGGGGTCTTTATCCAACTCTTTCAACCAAAGAAAGTGGCAAGCAAGTTAGGGATATGATGAATTTAATTGCTTATGCTGATGGAGAACACGATCTGATTCAAGTTGCTGAAATCATTGGAGTTTCAGCTATACAACTAATCCCAATTGTTCAAAAACTTATAGATGCAGATCTGTTAGAAGTAATTGATATGCAGATTGAGCAGTAATACTTCATAAAACCTGTAATTGTTCAAGCCAGAATGACCTCTACCCTCTTACCTGGAAAGGTGATGATGGGTCATATACGGGAGTAAAATATGACCATGAATCGGCGAACTTTACAACTAAATTTTCCTAACATTGAACAAAGCGACGAGGAATTGCGGTTATTGATAGCTGCTAAATTATATGAAAAGGGCACCTTAACATCAGGACAAGCTGCGGAATTAGCAAGTTTAAGTAAAAGAGAATTTATTGAAGTCATTGGCAATTATAATGTTTCAGTTTTTAGTGGATTAGTGGAAGATTTAGAATCGGACATTAAAAATGCCTAAAGTTGTCATTTCTGAGCTTTGTTATCAAGATATGGAGAAAAGTAAGGGATATTATTAAATGCGAATCGTGATAATTGTTCAAGCCAGAATGACCTCTACCCGCTTACCTGGAAAGGTACTAAAGCAGGTATTGGGGAAACCCTTGCTGGAATACCAAATTGAAAGATTGCGACGGGTTAAACTAGCCGATGAAATCGTCATCGCTACGACAACTAATCAAACTGACGATCCAATTGTTAATTTATGCGATCGTCTCTCAGTCGCTTACTTTCGCGGTTCTGAACAAGATGTTTTAGAGAGATATTATCAAGCTGCTACAGCACATAAAGCAGATGTTGTGATTCGAGTCACTTCTGATTGTCCCTTAATTGACCCGCAGGTTATAAATCAGGTGATTGATTATTATCTGCAAAGTCAATCAAACTATGATTATGTCTCAAATTCTATAAAGCGAACCTATCCTAGAGGGATGGATACTGAAGTGTTTTCTTATTCAGTATTAGAACAAGCTTTTTTAGAAGCCACAGCACAACCAGACCGCGAGCACGTTACACCTTTTATTTATCGACAACCACAACGATATCGTTTGGGTCATGTGACTTACTCTGAAGATTGTAGTCACCATCGATGGACAGTAGATACTCCTGAAGATTTTGAGTTAATTAAAAAAATAATTGAAACTGTTTATCCTAACGAACCGTATTTTACATTAGAAGATTGCTTGGGATTGCTGCAACAACATCCAGACTGGTACTTTATTAATAGTCATATAGAACAGAAAAATTATGGACAGTAAAACCATGAATCCCCACAATCCAGAGTTTCAGACGGAACAAGAAAAATTTTGGCTCCAAGAATTTGGGGATGAATATACTCACCGCAATCAAGGGAAGAATTCAATTGCTGGTAATTTAGCTTTATTTTCCCAGATTTTTTCTAGAACCAAAAAATTTAATTCATTGATTGAATTTGGAGCAAATAGAGGCTTAAATATAGAAGCCATAAAACAACTCCTACCAGAAGTGAAAGTATCTGCGATTGAAATTAACCATGTAGCTGTTGAAGAACTGCAAAAAATGGGGGGGGTGAGATAGAAATCTATCATCAATCAATTTTGAATTTTACCCCTACACGCAAATGGGATTTTGTTTTAATTAAAGGAGTTTTGATCCATATTAATCCTGATTATTTAGAGCAAGTTTACGATTGCCTCTACCAAAGTAGCGATCGCTATATTTGTCTGGTAGAGTATTATAACCCCACTCCTGTTGAAGTGACTTACAGAGGTCATCAAGGTAAATTATTTAAGCGAGATTTTGCTGGAGAAATTCTCGATCGGTTTAAAGATTTACAACTAATAGATTATGGGTTTGTTTATCATCGCGATCGCCATTTTTCACAAGACGATCTAACGTGGTTTTTGCTAGAAAAAACTACCGAATAATGAATTTAGTAATTCGAGTAGATGCTTCTATTCAAATAGGGTCAGGTCACGTCATGCGTTGCTTGGCATTAGCTCAAGCATGGCAAGACACCCAAGGACAGCCTATTTTTATCATGGCAAATTTTGTCCCAGCCTTAGAGAAACGCCTTAAATCAGAAGGAATGGAAGTTGTCCTCTTGACAACAGCACTAGGGAGTTTAGAGGATGCCCAGGAAACTACTGCACTAGCTCATCAGTTTGAGGCAAGTTGGCTTGTGGTGGATGGGTATCATTTCAGTGCCGATTATCAAAAAATTATAAAATCTTCTGGATTACGTCTATTATTTATCGATGATTACGGACACACGGAACATTATTATGCTGATTTTGTCCTAAATCAAAATATTTCGGCTAATGAGCAATGGTATCAGCATCGCGATCCTAATACTCAGCTATTACTGGGCACTCGTTACGCCCTGTTGCGGCGGGAGTTTTGGCAATGGCGAGGATTGCAGCGAACCATACCACCCATAGCTAAAAAAGTTTTAGTGACTTTAGGAGGTGCTGACCCTGACAATGTGACCCTAAAAGTGATTCAAGCTTTACAGCTTGTGGAAGTTGAGGAACTAGAGGCAGTAGTAGTGGTGGGAGGAAGTAATCCCCATTATGAAAATCTCAAAATGGCTATGCAGGATTCACGTTATCCTATCCAGTTACAACGGAATGTACCCAATATGCCAGAGTTGATGGCTTGGGCAGATGTGGCAATTTCTGCTGGGGGTAGCACTTGCTGGGAACTAGCTTTTATGGGTCTGCCGAGTATTTTGTTGATTTTGGCGGAGAATCAGAGGGCTATCGCGCAAAAACTAGCAATTCTTAACCAAGTAGTTAATCTAGGGTGGCATCAAGATGTCAAAGCCCAAAACATGGCTGATACACTTTCTACACTATTGCAATCGGAAGAAGAACGAACAAATATGATAGAAGTGAGTCAGCAAATAGTAGATGGTCAAGGATCATTTAAAGTAGTGAGTTTGTTGAGTTAACGCTTGAATTTAAAACCAGTCAAAAGATAAAAACCTTACTTAAAGTCAAATATGAATGTATTGTTGTTAGGACCAAATCGCCCAGAGTTAGTCGATTTTTTAGAAACCTATGGCGAGCAAGTGAAATACACTGAAGAAAAAATCCCAGTAGATAGTGATTTATTTCAAAAAGTTGAGTTTATCATTAGCTACGGCTATAGACATATTTTAAAAAAAGAAGTTCTAGAAAGATTTTTTAAAAAGGCAATTAATATTCATATTTCGTTATTACCTTGGAATAAAGGAGCCGATCCTAATCTGTGGAGTTTTTTAGAAAATACTCCCAAAGGGGTTACAATTCATTATTTAGATCCGGGAATTGATACGGGAGATATTCTGGTTCAAGAGGAGGTTAGCTTTACCCCAGAAGAGACATTAAGAACAAGTTATGAAAAACTGTCTAATATAGCAGAAAATTTATTAAAAAAATATTGGCCAGATATCCGTGAGGCTAAAATACAGCCAAGTGTACAACCTTCTGGTGGCTCGTATCATCGCTTACGAGATCGCCAGTCCTACGAACACTTATTGACTCAGGGATGGGATACTCCAGTTCGTAATTTAATAGGTAAGGCAATAGAGGAAAAAACTTATGAATAAGAGCAGTATTTTTATTAGCGATCGCCAGATTGGTATTAATCACCCACCCTTCATTATTGCCGAAATGTCCGGCAATCACAATCAATCTTTAGAAAGAGCCTTAGAAATTGTAGAAGCGGCAGCCAAAACAGGCGCACATGGACTCAAGCTGCAAACCTACACTGCCGATACCATGACCTTAGACATTAAGCAAGGGGAGTTTTTTATTGATGACTCCAATAGCTTATGGTATGGCCACTCCCTCTACGAACTATATCAACAAGCCCATACCCCTTGGGAATGGCATGAACCCATCCTGAAACGCTGTCAAGAACTCGGCATCATTGGCTTTAGCACCCCCTTTGACGCCACTGCCGTTGATTTTCTCGAATCCTTAGATGTGCCTTGCTACAAAATTGCCTCCTTTGAAAATACCGACTTGCCCCTCATTCGCAAAGTTGCCAGCACAGGCAAGCCCCTGATAATTTCTACAGGAATGGCAACCGTTGCCGAATTAGATGAAACCGTCCGAACTGCAAGAGAAGCAGGGTGTCAGGATATTATTTTGCTCAAATGCACCAGCACCTATCCCGCTACTCCAGAAAATACAAATCTCTTAACCATTCCTCATTTGCAGGAACTCTTTAACGTGCAAGTGGGTCTTTCCGACCACACAATGGGTATTGGAGCCGCCATTGCCAGTGTGGCCCTGGGTGCAACAGTCATAGAAAAGCACTTTACCCTCCGTCGTGCAGATGGTGGAGTTGATTCCGCTTTTTCGATGGAACCAGAAGAAATGGGGCAACTTGTTGTAGAGTCCGAAAGAGCTTGGCAGGCTTTGGGTCAGGTTCAGTATGGTTCGACTGAGGCGGAGAAAGTCTCTAAAATATTTAGGCGCAGTTTATATGTGGCTAAAGATATGAAAGCTGGGGACGTGTTGACAACTGAAAATGTTAGAGCAATTCGTCCAGGGTTGGGTTTACCACCCAAGTATTTAGAATCATTACTAGGTTTAACTGTTAAGAAAGATATTAAAGGGGGAACCCCTTTGTCTTTTGAATTATTGAAGTAATATAAAAAATTCTAATTTATTGAATTAAAACAGCCATTTATGATTATAAAGCCTGAAAATATTACTACAGCATATTTAGGAAAAAATATTGCTATTGAATATGCTAAAGACTGGGGATTTGAACCATTGAGTTATTTAGCAAAATGTTATTTTGAAAAATTAGGATGCACTATAGTATATTTTCATTCTAATCCTATTATTCTTATTAAAAACAAATTTAAAAAAACAAAAATTTGTAATACTAACACCTACTCTTCCCCGTCACTACTTCAGTGTATTGCCTGGAGTATAAAATCTTTTTTTTGGACATTAAAAAATTATTGTTTAATTTTAATAAAAACAAAAAACATATTTGAACTTCATATTAAAGGTGTAACAATTGGAGATTCGATTGTAGCTCAAAGCGTTCGAGTTTCTAATCAATCCCCAAGCCAACTAAGATTTGATAAATTCTTGTTTAAAAGCTTGATTCAAGGATATCTTACTTTTAAGTACGCTGAATGGCTTATGGTGGAGAAAAAGGTTGAGACTTTGATGCTTTCTCATAATATGTATTGTTCGTCTATCTTTAGTCGAGTCATTTTAAAAAATGGCGCCAAGTATTTATATGTTGGAAAGTTTCCGTTTTCAGTAATAGTTGATTCAAAGATATCATCTCCTTATTATCCGTTTATTTTACCATTACATAAATTTGACTCTCTTTTAATAAAAGAAAAAGAAATGGTAAAAAATTATCTAACTCAAAGGGTTGATACTCCTAAAAATATTCTTCCGTACATGAAAGTAGATATTGAATCCACAAAAGAAACGAAAAATAGTTTAAATATTTTAGAGCTAAATAAAAATCCAAAAAATACAATAAACGTTTGTATTTTTTTACATTCTTTTGCTGATGCTTTATTTATTTGTGGTCCTGATTCATTCAATGATATTTGGCATTGGTTAACCTTTACTATTGAAAATCTTCTCTTTTACAGTCAAAAAAAGCCAATAAATATTTTAATCAAGCCTCATCCAAATATTTTTTTGAATAAAGATATTAAATCTACTGTTCTTCAAAAAGACTATTTAACCTATGAATATCTAGAGAAATTACATCAGTCTAATAATAAAGTTAAGTTTATTCCAGCATCTACCTCAAATATAGAGTTAACAAAATTACCAAATTTTATTGCAATTACTCATCATGGTAACGTTGCTCCAGAGCTAGCATTTTTAGGTAAGCCAGTAATAGCCTCTTTTCATGCACCTTGGAAGAATTGCAATGACTTTCTCATAACCTGGAAGAATAAAGACGACTATGCTGATATTTTAAATAGTTTAGAAGACTGTTTAAAATTTCAAGTGTGTGAGGAATCTTTACTAAAATTTGCTTATTACTATTATCTTAAATTTAATAAGAGATCGAATGGAGCATTGTATGCGGATAAACTATTTAGGATTGCTTTTGACAGAAATCCCCTATCTGATTTAGAATGTCAAAATATGTCCAATGAAGTTTTAGATGTTTTTAAAACTCAAAGTAATAAATTTACAGAAGGAAAAGACTACTTTGAACAACTCATAATGGAAAGTATAGAGTTTTACTTATTTCAAAATTAACACATGAAGCTAACCAGTTTAATTAAATAAAATTCATCCTCTTCTTTACTAACCAATTATTGTAAAGTTAAAGCTTATAACTTTAATTAAAAATAAAACTATAAAAAATTATTATTACTATGAAAAATTCCTTGAACTTGAACAATGGCATTAAACCATTATTTATTTTTTCCTTACCTCGATCGGGTTCTACTTTATTGCAACGTATTTTAGGGTCTGATGAGAAGATTGCTACAACGTCAGAACCTTGGATTTTACTGCCTTATATATATACCTTAAAAAGCCGAGGGGTTTACACCGCTTATTGGCATAAGCGTAGTGTGATGGCTATTGAAGATTTTTGTAAGGAACTGCCCAATGGTCAAGATGACTACTTGGAAGAAATACAACAATTAATTCTTCGTTTATATTCTAAGGTTGCTGTCAACAACCAAAAAAGTGATGCTAAATACTTTTTAGATAAAACTCCAAGGTATAGTATAATAGCAGAAGATATTATTAAATTATTTCCCCAAGCTAAGTTTATATTTTTGTGGCGTCAACCATTGGCAGTTGTTTCTTCAATTTTAGAAACTTGGACCCAAAGCACATGGAATCTTTATGAATGGAAAATCGATCTTTTTGAAGGATTACTAAATTTACTGACCACTTATCAAAAATATGCTAATCAATCATACGCTTTATGCTATGAAAATCTCTTAGCAAGTCCTGAACAAGAATGTCAGAATCTTTTTAATTATTTAGAGCTACCATTTAACCCAGAAATTGTATATAGTTTTAATAAATTAAAACTCCAAGGAAAAATGGGAGATCCAACAGGAATCAAGGAATATACAACAATTAATTCATCGTCTTTAGATAAATGGAAATTGAGTGTAGTTAATCCAGTGCGAAAACTTTGGTACAGGCGATATTTATATTGGATAGGAGAAGAAAATTTGAGTTTTATGGGATATGATTTTGATGAATTACTCCAAGAACTAAATTCTATCCCCGTTGGAATTAAAAATATTTACTCGGATGTAAGTCGGATGTCTTACGGCTTACTTTACTGTGCCTTAGAACCCCAATCCATAAAAAATAAATTTAAAAGTTTTTCAAATTGGAGTTCTATATATCCTCATATGTAATAGAATATTGAACTTTGCACAATTAAAAATCGTATGAATATATAATCAAAACTTCATAAATGAATCCTTTTATTTTAATTTTTACGCCATATCTTTTATTGCTCATCCCCGGAATTCCTTATCAAATTGGTCTTTTAATTCTTTGGCTGGGTTTAGCAATTTCTAGCTATAAATGGCCTGCTGAAACATTAATTCCTTTTTCATTTATTATCAGTTCCTATAATTTAATTAGAATAAAATCTCCAGATACCATTCTTTTAGCCGGATTTAGAACGGAAATCATTTTTATTTTTATAAGTTGTATTTTATTGAGAAAACTATTTAAACAAAAGTTAAAAGTTTTTAGCCTCAAATCCATTTTATTTTATTATTTTTTTCTGTGGTGTCTAATATCTCTGATCGCTAATTCTAGCAGTACTATTGAGCTAGTACTCGCCATTAGAGAAAATTTATTAGTTTGGTTTCTATTTCCCTTTGTTATTCCTCTGTTGGAAAAGAACTATAGATTAATAGGTTTGATATTAACTTTTTTCTGCTTAGGAGGAGCATTAGTTGCCACTTTTAATATTATTATTTATTATCAGGAATTATTGGGGGTTCAGATCATTCCCTTTTCTTCTTTATGTAATATCGTAACCTTACGAGGTGATAGAGCTTTATTAGGAATCCCGATTCCTCGGATGATTTCTTTGTACTGCATACCACCAGGTGGAGGAGCAGTTTATAATGCTTCTCTTGCGGTGACCAGTTTTTTTTGCGCTAAATATCTGTGCAATAATCAAGTATTAAAAAGATTTTTGTTAGTTAGTACCTGTATTCTGGCGTTTGCTTCTACCTTGACGGTTTCAATTTCTGCTTTGGGTGCCGTAGTTTTTGGTAACTGTGCAGTTTATGCTAGAAAATTAAGAACTACCCAGATAAAAAATATACAACGTAAATTTAATATAATTATTAGCTTTATTGTTTTAGCTATTTTAGGAGCCTTTCTTTTCCCTCTAGAAATAATAGGTGTAACTACTCACTCTAACATTGTATCGTATTTAAGTAACGCTTTTTTGGCGTGGGCTTATGAAGATATCCGTAGTTACGGATTAAGAGATATATTTTTTGGCCAAGGAGTTTTTCTGGCGACTGGTCATCTTCTTGTTCAAACACAAAGAGCGACTGCGATCGTTGATAAGTGGTGGATTATGTTGGCGAACCGAGTAGGTCTTGTTGGTTTGATCTTTGCCATAATGTTTGTTGTATCTGTAATTTACAAATATCTTACGATTAAGCTTCCTTGGGAAAAAAATATCTATATGATTTGTTCTGGAAGTTTAATGTTTTCTTTATTAGCCTATATTCATGGATGTCCTTTGATTGCTAAACCGCTGGATTATGGGTTAATGATATCGTTAGCGTCGGTTTTAGCGATCGCCCGTCCACAGAAGCAAACAAAAATGATTGCCATTAAAGGTCATCTTATTAGAGAAAAAAATTTTTCCAACACTTAATGTCTAATGTGGCATCGATAATTTATATCAAAAAACTATTATTGCTTTAGGTATGAATCTAAAATACAAAAAATATAAATTTTTATTTTTAGGCTGTTCGAGCATTCAAACAAATGCTTCTTTATTTAGAGCTTTACTTGCTCGTTATTTAGTTGAGTATGGGCATGAAGTCCATATTTTATTAGAAGATGACCCAGCTAATCGTCAGTGGGTCGCTAAAAATCTTCCTGGAGTTTATGAGCATTATCAGTCTAGATATGCATCTTGGCAAGATTTAAAGTCTTATTTAGTCGAACGTCGTCAATTGATTGATACAATTCAACCAGATTTTGTGCATCTTTTGGCGATTGGTTGGAAAAATTTATTTACAATCCCTTTAAAAACTCATAAAATCTCTTCTCCTACTTATATTGCTGATTTTGATGAGTTATATTCTGCAAAAGCATCATCACTTTGGCAAAAGTTATTATATCGATATATAGAAAATAGAGCTTTACAGCTTAGTAATAGAGTCATTTGTGCTAGTAAGTTTTTAGTTAATTATTTTTCTAAAACCCATAAAGGTAGTCAAAAAATTTTATATCTTCCTTATGCATATAGTCAAAATTTCTTTAACAACGGTGAAATTGAAATTCAAAAAGTTAAAACTGAATATAAATTTAGAAAAATACTCGTTTATATGGGAACTTTAAGTAAGGAATATCAAAGTCATCAAGTTTTAGAATTAGCGGAGCGGATGCAATCCAAGCGAGATCAAATAGTTTTTTTATTAATAGGAGGAGGTTCTGAATTAAAACTGACCAAGGAATGGGTATTAGAAAAATGTTTAGAAGATTTTGTTTATGTTGTGGGGTATTTACCACCAAATGAAATTATGTATAGTCACTTAATGGCAGCAGATGTACTATTATTTCCCATTCAAAATAGTATTCCAAATCAAGCCCGATGTCCAAATAAAACTTTTCAATACATTGGAGCTAATCGACCAATTGTCACTAACCGAGTAGGGGAGGTAGAGGAAGCTTTAGGTAATTATGGTTACTATTATGATTTTAATAACCTAGAAAGTTTTGAGAAAGCGGTACTGTCTGCTTTATCTGATTCTGAAAGTTATGATGCAAGTTCTCTCCTCCCACTTCATACATGGGAAAAAAGATGTTTAGATTATTTAAAATGGCTCTCAGAAACTTAGTGAGTTTCAATGCTTTTTTAATAAAAAAGTGAATATCTGTATAAACAATAAATTAAATTAAATCAAGTATTTTGAATAAATAATTTGAAACAATATATGGTCAGCCATAACAAGTATTCACTAAAATTTGATGATATAATTTACCAACTTCAAGGTCATGGGGGTATTTCTGTTTATTGGCAAGAACTAACGTCTAGAGTTCTGGCTGATAGAAGTTTTAGAGTTTCACATATCACTGGAAAAAAAAGTAGCAGATATTTTCCAGTGATTTCTAATGAAGCAATTTTTCATTCTAGTTATTATCGGTTTTCTTTATCAAAAAAAACTAAAAACGTTGTTACCTGTTATGATTTCGCGGAAGAATTAGATATTTATAAAACTTTAGGGAGCCAGCTGAATATTTTTCAAAGAAAATTAGCAGTAAAAGCCGCAGATGCTATCATTTGTATTTCGGAAAGCACTAAACAAGATTTACTAAAACTATACCCAAATGATATAGATTCAAATAAAGTTAATGTAGTTCATTTAGCGAATTCTTTACATCCTATCAATACGCTCAATAAAACTAAAAAATTTCATCGGATATTGAAACTGATTGAACAGGTCAATAATCTTTATGTTTTATATGTAGGACGACGAACAGTACGTAAAAATTTTAAGTCAGCATTACTAGGTTTTGCGGGTTCTCAACTTCCTCAACGAGGATACTCAATGGTTTGTACGGGAGATCAATTTTTAGAAGATGAAAAAGATTTGTTCTCAAGTCTTGGGTTAAAAGATACAATTTTTGTTGTAGAGAAGGCTAACAATCAAGAACTTAGTTATTTATACCAAAATGCTTTTGCTTTAGTTTATCCGTCTCTGTACGAAGGATTTGGCTTACCTCCTCTTGAAGCGATGAGCTGTGGCTGTCCTGTGATTGCGTCTTGCACTTCTTCAATACCCGAAGTGGTCGGTGATACTGGTGTTATGGTTCATCCAGATAATTATGATGCTATTAGTGATGCTTTAAATAAATTTTTAGATCCTCATTTAAGGCAAAGTTATATAAACAAAGGATTGAAGCGTTCAAAATTATTTAGTTGGGACAAGGTAGCTGAAGAACACTTAAAAATTTATAAAAAATTGATTGAAAAAGATTAGCCTTGTTAACTATGCAAAACAAGTATTTATTTTTTATTAATACATTTAATCCAGTTATACCCTTGTATAGAGGTTTAGCTTCTCATTGGCCTTTAGAAGGCTGGAAACCATGTTTTATTCAAAGTCAAGGTAATTATCGTGAATATCAGACTGATGATACATCAAATATTATTAAGAAAAATACAAAATGGGTATGGATTCCTGCTTTTTTAAGAAAAAACAAAAGATGGTGTAGTATATTTTATTGGGTATTGGCTCCTCTAGAAATAATTTTTGCAAAAAATCTGTCTGGTTGTGTTTTTTTGACACAACCTCCCCTCTTTTATATTTTAGGTACAAAAATTGCTCGTTGTCGAAAAATTCCTTATGTCATTCATATCATGGATAGACATCCTGAATTGCTTTCTGGTGTAAACATCCTTAAACAGGAAAGCCGGTTATACAAATGTTTATCTAAAATGTCCATAAATTCCATGAAAAATGCAGATGGAATTATAGCGATCGGGCGCTGTATGAAGGAAGACCTCATTCATCAGGAAATTGATGCTGGTAAAATTACACTGGTTTCAAATTGGGCAGATGATAGCATCTATCCAGTTGAAGTCAAAGATAATATTTTTCTAAAAAAACATGATTTATACAACAAGTTTGTTGTTATGTATTCTGGAAATATGGGTTTACCCCATAAATTTGAAACGATATTAGAAGTTGCTAAAAATTTAGAAAAATACGATAAAATTGTATTTGTATTTATAGGAACAGGCGCTAGAAGATCTGAAGTAGAAAAAGCGATCGCTGCGGGTACTGATAACATTCAATTGTTAGACTACCAGCCTCAAGATTTACTGGCACATTCCTTATCTGCTGCAAGCGTTCACTTTATTTCCTTGAAAGATGGATTTGAAGGCATTGTAGTCCCCAGCAAATTTTACGGAGCTTTGGCATCAGGTCGTCCAATCCTTTATGAAGGAAATAGTCGCGGAGAAATAGCGCGAGCTATACAGGAAATTGGCTGTGGAGAAGTAATAGAGCCAGGAAATAGCCAGCAACTTTATGAAAAAATATTGTATTACTATGAAAATTCATCCGTTACTATTGGCGATGGAAATCGAGCCTGGAATGCACACAATACTCTATACAAACAAGAATTAAGCTTAGAAAAATATCTAAATGCTCTTACGATCTACTTTGGTAAAGCAACGGATAAATTTTCCAGTAGTTCTTAGGATATCAAAATAAATAATAATAAATTGCTTATGAATAATGGTGAAATTAAAGGCTATCAACCTGTAATAATCATAGGCGCTGGCAGATCGGGTACGAATATGTTGCGAGACACTCTAGCACAATTACCTGGATTTGGCACTTGGCCTTGTGATGAAATCAACTACATATGGAGGCATGGTAACACTAGAAAAGTTAATGATGAATTTAGTCCAGAACTCGCAACGCCAAGAGCAAAGAAATTTATACAAACAAAATTCAATGAGTTGGCTAAAGCTCAAAATATTTCGTATGTAGTGGAGAAAACTTGTGCTAACTCCCTTCGCGTGGGATTTATCAATAAAGTTTTTCCAAATGCTAAATTTATCTGGATTATTCGCGATGGAAGAGATGTAGTTGCTTCAGCCCAAAAGCGATGGACAGCTTCTTTAGATATTCCATATATTTTACGAAAGGCACGCTTTGTCCCAATGGCTGATATTCCATATTATGCTTACAAATATCTTGGTAGTCGAGTTTATCGTTTTCTTTCTTCCGAACGTCGGTTGGCTTTTTGGGGACCAAAATTTAATGACATGGATGAAGCTTTAAAACAATATTCTCTTCCAGAGGTCTGTGCTATGCAATGGCAACGCTGTGTAGAAAAAGCAGATATGGAATTCAGTCAGTTAGAATCGGAGCGAGTGCTTTATCTACGCTACGAAGATTTTGTCTATAATCCCGCAACTGAGTTGGTAAAAATCAGGAATTTTTTACAAGTTGATATTTCCGAAGAACTTAGTACAAAAATAGTGCAAGATATATCAAAAACAAATGTAGGCAAATGGCAGGATGATTTAGACGAAAGTATTTTAAAGCTTATATACCCTATAATTGAAGATACATTAAGAAAACATGGATATTTATAAGGCTTAGGCCCAATTAAGTTTTAGAAAACTTGCCGCTTATAAAGTTTATAAATTTATAAAGCTAGAATTGTGACTGGATGTATTTAAAAGTTTGGAAACGCTTTTTTGATTTAATAGTATCTTTCCTTGGACTACTGGTTGCGACTATTCCGATGGTACTGATTGCTATTTTAATTTTGATCGACTCTGGTAGTTCAGTCTTATTTACTCAAAGTCGAGTTGGCAAAGATGGGAAAATATTTCAAATTAATAAATTTCGCACCATGAGAGTGCTGCAAACTAACAGCAGCACGATTACTGTGTCGGGAGACGCTCGTATTACCCCTATAGGTCGTTACCTACGTCGCTGGAAATTAGACGAACTACCTCAGTTATGGAACGTCCTAGTGGGTGACATGAGTTTGGTAGGCCCCCGACCGGACGTACCAGGCTATGCGGATAAATTAGAGGGAGATGCTCGTAAAATCCTATCTGTGCGACCTGGAATTACAGGCCCAGCTACCTTAGCTTATCGCAATGAGGAAGAAATTCTGGATAATGTTGATGACCCCGTTAAATACAACGATGAAGTCATTTACCCCGATAAAGTCCGGCTGAATTTAGAATACATACAAAACTGTTCCTTCTCAAAAGACCTATACTACATCTGGAAAACGATATTTTCTTGATGTTATTTCATAAGTGGCTCGACTCGTGGCTAAACCAATCCTCCTCTCAACTCCACATATTGGCAACTCCGAACTGGAATTTGTCAAAGAAGCCTTTGACACCAATTGGATCGCCCCAGTCGGTCCCCATGTAGATGCCTTCGAGCAAGAATTCTGCCAAGTCGTCAGCACCTCCCATGCTGCTGCTGTCAGTTCTGGTACGGCTGCCCTGCATCTTGCTCTCCAACTGATTGGTGTTCAGCCTGGGGATGAAGTGTTTTGCTCCACTCTCACCTTCATTGCCACTGCCAGCCCCATTACCTACTTAGGTGCGAAACCTGTCTTTATCGACAGCGATCGCACCTCCTGGAATATGAATCCAGACTTACTGCGAGACTCCTTAGACCAACGGGCTAAAATAGGCAAACTCCCCAAAGCATTGGTACTCGTCCATCTCTACGGACAAAGTGCTGACCTTGACCCCATTCTCGAAGCCTGCAACCACTATAATATCCCCCTCATCGAAGACGCAGCAGAATCCCTCGGTGCAACTTATAAAGAACGTTCCCCCGGAACCTTTGGCAAAATTGGCATCTATTCCTTCAACGGCAACAAAATCATCACCACCTCTGGCGGGGGAATGCTAGTTTCCCATGACCCCGACCTCGTTGCTAAAGCCCGCTTCCTGGCAACCCAAGCCCGTGACCCCGCCCCTCATTACCAACATTCAGAAATCGGCTATAACTATCGCCTCAGCAATGTTCTCGCTGGAATTGGTCGGGGTCAGTTGCAGGTCTTGAAAGACCGTGTAGAAGCCAGACGCCATAATTTTGAAGTTTATCAACAGGCATTAGGCAACTTACCTGGAATCGAATTCATGCCAGAAGCGTCTTTTGGCAGAGCGACTCACTGGCTAACTTGCTTGACTATCGATCCAAAAGCATTTGGGTGCGATCGCGAACAAGTCCGCCTAGCCCTCGCCGAACAGCAAATCGAAGCCCGTCCCGTATGGAAACCCCTGCACGTACAACCTGTGTTTGCTGGATGTGAATGTATTGGGGGTGAAGTTGCAGAATCCTTATTTAAAACTGGTTTATGCTTGCCCTCTGGTTCTAACTTAACGCCAGAAGACTTAGAGCGAGTGATTGAAGTAATTATAAGGCTTGAGAAACAGAGACTCCTGGACCGCCCTCACCATCACCCTCCCCCTCACGGCTGACGCCATTTATACCCTCATCCGCCGGGAAAACATCTTCAAAGCCCATCGGAGTCATTTGTATCAACGATTGCAGCAGTCCGGTTGGACTCACGCCCAAGTTGCCAGTACCTATATTGGGGTTACTGTGTTGATTGCTGGGAGTGTTCTGGTTTGGGGTGCGATGGGCGCTTGGATAGGGTTAGCCGTTGTAGTTGTAGGGATGGTAGGGGGAGAGGTTTATTTGAGGGGAGAACGGGAAACGGGTCAGAAATCTGCTTTCTAGACGTAAAGATTGGGTGGTTGGCTAGAATTCTGACAAGAAAGCCATTTTCTCAGGGGCTATTCACTGGAGGTTGTTTTGCTAATGACAGTTGTGCGATTTCCTTGGGATGAATTTCCATCGGTATGGATTCATGCCCCAGAATTAGAAGTCAAAAAGCATTTTGCCTACCGTGGAGCCAAATCAGGAGACCCTGATGCTGCTTATCAGTTGGTGAATGAGATGCTGTCAGAACAAGTAGTAGAGCAGTTGGCATCTACATTTGAGGGCACCGAGGTGACATTAGTTTCAGCCCACGCGATTGAGAATGTCGGTGTGAACGCGATTCCTGAAGCATTAGCCAATTGCCTAGCTCAGAAACTACATTGGCGAGCCGACAGCGGTATCGTTCAAACGAATATTGTCGCCCATACAGGAGCCGATGGGTTTTCTCGACTTGCCCGACAAGCTAAGTTTGAGGGAAAAGTTATCCCAGGCAAATGTTATCTTTTAGTTGACGACTTTGTTGGACAAGGTGGAACCTTGGCTAACCTCCGCTCTCATATTATTCATGGTGAAGGAAGGGTCATAGGTGCAACCGTACTAACGGGCAAACCCTATTCCGCAAATCTCGCTTTAACAGAACCCACTCTGAATGCACTGAGGTTAAAACATGGATGCGAACTTGAACAATGGTGGCAAAACCGATTCGGCTTCAACTTTGACTGCCTTACAGAGTCTGAAGCACGTTACTTGCTCAAAACCCCGACAATTGACCGAATCCGAGATAGAATTACTCAGGCAGAGCAAAGCTGAAATCGCCAAGCGGGTGATTGAGCTTTCCGAGTTAAATAAAACGACGCAGCATTAACAGCATTTAGAATAATTCCCAATCTGATTCAGGGGTGGCCGGTGCGATTAAATCGTCAAGCAAGCGAATTGTACCCGCTAGTTTTTGAGAAGGTTGGCGACGTCGTGGAGTGGCAATGGCATCCTCAGACATGACTGGGAGGACGATCGCTTCATATTGGCGATCGCTGGTCAGTGAAGGTGGCAGGTCGATAACCAGTTGACCATTGACGGGTTTGGTAAGGGAACTCCAAAAAAATAAAACCTCTAAAACGTTCGTAGTGACTCCTTCAGGAGTCATCTTTAAAGAAACCCCTGAAGGGGTTACTACGAACGTTTGAATGATTTATATTTTGCAATCCCCTAATAATTCGCAGAGCTTCCATCGCGACCTCCGGACTCGTTACAACGCCTAGATTCTAGCACTATAACGAGAACGTTCCGAGGCTGTGAAAATGATACCGTTTTTCTAAAACATCGATCGACATACCTGGTAGGGACATAGCATTGCTGTGTCCTCTTTTGTCGGAAACAGAGGTATGGATGGGAGATCGCCTGTTTACGCCCCAAGGTTAAAACTATGGATGAAAAGCGATCGCACCCTCGCAGAGGACAGGGTATCGCCTAGTCCTAGATCGAGTAAAGCTGAGGTTTATTTGAGTCGGGAGGTAAGCCAAGATTGGAAGATCGCAAAGCCGCTTTATGAGCCGTTTAATGCTATCACCAGATGAAAGCAGAATGATAGCATAGCTTCCAACATGGCGAATATCAGTATCCGAGGACTTGAACCGGAAACCCTCTCTAAGCTGAAAGCACTGGCAAAAAAAGAAAACACCAGCTTCAATGCCTTAGTTCTGCGTCTGCTCGATCGCAGTGTTGGTGTCAGCCCGGAAAAACCCCTCTACCAGCGACATGAAGACCTGAGCGAATTAGCTGGTGCTTGGAGCCAACAGGAAGCAGAGGAATTTGAGGCTAATACCGCCTGCTTTAGCAACATTGACCCACAGCAATGGCAATAAATTGTGCGGTCTATCTTGCTAGATACCAAATACCATAAATTGCGATCGCTCATAACGAGTCGGACAGACAGCACACAGAAAGAATATCGCGATCGGGATACAGCACTGCTGTGTCCCTACGGGTTTTGGTAGAGACCCCTATAATGCAGATTATATGTAAATCTCCATCCCTATCTGATGACCTTTAACACCCAAATTGATATAAACGCTCAACGGCGAAGACAATTCATTACTCTGGTGATGAAACGAGTTCAGCCGGGGACGGGTAGCGGTCTGGATTTTCTCAACAAACGCACCTGGACTTATCCCGTGACCGATATTAAAGCAATCGTTACTAAAACTCCATTTGCGATCGTGGGTGGGATTGCCACAAGGCTTTATATGCCCGAACGAATGACTTTAGATTTGGATATTTTAGTTTGCGTTCGAGATGCAAAAACCCTGTATGCAGAACTAACAAAAGCAGGCAGTCAAAAAATTGGAGAATTAGCCCTTCCAAGGAGTCAGTGGGAATTACCGGATGGAACTTCTCTCGATGTCCTCGAATCAAATGCGGATTGGTTTCCCGAAGCGATCGCTACTCCGAACATAGCTCCAAATGGCTTGCCCATCATTGCCTTACCCTATCTAGTTCTGATGAAATTACAATCGGCACGAACCCAAGATTTGAGTGATGTGAGTCGGATGATGGGCGCGGCAAACCCCGATGAAATTGCCGAAGTTAAACAGGCGATCTCCAAATATTTGCCTGGAGCATTAGAGGATTTGGAAAGCCTAATTGTCTTAGGTCAGTTAGAACGAAGACCGCCAGGAGAACGTTGACAGGGATCCCAAGAAAATAGGGCGATCGCGGTTTTACAAGAGCAATAAAAGCATTGCCACTAGAGCCAGCAACAGTAGGGTGGGAAGGGTGGTAAGAATTAGTCCCTTCCCGTAAAGAACCTGAGCCACCCTGCCCACCCTACCCACTACCCCTATACTCGTCAATGATGGTGTTGGATCCCCCCAACCCCCCTTAAAAAGGGGGGCTTTCCTATCATCCTTAAAAAGGGGGGCTTCCCTATCATCCTTAAAGAAAAATGGTCTAAGTCCTACTGATAAAATCAGAAACGAAGCTCACGCAACTGGCTTAAGCCTATGACTGCTACTGCCGAAAAATCTCTTACCCTAGAAGAATTCCTCCAACAGCCAGAAACCAAACCTGCTAGTGAATTCATCGACGGAGAAATCATCCAAAAACCCATGCCAAAAGGAAGACACAGCCGCTTGCAGGGCAAGCTAGGTAGCGAAATTAATCTCGTAGCTGAAGCTCCCAAAATAGCCTACGCCTTTCCCGAACTGCGGTGCAGTTTTGGAAATCGCTCTATCGTTCCGGATATTGCCGTCTTCCGGTGGCAACAGATTCCATTTCTTCCTGATGGGGAAGTACCCGATCGCTTTGACCTCCCCCCAGATTGCATTATAGAAATTCTCTCCCCCCAACAAAAACCCAACAAAGTGATTGGTAATATTCTGTACTGCATCGAACGGGGTAGCCAACTCGGTTGGTTTCTCGACCCAGACGATCGCAGCATTCTGGTCTTTTTCCGCGATCGCCAACCCAGACTCTTGGAACAGAACGACACTCTTCCCGTACTAGAAGGAATCGAGCTAAACCTCACCGTCGAGCAGGTATTTAGTTGGCTAAAAATGGGGGCTTAACCAGATTAAACACCCTAATGCTTTCATTTGATAAACGCAACACACCCTACGCGATCGGGAATAATGCCGATGAAAGCTAGGGAAATGGCATGGGGTGACTCTCTAGCCATTATTGGCCACCCCACCAATATGAGATTGGCAGAGACGACCATTCC
>NZ_JAEOXH010000001.1:2921789-3121431 GCF_016632315.1 Oxynema mangrovii CENA135 | reverse complement strand
ATGGCTGTACGTTGGTGTCGGGACAGAAAGCCGCCGCTAGTCTTGGCCATCAAGGGCATTGCTGCCGTGCCAGTTCAAGTTTACCAGATTGGCGACTCCGTTCCACTCCATCGCCTCGGCTTTCATCCCGACAGCTTCGCGTAGAGTGCGGGGCTTCCCGCCGATTAAGCTAAAAAAAGCCGAGATTAAGCAAAAGCAAGAAACCGGGTTTCTGAAAGTGAGACAGAGCGAGCGTCAGTCATTTGAACAAAAATAATGAGAGAGATCGAGGTTTTAGAAAAATGCTATAACTCCGTCGAATCGCCCAACACCTCGAACTCAGCCTCGCCTAACTCTCCCCAATAAGCCCCCCCCCGAAGATCGCCTATTCCAGGAAGGTTCGCTCCAGAAATTCCCTGCAACTTAGCCAAACCAGCAAGGTTACAAAAACTGGGTACCATCGCCTATAATCTACGAAGCTTTTAAAGAATTGTTGCAAAACTCCGGCTTTTTCCCGGCTGGAGGGCATTTCCGCAGACCTTGGGGAACTCTCACTCCTGGAGCTGATTCTTTATTGAGTAAGATAGAATGCTCCAAAATTCTGCGGATTCCGGTCTGAGCAGAGTAAGCCCGATGCAATCAAGACCCTTCCCATGATCCAACACCGACCCATTCAATCCCTCGCCTCCTTCATCCAGAGGACTGCCGTCTCCCTCTCTAGACGACAGAAACAAACCATTCTCTTGACCCTGGATGTTTTTTTATTCCTAGTAGCCATTTGGGCAGCATTTGGGTTGCGGTTCAGCACCCCGCTTCCCCTTGCCGAAACCGTACGCTATCTGTGGCTGCTCCCCTTACTCTTGCTCCTCAAACCCTTAGTATTCTTAGGCACCGGAATGTATCGTCCGGTGTTGCGCTATGCAGGCTTTGAGTTTCTGCTGACTGCCAGCAAAGCCGTAATCTGTAGCTCCGGCGCCTTCATCATTCTGGCTTACTTTTTGCCGCCGTTGCAACTGCCGCGATCCGTATTAATTAACGATGCCCTCCTGACTCTCTTATTGGTCGTCAGCACCCGTTTGAGCATTCGCTGGTTTGTCACCACAGTCATCGCCCTTTCCCGTCAAACTAGCCAGCAAGAACGGGTCATCGTCTATGGGGCGGGCGCTGCGGGATCCCAACTCGTTCAAACCTTAGCGCAGCATCCCACCTACAAACCCGTGGCCTTCGTCGATGACGATCGCTCCCTCCAAAAACAAATCATTCACGGACTGACCGTTTACACCCCCTCCGACCTGCCCAAACTGATTTCCCAATATTCTATAGACAGTCTATTGCTAGCGATGCCTTCCGTCGGGTGGGTCAAAAAGCGGCAAATTTTCAATCGCTTGCAATCCTTGATGATTCCCGTAAAAACCGTTCCCTGTATTGGCGATATCATCTCCGGGAAAGTCTCGATTAGCGAAATTCGCAATATCGATATTGCCGACCTTCTCGGGCGCGAAGAAGTGGTCGCCGATCCCCAACTCTTGGAACACAATATTAAAGGAAAAACCGTTTTAGTCACCGGGGCTGGCGGTTCCATTGGCTCCGAACTGTGCCGTCAAATTGCCCGACAGCAGCCCAAATGCCTCATTCTCTACGAAATTGGCGAGTTTGCCCTTTACACCATCGATCTCGAACTCAAAGAAGCCTTTCCCACCCTGAAAACAGTTGGCTGCTTGGGTTCGGTCACCGACGAGTTACGCCTCCAATCCGTGCTGTTTCAATATGCAGTCGATACCATTTACCATGCTGCCGCTTACAAGCACGTCCCCCTCGTAGAATCCAACCCAGCGCCGGGTATTCTCAATAACGTCTTAGGCACGTTAACCGCCGCCAAAAGCGCCATTGAAGCCGGAGTCGGCGATTTCGTTTTAATTTCCACCGATAAAGCAGTTCGTCCGACTAGCGTGATGGGCGCCAGCAAGCGCGTCGCCGAACTGATTATTCAAGCCCTCGCCAGTCGCCCCAGCACCCCCACTTCCTTTTCAATCGTTCGCTTTGGTAACGTCCTCGATAGTAGTGGGTCGGTGGTGCCGCGTTTCCGCCAACAAATTGCCGAAGGGAAAGCGCTGACCGTGACCAATTCGGACATGACACGCTATTTTATGTCGATTCCCGAAGCCGCACGCTTGGTCATTCAAGCGGGGGCAATGGGTCAAGGCGGCGAAATCTTTTTGCTCGATATGGGCGAACCCGTCCGCATTTACGATCTGGCCGTACAGATGATCGAATTGAGCGGTCTGGTACCGGGTAAAGATATTGAAATTAAGATTACTGGATTACGACCCGGGGAAAAATTACACGAAGAACTGCTCGTGGATAGTGCCAAAGCCAAACCCACTCGTCATCCGAAAATTTTTTGCGCCCAAGAACCCAAAATTCATTGGGAATTCTTGCAACCCCGTTTGGAAGCGCTCATCGAGAAAGCCCACGCCCATGATGAAGCGGGAATTCGCGAAGAATTACGCCGCTTGATTCCGGAATATCAGCCGACGAACGTGCAGCTAACCAGGTCGTCTCGTTTGGCCGCCGCGTCAAACTCCTAGAAATATGGGCTATTGGGAATCGGGAGTTGGCGAACGATCGCCTGCCTCGGCCCTCCGTTACTGGTTCGGAACCCTCACACACACCAAAAACACCCTCGCCCCTCCGGTCTAACTCTACTCAAATCCCAGTCAGCACATTCCCCAATTAAACCTCTATATTAGTTTTAGTTTTAATCTTTTAATTAGCTATTGCCAGCTCCGATCCGATCGCTAGGATCCGAACCCTATGTTAAACACCTCGATCGCCCAAACTTATAAAATCCTCCAATCTTCCCTTTATCTACTCCCAGGGCTGATAAGCTTCATCGTTTTATCCGCCCCCCTTCCGGCTAAAACCCAGACATTACCGGGATTAGATCTTTTTAACCCAGGTAATCCCAGTTGTAGGGGCGACAATACCCCTTACACCCTCGGATCGGGCGATCGCGTACAGCTCGATATTTTCAACGTCCCCGAATATAGCGGCGAAAACGGCCAATTCCAAGTTCTCGCCGATGGCAGTCTCAACCTCCCCTTAGTCGGTAAAGTCACCGTCGAAGGGTTGACCCTCCAACAGGCAGGCGCCCTGATTTCCCAAAGTTACGATCGCTTCCTGCAACGCCCGGAACTGCTCACCGTCAGCCTCCTCGAACGCCGTCCCCTGCAAATCGGCATCGGCGGAGAAGTCAACCGTCCCGGTTCCTACACCATGTCCGTTATCGGGCGCGCCGACAGTGAAGAAGCCACCCAAATCCCCACCATTACGGGAGCAATTCAGCGCGCTGGAGGCATCACTCAAGCCGCTAACATCACCCAAATTGAACTGCGCCGCAAAACAGGCAGTGTCTGTACTGTCAACCTCTCCACACTCGTCAGCCAAGGCAGTTTGCAAGAAGATATCAGCCTACGCGATGGCGACACCATTTTTATCCCGACCTCTACGACCGTCGATCCTGTAGCGACAACCCAACTGGCAACGACGAGCTTGGCGGGACAAGCGACCCAACCGATTAACATCATCGTCGTCGGCGAAGTCACTCGTCCCGGCGCCTACACCGTCACCCGCGTAGACGAAAATGGCAGCCTGTTGACCGTCACCCGCGCCTTACAAACTGCCGGGGGGATTAATCTTTCCTCAGATATCCGGCAAATTCAAGTGATTCGTCGTCCCAAAACCAGTAACGAACCGATTCCGCCGATTCAGGTCAATTTGTGGCAACTGTTACAAGGCGATCGCACCCAGGATATCGTCCTCCAAGAAGGAGATACGATCGTCGTTCCCACGGCAACCAACCCCAACCCCGCCGAAGTCGCTCAAATTGCCAGCGCTAACTTTGCTGCCAATTTTTCAAGACCACTCAACATTGCAGTAGTCGGCGAAGTCAACCGTCCCGGAACCTATACCATCGCCGGGTCTGATGTGAGTTCCAGTGGCAATCGAGAAATTCTTGAAGGTCCTGAAACGGGCGGGCAGTTAGTCGGACTCCCCACCGTGACCCGAGCATTGAAAATTGCAGGAGGAATCAGCCCCTCCGCGAATATTCGTCAAATTCAAGTTCGCCGCCAAACGAAAGCGGGAACCGAACAAATCCTCGTAGTCGATCTTTGGCAACTCCTTCAAGAAGGAGATCTCAGTCAAGATACCCTCCTCCAACAAGGGGATACCATTGTCGTTCCCACCGCAACCAATATCGATCTAGCAGAAGCGCCCCAAGTCGCTGCTGCCAGTTTTTCTCCGAATACCATTCAAGTCAATATTGTTGGTGAAGTCGTTAGCCCCGGTTCAGTTACTTTAGCGCCGAATTCTTCATTAAACCAAGCGATTCTGGCCAGTGGTGGATTTAATAACCGACGGGCGGATGAAGATGAAGTAGAACTGATTCGCTTGAATCCCAATGGAACGGTTTCTCGTGAAAAAATCCCCATTGATTTCGCTCAAGGATTAGATGAAGAAACCAATCCCACCTTACGGAATAATGACGTGATTGTTGTCGGGCGATCGGGTTTTGCCAAAACAACCGATACAATTGGAACGGTTTTTAGTCCGGTCTTTTCAGCGTTCGGGGTTTTCAGATTCCTCAATGTTTTATTCTAGTCCGACCCCATCATCAAAAGCCCCCCTTTCTAAGGGGGGTTAGGGGGATCTTCCAACCAATCCAGCTAGAAGTCTAATATCAACGATCGCTTAACCTCATCCACCCCCCAAGGGATCCTGTAGAGTAGGATAGGCATCCACGAACAAAACAGAGGAGTAAGGATGGAAACGACACCCAACTCTCAGCCAATTGTCTTCCAATCGGGTCAATCACCGCAAATGATATCGGTTCCTTACGTTCCGGAATATATGGATCCGGACGAAGAAGAACTCGATTTAGGACAACTGTTTGATGTCATCCGACGTCGGGCTTTGGTGATTTTGGGAGTTGCAGGTGTAGTCACTGCCGCAGTTGGTTTTTGGACTGCCAACCAAACTCCGGAATATGAAGGTCAATTCCGAATTTTAGTCGAACCCGTCGTTTCCGATCAGGATAAATTCTCTCAACTTTCCTCAATGGCTGGGGGTTTGGGGGCGGCATTTCTTCAAGGCGAAAGTTCGGGATTGGATTACGACAGCCAAATTGAAGTCCTCAAAAGCCCCAAGCTGATCGATCCAATCGTGCAGCAGCTTCAAGTTCGCTATCCGGAAATCGATTATAAAGGACTCGTCGGCAAAGAAGAAGCGCCTCTCGCCATCGATCGCCTCAATAACAATACTAAAATTATTGAAATTAGCTATCAAGATACCGACCCTGAAAAAATCCTATTTGTTCTCAGCCAAGTTGAGAAAGGATATCTGCGCTATAGCTTAGAAGATCGTCAAAGTAATATCCGTCAGGGAATTCAATTTATTGACGATCAATTGCCTCAGTTACGGCAGAGGGTCGATACCTTACAGGAACAATTACAAGAATTTCGACAGCAAACCAATCTCATCGATCCTCAGATTCAAGGCGAACAACTTGCCGAGCAAATGAGTAAAGTCAACGACCAACTTTTAGAAGCTCAAACCGCAGTAGAACAAGGGCGAGAGTTGGTTGTTAATTTACGAGAACAGTTGGGTCAAGAACCGGAAGAGGCGATCGCCCTTTCGGTCCTGAGTGAAGCGCCGGGATATCAAGAACTTCTGAGAAAATTACAGGAGTTAGAACAAAAAATTTACACGGAATCGACGCGCTTTAAACCCGAAAGTCCCCAAATTCAAGTGCTGTTAGAACAGCGCAACAAGTTATTACCGTTATTGCGCAAAGAAGCCCAAGCGGTTCTCGGACAAAATCTCGGGAATGCCGCCGTGACACCGGAGAGTTTTCCCTTCCAAAGTACGGTTCGCTTGGAATTGACTCAGCAGATGGTGGATGCGTTCAATAGATTTGAGTTAGCAAAGTTACGCTACAGCGCGATCGCCCAAGCCGCCAACGCCTTACAAAAGCAACTCAACGAATTTCCCGCGATCGTCCGCCAATACACCGATCTGCAACGAGAATTGCAAGTGGCTAGCAACACACTCAACGAACTCCTCGCCCGTCGAGAAGGCTTGAGAGTGGATGCGGCGCAAAAAGAAGTCCCCTGGGAAATCATCGCCAAGCCAGAAATCCCCAAAAATGAAGAGGGCGAATTAGTACCTGTTTCGCCAAAAGTTCTCAGAAATCTGGTTTTAGGGGCGATGTTAGGCTTAATGCTCGGCTTTGGCGCCGCCTTACTCGTGGAACGTCTCGATAATGTCTTCCACGACCCCGACGACCTCAAAGATGTCACCCGGGTTCCCTTGTTGGGAACGATTCCGGCGAGTGACAGCGCCAAAGAATTACCGATCGCCGATCGCGATCGCGCGGGCGAACTCTACTATCCGAAAGACTTCCCCTTTACCGAAGCCTTCCGCACCCTACACGCCAATTTACGCTTTCTCAACCCGAACAAAAGCATCCGTTCTCTCGTCATCGGTTCCGCTACCCCCGCCGAAGGTAAATCGACGGTCGCCGTCAACCTCGCCCAAGCCGCAGCCGCAATGGGTCAGCGTGTCTTACTCGTCGATGCGGATTTGCGCTGGCCCCAAGTTCATACCCGCTTGGGGATCGAAAACCGCAAGGGGTTGAGCCACATTCTGGCGAAAAATGTCGAAGTCAGCGAGGCGATCGCGCGATCGCCCGTCGAAGAAAACCTTTACCTGCTCACCGCAGGCGCCCTGAACCCCGACCCCACCCGCTTGCTTTCCTCGGACAAAATGCAGCAGCTCATGCAGCAGTGGGAATCCAGCTTCGATTTAGTCATTTACGACACCCCACCCCTCCTCGGGGTCGTCGATGCCCGCCTGTTAGCCGCTAACACCGACGGTTTGGCCCTCGTCGTCAGCATCGGCGAAACCGAACGTCCCGCCGTCACCCGCGCCATCGAAGAACTGCAAAAATCGAATATCAACGTCCTCGGAACGATCGGCAATGGCGTTAAAGGATCGACGAATAACTTCTACTACGATTCCCAACGTTACGATCGCTACAACCGCGATCGCGAAAGCCTCGAAGAAGAAGAACCACTTCCTCTAGAACCTAGCTAATTCCCAATCGAATCCACGGCCAAAATACAACAAGAATTATTTCTCTCTGACCGTACTTTTTTAATCGTAAAATTCAGCCTCAAAACTTATTCTCGTCATCGAACAATGACGAGAATTTTTGTTGCCAAGTTCCGGATAAAATCCCCTAACATATTCCGGATAAAATCACTCTTTTCTGTAGAGGTGAGTGGAAATTTATCTTTGGGACGAGTTTCGGGATGTTTCAGAAAATTTGGCAATCATTCCTGTGTAACCAACGGGAGAATCTACCACCCTACCCAGCCGCGATCGCATCCCCCCAGCAACCCACACCCCGCAGCACCAGCGATCGCACTCACTTCCTCCCCAAATCCTCCACCCTCTCGATCGTCACCCAATTTTACCCCCCCGATTACGCCGCTACGGGGCAATTCATCCAAGAACTGGCCGCCCAATTGGGCAAACAAGGAATGAACGTCCGCATTTTCACCGGACAACCGGGATATGCCTTTGAAACTCCCCTCGCCCCTCCCGTGGAATCGTCAGAAAATCTTCACATTCGGCGATCGCGAACCTCCCGAATCTGGCCCCAACGCATTCGAGGACGCGCCTTTAACGGACTCCTCTTTTGCCTGCGTTCCGCCCTCCATCTGATTAAAAGCGCCCATCGCGGCAACATCTTGCTCCTGACCACCGAACCCGCCTACCTCCCGGCGATCGGGTATCTCGTCCACCTTTGCTTTGGCGCTCCCTACGTTTGCCTCCTCTACGACCTCTATCCCGATGTCGCCGTCCAACTCCGGGTCGTCCCCGCCAAACACTGGCTCGTCAAACTCTGGGACGCTCTCAACCGCCAAATTTGGAAACGATCCCAAGGCGTCATCGTCCTGAGCTCCACCATGAAAGATCGGGTCGTTCGCAAATGTCCCGATATTGAAGACAAAATCTCTGTCATCCATAGCTGGGCCGATCCAAAGTGGATCGTCCCGCGCCACAAACAAGACAACTGGTTCGCCCACCAACACGATCTCGTCGATCGCTTCACCGTGCTCTATTCCGGCAATATGGGGCGCTGTCACGATATCGAAACGATCTTGAGGGCGGTCGAACACCTGCAAAACGACCCCATTCAATTCGTCTTCATCGGCGCAGGCGCCAAACGCCAAGAATTCCGCGATCGCGTCCGCGAACTCGATTTAAAAAATTGCCTCTTCCTTCCCTATCAAGATAAAAAACATCTCCCTTACTCCCTCACCGCCTGCGACCTGTCCCTCGTCAGCATCAGCCCCGGACTCGAAGGCATTATCGCCCCGAGCAAACTCTACGGGATCCTCGCCGCCGGACGCCCCGTAGCCGCCATTTGCGAACCTCACTCCTACCTGCGCCAGCTTCTCGCAAAGGCCCGATGCGGCATCGCCATCGATAACGGCGACGGCGATCGCCTCGCACAATGGATCCGCCGCCTCATCCAAAACCCGGCATTAACTGCCCGATTGGGCGAAAACGGTCGGCAGTACCTCAAAGCCAACTTCACCCCCGAGATCGTCGCCCGCCAATATTTTGAGGTTTTGAGTGCCGAGGCGATCGCCCCAACCCGTTGTTCTAGAGCCAAACGACAACCGAGCCAACTATTTTAGTTCCCTACAAACAAAGGAGATCGAACATCCAACTCAGGCCAACCCCCGATTGAATAATTCCACAATCTCCCGGCAAAAATATTTTAATTTTTCCTTAACTTCGATTGCGGGTTCGCTGGCGCCGACAAATCGCCAGTTTTCCACCGTCGAAAATCGCCACTGTTGACCCTGGTGGTCGTACCCTGCGGCCTCGACGCCGATCGCCCGCGTTTCCCCACTCACCGGATCTTCGTAAAACCGGATTTGCAGTAGAATGCTGCGACTCTGAAACGCCCGACTGCGACCGGGAAAGTGAAAGCCAATATCGATCGAATCCGGATCCACCAGCGATCGCGTGTCCGGATCGTTCGTCCACGGCTTCAAATCCGATCTCACATCCGGAAATTCTGACTTAAACAAATTGACCACCGCCGCAATCTTGCTCGTCAGCTCCAAATTTTTCGCTTGTTCTGCTGCATTCACTCGCTATCATCCTCCTTATCGATAGATCTTTCAAAACGATAGAACCTTATTCAATCTGTGTTAAATTCCCCTGAATGAGTATTGTAGGCTTCCCCCAAACTCTTTATTTTGGTAAGGGTGCCGATGGAGCGGCCACTACAAGAACGAGTAGGAATGACCAGAATGGCAATACCCTGTCAGATCGTCGTTGAAAACAATCCAGCCCTTATTTATGCCAGTCGTAACGGCAGTCCCGAAAAAGTCCGGCGGGTTCTCAAGCCCTTCCTAGAAAAATTTTGCCAGGAGCGAGAGACGGCTGGAGAATACCAGGATACACCTGAGTGTTTAGTGGCTCAGATCGTCGTGCGCTTTGGTTTTGAAATCTGCGAAGACGATTTCTCCAATCTCAAAGTCAGCACCGATTACAACCCGCAAGTCGAATATCTTTACTTCGTCAAATCCGATGGCAGCGTCCGGGTATTCGTCCCCGAAGCCGCCTATCGCGAAAATCCCAGCCTCGGACTCCAAGGATGTCGGGAACTCGAAGATCGAGGTTGGCAACTCGAATAAACCCTTAGAAAAGGCGGCGATCGCTTTCGACGGCGCCGCCTTCTGCACGACCACCTCATTTCAGCGATCGCCGCCCTCTCGACCACCCCTCCCCCACAAAAGCCAAGGGAACGGGTTCGAGTCCCCCTACCATAAAAAGTTATCCTTATTGATGAGATGAATAGTTACAGATAATTCGCTAGAACCCGTAAGTTTATGTTTGACGCCCTCGCCGAACGCTTGGAATCCGCTTGGAAGAAACTGCGCGGTCAGGATAAAATCTCCGAATCCAACATTCAAGAAGCCCTGCGCGAAGTCCGTCGAGCCCTGTTGGAAGCCGACGTCAACCTCCAAGTCGTTAAAGAATTTATCGCCGAAGTCGAAACCAAAGCCCTCGGCAGCGAAGTCATTGCCGGGGTGCAACCGGACCAGCAATTTATCAAAATCGTCCACGAAGAACTCGTCGCCGTCATGGGGGAGAGCAACGTCCCCCTCGCCCATGCCGAACGAGCTCCCACCGTCGTCTTAATGGCGGGGTTGCAAGGAACCGGGAAAACCACCGCCACCGCCAAACTCGCCCTGCATTTACGCAAGCAAAATCGCAGCACCCTGATGGTGGCCACCGATATTTACCGTCCGGCGGCGATCGATCAACTCGTGACCCTGGGCAAGCAAATTAACGTCCCGGTCTTCGAGTTGGGCGCCGATACCGATCCGGTGGAAATCGCCCGTCAGGGGATCGAACGCGCCAAAGCCGAAGGCATCGATACCGTCATCATCGATACCGCCGGACGCTTGCAAATCGATCGCGACATGATGGCCGAATTGGCGCGCATTAAAGAAACCGTCGAACCGGACGACACCTTACTCGTCATCGACGCCATGACGGGACAAGAAGCCGCCAACCTCACCCGCACGTTTCACGAAGAAATCGGCATTAGCGGCGCCATCCTCACGAAACTCGACGGCGACAGCCGAGGGGGGGCGGCCCTGTCCGTGCGTAAAATTTCGGGAGCGCCGATCAAATTTGTCGGGGTCGGCGAAAAAGTCGAAGCCCTGCAACCGTTTTATCCCGATCGCATGGCCTCGCGCATTCTCGGGATGGGCGACGTGCTGACTTTGGTCGAAAAAGCTGCCGAAGAAGTCGATATCGCCGACGCCGAAAAAATGCATGAGAAAATCATGGCGGCGCAATTCGACTTCAACGACTTTTTGAAACAAATGCGCCTGATGAAAAACATGGGGTCTCTCGGCGGCGTCCTCAAGTTGATTCCCGGGATGAACAAGCTCACCGACGACCAACTCGAAAAGGGAGAAAGTCAGCTCAAGCTCTCCGAATCGATCGTCAATTCGATGACCAAGGAAGAGCGGCAAAATCCCGATTTGCTCGCCCGATCTCCCAGTCGGCGGCGAAGAATTGCCCGGGGATCCGGTCACTCGGAAAAAGAAGTGAGCAAGTTGGTGACCGATTTTAGCCGAATGCGAACGATGATGCAGCGCATGGGTCAAGGCGCTTTCGGAATGCCCGGAATGGACGGACCGGGGGGCGGCATGTTTGGCGGTCCGGGCGGCGGAATGCCTCAAAGGGGCTGGCGCGGTTACCAAGGCGGTCCGCCGAAGAAGAAAAAGAAAAAGTCTAAAAAGCGTAAGGGGTTCGGCCAACTTTGAGCCGAGCGATCGCCTTTTGATGCGGGCAGGCATGGTAAAATTAGAAGCTTTGCAGCATCAGTTGCAACCCTCCCGAGATCTAGAGCATGGAATAGCTTATTATTCGATCGGGAGTCAACCGGACGACATTCACCAACCCCGCCCTGAAAGGGAAGGGGATTGTTCGGATCGATCTGAGCAACGTAAGTGGTGAATAGCCCATTGAGACGCAGCCTGGTACGGACTTCCGAATAGTTCCCTAGTTCGGACTCTCTCTAAGCCTAATTGGTTAGGCGTTGGGTCAAGCCAAGACATCTTGGTTGCGTTGGGCGAAGGGACTTATACAGGTTTACTGGTTCCTGGGTCGATCGCCAGTTAAAAACCAGTTCCCGCAAGGGATTGTAAAGCCGTCTTAGAAGGACGGGGTTTCCACCCACTTTTCTGATGATTAAATTGCGATTGAAGCGATACGGTAAAAAGCGCGAAGTGAGCTATCGGATTGTGGCCATGAACAGCAGCAGCCGCCGCGATGGCCGACCTCTAGAAGAATTGGGATTCTACAATCCAAGAACGGACGAAACTCGGCTCAATGTCCCCGCGATCGTCAAACGATTGCAACAAGGCGCGCAACCGACCGATACCGTTCGCAACCTCCTTACGAAAGCTAATGTCTTCGAACAAGTCCGTGCCGGAAACACGACCTCAGAATAGTGACGAGCCCGTAACTCCCCTTCCTTCGACGGAGGGGGATCGTCCCGATTATTTGGGATTGTTGCGTTTTTTGGTCAGTCCGTTTTTAGAGTCCCCGGAATCGTTGCGCGTCGATTGCGAGCGGTTGCAAAATCAGTCAAAAGTTTGGCTGAGAATGGCGTTTGACGATCCGGAAAAAGGCCGAGTTTACGGTCGCGGAGGCCGAAACATTCAGGCAATTCGGAAAGTGTTAGACGCTACAGCTCGTCTGGCGGGAGAGTCGGTTTACCTGGATATTTATGGGAGTGAAAGCCCCGATCGCCCCTCTTCGGGCGGACGCGGTGGCGATCGCCGAAGCCCGAAACCCGGTTCTCGCCGTAGTTCGTCGAGGCGATCGCCCGCCCCTCCAGAACGCCCCCGCCCCTCGAAACCCCAGTAGGGACTCGTCGCCATCCTCGAAGACCGATCCGATTGACTCGTTCGAGATCGGATTCGGTCGTCGGCGATCGCCCTTTGCTGCCAGATTTCAACCCATTCTTTCACGTTAAAGACGCCTGTTTTGGAGTTGACTCTCCCCTTCGGCGTCTTTTTGCATTAAGGTGGAACTCGAACAGCCTGTGAATACGATCTCAGCATGAGCGCGGTATCGACCATCGAACTGCCCAGTCTCGACAGCGCGATCGCACTGTCCGGCGATCGGGAAACCAATCTCAAAACACTCTCGCAACAAACGGGCGCCCGGGTCGTCCTGCGCGGACAAGATCTCTATATCTCCGGAACCTCCAATCAGGTAGACTTGTGCTGCCGTTTGGTGCGATCGCTCGAAGACCTCTGGAAATCTGGCCAACCGATTTCCGGCGTCGATATCCTCACGGCCCGTCACGCGATCGACACCGAACGTCAAGACGAACTCACCGACATGCGCCGCGATGTCTTGGCGACCACCCGTCGCGGCGAAGAAATTCGCGCCAAAACCTTTCGCCAACGCCAATACATCAAATCCATCCGCACCCACGACCTGACCTTCTGCATCGGTCCGGCGGGAACGGGCAAAACCTTCCTCGCTACCATTTTGGCCGCTCAAGCCTTACTCGCCAACGAGTACGAACGCCTCATCCTCACCCGTCCCGCCGTCGAAGCCGGAGAAAAATTGGGCTTTTTACCCGGCGACTTACAACAAAAAGTCAATCCCTACCTCCGTCCGCTTTACGATGCCCTCTACGAAATCATCGATCCCGAAAAAATTACCAATCTGATGGAACGCGGCATCGTCGAAGTGGCCCCGATCGCCTACATGCGCGGACGCACCCTCAATAACTCCTTCGTCATCCTCGACGAAGCCCAAAACACCACCCCCGCCCAAATGAAAATGGTCTTAACCCGCTTGGGCTTTAAATCTCGCATGGTCGTCACCGGAGACCTCACCCAAACCGACCTCGGCTCCGATCGCCACTCCGGCTTATTTGTCGCTCAGAAGATTTTGCAAAATGTTGAAGGGATTGCCTTCTGCAAACTCTCTCAAGCCGATGTCGTCCGCAACCCACTGGTACAGAAAATTGTGGCGGCTTACGAACAGTACGATCGCTAGGGCAGTTCGCAGTGAAAAAGCAAAAAGCAAGAGTAGGCAATCAGCCATCCGCAATCTAAAATCTAAAATCTAAAATCCCAAACCCACCCATGCCCAATCTCAAAGAATTCATCGAAGAAACTCAGCAATTAGGCACCCTGCGCTTGATCGTTACCAGTCAGGCGGCAGTTCTCGAAGTCCGTACCCGCATCGAAAATCTGTTTTATGCAGAACTTCCGAAAGGCAAATATGCCAACATGCACGCCGAAGGTTTCGAGTTTCACTTAAATATGGACGAAATTGCCACCGTGAAATTCGAGACCGGGGAAGCCAAACGGGGCAACTTCACCACCTATGCCATCCGGTTCGTCGATCGCGCCGAGAACAACGCCCTCAGTGCCTTCTTGCAGTGGGGTAAACCCGGCGAGTACGAACCCGGACAAGTCGAAGCTTGGGAAGCGTTGCGCGACAAATACGGCGAAGTTTGGCAACCGAGTCCGATCGCCGAATAAGAACTCGCCCATATCGTCTCGATCGCCCAGGGGAAAAAAATTCATGCATTTATTCATGCATTTTCGTTCGCGTAGGGTCTCCAAAGGAGAATCGCCGACCAACTCGATCGCCGCTCGCATCAGACAACCATCTGCTTGGGTTGACCTTTGCCAATCCTGGTGTCAACGTCTCCGGCGTGTCGCCGTCCTCGCGATCGCGATCGCCTTGCTGGGAACGACTGCACCCGCTTTAGCCGGATCTCTCGGCGATCGCGTCAGTCGCTTTCCCGAATGGCAAAGTAAACCGCGATTGCAACTGGCTAAGGGCGATCTGGTGTATCCCAACTGGATGGAAGGAACGTGGGAAGTCACCAGTACCTTACTCGAACAGTACGCGCCATTAGCCCCGGAAATTGTGACGCCAGGATTCGAGAAAAATAAACGATTTCTCAAAAAACCCGTCACCTTTAAGGTCAAATTCTCCCCGGAAGAATCCGCCAATCGTTCTAACGCACTGCCTTCAATTCAAAATAACCAACAAGTTGACGAATCCGACGACGTGACCATCGTTGCCGATCGCGAATTTAACGGCTTGAACTTAGCTAAAGCTTATTTAGGCGATCGCAAAGTCGTTTCCGTTAAAGTCGATCCCGACGATCCCAACCGTCAAATTACCGAACTCAGTGGCAATCGCACCCTGGTTTCCGTAGTCACGGCCCGAGGAAGCGAAATGCCGTCCGACGAAGAATTTATGGCCACGGAAATTACCCAACAAGTCTTTCGCGGCGATTCGAGCATTTATCTCAATGAAGTAGAAACGACGACCGATTATCGCAAACTTCAACCTCCGGTGACGGCGATCGAAGCCGACCAAATGACCGCGATTTATCTCTCCCCACAAGACCCGGATTTCTTCGCGGCGGGGGGTCAGCCTGTCGCCCTTTACCATTACAAATTGGAATTGTTTCCCCTCGAAGACAACGCCAAAAAATAATCCGTTTTCATCAGGCGATCGCGATCCGACCCAGTCTGTTCTTGTTCGCGGCGCGATCGCCATGTTAGTTAGGGAAAACTAGATTCAACTTGGTCAACACGCACGACTGATGCGATCGATCAGTTCTTTTTTCACCGCTTCGGCGCGATCGTTGTCAATTTGACACGTTCCCGCATTTGCATGACCGCCGCCGCCATATTCGAGCATTAAGCTGCCGATATTGAGATCGCAACTGCGGTTGAGGATCGATTTACCCACCGCAAACACCGTATTTTGTTTTTTCAAGCCCCAGATCGCGTGCATGGAAATCTTGCAATCCGGGTAAAACGCATAAATCATAAACCGATTTCCCGGATAAATCACCTCTTCATTTCTCAAATCGAGAACCACCAAACCGTTGTAGACCTCAGAGCATTTTCTGATTTGGTCTTTAAACTCTTCTTGGTAGTCAAAATAGAGATCGAAGCGTTCGCGAACGTCCGGCAGTTCTAAAATTTCATCGATGCTATGATTGCGGCAGTAATCGATTAATTCCATCATTAACTGATAGTTAGAAATGCGGAAATTTCTAAACCGTCCCAATCCAGTGCGCGCATCCATGAGAAAATTTAACAACACCCATTGTTTCGGGGCGAGGATGTCGGTGCGATCGAATTGAGCGGAATCGGCTTTATCCACCGCCGCCATCATTTCTGAGGAGACATTGGGAAAAGTTTCTCGTCCGCCGTAATAGTTGTAGACGACTCGTGCCGCCGAAGGGGCTTTAGGATCGATAATATAGTTTTCTTTAATTTCTTCATTTCTGAGGGTTTCGCTTTCGTGATGGTCGAAGGCCAGATAAACCCCGTCAACGTAAGGTAAATTAGTGGTAATATCGCGGTTAGTTATCTCAATTTTGCCATCCTGCATATCCTTTGGATGGACAAATTTAATATCTTCAATTAAATTGAGTTCTTTTAATAAAACGGCACAAACTAGACCGTCAAAGTCACTGCGAGTGACTAATCTGTATTTTCCATCGGTTGGAGACATAGGAAAAACTGAAGAAATAAAGAGCTTCGACGATTTCTATTGAAACCTATGTTTTCTCTGGTGTCTAGGGCAACGCGATCGCCCCTGAGTGAGTTGTCTCCATCGGTGGTGGCGAGAACTTCACTGCCCGGAAGGGGGCCGCCATGCCAAATTTCGATAGTTTTTTGCAAGCCTCCCGTCGCCAAGCTTTCCCCGTCGGGATTCCAAGCGATCGCCGTGACTCCGGTGACATCTTCCGAGAGTTCGGCGAGTAAGGTGGCGTCGGTCAGATTCCAGATTTGGATCCCCTCACGGCTGGTCGTTGCGGCGATCGTGGCGACGGGATTGAGGGCGAGAGAACGCAGGGGCGATCGCGTGCGGATGCTGGGGGCGTCCAATTGCCCAGTTTGCAAGTTCCACACGTGGATGGCGCGATCGAGTCCGGCGCTGATCAAACGCCTGCCATCGGGGCTGAACGCGAGACTGGTAATCCCGGCTTCGTGGCGAAAGGGGGTAGCAATTGTCTCGGAAAAGCGGATCGCTTCCCCATCTTGTTGCAAGGGCCACAAGGCGATCGCCCCTTCTCGATCTCCGACAGCGAGGAGGGTTCCGTCGGGAGAAATCGCCACGGAATAAATCGGCTGAAAGGGCCACACGCTGTCAAGGGGTTGCGGATCGAGTAGATCCCAGAGTTTGAGACCGTCTAAAGCCCCACTCACCAGAGTGTGGCTGTCCGGGGTGATGGCGAGGGAAACAACATTGCTGAAATGGTCGAGAAAGGTATGTTTGAGTTTCCCGGTTTCGAGATTCCAAAGATTGACGATCGCGTCGTCGCCGCTACTGACGAGGGTGCGCCCGTCCGGGGTGAAATCGAGTTCTAACACCCGGCTTTTATGACCTTTGAGGGTTTGAAAGCGCTTGTTATTTTCCAGATTCCACAATTCGATGCGCGGGTCGTTGCGACCGCCGCCGACCGCCAAGATCGTGCCGTCGGGACTGAAGGCGAGGGATTCGACGGTGTTGGATTCTCCTTCGAGGGTGGTCACCCGTTCGGGGCTTTGCCAGGAGGCGGCGATCGCCCCCGGCGAGATGGCGACCTGTCGGCGATCGCCCCCGGTGGGATCTACGGCCCCGACGGACGCGATCGCCCCTCCGGCGAGGATCGCACTCAGGGTCACGACCGCCAGCAGCGCCCGCGAACCCCCGGGTTTTTTGAAACGGCGATCGGCGCCAAAATCACGGAAAAATGGCAATCGAGTCACGATAGAGTCAAAAGGATGTTGCTTCGCCGGAAGGGGAACAGTCCCCATTTGGGTGCGAAGGAGGGGCGGTTCGCGAACCGCCCCTCCTTTGAATATTCGGACAAATCGTTTCCGCTTTAGCGTCGGCTGGGGGGTGTTCTTGCCAACCGTTGAGGATGCCTTGCAGTTCTCCCCGCAGAGTAGCCAAGGCTTCGATCTGGCGATCGATCGCCTCGACTTTCGCTTCCAAATGCTGTTTGACTTCCCCACACGGCAACTCGCCGCGATCGTGAACGTCGAGGATGTCCTTAATTTCACCCAGGTTCAAACCCAACGATTGCGCCCGTTTGATAAAGGCAAGACGATTGAAAACTTCCGTCTCGAACAAACGGTAACCGGACGAGGAGCGATCGACGATCGGATCGAGCAGTCCGATATCTTCGTAGTAGCGAATGGTTTTAATACTCAATCCGCTACGGGTCGAAACTTCACCAATTTTGAGCCAGACCTTCCCCGAAGTTTCGTTCACGGGCTTCACTGCGAAAAATAGAGCTGAACTTCAGATGCACCGAAGTTAATGACGTGGCGGATGTTTTTTATCGGACATCAACATGGGTAATGGAGGTCGAGAAGAACTGGCAGGTAAATAATGCTCGGCAACGCGATCGCTCGGTCCCGGGTAGGGTCGTTGGGCTTGCCACCACCGCCAGAACAAGGCCAGTCCGGCGAGGGTTAAGCCAAATCCAAACAACGACAAGCTCGCATCAGCCCCACCGATCGCTGCATCAACTACCCCTACCGTCACGACAAAACTGGTGACGGGTTCTTGACGGTAAGCTGACTTGAAAAATCTAAGCCATGCAGCATTCATCATACTTTGTCCGCTTTCAATAGGTCCTTGTAATCGTAAGACTTTGTGTTGGCCGAAGACTCCGGATCGTTTACAGTTTACGTTGTCTCGGGATCCACTTACTTCCAGGATAACTCGGCTGCCTTAGATTCTAGGGGAAGCGGCTCCGTTTGGGTAGCGGGTTTCGAGTTTGGCTCCGTCGTGTTGCCGCAACTCGGCGGCGATTCTCCTTTGGAGACGCTACGCGATCGCGCTGAAGAGAGGGCGTTCGCCGCCGGGCATCTTTGGCCGAAGGGCCGCCATCGCCAACGACGGCGATCAGGTCAAACCCAGCCAGGAGAGCAGACCCTGACCCGTGACGTACTCGACGATCAGGGTAATCGCAAACCCGATCATCGCCGCCCGACCGTTTAAACGCTCTGCATATTCGTTAAAACCGAATTTTGGTTCGTCGATTTTGGGAGGAGTGGAAGGTTGCGGTTGCGTCATGGTGTCTCCGGTTGAGTTACATTTCTTTACATTATTATCGTTTTCTATTGTAGGGATGTGCGCTCGGGCGTCAATGGGTCGGCGAAAATTGGCGATCGCGTATAGCCTGAGCCATGGCTTTGCTAGTGCGCTTAGGGACTCCAAAGGAGTATCGCCCCGAGAGCGTGCGGGCGCCTTCTCAGGCTAAAACAAATAAACAATAGCGAGCGAGGACAGATATGGAAATTGGGGTTCCCAAAGAAACGAAAGATCGGGAATTTCGCGTCGGTTTGAGTCCGAGTAGCGTCCGGGTTCTTCAAGAAAACGGTCATGCGGTCTTCGTCGAAACAGGAGCGGGAGAAGGAGCGGGCTTTAGCGATGAAGAGTATGCTGACGCCGGGGCGATCGTCGTCGCTTCTGCCAAAGAAGCATGGGATCGGGAAATGGTCGTCAAAGTCAAAGAACCGCTTGGGCCAGAATACGACTTTTTAGCAAAAGATCGACTGTTATTTACCTACTTGCATCTCGCCGCCGATCGCCCCCTGACCGAACGGGCGATCGCCTCCGGCGTCACCGCGATCGCCTACGAAACCGTCGAACTCCCGGACAAACGGCTGCCCCTGCTCACCCCGATGAGCATCATTGCCGGACGACTGGCCATCCAATTCGGCGCCCACTTCCTCGAACGGCAACAAGGCGGACGGGGTTTGCTCCTCGGCGGCGTTCCCGGCGTGAAACCCGCCACCGTGGTCATTTTAGGCGGCGGGATCGTCGGAACCGAAGCCGCCCGCATGGCCGTCGGTATGGGCGCCCGCGTCCAAATCCTCGATATCAACATCGATCGCCTCGCCTACTTAGAAACCCTATTTGGTTCCCGCGTCGAACTGCTCTACAGCGAACCGATGCAAATCGAAGCCGTCGTCCCTCATGCGGATTTGCTCGTGGGGGCCGTCTTAGTCCCCGGACGGCGGGCGCCCGTCTTAGTCAACCGTTCCCTCGTCAAACAAATGCATCCCGGTTCGGTCATCGTCGATGTTGCCGTCGATCAAGGCGGTTGCATCGAAACGTTAAAAACCACCTCCCATACCAAACCGACTTACATCGAAGAAGGGGTGGTTCACTACGGCGTTCCCAACATGCCCGGGGCGGTTCCGGCAACTGCCACCCAGGCCCTCAACAACAGCACCTTGCCCTACGTGTTGAAACTCGCCTCCGGCGGGATCGCGGCGATCGACGACGATCCCGCCTTAGCGAAAGGGGTCAATATTTACAAGCATCAGTTAGTCCATCGTGCCGTCCAGGAAGTGTTTCCGGACTTATGTAGTTAGAGACTCCGAGGCGCGATCGCGCCTCCAGAGATGCACTCACTTACTGACTGGTGCTTTTTGTTTTTTTCGTTCCCGTGCTTTTCTTCGTTCCCGTGCTTTTCGTCGTTTTCTTCGTCGTACTCGACTTGCTCGACTTGCGAGAACTTTTGGCACTCGACGCCTTCGCCGCCAACAATTCCACGGCCCGTTCTAGGGTGATATTTTCGACGGTTTCCCCTTCTGGAATCGAGGCATTAGTCTTGCCGTGTTTGATGTACGGCCCGTAAGGTCCGTCGTAAATATTGACGGTAGCCTCGTCTTCCGGATGAGCGCCAAGTTCCCGTAACGGTTCCTTCGCTTTCTTGCTGCGACTGCCGCGCCCTTTTTTCGGTTCGGCGAGCAATTCTAATGCACGTTCGAGGCCAATTGTCAAGACATCATCGTCTTTTTTCAAGGAACGATAATCTTTGCCCTCCTTACCGCGATCGTGGACCACATAGGGACCGAAGCGACCCAGACCTGCTTTAACCTTGGCGCCCGTTTCCGGATGCGAACCCAGTTCCCGAGGCAGGGAGAGCAGACCGAGAGCCATTTCTAAGGTGACGTTATCCGGGGTAGTGCCTTTTGGTAAAGAAGCGCGTTTGGGTTTTTTATTCTCTTCCGTCGCTTCCCCGAGTTGGACGTAAGGACCGTAACTGCCGATCAGGACGAAGATCGGGGCGCCCGTTTCCGGATCGATGCCGAGTTGGTCCGGGCCTTCAGTTTTCTGGCGCAGCAGCAGTTCGACCTGTTGGGGATCGAGGTCGGAGGGGGTCAGATCTTTAGGAATGGAAGCTTTGACGGTTTCCGAACCGTTTTCGGCTTCTAAATAGGCGCCGTAGCGACCGATACGGACTTTGACATCGAGATTGTCCAATTCGATCGTGCGCGCCTCATTGGGGTCGATCTTGTCTTCTTGTTGTTTGACCTGAGTTTCCAAGCCCGACTCGCCGAGATAGAACTCGCGCAAGTAGGGTAACCAGGCGACTTTACCCATCGAAATTTCGTCGAGGGTTTGTTCCATGCGGGCGGTGAACCCAGTATCCACCAGTTCGGGGAAATAGTTTTCGAGTAAATCGGTGACGGCGAAGGCGGTGAAGGTCGGGATCAAGGCATTGCCCGTCATTTGGGCGTAGCCGCGATCGACGATCGTGCCGATAATGCTGGCGTAGGTACTGGGGCGTCCGATACCTTCGCTTTCGAGCATTTTGACGAGGGAGGCTTCAGTATAGCGAGCGGGGGGTTGGGTTTCGTGGGAGATCGCCTCAATTTCGCCACATTGGGGGCGATCGCCCACCGCCATCGTCGGTAAAATCACTTCGCGGTCTTCCAAGGCGGCATCGGGATCGTCGGAACCTTCGACGTAAGCGCGCAGGAAGCCGGGGAAGTCGATGCGCTTGCCATTGGCGCGAAACAGGGCATTTTCGACGGTGAGATCGACGGCGATCGAGGTTTGACGGGCATCGGCCATTTGAGAGGCGACGGTGCGCTTCCAAATCAGCTCGTAGAGTTGGAACTCGCGCCCGGACAGTCCGGTTTCTTGGGGGGTGCGGAAATGACTGCCCGCCGGACGGATCGCTTCGTGAGCTTCTTGGGCGCCTTTGCTCTTGGTGGCATATTGGCGCGGTTTGGGGCTGAGATATTCTTGGCCGTACATTTGCTCGACGCAAGCGCGGGCCGCCGTAATCGCCTGTTCCGACAGGTGGACCGAGTCGGTACGCATGTAGGTGATGTAGCCGTTTTCGTAGAGGTTTTGGGCGATGCGCATGGTGTCGCGGGCCGACAGGCGCAGCTTGCGGTTGGCTTCTTGCTGCAAAGTCGAGGTGGTAAAGGGGGCGGCGGGTTTGCGGGTGAGGGGACGTTCGTCAATGTTGCTGACGGTCCAGGGTTTGCCCGCGAGGCGATCGCGCAATCCCCGCGCCGTGGCTTCGTCGAGTAAGACCACATCGCGTCCGGCGGCAATTTGACCCGTGGTTTCGTCGAAATCGCTGCCGTTGGCGAGTCGTTTGCCGTCGAGGGCGATCAGTTTGGACTCGAAACGGTGTTTGGCATGGGTTAAGAGGGCTTTTAGATCCCAGTAAGAGCCTTGGCGGAAGCGGCGCCGTTCCCGTTCGCGCATGACCAACAGGCGCACGGCGACGGACTGCACCCGTCCGGCGGAGAGGCCCCAGGCAATTTTTTTCCACAACAGGGGAGAGAGGGTATAGCCGACGAGGCGATCGAGGATGCGGCGGGTTTCTTGAGCGCGGATGAGCTGTTCGTCGAGGTCGCGGCAGTTGTCGAGGGCGGCTTGGATCGCTTCTTCCGTGATTTCGTGAAAGACCATCCGTTCGATCGGCACTTTGGGTTTGAGAACTTGCAGTAAGTGCCAGCTAATACTTTCTCCCTCGCGGTCTTCGTCCGTCGCGAGAATGAGGCGATCGCTTTCTTTGAGGGCGGCTTTGAGTTCTTTGACGACTTTCTTTTTGTCTTTGGGGATCACGTAAATCGGTTCAAAATTGGCCTCCACATTGACCCCCAATTGCGCCCACGGTTCCCCTTTGACCGAGGTGGGAATTTCGCTGGCCGACTGGGGCAGGTCGCGCACGTGACCCATCGACGCTTCGACCCGGTAGTCAGACGGGAGGTAGTTACGAATGGTGCGAGCTTTTGTCGGGGATTCGACGATCACAAGGGTTGACATGGGAGGTTTAGAAATAGCTGCTGGGCTTTAGATAGTCAGTTGACAAAGGTTACGAAATCTGTCGAACCGAAGGAGAATCAAACGCCGATCGGAGCAATGCGGGTAGGAGTACAGAGCGTCTGGAGTGGGGGTTGGGGCGATCGCGATCGCCCGCGCCCGGCGCGATCGCCGTTCGATCTCTATTTATAGATGATTTGCCAGGGGGCGATGGGAACGGCAGGTCGGGAAACCAAGATGCCGGATACGCCAGTGGGGAATCGGACTATTTCCACACTTAGCCCGGAAGAATCAGACCGTCAAGAGTGCGAATCTGGGATCGGGACGGAGAACGCGGTAAGATCCAATCTTGTAAAGAATTTTGAATAGACTCACCCCAGTCACAAGTAAGCGATAGTATTCAATCTGCCGATTACCCCTTATGAACTTTGCCAATCTTGCAGCCCAGCTTAATGCCGGGACGATTTTGCCGGAGGGGATTGTCATTATCACCTTGCTGGCGGTCCTCGTCGGCGATTTGATTGTGGGGCGCTCTTCAGCGCGCTGGACCCCGTATCTGGCGATCGCCGGACTGGGTACGGCCATCCTCGCCTTATTTTCCCAGTGGAACAATCCCGATCCGATCGCCTTCCTCGGCGGTTTTAACGGCGATCCGCTCAGCGTCGTCTTTCGCGCGATTATTGCCCTGTCGGCGATCGTCACGATCCTGATGTCGGTGCGCTACGTCGAACAATCCGGCACCTCCCTGGCGGAATTTTTAATGATTCTGCTCACCGCCACCCTCGGGGGGATGTTCTTATCCGGCGCCGACGAGCTGGTGATGATTTTCGTTTCCTTAGAAACCCTGAGTATTTCCTCTTACTTACTCACGGGTTACATGAAACTCGACCCCCGTTCTAACGAGGCGGCGTTAAAATACCTCCTCATCGGTGCGGCCTCCTCGGCGGTGTTTCTCTACGGGGTTTCCTTGCTCTACGGACTCTCCGGGGGCGAAACCCGCTTGAGCGCGATCGCCGCAGGCATTGCCAACGGCGGTACGGGAGTCTCCATCGGCTTAGTCATCGCCTTGGTATTCGCGATCGCCGGAATTTCCTTCAAAATCTCCGCCGTTCCCTTCCACCAATGGACTCCCGACGTTTACGAAGGCTCTCCCACCCCCGTCGTCGCCTTCCTCTCCGTCGGCTCCAAAACCGCAGGCTTCGCCCTCGCCATCCGCCTGCTGGTCACCGCTTTCCCCTTGGTTAGCGAACAGTGGCACTTCGTCTTTACCGCCCTCGCCATCCTCAGCATGGTCCTCGGGAACGTCGTCGCCCTCGCCCAAACCAGCCTCAAGCGGATGCTCGCCTATTCCTCCATCGGACAAGCCGGATTCGTCACCATCGGCTTAATCGCCAATACCGATGCCGGATATGCCAGCATGGTTTTCTACCTGCTGGTTTACCTGTTCATGAACTTGGGCGCCTTTAGTGCCTTAATTCTGTTCTCCCTGCGTACCGGAACCGATCGCATCAGCGAGTATGCAGGCTTGTACCAAAAAGACCCCTTACTCACCCTCGGTCTGACGGTTTGTTTGCTCTCCCTCGGCGGGATTCCTCCCTTCGCCGGATTCTTCGGCAAACTCTATCTCTTTTGGGCGGGTTGGCAAGCCGGACTCTACGGCTTAGTCCTGCTGGGTTTGGTCACCAGCGTGATCAGTATTTACTACTACATCCGCGTCGTCAAAATGATGGTGGTCAAAGAACCGCAAGAAATGTCCGAAGCGGTCAAAAATTACCCGGCGATCTCCTGGAATTTACCGGGATTGCGACCCTTACAAGTCAGCTTGATTCTGACCGTCGTGGTCACCTCTTTAGCCGGGATTCTCTCGAATCCGTTATTCTCGTTAGCCAACGATTCGATCGAGCGCACGCCGATGTTGCAATCGGCCCTCGTGCAAACGGAAACAGTTGCCTCGATTCCGGCTCCCGAATTGGCCGATTGAAGCCCCTAACGCCCTCGGTCTGCACCGGGATGCTTTCAATGACTGTCAAAAAGCCTGACTGTAACAGTCAGGCTTTTCTCTTGTTTTATAGCGGCGATCGCGACCAGACGAATTCAAGACTCGACATGATTGCGAACCTCATTGCGGATCTATTTCTCCTGGACCCAAACTTTAATCCCTTCGACGCGCAAGGCTTTGCCTCGACGACCGCAAAATTCGCCATCGCTGAAGACTTCCGTATCGCCGACGCGCTCGATATGAGCCATGTAACAGACTTTGTAACGCTGCGCTTCCGGTCCGGTCAGTTCGATCGCGAAACCTTCGAGTTTGTTTCCTTGACCGCGACTGCCGATATATTCCCCTTCGGTCACCCAGGGAGTATCGCCGAGGTTGTGTACGTGAGCCATGTAACGGATGCCCAAACCGGGATGGGGCGGTTCGATCGCGATCGCAAAACCTTCCAGGCGCAAGGCTTGTCCCCGGGTTCCGGCAAATTCGCGATCGCGAAACTCCCGATCGCCGAAACGCTCCAAATGCACCATAATTTTCAGCCCTAACGCCGAATCGTTCCCTTCGGTCGTCGGGGTCGCCGGGGCCGCCGAACCGACGGTGAGGCGATCGCCTTGCGTTCCCTGTTGGGCTTGCTCGAAACTGGGCAGAATAATAACATCCGACTCTTTCGACGGTGGCTTTTGGGGTTGCAATACCTCGCGATCGGCTCGGGATTGCGCTGCGGTCGGCGCTCCACTGCCCCCGATCACCACCATTTCCGGCGTCGGACTCGCCGTCGTCGCGCTGGGACTGGCTCCCCCAATTGCGCACTGCAATTTGCCTCTAGACGCCGCCACGGTCAAGGGTTTGCCAAAGGCGCGCGCGACGACTTCCACCAATACACCCCATTCGTTATCTTCCACGTCCGCTTTTTCGTCGATCAACATCAGTAAAGCGGAAAAGGGATGCTTGCCACTGGCCAAGGCGCCGACATCCGGCGGTAAACTGGAGGCCGTCGCACTGGCAATGCGCGATCGCAGTTCCCGGGCTTTCGCGTGAGCTGCCTGTAACGGCGGAAAGGCACTTTCTTGTGTATGGGAGATCGACAAGATGCGATCGAGGACTTCTAAGGCTTTGTCTTTACTCTCATCTACCGGAGTGCTTTGACTCGGGGCGATCGCCCGCGCAATGCCTTCGAGGTCTTTAATTGAGGTCACTTGAGCGGGGGCTGGCAATCCCGCAGCCTTTGACGATTGCGCTAATTCCAGCAGGCGCGATCGCGTACTGGCAAAATCCCGACGATACGCCGAGATCCCGTCCATCAGCCGTTCGTCTACCGGAACCCCCGCCTCTTTCAATTCCATTGCCGCCTGTGCCAACCGGGTTCCCAAGCCCAATATGCGCTCTTTCAAGGTGGCAATTTGTTGCAGCAATTCGTTGTACTCTACACTCATATCGCTTTCTCAGATCGGTTCCCATCTGTTTATTGTGCCTCGTGACGGGGCGAGTGCGATCGCGAGTAGGGACTCAGTGGGAGTCAACTTTAGAAGTTGGAATGAATCAAAACATCTTACTTGCTGCTCGAACCGGGGGTCGAGGTTCTGAGACACTCATCTACAATCTTATCTACATCGATCGCCCTAATTTAGCGATCGCCTCGGTCTTGGCGGGCAATCATTTGACTGTTATCTGAGAGTTGTAATTTTTGATATTCGGCGACTACCGATCGCGCGAGATGATATTTTCCCAGATTCAACGGTTCCCGTGCTGATTCTGCTAAAGAAAAGTTAGTCGCGATCGAGGTGATGAGGCTGGCAGTTAAGAAAATGGCGAGTTTCATTGTTTGCACCCTGAGTTTGACTCGTCTATATTCACTCTGCCACTTTGCCGGGGGCGATCGCGACGATCTCGATAGCTTGACGGTGCGATCGCGATCGCAGACAAAGATTTTTAACTCGGTAATTAATAATACATTTGCATTGCTCTCTTGATTTTCTCGGTTATTTTGTCAGTCTATTTAGAAAACAATAATGGAAAGGGATCTTTTTAAATATCACTTGGACTCACCTCAACCAAACGGTGAAATTTCTACGCCCTTTCTGCCCATTGCCGGATGGATTGCGGTAAAATCCGATGTTTTAATTAAAAATTTATCTCTGTGCGATCGCGATCGCAGCATTTCCTATTCCTTAAACACGGGCGATCGTCCCGATGTCGAATCCGCTTATCCCGGTTACCGCGCCCTCGGCTTTCATTATCTCCTTTCTTTACAAGACTTAAGCGCTTCTAGTTCTTTGTCAATTACCTTTAAAATAGAAGATAAAATTTACGATTTCCCCATTCATTTCTCGATCGAAGCAACGGCGATCGCCGCTTTCGAGCAGAAAAAAAGCGAAAAACTAACCCAAATTTCCTCAATTCTTCAATGTCCGATTTGTCAACATCCAGAACTTTCGCAATTCCACCGCGATGTTGTTCTAAAATGTAACAACTGTCACGCCGAATTTACAGGCGATCGCCGTCACTTTAATTTTCTTAATTCTGAACTGATCGATTACGGTAACATCGAAGCCACTGCCAATGTTTCGGCATTCGGTTATGACGCCGTTGCCTCTGGTTTAATCGAACAGTTCGGCGACGGTCTAATTTTAGATAATGGTTGTGGCTTAAAACGCCATTATTATCAAAATGTAGTGAATTTAGAAATCGTCGATTATCCCACCACCGATGTCTTGGCGATCGGAGAAAAATTGCCGTTGAAATCGAATAGTTTTGATGCAGTTTTCTCTTTTTTAGTTTTAGAACACGTGCGCCATCCCTTTGAATGCGCTCAAGAAATCATGCGCGTTCTCAAACCGGGAGGAACGTTATATGCGATCGCCCCTTTTCTACAACCCTTTCACGGGTATCCCAACCATTACTACAATATGACCAGTCATGGTTTAAAGAATTTATTTCAAGAGTCTATAGAGATTTCGGAATGTGATGTTTATGAAAAAGCCTTACCGATCGCCTGTTTGACATGGTTTCTCAATTCTTACCTTCGCGGTTTACCGCCCACAGTTGCCGAGACGTTTAAAAATATGAAAGTTGCCGATTTATTAAAACACCATCGAAACTATCAAGATTGTGATTTCGTGACTCAACTCAGTCCCGAAGTCAATGATGAGTTAGCTTGCGCCAATTATTTGATTGGAATTAAAAGATAGGGAGTTTAGATGTTGGATGTTAGATATTAGAGACTGTTTATAAAAGAAACATGAAGACATTAAGAAGCCTGTTTGAGAGAAGGTAATCGCCGGATCGTCAAACCACACAGGGCTGCCATCGGGTTAGCCCAACTTTCTCAACGTTTCTATGGTGTTCTGTAGGGGTTTGGTAACCAAACCCCTACTTCTCTAGGGTTGGGTAACCAAACCCCTACTAAATTTTTTGATATTTTCTTTATAAACAGTCTCTTAGATGTTAGATTTGAGATTAAGGGAGTCGGGAATTAAGGGGTTTCTAGGGTTTGCCTTTTGCCTTTTTCCCCTTCCCCCTTTTAACTTTTGCCTACATCGCTTCGATCGCCGCTTCCAAAGCGATCGCCACGTGGGTCCAATGAGTCCCTCCCTGACAGAAAACGATATAAGGTTCTCGCAACGGACCGTCGGCTGAAAACTCCGAGGTACTCCCATCGATAAATGTCCCGCCAGCCATCACTAATTGGCTCTCGTACCCGGGCATTGGCGCCGGAACGGGGTCCAGATAAGACCCGACGGGGGAATGCTGTTGGATGGCTCGACAGAAGGCAATCAGCTTGTCCCGAGAACCGAGCTTGACCGCTTGGATGATATCGCGACGGGGCGCCATCGGCGCGGGATTGACCGGATAGCCGAGGCGATCGAAAACCAAGGCAGTCAGGTGATTGCCTTTCATCGCTTCGCCGACCATTTGCGGGGCTAAAAATAACCCTTGAAACAGCAATCGGTTTTGCTCGAACGTGGCGCCGCCACTGCTGCCAATTCCCGGCGCCGTGAGGCGACAGGTTGCGGCTTCTACCAGATCGGCCCGTCCGGCGACGTAACCGCCTGCAGTGGCGATCGTCCCCCCGGGATTTTTGATCAGGGATCCGGCGATTAAATCGGCGCCGACGGCAGTAGGTTCGCGGGTTTCGATAAATTCGCCGTAACAGTTATCGACAAAGCAAATCGTTTCGGGATTTTGAGCTTTGACCAGCTTGACGATTCTTTCAATATCGGCGAGCGCCAAACTACGGCGCCAGGAATAGCCGCACGATCGCTGAATCGACACGACCCGCGTTTCCGGAGCGATCGCCGTCGCCAGTCCTTCCCAATCGATCTCTCCCGTCTCGGTTAAATCGAGTTGACGGTAAGTTATCCCAAAGTCCAATAGAGATCCCTGACCTTCCCCGCGCAAACCGATGACTTCTTCTAATGTGTCGTAAGGGGCGCCCGCAACGGCTAGCAGTTCGTCTCCGGGACGCAAAACGCCGTAAAGAGCGCAGGCGATCGCGTGAGTTCCCGAGACGAACTGAACTCGAACGGCTGCCGCTTGAGCTCCAACAATATCGGCAAACACGCGATCGAGGGTCTCTCGTCCCAAATCGTCGTGACCGTAGCCGCTAACGCTAGCAAAATGATGGACGCCGACTCGATACTGCCGATAAGCCCCTAAAACCCGGTGTAGATTCTGCTTGACCTTCGTGTCAATTGCAGAAAAGATGGGTAAGAGTGCCGTATGGGCTTCTTGTAGCTGTTGAGAGCAGTCCATCCAAACCTCAAGGATAAAGTGATAAATTGAAGACAAGGCGTTGTTGCCCTCATCCAGAAGGTTGTCCGCCGTCAGCTCTCAATTCTCAAGGATTTCAAGCTCTTCGGTTGCTCCAGTCTGACTGTTTGGATAGCTCAATTGGGCAAAACGATTCGTAATTAAGGTTACTGCATGACGATTGCCACTTCAACACAAGAAACAACCGGGCAAGACAAGCCCCTCAAACCGAGTTGGTCGATTATCCTATTTATGGCGGCCATTCATATCCTGGCACTGTTCGCTTTTCTACCGAGCAACTTTAGCTGGACTGCCGTCGGTTTAATGCTCGTTCTCCATTGGGTTACCGGAGGCTTGGGCATTACCTTGGGATTGCACCGTTTGGTGACGCACCGCAGTTTTCAAACCCCCAAATGGCTGGAATATTTCCTCGTTTTGTGCGGGACGCTGGCTTGTCAGGGAGGTCCGATTCAGTGGGTCGGACTGCACCGGGCGCATCATACTCACTCCGATACTCCATTAGATCCCCACGATTCTCATAAAGGGTTCTGGTGGAGTCACATGGGCTGGATGTTGTACGAAAGTCCGGCAGAAGCCGAGGTGCCTCGCTTAACCCAAGATATCGGTAACGATCCGTTCTATCGATTTTGCCAAAACTATTTGTTGCCGATTCAAATTGTTTTCGGTATCGGTTTGTACTTCTTAGGCGAAGCGATTACGCCGGGATTGGGTTGGCCCTTCGTGATTTGGGGTATTTTCGTGCGCTTGGTCGTGGTTTATCACTGCACCTGGTTTGTCAACAGTGCCACTCATAAGTTTGGCTACCAAAGTCACGACTCTAAAGATGAATCGACCAATTGCTGGTGGGTAGCGCTGACGACCTATGGTGAAGGTTGGCACAATAACCATCATGCGTTTCAGTATTCGGCCCGTCACGGGTTGGAATGGTGGGAAATCGATCTGACCTGGATGACGATCCGATTTTTACAAGCACTCGGTTTGGCGAAAAATATTAAACTCGCACCGAAATAGTAATTAAAACTTGAGGGGGAAAAAGGGTTGATGGTTCGCTCGTAGGTCGTACCATTGACCCTATGTTTTTTTGGTTTTAGATTTTAGATGTTCTGGGATTTTAGATGTTCTGGAATTTTAGATTTTAGATTTGACTGTATTGGGTTATTGCCCGCGCTGTACCGAGAGGGTGAAGGTCGGGTGGTTCGCCAAAAAACATCATAATCAACGAAAATATAACGATAATATTAACTTAATATTAACTTCCCCACTACAGATTCAACCCCGTTAACACCGACTCATGGATCGATCTAAAATTGTTGCCATCATTACCGGAGTCATCTCCATTCTCTTAGCGGTTGCCTATCTGGTTTTAGTCCAATTACTCGATTTTCGCGGTGAAATGCTTCCGGCTCCCATCGAACCCGGTTTGCTCGTTCCCCCTGAAATTGTGACTCTCTTGTTCCGGCTATGAAATCACCCACTTATTGTTTCCTCTCGCTTTTTGCCTTGTCTGTATGTTGGGTCCTTCCCGCGCGAGCAGTGGATCCCGAGGACTTGCGTCAATTACTCGATACCCAGCGCTGTCAGGGATGCGACTTGCGCGGGGCGAATTTGGAAGGGGTTAACTTGCGTAGTGCCGATTTGACCGAGGCGCAATTACAGGGCGCCAACTTACGCAATGCCGATCTCAAATACTCGAATTTTCGCGGCGCCAACCTGACGAATGCGGTGATGATTGCCGCCGATTTGGAAGCGGTCAATTTGAGCGATGCGATTTTGCGAAATGCGGACGTGCGCGGCGCCAATTTAACCGATGCGGTACTGACGCGGGCGAATACTTGCGGTTGGCGTCGTGACGGCGCCCGACTGGAGGGGGCTAATTTGCAAGATGCGCGCTGCGTCCCCGACCGACCCGAACCGCAACCGAGACCGAGACCGACCCCGGAGACTCGCCCCACGGAAGAAACCGCCCCACCCCTGTCCCAAAGTGATGCGGTGAAGTTAATCGAGCGTTGGTATGCGGCGAAAGAGAAGATCTTTGCGCCGCCTTTCAATCGCGAGTCGGTGTTGGAACTGACGACGGGGGTGTTGCTGACCGACGCATTGCAAGCAATGAATTGGTTGCGCGAAAATAATGCATTTTATAAATACGGGATTCGCCGGGTCGAATCGGTCGATCGTTTTGTCAGAGAAGGCTTTAAAGGTACACTGGAACTGACGGTGACTGAAGAATATAGCCTTTACGAAAATAATCGCATCAATCCCGATCGCTCCCGCTTTGAAACGAAAGATCTTCGCTATTTTTTAGAAGTGGTTGACGGTCGTTGGAAAATTGCCGATTACGAAGAAATCGACTGAAACGGACGAAAGGGCCGTGGGCGATCGGTTATTTCCCGATCGGATTCGATCGCCGGAGTAAACAAAAGCACGGGTTGCCCGGATTGACTCTCTCTATGGCTGACCGGAGCGATCGGTTATCATAGGGAAGGACGGCAGCAGAGGCTTACTCCTCGGAGATCGCCGTTCGGGTGAATCGCTCGATCTGACTCGATTTTAAGGGGAAAAAACGCACCTTAAAACCGATCGAAGCTTTCTCGTTTCCTCGGCTCGATAGCTCGATCGGTACTCGAAACGATCCCGATCGGATGGCTGACAAGGCGATCGCGAGCGATCGGGCTTTTTCGATCCCGTTTCAGATTGATTTTTGTAGGTGCAGTTACTCGATCTAACTTTTACTAACATTTTTATTGGGAATGGCTAAATTAATAAATCCGACATTTAACCTATTCCTCTATTACCTAAAAGATGGGGTCAACACTCTGTCAACCGATCGCCCGCAAAATTATAAAAGCTTTTTACAAACAGCGATTCAAACTTCGGTCAAATCTCTCCAACCGACCGTTCCCCAACAAGAGTTAGAAACTGATTTAAAACGATTTTTGAAATCCGTCTATCTCGGAGAACTCAGTAGCTTTGAATTTTCGGGTTATTTAGGTGAAAGTTACTCGGTGAGTGGCTCTTATAACTACTTCCCGATCGACGATAGCGAAGGCTTATTATTCAAAGTTGCCATTCAGGGAAAATTTGAAGGAGCCGAATTAGCGGATTGTCTCGAAAAAATCCACGGTATCGAACCGGACGATCGCGCGGTGGCGGGAAAACTCGGTCAAACTTGGACGATTTCCGGCTGGGTGGAAAATGCGAGCAAAGAAGAGCTCGAAGGCTTGGCGGCTCAAGCCTATAAAAACTTGCTCGATCGCGGCTGGCAATATCAAGAAACGGGACAATTTTTAGGGGGAACGGTTTTTGAATTTTGGCGTTCTTCTCCGGAAATTTGGGAGAATATCGAACAGTCGAGTCACGCGGTCGTCATTTTTTATCCCAATGCCAAAACGGTAGAAACCGCAGCCGAATTTTCGGAAAGTTGGAAAAGTCTATTTTGCCATCGCAACAAAATCTTATCCGCTTATGCGGAAAGCCGCGAACTCAAGCAAAAAATGTTGCGAGAGTTCAACCGGATGTCGCCGTCGATCGAACAAATCTATAATTTAGAACTGGCGGAACTGAAGGCGGCGTTAAAGAAAAATGTCGCCGTTTTATCGGATTTCGTGGAGAATATCCATTCCTTAGAAAGGCAACAAAACACGATCGAAGTTAGCTTGCACAATTACGAAAAATACGCCAATTACATCCAGGGAAAAGCCGAACGCGGGTTTCAAGTCAGCAACGACTTTAAGTTCCTGCAAGGCTTCGGCGACATGGTCAAGCTCAAATATCAACGGCAGATCGAGAAAGATTACGCCAGCGTGCGCCCCTGTTTGGATATTTTGGAAAATCTGATTATGACGATTCGCGGGATCGTCGAAATCGAACAGGCGGAACGCGATCGCGCCTTCCAAAATTTTGTCGGGATCGCCGGATTCGGCTTTGGGACGGCGATCGTCGTCGCGGCGAGTTCCCCGAGTTGGATCGACGGCTTCGCCGATGCGACCCCGATCGCCCCGTCTGCCTCCAGTTTACTGCTGGTCTTGAGTTTGAGCGTTCTCGGAGGTGGCATCGGCGCGGCGTTCGGCTGGATGGCGATTTCGACCTTTCGTCCCAAACGGCTGCCTTCTGGGGGCGATCGCCCCTAATTCTGGGGATTACCAGTCGTCGTGGTGGCGGCGATCGACCTGCCAATCGTCATCGTCGTACAGTAACTCGCCGAGGGGTCCGGGGACTTCGTACTCCTCGTCCTCGTCCTCGTACTCGTACTCGCGGTCGGGTTCTCGCCGGGGACGGAAATCGGGACGCGATCTCACGTCGTCGCGATCGCCTTCGATCTCGCCTTCGATCTCGGCTTCGAGGTTCCCTTCTTGCTTTAACGGTTCGACCACCCGGGCGATCGCATCTTTCACGAACGCTTTGACAAACTCGTCCTTGCGGGTCAGTTGAAATTGCTGTTGCACTACTTCCGTCATCCCGCCATCTCCCCAATCTTGATCGTGGCGGAAATATTCGATAAAACTTTTCCCTGCAATCCGCGTCAAATACGCCGCCGTGACCCCTTGAATCGCTTTCCCCACGGCGAAGGTACTCAAATTAAACTGCAACGCCGCCGTCACTAATTTGACCGCGCCTTCGACGATACCCAAACTGGCGAGGGTTTTGCCCAAAGAGAGGGCTAATTCCCGTCCGCGTTCCATATTGATGTCACAGCCGTAAATTTTGCCGATTTCGACGACCATCTGCGCGTTGACCGCCGCCGTCGCCAAGACGTCGATCACCGGAACGGGAGTGCAGGCGATGACCCCGGCGCCGATCCATTGAAAACGGTCTACGACGCGATCGGCTTGTCGGCGCCGTTGGTTGTCGATCAGGCGGCGCGCTTCTTCGCCGAGACGTTGGGATTGCAGTAGGATGTTGTCGGCAACTAAATCGTCTCCCTCGGCCCGTAAAATAGCTGCCATGCGCCGGATTAGGGGCATGATGTCCGGTTCGGCTTGGAAAATGCCGCCGTTGTCGAGGGGGATCGCTTGGGGATGGGCGGCGATCGCCACGACGTCACTCGGCGCGATCGCCCCGCGTACCCGTTCTCGCAACTGTCCGAGGATGATTTCCCGTTCTTCTTCGGGATATAAGTCGGTTTTGTTGAACACCAGCAGCGATCGCTTGCCGATTTCCGCCAAAGCTTCGAGGGGTCGCCGTTCCGATCGCAGCAGGTCGTTATCGACGACAAATAAGAGTAAATCCGCTTCGGCGGCGAGCGATCGGGCCACCCGTTCCCGTTCGGTTCCCGCGACCCCCGCTTCCAAAATTCCCGGGGTATCGGTAATCAGCAAATTTCGTTCCAATCCCGCTAATTTTAGGCAGTAAGTCGCCCCCGCTTCCGTCGTTCCCATCGGCGCGTCCACTCGCCCCACCATGCGCCCGAGTAAGGCGTTCACCAGCGAGGTTTTCCCGGCGGATCCGGTGCCGAAAATAACCACGCGCAAGTCCCCTCGGGTCAAATTCTGCTCGATTTCGCGCGATCGCAACAGCAAGGCGCGCCGCGCGACTTCATCTTGAATCTGTCCGACCTGTTTGCGAACCGCTTGCAACGTTTCCCCGGCGGCTTCGCTTTTCTGCGCCGGAATTTTGGGCCGTCGGCGCCGCCGTTTGGTCTGGGTCTGACCGAAACCGGGGAATAAACGAAAATAGTAAGCAAACGCAACTACCAGCATCGCCAACAAGGCAATCACTAACAACAGCAACAGGTTGGCGAGGAATGGATTCGTCCAATACACTTGGCTGTAAAGCTGGCTAATGGCCGTGACCAGCCACAGAACCATCCCTAAAATGAGGGTGATTCCAATCAAGATGGTGAGTAGGCGCGACAATGGCATGATCGGTAGCGGCTTTGAAGACGATCGAAGGCTAGCAATCTTATTGTCGCATTAGCTTTCGTTCGACCGTCTGGGCTGGTGAAATTTCCGGCGGATCCCTCGGCGTTTTCGAGTTGGTTTTTTGGCGATCGCCAGTTTATTTCTAAGTTTGGCTTTCTCGGACGCTTCCACGGAGAAATACAGCGACCTGAAGGCGGCGACAGGGGCGATCGCGATCTGGGGTCGTCATTTCCGCAATCCCTAGACTATTCTGACAGTTGGGTAAGGATACTGTTTTCTTTTTAAAGGGAAAACTATACTTTTTGCATTCACTCGTGTCGATTATCATGCAGCCTCGGCAATCCCCAGATCCGTTCTCGAATTCTTCTGAAACCACTGACGATGATTACTCGGTGTTTTTTCAACCGCCTGACGATCGCTCGCCTTCCGATCGGTCGCGATCGCGTCCCGGTCTCAAAGGGGCGATCGCGGCATTTAATCTACGCCAAAAAATTAGTTTGGGATATATCGTGACTCTCGGAATTGTCGCGATCGGCTTGACGGGAGGCTTTGTGTTCGGCACGGTTCATCAAGAAAACGGGATCCGTGCTTTCGCGATCGCCGACGAACGCGAGCAAATTCTCAGCGACCTGCGCATTGCTAGTTTGGAAGTTCCTTTATATATCCAGGAACTGGCGATTTTACCCGATTTTTCTCCTCAAAAATTCGATCGCTTTATCCTCCAGTGGAAACAAGAATTACAGGAGATCGATCGCGATTTAACCCGACTTCAAGTTTTAGATTCCGACGAGCATGACCTCAGTCAGTTTTTTGGAAAATATCAACATGTCGCTCGCGATTACGAGCGCGAAATTGACAATCTCTCCAATGACTTAACTTTTTTACTCTTTCAAACTGAAGAAATCGGAAAAGTCCGCAGCTTGTTATTTGATTTTCGACAAAAACCCGTTATTTTTCGTTTCGATCGATTTTCTCGCGATTTGGAGGTCGAGCGCAAAGTTGCCAGCTATCAAGCCGAAAAAGCTCAACTTAAATTAAACCAGTCGATCTTAATTCGTAAGTGGTTTATTTCAATTACCCTGTTGCTCTCGGCGATCGTCGCTATTTTATTTGCCCTCTACACCAGTCGCGCGATCGCCCTTCCCATTCAAGGACTCACTCGCGTCGTCCGCCAAGCTACGGAAGAATCCAATTTTGACCTCGAAGTTCCGGTCACGACTGAAGATGAAATCGGTCAACTCGCTCTCTCTTTTAACCAACTTATTGCTAAAGTCAAACACCTTTTAGAGGAACTCGAAGCTGAAAAACAAACCCAGTTAATTCAAAGCGAAAAAATGGCCAGTCTCGGACGCATGTTGGCGGGAGTGGCTCACGAAATTAATAATCCCATCAATTTTATCTACGGCAATATCGATCCGGCTCGTGAATATATTGAAGATATTTTAACGTTAATTGAAACTTACGAAGCAGAAATTCCTAATCCTCCCGACGCCGTTCGAGAGTACGCCGAAGAGATCGAAATTGAGTTTTTAAAAGAGGATTTGTTAAAACTTTTACAATCGATGAAGGTCGGCGCCGATCGCGCGCGCGCAATTGTCTTAAGTTTGAAAAACTTTTCTCGTTTGGATGAAGCCAATCCCCAACCTGTTAATTTACACGAGTGCATCGATAGCAGTTTGCTGATTTTACACAATCGGGTCAAACGGGAAATCGAGATCGATCTCAAATATGGCGAAATTCCCAAGGTCGAAGGCTATATGGGATTGCTGTATCAAGTGTTTATGAATATCCTCAGCAATGCGGTCGATGCTTTGGAAGAACAAACGGTCATTCAAGGTGCGGAACCGAAGAAAATTACGATTTCTACAGAACTGTTAAACCCCCATTCAATTTTGGTTCGGATCGCCGATAATGGATGTGGGATTAAACCCCAGGATTATCAAAAGATTTTTGAAAACTTTTTTACTACGAAACCACGGGGAATTGGGACGGGTTTGGGACTGGCGATCAGTCGCCAAATTGTTGAGGAAAAACATGGGGGTAAAATTGAGTGTCTTTCGACTTGGGGACGCGGGACGGAGTTTCGCATCGAGTTACCGATTAAAAATCCCGATCGCCGATAAACGATTGCTTCTTCTGCTTCCGGATCGGATCGGTCTACGATGTAGGTTCAAGCGATCGCTCTTTCACGGCGATCGCCAGCAAAAAAATCTACAATCAGATCGATAACGTTTTACGAGTTCAAATTACAAGTTCAAACGAGTTAGGACGAAATTATGGGACTTTTTGACCAAATTATCGGTGCGATCGATAGCAGCGATCGCCAAGCCAATCCGAGTCAATTAGGCGCTATTCTCAGTACGGTACAGCACCTCAGCAGTAATACTAATGCCGATTTATCGACCACCCAAACGGCGATTTCAATTGTCGGGAGTTACGTGCGATCGGCCCTTCAAGAAAAACGCACCACGGAAGGCGAACAAACGGCCAGCTCGATTGTCAATCATTTTGCCGGAACGAGTGCCAATCCTCAAGCGATCGCCGCTTTGTTTTCTTCGGCGCAAGTCAGTCAGTTGATCGAGGCGATCGGCGCTAAAACTGGACTCGATCCGTCTCAAATCCAAATGATGCTCCCGATTCTCATTCCCGTGGTGCTGAATTTATTACGAACGGGTGCCAATACTGACAATCCGGAGGCGGAAGGCAATCCCGTTCTCAACTCTTTCTTGGATGCCGATGGCGATGGCGATGTCGATATCGCCGACGCGCTTAATTTGGCCGGAGGCTTTTTAAATCGGGGTCGTTAGCTTTTTTCCCTGGGTAATGACGGTAAAGGTTGGGTTCGATTTACCGTCGTTAGTCCCCTACGTTTCGGCATTTTTACGTTAGTTTCTCGTTTTTATTTATATATTTCTTAATATTTTTTCTTAACAAAAGTTTGCGCCGAAAAAGGGGTTTTGGGGCTTGACTGGCCTCGAAAAATATCGTATTATTTTTTATATAATGGGAATATTAGAAAAAATTTTAAAATTGCAAAGATTTCGATTATAATATAATACTACCACAGAATTAAAAATTTGCACCAACTTCCCCCAAAAAAAGGGCGCGCGCCCAAACTCGTACCGAGTTCGATTTAGTGCCGAAGCGGGTCAGTTGTCCACTTGTTGCATATAATTCCCCCAAATTTGAGCGGCTTGCGAGCTACTACCGTAGGTGGGGGTGTTATCGTCATTGCCCAACCAGACTCCAGTCACCAGGTCGTCACTGGGAAGATAGCCGACAAACCAGAGATCGACCCCGGAATTGGTGGTGCCTGTCTTCCCCGCTTCGCCGCGTCCGAGATAGGCACTGCGACCCGTACCGGATTGAATCACGCCGCGCAACATGTCGGTCATGGTGCGGGCAACATCGGGAGAGAGAACGGGGCGATTGGCGCTGGGGTCTCGAGCGTATTCGTAAATGACGCGGCAGGTTTCCGGGCGGTCGCGATCGGTGCAATCGCTGCTGTCGAGAATGCGGGTAATGGCGTGGGGGCGGTTGCGGCGTCCGTCATTGGCGAGGACGCCAAAAGCTCCGGTCATTTCCAAGAGGGTGACTTCGCTCTGACCGAGAATCAAACCGGGAACCGCTTGTAATTTAGAGCGAATTCCGAGACGGCGGGCCATTTGGATCGTGCGATCGAGTCCGACCTCGCGGGCGACGCGCAGGGCGATCGCATTTTCCGACTGAGCGAGTCCGGTATACATATCCACGGCGCCGCCACTGCGATCGCAGCCGCGAAAAGACTGACCGGACCAGCGCAGGGGTTCGCAAGAATAGACCTGAGACGCCGGGATGCCGCGATCGAGAGCCGCCGTGTAGGGAAAAATTTTAAACGTGGAACCGGGTTGGCGCAGGGCTTGGGTAGCGCGGTTGAACTGACTTTGTTGGTAGTCTACCCCTCCGGTGAGGGCGAGAATTTCTCCAGTTCTCGAATCGAGGGTCACGATCGCCCCTTGGGAAAAATTGTACTGAGTGCCGAGGGTATCGACGCCCCGACGCAAAGCGGTTTCTGCTTGCTGCTGGATGCGCGGGTCCAACCCGGTTTCCACGATAAAATTGCCTTCGCGGGCGAGACCTTCGCCGAGGAGTTCTTCCAACTCGGCAAAGACGTGAGCGTAGAAATACGGGGCGATCGTACTGTTGATAATTTCGAGAGCTTTCGGGTTAATTTCGATGCGCGATCGCCGGGCGCGATCGGCCTCTTCTTGACTAATCATGCCCAACCGCCGCATCCGATAAAGCACGCCGTCGCGGTAGCGAACCGCCAACTGATAGTTTTCCACCGGATTGAACACGTTGGGGGCGGGCAAAATCCCCACCAAGGTCGCCGCCTCCGACAAACTCAAATCGCGGGACGACTTGCCAAAATAAAATTGCGCCGCATCTTCAAACCCGTAGAGGTCGATGCCCAAATAAACCCGATTCAAATAACCGAGTAATAACTCGTCTTTGCTGTAAAACGCTTCCAACTTGAGGGCGACGATCGCCTCGCGCAGCTTGCGACCCGCCGAATCCGCCGTCCCCACGTAATCGCGGAACAGACTGCGGGCGAGTTGTTGAGATAGGGTACTGCCCCCTTGCAAGTTGCCGCCGCGCAAATTGACCGTAATCGCCCGCAGGGTACCGATCGGATCGACGCCCAAATGCCAGTAAAAGCGGGAATCCTCCGAAGCGATCAGGGCTTGGGGCAAATAGGGCGAAAAATCCGACAGTTGCCGCATTTCCACGTGGGCGTTGTTAAACGGCGGGCGCAGGGGAGTTTGTCCGTCGCGGGCGTAGACCACCACCGGACCTTGAATCGAGGTGGGAAAGGGGCGCACCTGGAATTTCTGCCATTCGATCGCGATCGCCGCCGTCACCAACGCCGCCATCCCCGAAATCCCGTAAAACGTCCAGCGCATCGCCAAGACGATCCACGGCGGCGGGTCGTGATAGAGAATTTCCACACTGTCGGCGAGTTCGGGCGGGCCCAAATTGAAGCGATCGCCGTGACGCAGGGGTTTCTTTTTCACCCGACGTTTGCCGCGATAAATGCCGTTGGTCGAGTTTTCGTCTTTGAGGAAAAAGGGCGCGTTGGGGTCTTGACTGTCGCGCCATAAAGACAGGTGAGTTTGGCTGACCACCGGATTGCGGATGATGATATCCGAGGTTTTCGACGATCGCCCGAGGATAAAGCGATCGCCCAATAACGGATAAATCTTCGGCTGTCCGCCGTCCCCCTCGTAAACCCGCAGTTCCGGGACTTTGGCATTGGCTTTGAGCGACAGCCGCGAAAAATTGACCCGGGTCAGTACCGTTTGTGTCGCCTGGGTAATGACCCCGAGGATCGTTTTCGGTTGTTGGGGAGGGGGAGAAGGAGGAGGAGAACTCATGAGTGCTTTCGGCAGAAGAATCGGCAAGCTCTTCTATTTTAGGATTGTTGGGAGTTGCACTGTCAGAGGGGCCTGAAGTGCACGGGTTGGGAGTCTTTAATTTTTCAATCCGACGACGAATCGGACCGATCCGCAGACTCGGGATCGGGCGATCTCTTCTCTCCTTCGCCGTACTGGGCTTGCCAGAACATGACCACGAGCAAACAGGCAATCCCGAGATTGATCGAGACGTCGGCGAGATTGAACACCGGGAAGCCGATCAAACGGAAATCGAGAAAATCGATCACTTCCCCGGTGGCAAAGCGATCGATCCCGTTGCCGATCGCCCCGCCGAGAATCAGTCCGTATCCGGCTTGTTCCCACGCCGACAGGCGCGGCCCGAACCAGCCCCAGGCGATCAAGACCAAACTGACGAGTAAGGAGAGCCAGCGCAACCAACCGCTCCCCTGAAACAAACTGAATGCGGCTCCGGTGTTGGTGACGAAGGTAAAATGAAAGACCCCCGGCCATAAGGGCCAGGTTTCGCCGTAGTCGAAAACCCCGACTACCCAGAATTTGGTGAGTTGGTCGAGAATGACGGCGATCGGGGCGATCGCCCAAAACAGACGATTTTTAAAAAATTTCATGCTCCAGGGTGGGCGGGTCAACGGCGGCGCGGCGCGATCGCGTCCGGTTCGGGGGTCGGCGAGAGCGCGCGGAGGCGCTCAATAAAACATTAAACTACGAACCCCAAACGCGACCACCGTCACCGCACATAAAACCGCCAGTTGACCCGGTAAAGGATTGAGAGAATAAGCGATCGCGGAACGGACGAGGGCTTGGTCGGCGAACAGGTGCATCGCACTCAAATAGAGCAGTCCGACCAGATGGATCGCCAACAAGCCGCAGATCCCGCTAAAGGCGAGGGATTCGAGCCGGGGCGGCATTTTGAACGCCAGCCAGCCGCAGATCCACGCCCCGGGAACGAAGCCGAGTAAGTAACCGAACGTCGGTTGTTTGAGATAGTCCAGACCGCCGCCTTCGGTAAAAATGGGAAACCAGGTCAACCCCAACACCAGATAGGCAATTTGGGAGAGCGCCCCGGCATTTTTGCCCCCGAGACAGCCCACGAGTAGAACCGCCCCCACTTGATAGGTGACGCCGAGGGAGTGAATGGGGATGCCATCTTGTTGCCAATTCCAGGCGGGGCTGGCGATCGAGGCTTCGAGAAACGTACCGCCAATAGTTAGCAGCAAGCCGATCGCCGCCCAGATCAATTCGAGGGGAAGACGCACGGTAACGGGGTCGGTGGAGGAGGACGAAATCGGCGGGCGGGACTTGAGCCTGTGGCTCTCGGGAGGAGGGAAATTAGCGCGATCGCCCATGGCGATCGCCTTGGGGAACGGGTGCTTCCCCTCCTTCGAGTCCGAGTTCGGCGAGCATGGCTCGGTCTCGTTCCGGCGGTTGACCCATGGTCGTCAGGTAGTGACCGACGAGCATGGCGTTGATTCCCGCTTTGAAGCCGAACGATTGCAGTTCGCCCATCACCGCTTCGCGTCCGCCCGCATAGCGGATAATTTGCTCGGGGAGGAGCAAGCGGAAAATGGCGATCGCCTTGAGGGCGTCGAACGGGTCGAGTTTGGGCAGATGACCGAGGGGAGTCCCTTCGCGAGGATTGAGCAAGTTTAACGGGACTGATTCGACCTCTAAATCGCGCAAGGATAAGGCTAAATCGATCCGGTCTTCCCAGCTTTCCCCCATACCGATAATGCCCCCGGTACAGGCTTGGATTCCGGCGGATTTCAAGTTGTTGACGGTTTCGACGCGATCGCGCCAGGTGTGGGTGCTGACGATTTCGGGGTAGAAGTTTTCCGACGCTTCCAAGTTGTGGTTGTAGCGGGTCACTCCCGCTTCGGCGAGGGCTTCGGCTTGTTCGGCGGTGACTTCGCCCAAAGCGCAGCAGGGTTTGATCGAGGTTTCGGTAATAATCCGGCGCACGGTTTCGAGAACCTGCTCGAATTCTTTCGATTTCGGCGAGTTATATTTCGGTCCGCGACCTTGGGAAACCAAGCAAAAACGGCGCGCCCCCGCCGCTTCGGCAGCTTTCGCCTGTTCGAGAATTTCGTCGGCGGATTTCAAGCCGTAAATCGGCGATCCTTCCCCGGGATGGTAGGCGGATTGGGAGCAGAAGGAGCAGTTTTCGGAGCACCCGCCGGATTTGACGTTGATGATGCTGCACAAATCGACGGTATTGCCGCAACATTCGCGCCGGACGCGATCGGCGGCTTCGCACAGCAATAAGATGTTTTCTTGTCCTTCAATTTCGGTTAAGGCGAGTGCTTCGGTTTTGTCGAGGCGCTCTCCGGCGATAATGCGCGTGGCGATCGCGTCGAGGCGATCGCGCAGCTCATCTGGAGTCGCCGACCGCAGATCGATGGATTGCGACGATCGCGCAGATGGTGAAATCGGTACTTGAACCACTTTGCAGCCCTTTGATAATCGTTGCTCTAAGCATTCTAGTGAAGTACCGCCGATTGAATCAAAAATTACAATCAAAGATTACAATCGCGGCTTCCTACTTCTACCGCCGAAACTTCCAGAAAACAAGTTTTCTATGGGTCTGACTCGGCGTCCGTCGGCTCAACCCCGTCTTCCCCAGAGTTGTTACGTTTTTAGACCCTTGGTTTTCGCCGCTAGATAAAACTTACCCAAACTTACCCATCAAGTCTCAAAGCTTGATGAACAATACCTTTGAGTCGATTTTACTTCCTGCTTCTACCAAGGGAGTCGGTGAGTCAGTGCGGTCTTGGGGTCTCCCCAAGTAGAGCAACTGACGAACCCGTAGGGCTCACTCTTGTCCACAGGCGTTAATTTGGCCGTAGCTCGACCTATTTTTTCCAGATTTTTGGCTGCGTTTAAATCTCTGTCTATTTTGAGATGACAATGGTCGCAACCAAACAGTCTTTCTGATAAGAGTAATGAGTCTTTAATGCTTCCACAATTAGAACAGATTTTACTAGATGGATAAAATCTGTCTACGATTATTAGTTGTGACCCATATATTTGGCTCTTATATTCCATCTGCCGTCGGAATTCATAAAACCCCATATCGGCGATAGATTTAGCTAGTTTATGATTGGCCATCATGCCTGATACGTTTAAGTCTTCTATCACATTAACGGCGTGGTTCTTGCATAATTGTGAGGTCAACTTATGTAACGTATCTTTTCTGAGATTAGCGATTTTCCGATGGAGTTTTTGGACTTGAAGCTGGGACTTTTTTCGATTGGCAGAGCCGAGACTTTTTCGGCTAACTTGTCTTTGGAGTCTAGCTAGTTTATTTGAATGCTTTTTATATGCTTTTATTCCTTCTATACTTACTCCCGTTGATAAGGTGGCAAGCGCTTTTATCCCCAAATCTATCCCCACTACATCTGTTTTCTTATCGGTGGGGGTCACGTTGACATCTATTTTAAACGAAATAAACCAGCGATCTGCCTCTCGACTAATCGTCACATTTTTGGGTTGATAATTCCCCGATAATCTTTCATAAGTTTTCAGAATTCCAATGACAGGAACCTGAATTTTATTTTCAGATAATATTTTTATGGTTCCATCTAGAGTAAAGCTGTCTTGTCTGCCTTTTTTCTTAAATTTAGGTCTAGATTTCTTTTTTTTAAAGCAATCTTGCCACGCCTGGGCGAGATGTCTGAGAGCGTATTGAGGGGCACACTTAGAAACTTCGTAATACCACAGATTCTCTGGTTTTACTAACTTATTTAACCACTTATGTAAGTCAATAGCTGTGGGAAATTTGATTTTTTCATCGGGACTACAATCGGCATTATGTGATAAAATTCCTAAACACAACCCGTGACCCCAATTGTAAGCATGACGCGCCACTCCCGCATGACGAGCGAGTTTTTGTCGTTGGGTAAGATTAACTTTAAGTTGTGTTTTAAACCCTAATAACATGGAGTTAAATGCTCTACGCTACCAATGGCGCCTAACTAGAGCTAATTTTACCACCACTGATGACTTTATTAACAATTCAGTTTCTAGAAATATTGGTCAATGCTCCGGGAATTTCTCACGATTTGAGTAAGATTGGGTAAGATTGGGTAAGTTTTCGGCTTCTGTAGTTAATCCTTGGAGTAGGCGTTCCAACAAGATCGAACATTGTAGCACGAGGAGGGGATCGCGCATCGATCTCCGGGGAGCGATCGCCCCAAAGAAACCGAGTGATAAATTGTGATAAATTTATCACTCGGTTTAATCACTTGAGAGAAGGGAGTTAGACCGATCGCCGCGCCGTTCGTCTTAGGGAGCGATCGAGCTAAAGGCCATGTGCTTGTAATATTCGGTTTCCGTCACGATGTCGCGACTGCTTTCGACGCGATCGAGGAAAACGATGCCGTCGAGATGGTCGTATTCGTGCTGAAACACCCGGGCGACAAAGCCGGAAAACTCCGCCCGTCGCAGTTTGCCCCAGCGATCGGTATATTCGACCTCGATCGCCTCGGACCTCGGCACCAAGCCACGAATCCCGGGAATACTCAAACAGCCTTCCCAATCTTTAACTATTTCATGGGAACGAGAGAGAATATGGGGGTTGATAATTGCTGTCGGCTCCATGTGAGGAGCGTAAGGATAACGCACCGTCGGACGGGAAGCCAGCAGGAACAAGCGATAAGATTTCGAGACTTGGGGAGCGGCCAACCCCACCCCATTGACTGGGGCGACGGTGGTCGTCAAGTTGTCGATCAGGGATTGGATCGAGGGGTCGTGAACGTTGGTGACAGGTTGAGCGGGCGATCGCAGAACTGGATTGCCTAACTGAGCGATCTCGAGTAATTGCGCTACAGTCATGATGAATGCTCCCTGTTGCAAAGCAACCTTAACAAAATTTAAGATCGTTGGTCAGTGGGGAGATTGCCCGGTCGGACTTCAATCGTTCGGATCTGACCGTTGCGATTGACTTCCACGCGCAACGTCGAACCGATTTTACTCTCTTGGACGATTTGCTGAACGGTTTCCGACTTAGTAATCGTCTGACCTTCCATTTTTTGAATCACATCCCCGGCGCGGAACCCGGCGGTCGCGGCGGGAGAATTGGGAATGACCCGGACCACCAACACCCCCGAATCGACGGAGACCGTAATCGGACTGTTGGGGTCGCTATTAATATCTTCTTTCAATTCGGGAGTTAAGGCGATCATCTCGATCCCCAAAAACGGATGTTGGGCGCTTCCGGTCGTAATTAACTCTTCGGCGATCCGTTGGGCGGTGGCGATCGGAATTGCAAAGCCCAAACCTTGGGCGCCACTGATAATCGCCGTATTCATCCCGATCACCTCGCCGCTTGCGTTGAGCAACGGACCGCCGGAGTTCCCGGGATTGATCGCCGCGTCAGTTTGAATGAAACCGACGCGCTTGTCCGGGACGCCGACATCGCTACTCGATCGCCCGGTGGCGCTGATAATTCCGGCGGTGACGCTGTTATCGAGACCGAGGGGATTGCCGATCGCGATCGCCCACTCTCCCGGACGCAACTGTTCGGAATCGCCCATGCGAACCACCGGAAGCTGACTCGCCTCGATCTTGACCACCGCCACATCGGTGACCGGATCTTCCCCGAGAACTTCGCCTTCCAACTGGCGACCGTCGCGTAACACCACCGTCACGCGATCGGCGCCGTTGACCACGTGGGCGTTGGTTAAAATTTGACCGTCTTCACTGATAATAAATCCCGATCCGGTGCCGCGTTCCACTCGTTCGCGCGGTTGAATCGGGATATTGTTCCCGAAAAAGCGACGGAAAAACGGGTCGTCAAACGGCGCCGGAACTTGACTGGTGACCGTCCGCGCCGCATTAATCCGCACCACCGCCGGACCGACTTGTTCCACCGCCTCGACAATAAAATTCGAGTCGGTTCCCGGCGGTAAAATCGCCACAGTGGATCCGTTGGAGCCATTATTCGGCTGACCCGACCCCGGAAGATTCGACGGTTGCGATCCTCCACCGAGTCCCGACTGGGGGGATACACCGGAGTTAGACGCCAAGAAGCGATCGCCCGCCAACGCGGCGCCACCCCCCAACAACACCAACAAAAAATAGAGCAGGGGTTGCTTCCACGAAAATTTTCCAGATCGGTCCGCTTTATCTGAACTGTTCATCGCCATCATGTCCGGCTGCCTTGCCAAAGTAAAATCTCGACTTACGACGCTGCTAGAGAATTCTCCGAACCAGTCGCTGACTCAAGTTTCATTATAAATTAGAGCCATTCCGGGTAACGGCTTCTCAGAGGAATTGCTACAAATCCGCGATCGCCCGTCTATCGGACATCCGATCTGCTACGGTGTTGGCAGAGTCACCGGGTTGGCAGGGAAACGGAGTGCAGATTTTTTTAATCCCTCCCCTCCCCTCGCGCCGGGTTGCTCTACCCCTCCACAGTCCCATCCGCGCGCGCCACCGGGTAGGGGAGGGGACCGAGGCGAACGCGATTTGAGATAAGAGGTCAGTGGTGGAAATTCCCCTCGAACAACTTTGGGATCGGGTCCTTGAGAGATTACAACTACAACTGAGTCGCCCCACCTTTGAAACCTGGATCAAAACGGCGAGTCCGCAACAACTCGCCGACGATTGCTTAGTGATTTGTACCCCCAATCCCTTCGCCCGCAATTGGTTGCAGAAATATTATCTAAAAACGATCGCCGACGTCGTCCAAGAAGTCCTCGGGCGTCCCGTCGAAATTAGCATCAAAACCATTCAAGAAACTGAAACCAACGGCGGCGGAAATAGTGACGTTCTCTGGTCTTCGCCGATTGCCAACGTTTCCCCCGTCCCGGCGCCCCAGCGTCCCCGTCCGAGCGAACTCAATCCCAAATACGTCTTTTCTCGCTTTGTCGTCGGTTCCAACAACCGCATGGCCCACGCCGCTTCCCTCGCCGTCGCCGAGTCTCCCGGTCGCGAATTCAATCCCTTATTTTTATGTGGCGGGGTCGGCTTGGGCAAAACCCATTTAATGCAGGCGATCGGTCATTATCGCCTCGAAATTTGTCCCGATTGCCGGGTTTTTTACGTTTCTACCGAACAATTTACTAACGACTTAATTGCTGCCATTCGTAAAGATGGAATGCAAAGTTTTCGCGAACATTATCGCGCTGCCGACGTCTTACTCGTCGATGACCTCCAGTTTATCGAAGGCAAAGAATACACCCAAGAAGAATTTTTTCATACCTTTAACACCCTCCACGAAGCTGGAAAACAAGTGGTTTTGGCCGCCGATCGCCCCCCGAACCAAATTCCGCGCCTGCAAGAACGACTCTGTTCGCGCTTTTCAATGGGACTGATCGCCGACATTCAACCGCCGGACTTGGAAACGCGGATGGCGATTTTACAGAAAAAAGCCGAATATGAAAATGTGCGTCTCCCGCGCAACATTGTCGAATATATCGCCGCGCATTACACGTCCAATATTCGCGAACTCGAAGGCGCTTTAATTCGCGTCGTCGCTTATATGTCGATTTCCGGCTTACCGATGACTGTCGAGAATATCGCGCCTATTCTCCATCCCCAAATGGAAAAAGTAAAAGCGACGCCGGAATCGATCGTCGTCGCCGTTTCCGATACCTTTGGGGTGTCGGTTGACGATCTCAAAAGCAATTCTCGCCGTCGCGAAATCAGTCAGGCGCGTCAAATTGGCATGTATTTAATGCGACAGCATACAGAATTGAGTTTGCCGAAAATTGGCGAAGAATTTGGCGGCAAAGATCATACGACGGTTCTCTACAGTTGCGAAAAAATCGCTCAATTAAAAGAGAACGATCCGGAGTTAGCCAATACTTTGCAACAGTTGAGCGATCGCATTAATTTTGCCAATCATAGTTATTGAAGGAGTCACGGGTCCGAAGCGAGACGTCAGAAACCCGTAACGCCGGGGTCTCAACTCCGCGAACGTCAGCCCCCTTTTTCTCCCTCCTCCCGATTCCCTCAATTTAAACTCTAAACTCTAAACTCTAAACTCTAAAATTCCGTTCTCCTATGCAACAACCGCAACACTTGTCTTCTTCTGGTTGCCAACCTTCCGCATTACTCGATTGCGCGATCGACCGCGAACCGATCGCCGTTACGCCGGACACTCCGGTGGTCGAAGTGCTGGTCACCATGAGTCAAAATCGAGCGAGTTATATTTTAATTCTAGAGAATGAAAAATTAGTCGGCATTTTTACCGAACGAGATGTCGTCAAATTGACCACGACGCCGATGGATTTGAGCGAAATTCTCATTGCTCAAGTCATGACCTGCCAATTAATTACCCTCTCCTTAGAGGAAAAAGGAGATATTTTTTCAGTTTTATCTTTACTGCGATCGGCCCGCATTCGCCACCTACCTTTACTCGACGATCGCGATCGAGTCGTCGGCGTCATTACCCCGGAAAGTTTGCGTCAAGTTCTCAAACCGACGGATTTACTACAAATCCGACGAGTGGGAGATGTAATGGTCACGCAAGTAGTGAATGCATCGCCTTCGATCTTAATGTTTGAATTGGCGCAAATCATGGTCGAACAACGCAAAAGTTGCGTGGTCATTTGCGAGAAAAGCAACAACGGCGATCGCCAAATTCCCATCGGGATTGTCACCGAACGAGACATCGTTCAATTCAAAGCAATGGGATTGGATTTATTCACCACTCCCGCCGAAGCGGTGATGAGTACGCCACTGTTTCCGATTTCGGTCAACGCCTCATTATGGGAAGCCAACCAAATGATGCAAGAACATTGCATTCGTCGTTTAGTCGCGGTGGATCTTGAGGGGAGTTTGGCGGGAATTGTGACCCAAAGTACCTTATTGCAAGCGTTAGATCCGGTCGAACTTTATTCGACGGTAGAATTACTACAACAAACGGTCACCAAACAGACCTTAGAATTGCAAAAAGCCAATGAGGAAATGAAGCGGGAAGTCAGCCAACGACAGGAAGTTCAAACTCAATTAGAAGAACTCGGAAAAAATTTAAAACAACAGGTTGACGAACGCACTCTCGAACTGCAAAAAGCGAACGGCCAACTCCAAGAAGCCAATTTAGCGTTAGAAAGAGCGAATCGAGAACAAGCGAACCTCAATGAAGAGTTAGAACGACGGTTAAAACAATTAGAGAAGGCTCAAGTTCAACTTGTCCAAAGCGAAAAAATGTCGGCACTCGGTCAACTGATCTCGGGTATCGGCCATGAAATTAATAATCCGGTGACCTTTTTAAAAGGGAATCTCAAACACGCGCAAGCTTATATTAAAGATTTATTAGATCATTTAGAATTATATCGTCAAGAATTGAGCGATCCGAGCGATAAGATTAAAGATCATGCGGAAGAGATCGATCTCGATTTTGTCCGGCGAGATTTACCGGAGATTATCGATTCGATGACGGCGGGGGTCGATCGCGTCAGCCAATTGAGCGTGTCGTTGCGGACGTTTTCGCGATCGGATGCGACGTCTAAGGTTCCGGTCGATTTGCATGAGGGACTTCAGAGTACCTTAGTGATTTTAAAACATCGGTTGAAAGCCAATGAAAATCGTCCGGATATTAAAGTGATTGAAGATTATGGAGAGTTGCCGAATATTCCGTGTTATCCCGGGCCGATGAATCAGGTTTTTATGAATATTTTAGCCAACGCGATCGATGCGGTGGAAGAGTCGAATCGGGGGAAGTCTTACGATCGCGTGGTCGCCAATCCGAATAAAATTTGGATAAAAACGCAGTGGGAAGGGGGTGACGGGGACCATCCGCCGAGGGCGATCGTTTCGATTAAAGATAATGGCATGGGAATGCCGGAATCGGTTCGAGAAAAGATTTTCGATCGCCTATTCACGACCAAACCTGTGGGGAAGGGAACGGGTTTGGGATTGTCAATTAGCTATCAAATTGTGGTGGAAAAACATAAGGGTAGTTTGATCTGCCTCTCGGAACCGGGAAAGGGAACGGAATTCCAAATCGTGTTACCCGTCCGTCAAAAACTCTCGGATTGGTGAATTGCCCAGTTCCGATTCCCGAGTTCCCGAGGTTCCCGAAATTATTGCAAGGTCGGCAAGACTTCGCGCAGTAAATCGGAGGTGACGCGATCGCTGATGGTGGCTTCGCCCATGCGTTTGGGTAAAATAAAGCGAACTTTGCCGTCTTTGACCTTTTTATCGGTTTTGAGGGTTTCTAAAATCTTTTCGATATCTAAATTACTGGGTAATTTCGTCGGCAATCCGGTTTTTTCAATTAATTCAAATTGACGGGTGTCGCACGCTTCATCCCAGCATTTCAATTGTACGGCGCAACGACTGGCGGCGACCATGCCGATCGCCACGGCTTCGCCGTGATTGGTGACTTTGTAGCGGGTCAAACTCTCGACGGCGTGACCGATGGTGTGACCGTAGTTGAGAATGGCGCGCAATCCGGCTTCGCGTTCGTCTTGGACGACGACATCGACCTTACTCTGACAGGAACGAACGAGGATGTCGTGCAGTAATTCTTCCGGGAGAAACCGCAACTGGTCGAGGCGATCGCACCGTTCCATTTTCTCAAATAAAGTCTCGTCCCAAATGACGCCGTATTTAATGACTTCAGCCATTCCGGCGCGAAATTCGCGGGCGGGTAATGTTTTGAGAACTTTCGGATCGATTAACACCAAACGCGGTTGGTAGAAAGCGCCGATCAAGTTTTTCCCTTTGGGATGGTTGACCCCGGTTTTACCGCCGATAGACGCATCGACCATCGCCAACAAGCTGGTGGGAACTTGGATGAAGTTCATCCCCCGCAACCAGGTCGCCGCCGCAAACCCGGTCATGTCGCCGATGACGCCACCGCCGAGGGCGACCATAGTAGACGATCGCTCTAATTGGTGTTCGAGGGCTTGACCGTAGATTTTTTGAATGGAATTGAGGGTTTTATACTGTTCTCCCGCCATGATGATGCAGTGGGCGACCTCAAAGCCGCGATCGCGTAACGACGCCATCGCGCGATCGCCGTAGTGGCGGAAGACGACGGGGTTGGAAACGAGCAAGACTTTTTTACCCAAATCGAGCGATCGCATCCGTTCCCCGAGTTGGTCGATCGCGTCGGGGGCGATCTCGATATCGTAAGAACGCTCCCCAAGATCTACGTGAATCACTGACTGCATGGTCCAACCCAAATCAACAAGCATTGTGGGCTGTATTCTATCGCACTCCATGCTTCAATATTTCTTAACGGATTTTAATGGAGAATTTATTCATGGGAATTACAGCAAGTGGAGCAGTGACCTATTTCGTCCTCTTAGGGGGTGCGTTGGTCGCGGCGATCGGTTTGATGTTCGCGTTGCGTGCGGTCAAGTTGATCTAGATCGATCTAAGTTAATTGCAAACGCCTGCGAACGGCGCGATCGCCTGCGGTTGATTCTGGGATAAACACTGGGATGAAAACCGCAAACCTCGGCAGGGGAGGCGATCGCGCCGTTTGTTTTGTTCGATAGCTCGATGGCGACCCCGGTTTTGAGAGGTTCGCTTGAGAGTGGCCGATGGGTAGATCTCCCCGCCAAAATTGGGAAAATTGGGGGGCGATCGCTGGCACCGATCGCTGCAGCTTGCGTCAAAATGTATCTAAATGTAAACGATCGCGATCGCCCGCCCAAATCCGACGATCTTCAGTGGCGGAGATCGCCCCTTCCCCTCACCTCTGTCTGCGGACAGACCCCGAACCTGCCCCATGCGTGCCGTTTCTTCCCGCCTCGGTGCCTTGTCCCGCCTCGATATTCCGCCTTGGTTTCTCGCCTTCGTCCCCTTCAAACTCGGTGAAGGGCTGCTCATTACCCTCTTACCGCTTTACGTCGTTCAAGTCGCCCACGGCAGTCTCGCCGATGTCGGACGAGTCAACTCTTCCATTGCCCTCGCGGGGGTTCTCGCCTTTACCCTGTGGGGGAATTTGTCCGATCGCCTGGGTCGCCGTCGTCCCTTCCTCTTCTTAGGCTTTCTCGGCTTTGCCCTGTGTACGATCGCCCTGGCCCGAGGACAAACGATTCCCCAAGTCTTCCTCTTGGCGACGATTGCCGGATTTTTCATTGCCGCCATTACCCCGGTGGCGTCTGCGTTGGTTCTCGACAGTATCCCGGATCGGGAACGGGGAACCTCCTTCGGTCGCTTCTATCAAATCACCGCGTGGAGTTTCGTCGGCGGAGTCTTGTTAGGGGCCAGTTGGCTGACGTGGCAACCCGCGAATCTCGAAACCCCCGAGGCGATGCGAATGCTGTTGCTGTTTGCCGGAGGATTTGCTTTCGTCAGTTGCTTGTTGTGTATCGTCTTAGTCCGCGAAGCCCGACAGTTTCACTCCCGGCGCCGCTACACTCGCCAATTTCTGGGGCGTCTGAGTGTGGCGATTATCGAACGACGGGCCTTATTTTATCCGTCGCGGATGTTGTATTTTCTCGGCGATCGTGCCGGAGGGACAAACTGGCGCGATCGCCTCAGCCACCCCCTGATCCTCTATTACTGCTGTGCCGCCGTCTTTTTCTTCTCGATTAACTTAGTTTATATTCCCTTTCCGATTTTTCTCACCGACGTTCTCGATGCCACGAACGCTCAAGTGTTTCTGATTACCTTGGGCAAAGCGGCGGTCGAAGCCTTATTGTACATGCCCGTCGGTCGCCTGGTCCAGCAGCAATCGGGCATTACCCTGCAAGTGCAAGCCACGGCGGTTCGGGTAATCATTTTCGTGATTTTTACGGCGGTGGCGTTGGGAGAACCGACCCGGGGGAGTTTGGTACTCGTCGGGATGACCCACTTGCTGACGGGGGTCACCTGGGCGGCGATTAACGTGTCGAGTACGACGGCGATCGCCGCTTTAGCGAACAAGGGTCAGGAAGGGATGGCGATCGGCCTGTATAACGCCATTCTCGGCGTGGCGGCGATCGTCAGCAGCACGATCGCCGGACAGTTAGCCAACCGTTTCGGTTACGGCGTCTGTTTCGCCAGTGGGGCAGTTTTAACGGCGTTAACTGTGTTATGGCTGCTGTCTCTCCAACCGACCCTCGCCGCAAAAACGAATCCGCAAGTCTAATTCCCAGGAGGGGAGAACCGTAGCGGATTGGCCCTAACGCCATTGAGAAGAGATCCAGCGCATCCCGCAGGTGAATAAGGTAGTGTCTGCGGGCTGCGCTTCTCCTCTGGTTCCCACGGGTTGTCCGTAGTAAATCCCGCGTCCTCCGGTTCCGATATAAACGCGCCCGAAGACTTCGCGATCGCCTTCCATCGTGCGCGGGTCTTTACCGATCGCCTGTCCGGGAACGTCGATTTTTTGCCAGGTTTCGCCAAAATCGTCGGAACGAAAGATCCCCGCTTCGGCGTTGACGGTTCCGTAAACAAATAAGCTGGGGCGATCGCGATCGGGCGCGTTGCGACCGAAGGCGAATAAGTGGGCGCGTTGTACCGATTCGATCCGGGTAAAGGTTTCGCCGCGATCGCGCGATCGATACAAGCCGTCCGTATCGAAACTCGCCCACAGTTCCCCCGCCATTCCCGGCGGCGTTTTGAGCAAACTCCAGGTGCCTTTCTGCCAGTCCATGCTCAATTTCGGTAACTCGGCGGCGGTGGCGGCCCAGGTCAGTCCGCCGTCACTGCTGCGATAAACTTTCCCCCCGTCGTAGAGATAAAAGGTATTGCCTTCGACCGCATCGCTGGCGAGGGGTTGGTTCCACTGCCAAATCGAGACTACCATCCCTCCCGGGGCGCCTTTGGAGACGGTCCAGGTTTGACCGCCATCGGCGCTGGTGTAGGGGAGGCGATCGCTCCCTTCCGGCAGCCAGACGATCCGATCGCGGTCCGTCGCCGACACCGCCACCCGACCGCGTACCGCTTGGCGATCGCCCTCGGGATAACCGGGGAATTCCCGCCAACTTTGGCCGTCGTCGGTGGAATAGAGGGCGTATCCCGGGGTGGGCAGTTGGTCGCTGGTCCAGCGTCGTCCCCCGACGGCGACGACGAATTGGGGGTCTTTTTCCGAGGCGGCGATCGAGACAAAATCACTCGCCATCCAACTCGGATCTTGAAATAACTTGCTCGGATAGCGGTTTAAATTGCCGTGGCGCATGCCGCCAATATCCCCGGATCCTTGTAACAGCGCCCCGGTATTCGGTTGACTTTTGAGGGTGAAATTGACAATTTCTTCGTAACCGCGCACGACGCGACGCCACAGCGATCGCCGCGCCGAAATGTCGTCAGTTTGCCACACGCCCCAACCGTCGGTATACCAAACCCGTTCGGGATCGTCCGGGGCGATCGCCACGCTGGCGATCCCCGCCGCCCAAAAGCGCTCGTCATCGTGCTGCCAGGGGACGGTATCGGCCCGTTTATACTCGATCTCGCGCCAAGTTTCGCCGCCGTCGGTGGTGCGAAACAGTCGGTTGCCGTGATTGAAAAACCATTCGGCGGCGATCGCCACCTGGGGATCGTTCGGATCGACGGCGATCGCGTTATACGATTCCACGGACGGATCCGGGGAGATCTCGATCCACCTGTTATTCTGCCACTTGCGCACCGTTCCCGGCTGGTCGAAGGTCACGTAAAGCGTCCCGTCCGACGCCACGACCCCCCGTTGCGGGTCGGTTTCCTCCGTGGGTAATAACTGCCAAGTGCGCCCCGCATCCTCGCTGCGATAGACGCCTTTTCCGGCGACCCCCGCATAAATTCGGCGGGTCGGTTCTCCCTCAGATCCGGCGATCGGGTCGAACGCCACGAAAGCAACGCCCCGGTTCGGGGTTCCCTCGGGAACTCCGCCGACTCGCTGCCAGGTTGCTCCCCGGTCGGTACTTTTCCACAGTCCCTCGTGGCGCGATCCCAAATAGAGCAGGTTCGATTGATGGGGGTCTACGGCGAGGCGTTCGCCATTCCAGCGCCACAGTTCGTTAGACCCGACAAAGAAGGGAAGCGGAAACTGACGCCAGGTTTCACCGCGATCGTCCGATGTCAAGACCACCCCTTTTTGACCTCGGGCCCGTTCGTCCGTATATTCGCCCACCACCGCATAAACGCGCTGGGAATCGTCGGGATCGAGGGCGAGACTGGCGACGCCGTAGAGATGGCTTTCGTCTTCTGAAAAGCCCTCCATTAAAGGGATCCAGCGTTCCTCCGCGCCATGCCAGCGATAGGCGCCGCCGACATCGGTGCGGATGTAGATCGTACTGGGATCTTCAGGGTGAATGACGATTCCGGTGACGAATCCCGCACCGCCGACGGCCACATTTTGCCAGAGATAGCCCGATTCTGGAAGATTCGTGTTGCTCGCGATCGCCACGTCTGCGGTATTGTCGCACGTTACTTTTTGCCAGCTCAACGTCACGATTCCCGCCGCGACCAAACAGGCGATCGCGATCCACCGTTCGATTTTAGCCATAACTTTTATCACACATTCAACATCACGACTGGGGCGCGCCCCCTGCCAACCCCATCTGCGCGATCGCTTAGCGACACCTCCGGCGTACCGCCCCCGTCATTGGCGACCCCAAAGAACAGGAGATAGTATAGAACAATCCCGATCCGAGTCCTCAGCTTCGACTCGCTTATGAATGTTTTCTCGATTCTTTCCGATCTTCTCAAACTAGAGAAAGTTTACGCCATCTTCGGTATTATCGTATTTACTGGCATTTTAACCCTCAGTAGTCGATACGTACCGTCAGAAGGGGTCGGCGGCGGTGGCACTTCCCCCTTCGAGCGGCCCGTGGTTTTGCTACAATACGCCACGATCGGCATCAGCTTGATTTTGCTGGCTTTGCGCCCTAAAAGTGCTTTCCGCGTCGTCTGGCGCGATCCGTTTTTGTGGGGACTGGTATTGATGACGCCGATCTCGTTCGTTTGGTCGGATTTTCCGAGTTTTTCACTCAAACGCGGGATCTCGACCCTCCAAACCACTATGTTTGGCGTTTATCTCGCCTCCCGTTACGATCGCAAAGAACTGCTCGATATCGTCACTTGGGCGTTAGGAATTACCGCCGTTTTCAGCTTTTTATATACCCTCGCCCTCCCCGGGTCGGGAATCGAAAAAGGCATTCATTCCGGCGCTTGGCGCGGGCCTTTAGTCCATAAAAATGTTTTAGCACAACTGACTGCCCTAATTTCTCTCCCCACCTGTCTCGCCGCCATTCACAGCCCTCCCAAGTATCGAAAACGGTTGTGGGCCGTTTTTATCATCACCGTCTTACTGGTTCTCCTCACGCGATCGAAAACCGGATTGATGGTTTTTCTCACCCTGATGATGCTCGTTCCCCTCTTTAAAATCTTGCAATCTCGCGGGGGAATTGCCATTCCCGTGATTATTTTTGCGATCTTTGTCGTCAGCAGTGGAACCACCATCCTCGCCGAAAATTGGGAACCTTTTCTCTACGGATTGGGAAAAGACCCCAGTTTGAGCGGTCGCACTTACCTTTGGCAAGCCTCTATCGATATGATTCGCTTGCGTCCTTGGTTCGGTTATGGCTATCAAGCTTTTTGGCAAGGGACCGGCGCCGCCAATCAAGTTTGGCTGGCGATTCGCTACGTCGCCCCCCACTCCCACAACGGTTTTATTAACATCTCTTTGGATCTCGGTTTAGTCGGGTTATTCTTTTTTGTCATGAGTCTGCTGACGATGTTCGTGCGCGGAATCGCTTTATTGCGAATTGAAAAAAGTCCGGCGGAAATGTGGCCTTTATTATATGCGTCCTTTTTGCTACTGTACAATCAAACTGAAAGCACGATTATTCAACATAACAACCTCTTTTGGATCCTTCACGTCGCCGTCAGTCTGTCCTTGGGTTACGTGAGAAAGCTCTCTCCCTCGGAAGTCCGAGAATATCGAGACAAACAAGCTTATTTTGCCGCCATGAATGAAACGCCGAGTTCCCCCTCGCCTTCCTTAAACTCTGCCAAATTGTCAGAATAAAGCCGAGGCGATCGCGAAGTGACTTCAAAGGAAGATCGCCATTTTCCGCGAAATCGAGTTTATGTCATCCAACCTTAACAAAAGCGTGCATCATGATTAAATCTGCCAGCAAACAAACCTTAAAAAGTCTCCTCGGAGAACCCCGATATCAAGACATTCAACAACAGTGGCGGGACTTCAAAGGCCAACTTAAAAATCGGTGGATGTATTTTTACTACACCTACATCGCTAAAGATAAAAACCACGGTTACGATCGCGCCTTTTACGAAAACATCGAAAACTTCAATACCGAATGCTACGACCTCCTCGCCCGCACGATCGTCGCCGAATTTAACCCGCAAAAATTAGTGGATGTCGGCTGCGGTTCGGGGGGGATTTCCCTAGCCTTGATCGAAGCGGGCTGCGGTGAAATTGTCGCCTTCGACTACTCCTTAGATGCGGTTAAAATGGCCCGTTCTAAAGGATTGCCCTCTGTCGAACAAATCGATTTAACTCAAGCCGAAACAATTCCCGCCCGAGGGGATGTTTGTATTTGTTTGGAAGTCGCCGAACACCTGCCCGAATCGGCGGCGAGTAAGTTGTGTCAGTTACTTTCAGAAACTGCCCCCAATTTGGTGTTTACCGCCGCCCCTCCCGGACAAGGAGGACATTTACATTTAAACGAACAACCCCAAAGTTATTGGATCGAACTCATGCGATCGTTTTCGATGACTTACGACCCGGAAGCGGTCGCCAGAATGCGTCAATCCTTTGACGGAAAAATGATTCGCGATTACGACGATAACTTGATGATTTTCCGGCGTTCTTCGTGAGCGAAAGTTGGGAAGAATTGAATCGATTAAATTGCTTGAAATTGAAACAGTAACAGTCATCTAACTGTTGAAAGTCCGGCGATCGCCCTTTCGGTCGCTTTTTTATTTTAGCCAGTTGAAACAATCGATGCAAGCCTCTCCACTCGTCAGTATTTTAATTAATAACTACAACTACGATCGCTTTTTAAAACAGGCGATCTCCAGCGCCCTCAATCAAACCTATAAAAACGTAGAAGTGATTGTCGTCGATGACGGTTCCACCGATGGTTCCCGAGAGATTATCGCCGAATATGGCGATCGCATCGTTGCTGTGTTGAAAGAAAATGGCGGCCAAGCTTCCGCCTTTAATGCTGGATTTGCCGCCAGTCATGGCGAAATCATTTGCTTTTTAGATGCGGACGATTTATGTTTGCCGCACAAAGGCGAAGCCGTGGTTTCCGCATTTCGCGATCGCCCGGAAATGGGATGGTGTTTTCATTCTGTTAACTTTATGGAAACGCAAAAAATTGAAGATAATTTCATCAATTTTATAGTCCCCAAAATACCCGATTTAACGGTCGAATCTTGGGATTTACGTGATGATATCCGACGCGGTTCTGTCAAGAATTTTCCCTATCCACCTACCTCGGGATTGTGTTTTCGGCGATCGCTTCTCGCGCAAATTTTACCGATGCCAGAAACAGAAAAAATCTTGCTCAATGATAGCTATCTCATTTTTACCGCAATGGGATTATCTGCCGGAATTTTTCTCCCTCACGAGTTGGGATGGTATCGCATCCATCAAAATAATGCTTACGGTTCGGCCCTCGTTCCCGGAAGTGCCGATTATGCCCAAAAAAATCGGCAAAAACAACAACGAAAATGCCAAATTCGGATTTTAACCGGATATTGGATTTACGCCAACTTTCCCCAGTTTATTAACTTATCCAACTATTTAATCGCTGCTGGCTTGGGAATCGGACAACATTATGACGCCATCCAACCGACGTATCAAGAATTAATCGATCGCCATCTCGCCTCAATTTCTTGGCGCGATCGTTTTGAAATTTATTTGCGGGCTATTTATCTCTACTTAAAACAGTTTCGAGAACTAATTTAATGAGTTTCAGTGTAATCGAATGGAGTTCAAAAAATGGCAAAAATAGCACTTTTTTTGAGTGCTTTGGATGGCGGCGGCGCCGAAAGAGTGATGCTTTACTTAGGGCGCGGTTTTGCCGAACGCGGTCACGAGGTCGATTTAGTTTTAGCGAAACCCGTCGGACCGTTGTTATCGGAAATTCCCGAGTCCGTGAATTTGGTCAACTTACACAAAAAACGTTTAGTCAATAGTATTCCCGATTTAATCGGCTATTTAAAACAACAGCAACCCGTCGCTTTACTCTCCGCCTTGGAAGATGCCAACGTCATCGCTTTGTGGTCGCGCTATTTCGCTAAAGTTTCGACTCATATCGCCGTATCGGTTCACAATACCATGTCTCAAGAGTCGCAAAATGCGACCACCTTTAAACGGCGGTTTGCGCCTTATTTAGCTCGATGGTTTTATCCAATGGCAGATACAATTATTACGGTATCTCAAGGCGCGGCGGAAGACTTATTAGAGATGGGATTCGATCGCAGTAAAGTTAAAGCAATTTACAATCCCGTGATTCTTCCCGAATTTTTTCAAAAGATCGAAGAACCGTTAAATCATCCTTGGTTTACTCCCGGTGAACCTCCCGTTATTTTGGGGGTCGGTCGTTTGGAAAAACAAAAGGATTTTGAAACTTTAATTCGTGCTTTTGCCTTGGTTTCTCAAAAGTTTCCTGCTAAATTAATGATTTTGGGGGAAGGGGGCGATCGCCCAAAATTAGAAGTATTAATCGAGGAATTAAAGTTAACTCAATTGGTCGATTTACCTGGGTTTGTCAGCAATCCTTATCGCTTTATGGCGCGCGCTCATCTTTTTGTTTTATCTTCCCTGTTTGAAGGATTACCCACGGCATTGATTGAAGCAATGGCGGCGGGAACGAGGGTTGTTTCTACCAACTGCAAAAGCGGTCCGGCAGAAATTTTAAACCACGGCGAATACGGTTGCTTAGTGCCAATTGGCGATGTCGAGAAAATGGCGATCGCCATTGAAGACAGTTTAAAAAATCCGATCGCCTCCGATATTTTAAAACAACGGGGCGCCGAATTTTCTCTGGCTAAATCTGCCGATGAATACCTGCGAGTGATGGATGTTTCTTGAAGGATAAAGTCTCGGGTTTGGAAACCAAACTAGTCTCGGGTTTGGAAACCAAACCCCTACAAGTCTCGGGTTTGGAAACCAAACCCCTACAATATTTTTTGATATTTTCTTTATAACCTCCTATCAAGCGCGTCTAAATAGTCGCTTGACTACAAAAGTTAAGGTAATCGATTCTGTCATAATCAGTGCCAATCTTCGCGCGGGAGGATAAATAAAACAGAGAACGTAATCGGTAAATCCATAGGAAACAACTGTAGCTATAGCGGCGCCGACTTCGCGATACTGAGGAATGAGCCAAAAATTTAGAACAATATTCAAAACGGCACCCGCCGAGGTCGAAACTAGAGAATATAACGTTTGACTTTCGGCAATAATCCAAATTCCTTTAGACCATCCAAAAAAGACAAATAAAGCCGCCCAAATATGAATAGAAAGAACCAAGCCTGCGGCTGCATATTCCGCCCCGAAAATGACAACGACAATCCATCGGGATAAAAATGTCACTGGAATGGCGATCGCGTAAGCCAAAACAGCCATCAAATTAAACAGTTTTTGCAGCTTTTGATAAAACTTCGATTCGCTAACTTTTCTACTTTCTAAAATTGAAGGATTGACGGAATTCACAATAGCGATCGCCACAAAATACCACACTTCAGAAATGCGGGTTGCCCCTGAATAAATCCCGACGGCAGCATCGTCGGCGAGTTGTCCTAACATCACTTGGTCGATTTTGAGATAAACCATAATCGCCAATCCAGACAGAATCAGGGGCCAGCTTTCTTGCAATAAGGTTTTTCCGCGATCGAGATCGAATTTCCAATCGAATAACTTTTGACCGCTCACGTGATAGGCGACGGTTAACGAAATCGCAAAGATACCCGTTTCAGCTAATGCCGCCCAAGCAAAACTGACTAAAGGCGCTTCGATAGAAATTAGAATAATTCTGACGGTCGTAATTAAAATAAACCCAATATTTTTGGCTAAAACCGTATATTTGGATTGGACTTGGGACTGAAACCACAGATCGATGGTGTTAAACGCTTCAAAAATTAACCCTCCTGCAATAATACCGACGACCCAGCGCGTGAGGGGGTCGTCGGGACGCAAGAAGAAAATCGCGAGATTCGCACTAAAAAAGAGTAAAATTCCGCTACTGAGTCGTAGGGTTAAGGCGGTGCCGAGCATGGTATTTTTATGCTCGATATCGCTGACGATATTGCGGACGACTATTTGATCCAGTCCGAGGGTAGCGACGGTATGAAATAAGGTGACGAAGGCGATCGCGAAATTGTAAAGTCCGAATTGTTCCGTTCCCAGATAGCGCGCTAACCAAGCGGTGACGATAATTCCGACTCCCATCCGCAAGAGGCGATCGGTAAATAACCAGCCGATATTGCTGATAATTTTCCGCAATTCCGGGCTGATTTGGTTAACTTTTTCCGTGAGTTTTTGCAACATTGGTTATCGAAAAAGAAAGATAAAGAAAAGGAACGAGCGCGCGTCTAGGTAAACTTCAGACAGTTACTTTTGCTACAATAAGACCTATTTTTCAAGGCAGAGAGAGGAGAATAATGCCTGAATATCGCTCTAAAACGTCAACCGCCGGACGGAATATGGCGGGGGCCCGCGCGCTGTGGCGTGCGACGGGAATGACGGACGAGGATTTCCACAAGCCTATTATTGCGGTTGCCAATTCTTTTACGCAATTCGTCCCGGGTCACGTTCATTTAAAGGATCTCGGACAGCTTGTCGCACGCGAAATCGAAAAGGCTGGCGGCGTGGCGAAGGAGTTCAATACGATTGCGGTAGACGATGGCATTGCGATGGGTCACGATGGGATGCTCTACAGTTTACCCAGTCGTGAAATTATCGCCGATTCGGTCGAATATATGGTCAACGCTCACTGTGCGGACGCGCTGGTCTGTATTTCTAACTGCGATAAAATCACTCCCGGAATGCTGATGGCGGCGTTGCGATTGAATATTCCGGCGGTGTTCGTGTCTGGCGGCCCGATGGAAGCGGGTAAGACGAAGTTGGCCGAACATAAGTTAGATTTGGTCGATGCGATGGTGATTGCAGCCGATGACAGTGTCTCGGATGAGGTGGTGGCGGAATACGAACGCAGTGCTTGTCCGACGTGCGGTTCTTGTTCGGGGATGTTTACGGCGAATTCGATGAACTGCTTGACGGAGGCGATCGGGTTGTCGCTACCGGGGAACGGAACGACCCTGGCGACGCATTTCGATCGCAAGCAATTGTTTATCGATGCGGCTCATGCGATCGTTAAAAATGCCAAGCGCTATTACGAGGACGGTGACGAGTCGGTGTTACCGCGCGCGATCGCCAGTTTCGAGGCGTTCGAGAATGCGATCTCTTTAGATATTGCCATGGGTGGCTCGACGAATACGATTTTACACCTGCTGGCGGCAGCGCAGGAAGCTGAGGTCGATTTCGATCTCAAAGATATCGATCGCCGCTCCCGTTCGATTCCGCAGTTGTGTAAAGTCGCCCCCAATACTCAGAAATATCATATCGAAGACGTTCACCGCGCGGGCGGAATTATGGGAATTCTCGGCGAACTCGATCGCGCGGGATTGCTGCATAGCCAGTTACCGACGGTCCACAGTGCGACGCTGAAAGAAGCGCTGGACAAGTGGGACGTGATGCGCAATCCGGCGCCTGAAGTGGTCGAGTTTTATAAGGCGGGTCCGGCGGGAATTCCCACCCAAACTGCGTTTATCCAAGATACGCGCTGGCCCTCGTTGGATCGCGATCGCGCCGAAGGCTGTATCCGCAATTTCGAGAATGCCTACTCCCAAGAAGGCGGTTTGGCGGTACTCTACGGCAATATTGCCGAAGATGGCTGCGTGGTGAAAACGGCGGGAGTGGACGAGTCGATTTTGGTCTTTCAAGGGACAGCGAAAATCTTTGAGTCCCAGGATAGCGCGGTCAAGGGCATTTTGGCCGATGAAGTCCAACCGGGGGATGTGGTGGTCATTCGCTACGAAGGACCCAAAGGCGGCCCGGGAATGCAAGAGATGTTATATCCCACGTCTTATTTGAAATCGAAAGGCTTGGGTAAGGTTTGTGCGCTGCTCACCGACGGTCGTTTTTCCGGGGGAACTTCGGGTCTGTCGATCGGTCATGTTTCTCCCGAGGCGGCGTCTGGCGGGGCGATCGGCTTGTTGAAAGATGGGGACGCGATCGCGATCGACATTCCCCAGCGTCGCATTAATGTTTTACTCGACGATGACGAGTTGGCTCGCCGTCGCGCCGAACAGGATGCGAAAGGTTGGAAACCCGCCGAAGCGCGTCCCCGCAAAGTGAGTACGGCGCTCAAGGCGTATGCGAAGTTCGCCACCAGTGCGGATAAAGGCGCGGTACGAGATAAGAGTTTCCTCGATTGAGGGATCGGGTAGAGGGTTAAAAACAGTTGTCTCTCGCCGTGATTTGAATCGGTGGATTTCCCCGCAGCGTTCTGGGGAAATCCATTGGGCGATCGCCTTGAAAAATAGATAACCGCGACGGTGTTTGAGCCGGGAACGGTTGAAAAATTGCATCCTATATTACCTTGGAGGTGCGATCGGTATGTTTTGACCTCGAAGAGTGATATTGTATGATGCAAGATTAAAATATCCGCATTTTTTACCCTAAATTTTATGCAAAAAATTGCATCGATCTCCACCAGTGGCTGGGTCGCTTGGGGAGGTTACGAACTTCTGCGATCGCGTAGCGCCCAACACCTGGCACAATTGGGCGATCGCCGGGGTATCAATGTTTACAATTGGCCGCCGATTCCCCTGCAATTGTTGAGTTGACGGGGCTAGTCCCGGATGGGAACTAGAGCTCCGCAAATACCACCCGGGAATTGCGAGCCCCTGTACCGCCCGACCCGGTGGCTAAATTGGCCGAACAACTCGCTGTTTAAGATCGAAACTTGATTCATTCATTAAAAAATTGCCATTTTGGGTGAAAAGGTCTCATGAATCAACCCAGCTCTGCTAACGATAACAATTTAATTCTCGGCTTAGTCAAGCGCTATGAGTTTGAAAAAATCAAACCTTTTCTGATCTCTTTAAAAAACTGCGGTTATGCGGGGGATGTTTGCTTTGTCTATTCGGACTTGAGCCAAAAAACCCTCGACGCGATCGCCGAATTCGGCGTCAAATTAATCCCGATGAACGAGTGGTATATTAACGTCCCCCTGTATCAGAAAGGACGATGGCAAGTGAAAAAAGCGTATTTCTATCACTTGCTCGTTGCGAACTTTTTCCCTCTCAACCGCCTCAATTCTTATCTCGTCAAAGTCGTGAGCGATCGCCTCAACAACCCTATCCGAGCGCGCGCTCAAATTGCCGCGAAGTTCGTCAACATGTTTTCGGCACGTTACTTGTTGTACTATTTATATTTGAGCGAATGCTCTCAAGCCTACGATAACGTGATGTTAACTGACGTTCGCGATGTTATTTTTCAACGCAATCCCTTTGATTTCGAGATCGGCGATCGCCTGTGCTGTTTTCTCGAAGATGAAACCAAAAGCCTCGGATCGTGTGAGGTCAATTCGACTTGGTTGCGCGAAGGATACGGACAACACGTACTCGATGAAATCGGCGATCGTCGTATTTCTTGTGCCGGAACGATTATCGGTTCTCGCCGTGCCATTTTAGAGTATTTAGAAACCGTTGTCGATAATACCATCGAACTCAAACAACACGTTTGGGGGATCGATCAAGCGGTTCACAACTACACCGTGCAAATGGGAACATTAAAAAATGTAGTTTTTTATGAAAATTTTTGCGGTCCGGTGCTGACATTACACTATGCCAATGCCGAACAATTGCAATTCGACCCTGACGGATGGCTGGTAAACGCCGATGGCAGTATCGTTAATGTCTTGCACCAGTACGATCGCCTCAGCCCCGAAATGCGGCAAAAAATGACCGTCTGTCAAAACAGTGAAGTGTTTGAAAAGCGCTCTTAAGCTTCCCAAACCATTCGGCGATCGCTGGCTTTTCAACCTACAGCCTTTCGTAGAAAATAACATGAAATTTAAACGCATTGTCGCCACAGGAGAACCGGGGTTCCTCTATCGCCGTCAATATCTGTTTCAAGCCTTATCGCCACATTTCGAGCGGTTCGACACTTTACCCTGTGGCGAATTCTATTCCCTCGAACTCCTCGATCGAATTGCGAATTTTTTGTTTAAAGTTGCCTATCGCTTTTCCGTCAGTCAAGCCGATCGCTGGTTTCAGAAAAATCCCCGGGCCTATCGGATCAAATCTCGGAACGCCGAACGCAAAATCAGACAACTACAACCGCCTCCCGATTTAGTCTTTCACGTGTTCGGACTGTTCGCCCCTTTTTGGGATTCATTTGAGATTCCCTACACCCTTTATTTAGATTACACGATGGCCTTGGCCGCCCAAAATTGGCCGCAATGGGCGCCGTTTTCAACCCCCGAAGCATTAGCCGCCTGGATGGCGTGCGAACGGCAAACGTACCGACGAGCTTATCGTATTTTTGCGATTAGTCAACGGGTAAAATCTTCGTTAATTGAAGATTATGGCATCGAGGGCGATCGTATTATCGTTGTCGGTTCGGCTCCTAATTTTAACGAACCCTACGAGTTGGAAAAACCGTTGGGTTCTCAGCAAATTTTATTCAATGCCTCCGATTTTGAACGCAAGGGAGGCGATTTGGTGTTAGCGGCGTTCCCTCAAGTCAAAAAAGCGTTACCTAACGCGACTTTGACGATCGTCGGTCGTCAATTGAATCTCTCGTTGAGTGAAGGGGTGAGCAATCCGGGACGGATCGGGTCGCGAGAGGCGATGCGCGACTTGTTCGTGCGATCGGATTTAGTGTTGTCGCCGTCCTATTGCGACCCTTTCCCCATTTTTGTGATGGAAGCAATGAGTCACGGGGTGCCTTGTATCGTTTCCAATCGCGATGGAATGCCAGAAATTGTGAACGATCGCGACAATGGTCGGGTGCTTCCGATACAAGATCCGGAGCTGTTGGCGGAGTATATTATCGAAGTGCTCGGCAATCTAAAGCAATTAAAAAGATATTCGCAAGCGGCGAAACAAACCATAAAAACGCGATTAAACTGGCCGACCATCGCCGATAAAATGCTTCTATCTTTATCTGAAACGCCCTGACGAGGGCGGTATACTGACGATCTTCGCGTAACAATTCCCCTCGCCGTCGAGATTGAGGCACAACAATCGACCGCAATCTTCTGATTACAATTTTTGTTCTACTCCGTTACCCGATCGATTCGGGTTTTTTTGTCGCCAAAAATTTTAGGGAATCGAGGACGATCGCCTCATTTTTGTTCTACAACGGCGCGCGGCGATCGCCCAATTTCACGAAATGTGTGGCCTCTTTTACTCCTGATTTCTCATCAGTAATGCTACTGAATTCGGCCATTTTGGCTCGGGGTTTCCCGCAAGATTTGCGCCTTTGAAGCGCCCTAAGCGTCTCGCATCGGCGATCGAGAGCTAAAAAGGGGTTTGACCCCTCATGGGTTTTGCCCTTCCGGGGTTCGTTTCGGGGGGCGATCGCCCGGGACAGCAACCCCGGCGCTCCGTGATTTTGCGGTGGCGCCGGGATAGAAATCGGAAACAAGGCCGCTAAAACCCCTAGAAGCTCTCCGAAGGGTCTGCCACGTCTAATCCTTCCTAATGCTGAATTTAAGCCCCTTCCTGGCTCGTTCTCGGGTCGTTGCGGCCAGATCGGAAGGGGACTCGGAATCGCCAATCCGTATTTTTCGGGATTTTTCCGTAGATTTGCGTCCGCATTTTTATGCAAGTTGACCGAGTATCTTTACGTAATCTTCATAAAGTTCCCAAGCATTATAAATATTCGGTAAATACCTATTCCATACGGAAGCGCTTCTTCTATACTCGTAAACTATATTAAAGATTCAGCGAATCTAAAATATCTTTCATCCTCGATGCAGTTGTATTCTTCGTTAACGGGGACAACGGGGAAAGCATACCCCCCTCCTTTTAAGTAAATAGACTTAATCGAAAGAGGTACAAACTGCATGGAAGTCCAGTTCAGCCAGTGAGTTTCCCTTGACGGCGTGAGAAGAACAACTGAAAAACTCCACTCAACCTCGATTGAGGGAGAACGAGTTAACTTCAATCGCCCCAGACTTCCAGCCAGAGCATAACTAAATAATCTGTTGTTTTCCACAGGAAGAAAGCAATTGTGCAGGGGTGTTAAGCCGACAGCCCGTCCGGAGAGAAAGCCTCAGTCTGTTTATCTAAAAAGCCAGGAAATTACAGCTACATCTAAAGGTGTCGAACATTTGGGAGGTGTGTGATGGAAACGATTAAAATCCTCAATACTTTAATTGACAATTTATCAATGAAAGAGTTGCTAGAACAACTCGAATCGGGAGTGGTGTTTACTCCGAATGTCGATCATTTGATGAAGCTGCAAAAAGATCGAGACTTTCGCAAGTGCTACGAGTCGGCAGATTATAAAATTTGCGACAGTAAAATTGTCGAATATGCCGCCAAGTTTTTAGGAACTCCCGTTAAAGAAAAAATTTCCGGTTCCGATCTATTTCCGGCGTTTTACGATCATCATAAAAACAACGAATCCATCAAGATTTTCTTGTTAGGAGCAGGTCGCGGAGTCGCCCTCAAAGCCCAAGGGAAAATCAACCGGAAAGTGGGTAGAGAAATCATTGTCGGCGCCCATTCTCCCACGTTTGGATTTGAGAAAAACGAGCAAGAATGTTTGGAGATTATCGATCGCATCAACCGTTCCGGAGCGACGGTTCTAGCGGTCGGCGTGGGAGCGCCCAAACAAGAAAAATGGATTGCCCGTTACAAACATTTAATGCCGAATATTAAAATCTTTTTAGCGATTGGAGCGACGATCGAGTTTGAAGCCGGACACAAACAACGATCGCCGAAGTGGATGAGTGAAATGGGTGTGGAATGGCTGCACCGACTGCTTTCGGAACCGCAACGCTTGTGGAAACGCTATTTATTAGATGACCTGCCGTTTTTATGGCTGGTCTTGAAACAAAAAGTCGCGATGGAAGGAGAAGGCGAGTTATTCAAACTCTTTCCTTTGTTAGGGTCGTCGGAAAACCGGGAACCCTTGGGTCCCGAGGTTTTACAGAATTAAATATTTTCTTAATTTTTCGAGGGGATGATTTGAGCGATCGCGCCCCCGGTCTTGGGTACGTAGGGAAGAGCGCTACAAGGCGATCGCCCGCAGGTGCAATAGGGGTTTGAAATTGTCGATTTCACCCCGGAAGCCATCGATACCCTTCGGTGAAGCATTGAGTTACTTCGAGGGAGATTCGAGTGCCGATCGATACAGATGGTGAAGGCGATCGCAATACGTCTTTACATCGAGCGGTTGCACCCGATGCCGAGCATTTATACCTAGGCGAATTCGTAACGGTTCGTTATCGATCGCCTGTTGCATGGCCGCACTTAACTCGGCGATGGCGCCGGGGGTAACCAGCCATCCGGTTTCATTGGGGGTTAGCACTTCGGCAATCCCGCCGACGGGAGTCGCGATCGCCGGGAGTTGCCAACTCATAGATTCGAGTAATGCCATCGGTAAGCCTTCGTTATACGAGGGCAACACAAACACACTGGCTTCAGCTAACAATTGAGCGCGTCGGACCGGATCGACCCAACCGGGAAAGGTAATGCGATCGCCTAAATTCAACTGGCTGACGCGATCGCGCGCCCTCTCGATCTCCCCATCTCCCGCCATAGTGAGGGCCGCGCGATCGCGACGATCCGGCGGCAACGCGGCGAACGCCTCGATCGCGTCGAAAGCCCCTTTGCGCTGACCGATGCGCCCCAAAAACAAAAAATTGACCGTTGTTTGGGCGCGGCGGTCGGGAACCTCCGGGGGAATTTCCACCGGATTCGGGATCGGGATAACCTGGTCGGGGTCTAAGTTCAACTGTTCGACGTAGAAGGTTTTCCAACTTTCCGAGAGGACGATTAAATAGCTAGACTGCCGGAAAATGCGGGCGATCGCCTCCCGCCAAACCGGGGCTAAATTTTGGTAAAACGTGTGAAACTCGCTACCGTGGGCGTGCAGAATCGCGGGTTTGCCAAAACGCCGAACCACGGACAGGGCGATCGCCTTGCGAAAGACGCTCCCCCGTTCGGCAAAATGAATGTGAACCAGATCGGTTTCGCCGCGTCCTAACTGGGCCGTCAATGCCTTCAACCCGGTGGCGAAGACCTGGAGGCGCCGGGCGATCGATCCTTCCTCGTGGGTGACAATGTGATCGATCTTTAACTCCGGGGGTGCGTGGCGAACGATCGCCTCCTCCACTGCAGCCACACCGCCTTTTTGCCGTAACGTCGGGCCTAACATGGTCACGTGCAGTCGAGTTGGGGCGATTGCCGACGAACTGTCCATCAAAAATGCTCCCTTGCTTCCGTTTTTTGAAATCCGGTCAACGATCGTGCTACCATTGTGTATTATTAACAAAAATAGAACATTAATTAAAATAGCGATGTTTTTACGCCAAAATATCGTACACCGATCGTGTTTTTACGATAGCTTGAGTGTAAATTCGTGTTCGGAAGCCTCGCAAGATTAGGGGAATTCTATGCTCGAAGAAGATCCGCAATTGCAATCTGTTTTCGATCGCCTGGTACGGGACAAAACCCAGTTAAAAGTTCTCGAAGTCGGTTGTGGTTCCTGTAGCTATCTGGATATGGGAGCGAACACCTACATCGTCGGCATCGATCTGTCCGAGAAACAACTCGAACGCAATACTGTTCTCGACGAAAAAATTTTAGGAGATGTCGAAACCTATAATTTCCCCGAAAACGAATATGATGTCATCGTTTGTTGGTGGATCTTAGAACATCTCGATCGCCCGGAACGCGCCTTAGCCAACTGTCAAAAAGCGTTGAAAAAAGATGGCATTTTAATTGTCGCCGTTCCTAACGTCATGTCCCTCAAAGGATTGTTGACGAAATATACTCCCCATCAATTTCACGTTTGGGTGTACCGCTATATTTTTGGAGAACAACTCGCCGGAGTAGACGATCGCGTCCCCTTCCGGACATTTTTAAGACAGACGATTTCGCCCAAAGCGATCCAAGAATTTGCGCGCCACCACGATCTGAATGTAGAACATTTTTATTTATATGAAAATCCCCGTCAAAAACGCCTGCGAAATCGCCACCCGGCGATCGATACAAGCTGGAAAGTTCTCGCCACCGTCACCAAAGCCCTGACTTTGGGGCAAATTGACGCCGAACTGACCGATTTTATTGCCGTCTTGCGCAAAACCGAAGCGACTAGCGCGTAAGATAGAGCGGAGTGGGGAATCGGGGGTGACTGATTCCCTCGCCAGAGATCGAATAGTCCCCCGATAGAGTCCCGAGCGCTCCCCACAAGAGACAAATCGAATTTTCTAAAATAGAATAGCCTTAGAATCGTCGAAGTGTAAAAGTCGTTTGGATACGATCGATTCGTGCTAGCCGTCGTTCGGCGATCGTCGGTTCTGTAGATCGGGCGGCGGAACAAGTCGAGATTTCTGGGAGAACGCCGACCCAATCCCGAAGGTTAAAAACAGACTTATGGAGAACCAAATTTACACCGAAGACATCGATTTTCAGAAATATTGGCTAGTTCTCAAACGACACTGGCTTCCATCTTCCTGCGTATTTTTATTAATCTTTGCTTTAGCTTTTGCGTTTGCCTACACCCGCAAGCCGACCTACGAAGCTAATGGCAAGTTACTGATTAAAAAACGGAACACGACCTCGGCGTTAGTCACCGAAGCCGGAGCCAAATTAGGCGAACTCGATTCCGTTTACCAACTCAACTCCCCCCTAGATACGGAAGCGGAAATTATTAGTTCGACGCCGATTATCGAGCAGACGATCGCCGAACTGCAATTAAAAGGTCCCGAAGGCAATTTAATCCCCCCGGGAGGGTTGTTAAGCGGATTGGGGGTCAAAGGGATTAAAGGTACCGACGTGTTGCTGATTACCTATCAAGCGGGAAATCCGGAAGAAGCGGCAACCGTCGTTAACAAAGTGATGGAAGTTTACATCGAAAATAATATTCTCGTCAATCGATCGGAAGCCGCCGCCGCCCGAGAATTTATTAATAAAGAACTCCCTGAAATCGAAGCGAGATTGAGTAGGGCAGAGGCCGAATTACGCAATTTTAAAGAGCGAAATAACATCGTCGAGCTAGAAGAAGAAGCGAGATCGGCGGTTTTCGTCATGGGCGAAATCGAGACCGAAAAAAGTAAAAAAGAAGCAGCTCTCGCCGATGCGGCGGCGCGCAGTGTGGCATTACAGCAACAAATGGGTCTCAATTCCGCACAGGCGATCGCCTTGGGGGCGATCGGGGAATCGATGGCAGTACAAAACCTGTTCCGGGAACTGCAACAAGTCGAGAACGACTTAGCCGTACAGCGCACCCGCTATCAATCCAAACACCCGATTATTGCGAATCTGACGCGCAAGCGCGTGAGTTTGCAAGCGTTATTACAAGAGCGAATTCGAGATATTCTCGGCACTCAACTGCAACTGCCCCGAGAAAATTTTGAAATTGGTTTAGTCCAACAACAACTGTTATTAGATTTAGTCGATTCTGAAGTTCAACGTCTGGGCTTGGTTTCCCAAGTGAGAGCCTTAGAAGAGGCAAAGGATTCGCAGCAGCAACGGGCGAATGTTTTGCCGCGTTTGCAAGAAGGATTGCGCGAGTTAGAACGGAAAGTCAATGCGGCTCAATCGACGTATGAAATTTTATTAAAAAATCTGCAAGAAGTGCAGATCGTCGAGAACCAAAATGTCGGGAACGCGCGGGTGATTGCCAGCGCCAGCCCGCCGGAATTTCCCGTCGGATCGGGTAAAAAGTTGTATTTGGCGGCGGGGATTGTAGCCGGGGGAATGTTGTATGTGGTCACGGCATTTTTATTGGAGTTAATCGATCCGTCAATTAAAACGGCGAAAGAAGTGCGCGACGTCTTCCGCTATACCGTGTTGGGGATGATTCCCAAATATCGCAAAAAAGGGTTTTTCTTTCAAAATAAAATCGACCAAATTACACCGGATCTACCCGTGCGCGATCGCCCCCACTGGGTCGTGAGCGAAACGTATCGGATGTTACAAGCGAATTTGCGCTTTTTGAGTCCGGATAAAGAACTCAAAACGATCGTGGTCACGAGTTCGATGGCGAAAGAAGGAAAATCTGCGGTGGCGGCGAATTTAGCGCTGGCGATCGCCCAACTCGGGCGCCGGGTTCTTTTGATCGATGCGGACTTGCGCCATCCCATCCAACACCACATCTGGGATTTAACCAATATTGCAGGCTTGAGTGATGCGATCGTCGGTCACGTCGAACTCGATCGCGCCACCCTCGATGTCAGCGACAATCTCGACGTGTTGCCCTCGGGGGTGATTCCGCCAAATCCCTTGGCCTTGCTCGATTCTAAGCGCATGGCCGGGGCGATCGAGCAATTTGCGCAAGACTACGATTTCATCCTGATCGATACTCCGCCGTTAGTGATGGCCGCCGACGCCTTGACCGTCGGTAAAATGAGCGACGGCATCGTTTTAGTCGTCCGTCCCGGGGCGATCGATCGCGTCAGCGCCGCCGCTTCCCAACAGTTGTTACGACAGTCCGGCGTCAATGTATTGGGCATCGTCGTCAACGGCGTCGTCATGCAGAACGAACCCGATAGCTACTTCCACCACGCCCAAGCCTACTACAAGCAAGACCATCCCATCCCCATGAAAAAGATGGTCGCCCCCAGTCAGTCCAAGCCCCCTCAAGCCCCGCAAGCCGATGAATAGTCCGATCGCTCGACTCTCCCAGTGCTTGGGAATTTCCCTACTGCTTGCCGTTCCCTTCACTAGCGCCCCCGGAGTCAGTCAGCTTCCAGAATTGTCGCCACAATCGCCGCCACAATCGCCGCCACAGTTGCCGCCACAGTTGCGCCCCCTCCCGCCAGAGCTGGAGCAACCCGGCGATTCTCCTGGGGAGTCGCTACGGGAACGCCCGCCGTCCCCGGAAACTTTACCCACGGAAGTCGTCAATCCCGATTACCTCCTCGGTCCGGGAGATCAAATCCGAATCACCGTTTTCGATTACGAAGAATACAGCACCCCCCAAGTCGTTCTCCCCGACGGTACGATCTCCCTGCCTTCAATCGGATCGGTACAAGCTGCCGATCGCACTCCCGCCCAATTGGCACGAGAATTAAGCGTCCGGCTTCAAGAATGGCTCGTCAATCCCGTGGTCAGCATCGATCTCATGCGCCTGCGACCCGTCCGCGTCAACGTCGCCGGAGAAGTCCGACGGCCCGGCCCGGTACAGTTGAGCAGTGTCACCGGATTGACTGAAAATGCCAATACCTTCGCCATCGAACTGCCCACCTTGAGTTCCGCCATTTTAAAAGCGGGCGGCGTCACGCGCAAAGCGGATATTAGCCGGATCGTTCTCACTCGCTACAGTCCCACCGGGGAGGGGCGTTCGTTCACGATCGACCTTTGGGAAACCCTATCGTCTGCCGAAGTACCGCGCGAGACGCTCTTACAAGACGGCGATGCTGTTTTTATTCCCGAGATCGAAGCGGGGGAAGGCATCGACCCGCGCCTCGTCGCTCAAAGTTCCCTGGCGCCGGAGACCGTGCGGGTGCGGGTGGTGGGACAGGTCACCCGTCCGGGAGAAATGCAAGTCCCGCCAAACAGTTCGATATCGAGTGCGGTGGCGATCGCGGGCGGACCGACAGATAAAGCGGATTTGGCAGAAGTTAAATTTATCCGAGTCGGGGAAGATGGCAGTATTGAAGAGCAACAAATCGATATTAGTAATTTAACCGATAATTATCAGATCCAAGAAGGGGATGTGATCGTCGTTCCCAAAAGTACGCGCGGTGAGATTGTCGAGTTTGTCGGCGATTTTATTATTCCGACGAATTTGTTAATCGATATTTTGAGAAATGGCTTCTTTTAGGGAGTGGGGCGATCGTCAGACTCAAAGAGCGAAAAGATAGCTATTGCTCGATAAAAAGAATGAAAAGATGAATTAAAGCCAGTAGGGGCGAAAAATTGTTTTGCCCCTGGATCGCAGTCAAAAAATAAGGATGAGCGTGGCTCACCCTTGTAAATCCTTAATTAGGGAAGTTTAGGCAGATTGTTGCGTGACTAAACCCCAGACGAAAATGACGGCGATCGCGCCGAGGACGGCGGTAATAATTCCGGCAATACTCAATCCCGTTGCGGCGGAACTGACCCCCAAGACGGTTTTACCAATCCAGCCTCCAACTAACGCACCGAGGATTCCCAGGCCAGTAGTGGCTAACAATCCACCCCCTTGTTCGCCGGGATAAATCAGTTTTGCTAAAGCTCCAGCAATGAGTCCTAAAACAACCCAAGATAGAAGACTAATCATAAATTTAAGCTCCTTTATTCAAATTCTATTGCTTTGGCCGACACATTCCTAAGCTATCAATTTTAAGTGGGGTTGACCATCTATCTAGAGGCAGAACAATCGAGATCGACTTTAAAAAATAGGCGATCGCCGTCTTTCTCTAGATAGAGCTTTAGGTAGAAAAAAGGGGGAGGCTCGCCTCACTGGCCATTTCGCTAAAATATCGAGCGATTTTGAATGTTAGGGCTCGAGCGATCGCCAATTGACCAAGGTGACGACCCTCGACGGCGATCGCCCGCGAGGGACCGATCCGAGGATGATGCGAGAATGGAGAAGCGATCGTCTACCCACTCAGTTCCAAAATCGAACATCAATCGAAAATCTAAAATCGAATTACACTAGATTGAAGTTTTTGTTTAAAGTTACAAGCTGAAATCTAATTTATGACCGAATCTACTTCTCTGAACGATCGCTATCTCGAACTCATCGATCGCATCGTCGAAATGACCCTCAAAGGTAAAGTTCGCTCGAAAGAACAAGTTTATCAAATGCTCTTGCGCGAGATCGATCGCGGAACCGGGGAAATTTTCGAGCGGTGTTTGAGCGATCGCCTCAATCGCGTGGGATGGCAACTGAAAAAGGAAACGGACGAGTTAAAACAAGCGAAAGCCAATCGGCAACTGCGCGCCTTACAGACCGTCGAAAAAGAGTGGGAACGCTGGCAAAAAGAAAATCGAGTTTCGGCGGCGATCGCCGCCATTTGCGATCGTCTCGAAGCCGCTTCCCCGGACGATTGCCTCACCGTTGTTTTGGAGGCGATCGATCCCAATCAAGCCGAGATTTTAACCTTAGAACAAATCCGGGAAGTTGCCAAAACCTTAATGCAAACCAGTGAAAAGATCGCCGACGAAGAGACGCGATCGCAACTGCAACAGATCGCCGCCGGACTGCAAAGGGGTTTAAAATCCTGGTCGCAAATCGAACCCCATCTCGTCAGTTGGATTTACGATCGCGGACGCGGACAACTCGGGTTCGGCGGCGTTCCCGGTCAGGACGGACCGTGGGCCACTTGGGAAAAACAAGTTGATAGTCCCCTAGCGCGGGATCTGTTCCGTCACCTTGCCTTCGATCGCCCGATCGCCGATTTTATCCAAGGGCGCGATCGCGTGGAAATCTCCGAATTTCTGCAATTAGTCTTGATTCTACGCGATTTACAACTGGGTTTGGTCACCTGGTTTGACAAAATGGTTTACGACTCCAAAATCGGCGCGAAACTGTCGATTGCCACCTACCTGACCTTTGCGACGATCTGGTCCCAACTCGGTCACGGCTTCCAGGGCCAAACTGCGGTGAGTTCCACCAGCCGCGATCGGGTCGTCCGCGCCTGTTTTCAAATGACCTTGCAAATTTTGCGCGCCTTCGCCGGACGGGAGTATTTTCCCCTCTACGGCGGAATTTTTGCCGCCTTTAGCGGAGATTACTTGCGCGGCGCCTTACAATATCTAGATGCACCCCTCAAACACGCCGAAGGAACCGAGGAAAAAGCGCGCATTTTGACCCTGTTAGGCTATTCCATGCGTACCATCGGACAGTACGATCGCGCGATCGCCTTTCACCGCGAAAGCTTGGAGATCGCGCGCTCCGAAGGCGATCGCTTATGTGAGGTCGCCAATTTGAATCACCTGAGTCGCACTTACGTGAGTCGCAAAGAGTATGGCGAGGCGATCGCCTACAGCCAGCAAGCGTTAGTTTTAGCCCGTCAGGGGGGCGATCGCTTGGGCGAAGCCAACGCCCTCGCCAATTTAGGCTTTAGCGAGGTCTTCCAAGCCCGCCAGCGAGAAGAACTCAACCCGGACGTTTACGAAAGTGCGGTCAACTATTTGGAACAAGCCTTGCAATTGTTAGAGCGTTTAGGAGATAATTTCGCCGCCAATTCGGCCTTGCGCCAAAGTCAAGCCCTATGTTTTAGCAGTTTGGGGATTGCTTACGTGACCGTCGATCGCCATCAGGAGGCGATCGCCCATCTCGAACGCGCTTGGCAATCGGCACAAATTTCCGGCGACCTTTATTTACAAGGGTTAACTTTAAGCTATTTAGCCCGCGCTTATTACCATCAAAATGACCTCCCAAAAACCATTTTTACCGGGTCGTTGGGGATGTATTTGCTAGAGCAAATTGAGGCGGTAGAATGGCGGGCGATCGCCGGATTGTTGACCGTGGTACAAGGACAACTGAGTGCGGAAGGTTTCCAGGAAATTTTGCGACAATTGCGCCCTCAATTCCTCCCCGCGATCGGAGTCGATGGCTACGATTACATCCCGGAATTATTGCAAAAATATCGGGAATTTTTGGAATAAAACGGTTTTTGGCATTGAAAATGGGGGAGTCTGGAATCGGAAATTCGTATAAAAGCTTCCAGTTCTTGACTCCTGAAACTCCTAAAACGGCGGGCAAGATGCCCGCCACAGAGAACTTTTCGCACTTCCCTTTTACCGATCGCCTCTGGCCTCTTAGCTGTTGGTTTTGCTCCACTCACTCCCTAACTTAGGGTTCCACAATCACCGGAGTCCCGACATCAACTTGAGCGTATAAACTCAAAATATCCTTGTTGTACATGCGAATACAACCGTGAGAAACAGCCTGTCCGATTAAACTTTCATTGGGGGTTCCGTGAAAGCCGATCGAGTCCTTTCCATCGGTCCAGAAGCCGATCCAACGTGCGCCCAAGGGGTTGTCCGGACCGGGATAAACCAGTTCCCCAGTCCAGGGATGTTCCCAAATCGGATCCCGTAACATTTGAATCACTTGAAAACTTCCAGTCGGCGTTTCCCATCCTGTTTTTCCGACGGCGATCGGATAACTGGTGGCGACTTTTTCGTTACGGTAAACGTAAACGCGACGTTCGCTTAATTTAATCACCAATCGAGTCGTAACGAGACGAGATGGACGGCGATAATGTTCCTCAAAAGGAATAAATTTTGAATAATCGCCGAGGGGAGGTAATTGAGGGTTGTAATCGGTTAGGGGGATATTGGCTGTTGCCAGACGATCGCCCGCCTCGCGATCGGTCTCGGCCCGAGCCGAATCTAGCCCCGATAGCAACAGAAATAGGGCGGTAAAAGTCAGGCCAAGCCAACGTTGAAATAGAAATTCTCCTCGCACCATTTTTAATGATTTTTAATCCTTAACAATCTATTCCAATCTATTTCGAGAAAACCTGATAGTATTATACCTGAGTATTTTCAGGGTTCCGGTTTAAGCCGGATTCTCAAGAAAAGTACAAAAAAAATCAAAAGATTTACAGGGTTGCTCTGACAACAGTCTATATCTCTGGATAGATTACAACTGGAAGCGGGGACGACTAGGCTGTTGCCAAGGTTCCACGTCGATTCAGTATTGGCAATACGAAAGCTGTCGATCGCCCGCGATCGGGGAATAGCTGTCCAGAACGTTTATCTTGAAGTGAGGATGTCATGCGGATTAAAAACATGAAAGTCTTAACGGGTAGCGTACTGTCGCTGGCCTTTTGCGTCGCTACGGTCGCTCCGGCGATGGCGCGTCCCGTGGTTGAAGGGCGTCAAGCGCAACTCGTCGCCCAAACGGACATGATGCCGAACGAAATGGTACGGGGTACGGTTCAAAGTATTCGCAACGATCAAGTCACCTTAGAATTGCCGAACGGCGAAACGCGGGTGGTCGAAATCTCCGAAGACGAGCGCGATCGCCTCGGGATCCTTCCCGGGATGACCATCGAAGTGATGATGGACGAGACGGGGGATCGAGTCGCTCAAGTGCGCGTAATCGATCCGACGATGGCGAACGACTCGACGGTGAACCGCACGACGACCACGAGAACGACCACGACGACGAGCGCCCCTCGGATGATGCGCGTCGATGGCGAAGTGATTTCGTGCGACGGAACCACCTTGCAACTGCGCTTGAACGACGGCACCATCGAAAGCTATGCCGTGACTCCGGCTCAGTGTGACGAAACTTGGCTGCGTCCGGGAACGCGAGTCACCTTAGAAACCGACGAGCGCAAAGTGGTCAACAATATCGAACAGCCTCAACCCGTGCGCGCCCTCTGGTAAAGCCGAAAGGTTGTTAACAAGATTGCTGAAAAACGATGTCCTTGAAGATGGGGACATCGTTTTTTTAGGGGACGGCGATCGCCCCAGATTCCCGCGCACCGACTAAGAACCGGGTTGGGGCCAGGGAATGTAAGCATCGGCAGCCAAAGCGCGGGCGACGGCGGCGGCCCCGTAACGGTTGAGGTGACTGGGATCGGCGAAATAGTCGTTTCGCATCAAGCGGTTTTGGGTCGAGAGGTCGCGCCAGAGAAAGGCGCGTTGACTGGCTTGACGCATGTACTGGCGGAACTGAACCTCGCGCCATTCCCGGGTGGGGTCGAGATAGTCCCAGGTTACGGGAAGATTGACGATCGTCATCGGGATCCGACGCGATCGCGCGAATTGGGTGACAGCTTTTAACGCCGCATCTTGAGATCCGCCGAGATAAAACCCCGCATAGTCGCCGTCGTAAGCGCCGGGAACCCGAGGAAAATTGCGATAGTAGCGGGTCGGGTCGAAGCGGGTGGGAACACTGAGAAAGCCGTTGGCGTCGATCGCCCGTTCCACGGGAATCGCCCGCGCCAGGGTCGCGACCGCGACCGGATCGCGAAATTCGACGAATTGGGCTTGAGCAACTGACGCCAGTTTGACCGGGGCGATCGCGCCGTCGTCTACTTTCAACGAGTCTCCTTTAAAATTTGCGGACCGTTCCAGATCCTCAGAAAGCGCCGTAGCGAGGCGATCGTCCGCCACCGCTTCGCCGAGACTGGGGCGTACCCCAGAAACGAGCAATTGATAGCCCGGAGAGGCGACAATCTCGTTATAGGTGCGATCGCGCCGACCGCTATTAAAGGCGCGGACTCCATCGGCCCAGAGAATCATCTTCGGGAGGCGATCGGGGCCGAGCAGTTTTTGCAATTTAAAATTAACCACCTGGGCCGTCGCGCCGTTAATACTGAAATTAAAAATCTTCAACCCCGGTTTTCCTCGGGCCGCGAGCGCTTGTTGTAACGCTTGCGGATCGACCCCTTGCAAGGCGCGAGAACTGCCGACAATGAGGACGTCAGGGCGACCGATCGTCGCCCAATAAGACAAATACAGTTCGATTTGGGTATCGAGAACCGCCGAACCAAACGTGGGATAGTACAGCGAAGAACTGCGCGCCGTCTGTTGTTGGGCGTAAGCCAGATAGCGCATGTACTCTTGCACCTTTTTCTGAGCAAAAGCGCGCTTGGGACTTTCCGGCGGAACCGACTGCATCCAGTAAATCGCCTGCAACCAGGCTTTTGCCACTTCGTCCCATTGGGCCGCCGAACTGGCGGTTTGAGCTAAATTAGCCGCCCGAGTCGCCGCACTAACCGCCTCCCCAAACGGATCGGCGCTGTTGGGAAAACCGACATTTTGGGCGAGTTGAAAAAACGACGGCGTAGACGCGGCAGCATTGAAGCCTTCCGACGGCGAACACCCGGTGCAAAGGGCGATCGCCGCGATCGCCGCCACCCGCTCGAACCAACGGAACCCTTTAGGCTTGACAAGCTCGCCGCGCTGGAAGGGCGGCGATTCCCCAACCTCACGATTTGGGTTCGTGCTTCCTTGTCTTCGGAGTTGTTCGCAGTTGCTTTTCCGAACGATGTCTTTCAAGTCTTACACTCACTCCACAGGCTGTAACGGTGTGTCCCACCACCAAAAAGATTGGATTCGGTCGGCATCTTGGCTGAAGTTCATTCTAACAAAGCGCAAGGGCCTGTCCCGAGCGAAACTGAAGGGGGATAGAGATTTCAATTCCGAAATCTTCGATCGCGCCCGATCCCGACCGGGTCGCTTCGGACAGGCGCGCGAACGACCTGCGATCGCAGTGGCGATCGCCTCAGCGATCGGATTTAATGCGATCGATCTCATTTTGCAGGCGTTCGATTTCTTGTCGCAACTGCTCGACTCGTTCGCCACGGGGCGATCGCCCTTCGGAAGGCGTCGCCTCCACGTCCACGGACCCTCGGGACCCTTCCCGGCGGTAGTTCCCGGCGCGAATTTGGGCGTATTCGTTGGAATTGGACCAATCGCGCAAGTAGGTAATCCGTTCGACGGTAAACGGATGGGTCATAAACACCCCTTGGGAAATATTGTTATAGAGGAAAAATTTATAAACCTGATTGAGTCCGTCCTCGTCGAGATGTTGGTAGCGTTCCGACTGACGCACCAACTCGTCGAGAGAGCATTCGTGGGCGTAGCGGGTCGAACCGCCTGCCATGCGCATCATCGTGTGCATCACCGGATTTAAGTCATCGACCACTAACAACGCCGCGCGATCGGCAGACAGTTCGGCTTTACGCAACCATTCGTAAAACGCCAAGACCAAACTGGTACTGACAATGCGGCTCATTCCCATCGTCAGGTCGGCGAGGAAAAAGGTAGCGCTAATCGCCCAAGTAGCCATTTGCATTAAGGTGGTGTGACCGCATTTAATATGACCGAGTTCGTGGGCGATGGTGGCGCGCAGTTGGTCTTCTTCGAGTAAATCGAGCAACCCGGTATTTAAAACCATGTAGGGATAATCCTGACCCAAAGCGTAAGCGTTGGCGAGGGGAGTTTGGGAAATAAATAAATTCGGTTCCGGGTAAATGTCGAGGTCGCGCACGCATTCGCGAAAAATTCGATAAATACTCGAATATTGGCGCGGTCCGACTTGAATGCTATTGCCCATCAAAAACACGTATTGCGGGCGTTCGACTAAAAATTCGATAAATTTACGGGCGACCAGATCGAATCCGGGAATACTACGCAAACTTTGCTCCGCTTCGCGATCGAGGGGATGGCGAAAGGCTTCGCTGGAAATTCCGGTATAAGTAGGCATGTTAACGAATTGAGGTGATCCTTTGGGATCGTAACTATTTTAGATTTTAGATTTTAGAGTTTGGAGTTGGAATTGAGGGTCTCGATCGCCGGAAATCGGCCCGCGTCGCTGTTGAGAGCTTGCCCTATTTGGATTGCGGGAGTCAACGGTTTCGCGATCGCCGATCCGATACGCTATATTCCTACATATTGCCAACCCCAAACCGTATAATTGCAACAGCCAGACTTGAAACCTCTTCAAACGATCGAGCAGAACATGGTAGATCCGATGGACGATATCGCGAGGCAAGCTCGCCAGGGCAGCGTCGCGGCGATCATTCAAGTCCTCAACGAGAAACTGGCGACTTCCGGCGTCCGCACTCGGGCGGTATTAGCCGATGGCGTCCTGCAACTGCTGTGCGAAGCGGTCAGTGCCGATCGCCTCGATCGCTCGCTCCTGGTCGATCGCATTCGTACCCTGCTCGAATCCCTCGCCCCGCGCAATATCCGCCGCGTCAATATTAACAGTCGTCTGGTGCGCGAACAGCAGTTACTGTGGTTGGAAGAAATCAGCCGCGATCCGGAAAATCAACTGCTGTGGTCTGAAGAAATTACGCTCAAAAAACCGAATATCCTGCGCCGTTTTGTCGAAGATCTCCAGATCGATCGCGCCTCCCGGTCGAAGTCCGGCTTGCGAAAAACCCCCTCGGAACGCCAGTTACGGGAACGGCGCCAGTTTCAGCGCGGGATTGTCGGCGGAATTGCGGCAAGTTTGTTCTTGCTGTTGGCGTTTGCGATTGTTTCTCAAACGCAATGGTTCGAGCAGTTTCGGGGTCAACCTGCCGAGTCGCCCCAACCGGACGTCACCGCTTCGCCGGACGTGGAAGCCCCCGATGCCTTTGCACGGGCGGTTCGCCTCGCGGAACAGGCTTCGGCGGAGGGGAAACAGGCGGAAACTCGTTCGGATTGGTTGGTGATTGCGGCGAAGTGGCAGCAGGCATCGGATTTGATGGCGTCGGTTTCGGCGGACCATCCCCGCTACGAGACGGCGCAAAACCGCACGGAGTTATATCGTCGCTACAGCGAGACGGCGCAGGAAGAAGCGCAGAAGTTTCCGGAACAATAGACGATCGCCGTTTACGATCGCGGTCGCGAAGGGGTTCGCCGGACGATCGCCCGCACGAATTCGCAGGTTTGTTCGAGCAGGTCGAGGTTGAGATCGATCGCCTCGGGGAAACGATCTCGGACCCGATAGACGAGTTGACGTAAATCGGTATTGCCTTTGCGGGCCCCCAAGCCTTCGATCGCGCATTCTAATTGTCTCGCGCCCATTTCCAAGGCGACGATCGCGTTGTCGGTCGCGTGACCGAGGTCGTCGTGACAGTGGACGGAGAAAATAGCGCCCTGATTTGGCCCGTGGCGAGCGGCGATCGCGGCTAAGAATTGCCGAAAGGCTTCTGGGGTGGCGATTCCCAAACTATCGGGCAGGTTGACCGTCTTCGCCCCGGCGGCGATCGCGGTGGCGATCGCCCGGTCGAGAAAGTCCGGATCGGCGCGGGTGGCGTCGAACGCACTCCATTGAATATCGCTGCAGTAATGGCGTGCTAAGGAAATGCTGCGCTCGATCGCGTCGAGGGTGGCTCGTTCGCGACGGCGATCGGGTAAGTTGACGTTGGTGTAGGTATGAATGCGCCCCCGTTTCGCCGGGGCGATCGCCTCGGCGACCGCTTCGATTTGAGCGCGATCGTCCCCCGCCAAGGCGCAAACTGTAGCCCGTTCGACTTCCCCGGCGACGGCGGCGATCGCCTCGCGATCGTGGGGGTAGCGTCCCGGATAGCCGACTTCGATCGCGTCAACGCCGATCGCGTCGAGTAAGCTGGCAATCCGTACTTTCTCGTGGATGCTGAAACTGACACCGGGCATCAGGGCGCCGTCGCGCAAGGTCGTATCGAACCAAATCGGTTTGGGGGGGGTAGGGGTCGGCACTATCATGACTGTTTCTCACCATCGATCGCCATTCAGTTCAAGGCTTTTTCGGGTTCGGGGGCGATCGCGGAGGCGATCGTTTCTTCTAAGGTTTGCAAGTAATGACCCACACTCCAGCTCAATTCTCGCCCCCCGGCGTGTAGGTGGATACCGCAGATCGATTCGGGTAAAAGGTAAAATTCTACCGTCGCCTCCGCGTCGAGTTCTCGATGCAGGTAGTCGGCGATCGCCTGCCGTCGGTCTGCAGAAAGCTCGAAGGCGCAGCCGATCGCGATCTGCCCGTTTCCTTCGGCGATCGCCGCTTGTAGGGCCGTTCGGTCGCTGGTTGGCAGGCGATCGAGAAAGACCCGGATCGCTTGTTCTTCGAGGCGCGCGTCGGCTAGATCTCTTAACACTTGGCGGGCGATCGCCCAGACTTGTTCTGTAGTCCGTCGCCGCAAGTCGTCGAGAAATGCCTCTCGTTCGGCGGCGATCGCCTCGTACCAGCGAGATTGACTGGTCTCTACCTCCTCGCGCAGCTTTTGTAATAGCATTTTGCGCTCTTCTTGCGCTCGTTCTCGCGCCTCTTTTAAGAGTTCTTCCCGTTGCGCGTCCAATTGTCGATGTTTCTCCCGATAACGGTCCGCTTCGGCGATCGCTTCGTGCATTTTACTATCGGCTTCTTGCAACCGATTTTTCACTTTTTGCTTGCGATCGGCCATCACCCGCGCGATCGGTCCGTACAAAAAGCGCCTCAACAAGGCAATTAAAATTAAAAAATTAATAATTTGAGCGAAAAAGGTAAACCAATTAATCTCCACAATTTAGCCCCCTCCCAACTTAATAAAATAATTCCAATACGGATTGGCAAACAGCAAAATTAACGAAATCACCAAACAATAAATTCCCGTCGATTCCACCAACGCCAACCCCACAAACAAAGTTCTGGTAATATTATTCGCCTCGTCCGGTTGCTGCGCCAACGCAGTTAACGCCTGGGCCAAGGCGCGCCCTTCCCCCAACGCCGGACCGATCGCCCCAATCCCGATGGTCAGTCCCGCCGTCACGATCGAACTCATTGCCACCAAAGTTAAATTATCCATTGTTTTACCGAGTTACTGTTAATAATTTCGCTCGAACCATGACTGGTAAAAACGAAATAATTCCCCATTTTATTAACCTTTTATAAAAAAAATACGATCGTTCACCGTTCCCCTCGATCGCTTATCTCCATCCCCGAAGCAATATAAACGATCGCCAAAATCGCAAAAATATAAGCTTGAATTAACCCAGTCAGCAACCCAAACGCTTGCATCACGATTGGGAAAAATAACGGCGTCAGCGAAATTAACAAGCCGACAATTAACTGACCGCTTAACATATTGCCGAACAAGCGCACCGCCAACGCCAAAGTCCGCGAAAAATCGGAAATAATATTAAACGGTAACATCAACGGCGTCGGTTCTAAATAATGTTTGAAATACCCGCCAATTCCTTGTTGCCAGATTCCATAAATTGGAACGGCAAAAAATACGCAAGTTGCTAACGCCGAAGTCGTGTAAAGAGAAGCCGTTGGCGGATAATATCCCGGAACGATCGCCAGAACATTAGAAACCGCAATAAATAAGAATAACGTTCCGACAAACGGCAAAAAAGGTTCGGCGGGTTGTTGCGCCACTTCGCGAATTTGTTGGCTGACGATTTCGACGATCGCTTCGAGTAAGTTTTGTCCGTCGGATAAGTCCGTAGAACTCGAAAGTTTACGAGAGATCGAACTCGCCACAATCGCGATCGCCGCCATCACCAACCAGGTAAATACTAAGGTTGCATTGAGGTCGATCGGTCCCCAATGCCAGTATGAAATTTGATCGGGAGTGAGTTTCATTTTTTGCCGTGTTCTTATTGTATGCGAAACAAGAGAAGCGATCGGTTTTTGTTTTAAAAAATTAACGAATCTTCCTGTCGATAAAATTTTTAATTCTCTTCGTTACCTAGTGGGGGATCGATTCCCTATTTCCCCAGATCCGATCGCTCGGTCTGACCTGCTTAAGACAGTCTGGGTTATCGATAACTTTTAGAAACTGAAATCAATTGAGGTTTACTCAAATGACGAACTAAAATCGTTCGCATCACGATAAATCCCAACAAACCGGGGAAAATTCGTTCCCAGCGATCGCCGATGAGGAGATAAAAAGCAATACCTACAAAACTAAATCGAATCAAAAAACTACAGACGAGAAACAGATAAGGATGACGGGTCTTTCTCAGATAGCCAATCGTCCACCACAACGCCCCAAAATAGAACCCACCGAAAGCCAGTCCTCCCACGATCGCGATCGCCATACTCCAGACTAAATCAGTTGTAGATAACATTCCATCCCCCGATTTTAAATCAGTTCAAATCATTTATCCTTGACGTTCTTTTTCGATCCAATACCACGCCGTCAAACAGCCTAAAACAATGCCAATAAATAATCCCATCAACGTCCAAGAATAGGGACTGGGAAAATGAGTATCGATCCAAATCCCCGCCGCAATTCCCAGTAAAGCGGGAATAACAACAGACCAACCGACTAAACCATACATTCCCAATCCATACCAAATACTGCGATAGCGATCGCGGCGGGCTGCTAATTTTCGCCTAGCTTTTTTATCGACAGTATCGCGAAATTCTTGCCAAGGTTCCGGGCGATCGCGATCGTGATTCATGGTAAGCTTTCCTTATTTCAATGAGTTGATAAAAGAGATATGTTTCCTGAGTGTCAGCTAGATAAAAGCTAAAAGCAAATAGAAATAAAAAAAAGACAAAGCTGAGGAATTTGTGATGCAGGCATCCTTCGCACTTCTAGGAAATTAATATTTTAAGCAATGAATAAGTCAAGAATAAATAAAGAAAAACTTGAGTGAGGTCTACTGAGAAAAAATAAAACAATCTTCACCAATAAAATTAAAACCAAGATAACCAAAAATCTAAAATCTACAATCCCTTTTCCAGTGCCATAAATTGGCGTAAAATTGTTGCTTCCAGACGGGCGATCGCGCAACGGGCTTTTTTCTGTTGTTCGTCTAGGCGTTTGAACTCCTCATCGACGGTTTGACGCAAGCTGTTTAAATCTTTGCTACTGACTGCATTTCGGGTTGACAGCCAGACCTGGCGATCGCACTTGACTAAAATCCCGCCATCAACGGCGATCGATTGTTTGTCCGAGTCGGAAGTCAAAGAGGTAAAAAATGTTAGAATCCCCGGAACCAAAGCGGTGACACAATCGATGTGGTTGGGAAGTAAAGTAAAATAGCCGTTTTCGGCTTCAGCAATGATTTTTTGAACTGAAGTTTCGATTAATATTTCTGTCGGCAATAAGATTTTAAATTCCATCGATCGCCCGTCCCATTCTCAAATACAATCCATCTCCGATTTCCTACTCCCAAATCCCATGTACAATCTAAACTCTAAACTTCCTTGGCTTCATCAATACTTCCGATCGCATATAGCGCACTTTCCGGATAGTTAGAAAACTCATCGTTGAGGATGCGATCGCACCCGTCCAAAGCATCCTCTAAAGACACCAAACGGCCCGGTTTGCCTGTAAACTGTTGGGTAGAAAAAAACGGTTGAGTTAAAAACCGTTCCAGGCGTCGGGCGCGATAGACAATTTGGCGATCTTCTTGAGATAATTCTTCAATGCCGAGCATGGCAATAATATCTTTCAACTCCTCATAATTCGCCAAAGTCGAACGAATCGCTTTGGCAATTTGATAGTGGCGATCGCCGACCACGTGGGGCGCCAGCATTTTCGAGCCGGATTGCAACGGATCCACTGCGGGATAGAGGCCCTCGCTGGCCCGTTTGCGCGACAGGACGATCGACGCGGAGAGGTGGGCGAAGGTATGGACGGCGGCGGGGTCGGTGAAGTCGTCGGCGGGGACGTAAACGGCTTGAATGGAGGTGATGGCGCCGGAGGAGGTGTTACAAATGCGCTCTTCTAATTCGGCGAGTTCGGTGGCGAGGGTGGGTTGGTAGCCGACGCGAGAAGGCAAATGTCCCATCAGACCGGACATTTCTTGTCCGGCTTGGACGAAGCGAAAGATATTATCGATGAGTAACAGAACATCTTGTTTGGCGTCGTCGCGGAAATATTCGGCGATGGTGAGGGCGGCGTGACCGACGCGGAAGCGGGCGCCGGGAGACTCGTTCATCTGACCGAAGACCATCACGGTTCGATCGAGGACTCCGGCGTCTTGCATTTCGCGATAGAGTTCTTCGGCTTCGCGACAGCGTTCGCCGATCCCACAAAAGAGGCTGACGCCTTCGTGTTGGGCGATCGTGTTGTGGATGGTTTCGGTAATTAACACGGTTTTGCCGACTCCGGCGCCGCCGAACAGTCCGGCTTTGCCGCCGCGTTCGAGGGGGGCCAGAACGTCGATCGCCTTAATTCCGGTGGTGAGAATTTCCGAACCCGTCGCCTGTCCGGTGAGGGGAACGGGGGCTTGATGGAGCGATCGCCATTCGCCGCCGAGGATCGGTTCGCCGCGATCGATCGCCTCGCCGAACACGTTGACCATGCGTCCGAGGAGGCGATCGCCTACGGGGACTTGCAAGGGATGTGCGGTATCGGCGATCGCCTCGCCCCGGGCCAGACCGCGTACCGGGGTTAATGCCACGCCCTGCACCGTATGCGGGTCTAAATGGGCCAAGACCTCGATGGCGATCGCGCGGTCTTCTCCGGCGACCAGCTTGGTATAAATCGGGGGCAGACTTTCGTCAAAGTGAGCCTCGATAATGCTGCCACGCACGCTGCATACCGTTCCCCAATTCACCGCCGTGGCGACGGTTGCGGGTTCCTCTTCAACTTTCACGACCGAAACCTCCTCAAGGCACGATCTCGGAACATCCGGGCAGGAGAATTGCCCGCCTAATCCGGGTGAATCAATTTCAAGCGATGCACTCGTCCCGACCGTTCCCCGGCCAAGATCGTATCGCCATCCGCCGCAAACTCGCAGCACCACAAGGCATCGGCCCCGGTAAAACTCGCCAGTAGTTCCCGACTTTCCAAATCCCACAGTTTTAACGTGTGGTCTTCCGAGGCGGAAACCAGGCGTTTACCGTCGGGACTGACCGACAATCCCCGGACACGTCCCTGGTGTCCGGTGAGTGTAAACAGATTTTTACCCGTTTCCAACTCCCACACTTTGATCGTCTGGTCCGTGGAACCGGAAATCACCCACTGTCCGTCTGGGGTGGCGATCGCGGGGCGCACCGTGCCTTGATGACCGTAAAGGGTTAAAAACAGCTCTCCGGTCTCGATTTCCCAGATTTTCACCGTTTTATCTACCGAGGTGGAAATCGCATATTTGCTATCTGGGGTCACGGCGACGGCTTGCACCGAACTTTGATGACCTTTGAGACTTCTCAACTCAGTTCCCGTCGCTAAATCCCAGACTTTGACCAGGTGGTCGAACGACCCGGAAATCAAGTATTTGCCGTCCGGGGTCACGGATAGGGCGCGGATCCAAGCTTGATGTCCCGTTAAGGTGGCGAGTTCTTTCCCGGTGTTCAAGTCCCAGATTTTGATCTTGCAGTCGCGTCCGCCGGAAATCGCCCGTTTCCCGTCCGGGGTGAGGGCGATCGCCTGTACTTCTTTCGTATGTCCGGCGAGGGTTAACAGTTTTTCCCCGGTTTCGAGGTCGGACACGTGCAAGGTTTTATCGAACGACGCCGAGACGACGCGCTTACCATCCGGGGTACAGGCGACTTCCATGACGCGATCGCCGTGACGGGTCAACAAAACTAACGCCGTTCCCGGTTTCAACGTCCAAATTTTTAACGTGCGATCCGCCGAACCGGAAATGACGCGATCGCTCTCGGGGACGATCGCCACGGTCCGCACCACGTCGTGATGTCCGGTCAGGGTAAATAGCTTGTTCCCCGTCTCCAGATCCCACAGTTTTAAAGTGTGGTCGTCGGAACTGGAAATCATCTGGCGCCCGTCTCGACTCAAAACCACGGCCCGTACCGTGCCTTCGTGGGCGGGAATACTGTAGCGCAATTTGCGTTTGTCGAGATCCCACACTTTAATCGTGCCGTCTTGCGCCCCGGAAAACGCCGTTTTGCCGTCGGGGGTGACGCCGACAGTCCGCACCGTGTCCGTATGTCCGGTGAGGGTAAACAGTAGTTTGCGCTTGTGGAAATCCCAAACTTTGAGGGTGCTGTCGAAGGAGGCGGAAATCAGGCGCTTGTTGTCCGGCGTCACGACTAAAGCGCGCACGGCGCCGGAATGTCCGGCGAGGGTGTGCAGTTCTTTCCCCTTGTCGAGATCCCAGATTTTAATCGTTTTGTCGGAGGAACCGGAAATCAAGTGCCGTCCGTCGGGGGTGACGGTTACGGCGCGCACCCAGTCTTGGTGACCCGTGAGGGTGTGCAGTGCTTCTCCGGTTTCCAAATTCCAAACTTTGAGGGTGCGATCGTCGGAACCGGAGATCGCCCGTTTGCCGTCGGGGGTGACCGTCAGGGTTCGCACCCAGTCTTGGTGACCCGTGAGGGTATGTAGCGATTCCCCGGTTTCCAGGTTCCAAACTTTGATCGTGCGATCGTCGGAGGTGGACACGACCCGTTTGCCGTCCGGGGTCGGCGCTACGGCAGTGACGGCCAGGGAATGCCCCTGGAGGGTGTGACACAATTCTCCCCCGGACGGTTTTAACGTCGGTTTGGAAGCGGTGGCGGGAGACGCGATCGGGTCTGCAGTCGGTTTGAACATGGCCTGAACCTCACGCGAGCGAGCCTGAAGTTACTCAGACTCGGAACATTCGATCGCCTGGAGTGCGATGGCTGGTGGCACGGCGATCGCAACCCGAGGAGTTTCTAAGGGACTTCAAGTTTAGAGGCGATCCCCCTTTGGTTCGATCGCAATTATCGATGTTATTAATTTACCGCCATCGATAAGTGTCGATCTACCTCTTATTGAACCATCAACAAAGGCTCACATAAGGAATTTAAAGGTTTTCTTAATTTGTGAATGAAAACCCTTTAGCCTGCTTTTTAAACTCGGGGGGGATTCTCCTGGGGAGACCCTTGGCGATCGCCGTTCTCTTTCGTTTCTCCTTCCTCCACAAACGCCCTAATTTCCCGGCGTCTCGACGGCCTAAAGAGCGCGCTCAACTTTCTAATGCTAGAGATTTTGCCTCATATTTTTTCGCTTTCAAATGTCCGAGGCGATCGCCGTAATACATCAACGGGATCGCGACCAACGTTAAAAACGAAGAGGTTAACATCCCGCAAAGTAAGGTCCAGGCCAATCCCGACCACACCGGATCGCTCAAAATTGAAAGCGTTCCCAACATCGTCGTTACGCTCGTCAATAAAATCGGACGAAACCGAACGGCGCCTGCTTCGAGAATGGCCAGTTTTAAATCAGTTCCTTCTTCTTTTAATTTCTCTCCCACAAACTCCAACAAAACGATCGCATTACGCACCACAATTCCCGCCAAAGCAATCACGCCGATCATCGCCGTGGCACTAAAATAAACGCCATTGAGCGAAAAACCAATTAAAATCCCGATCAACGCCAGGGGAATACTCCCTAAAATAATCAGGGGAATTTTAAAACTGCCGAATTGACCGACCAAAATAAAATAAATCAACATCACCGCCACTAACATCGCCAACCCCAAATCGCGGAACACGTCTAGGGTCAGTTTCCATTCCCCGTCCCAGTTAATGGAATAGCCCTCGGGAAGGGGGTTTTTCCAAAAATAAATTAACTGGTCGATGACCGCGTAAACGCTGGAGCGATCGCCCATTTCTCCCATGACGTAGGCGACGGGACGCTGATCTTTATGGAAAATCGGTTCGTCCACCGTCGTCGGCGTAAACTGGACCAATTCCGTCAGGGGAACTAATTCCCCGGCGGCGGTGGGAATTTGGATGCGGGCCAAATCTTCGATCGCCTGACGGTGTTTTTCTGCAAACCGCACTTGAATCGCGACGGGAGTGAGTTCGCCGGGAACTTTGAGGGTCGATACGTTGGCCCCGGCGATCGCCATATTCAACGTTTGGGCAATTTCCTGGGTCGTCAGTCCCGCCTGATTCACTTTTTGGCGATCGACGGCTAACTCGACTTGCGGCATCTGATTTTTAACGGAATCGTCGATATCGACGACTTCATCGGTTTCGGCGAACACCTCGCGCACGTCTTTCGCCAGCGATCGCAACGTCGGATAATCCGGTCCGTACAATTCGGCTAACATGGTCGATCTCACGGGCGGTCCGGGGGGATCTTCGACTAATTTAACAATCCCGTTATGATTGCGGGCAATTTCGCTCAACGGTTCGCGCAAGCGGAATACCACGTCTTCTGAGGTCTCTTTGCGCGCGTCCGAGTTAGTTAAATGCACCCGAATATCTGCATAATGTTCCCCGGTGCGATCGCTCGACCCGCGCAACAAGCCGTTAAAATCGACGGGCGACCCGATGCCGACATAGGTCTCGAAGTTGGTCACGGCGGGGTCGTCTTGCAACACCGTTTCCATTTCGCGGACGACGCGATCGGTTTGCACCAGTTCGGTCCCCAAAGGCATGTCTACTTGAATCAAAAAGCGGTCTTTGTCGGCTTTCGGCAACATCCGAAACTGCACCGCCTGGGTTAAGGGCAAACTAAAGGTCGCTAAGAGAATGCCGACGATAAATAGGATAAAGAAACGGCGGCGTGTCGCCGAATCGAGCAAGGGTTCGAGAAGGCGCCGATACCAGCGATAGGTTGCGGTTTCTTCCAACGGCGGCGGTTCGTGGTGATTCGCTTTTAATTTAATCCAGCGCAAGGCGAGAAACGGGGTTACGGTCAGCGCCATGAAGGTGCTGATCAGCATGGCGACCGGGAGGTTGAACGGCATCGGCGCCATGTACGGCCCCATCATCCCGGTGACGAAGCGCATGGGAATGAAGGCGAGGATCACGGTAATCGTGGAGAGGATGACTGGGGCGCCAAGTTCGCTGACGGCGTCGATCGCCTCTTCCATTTTTTCGTTGAAGTTCATCCCCGGACGCAGTTCGAAGCGGCGGTGGATGTTCTCGGTGACGGCGATCGCGTCGTCTACCAAGGTTCCCAGGACGAGAATCAAGGCAAACAGGGTAATTCGGTTGATCGTCTGTCCCGCGATCCAGCCGACGGCAAGGGTTCCGGCTAAGGTCAGGGGAATGACGAAGGCGACGATCGAGGCTTCGCGCCACCCGAGAAAGATTACCAGCAAGGCAACGACGATCGCGATCGCCTGAAACAAGCTGGTGTACAGGTCGCCGACGGCGCGCGCTGCGGTGCGTCCGTCGTTACGAGTCACGGCGATTTCGACGCCACTGGGTAAGTCGGCTTTTAATTCGTCGATCCGGTCGAAAATTTGTTTGGCTACGGTCACCGCGTTGGTGCCTTTTTTCTTGGCGATGCCGATCGTAATCGCGTTTTGTTCTGCAAATGGTTCGGTCGGCTGCAAGTCGCGATCGGGGTAAGGGTTAGAGACGTCCCAATCTTCCCGGGTATGAATGCGCGAATAGGTGGTGCGATCGCCGAAATCATCGCTGACGACCGCTACGTCGCGCAGGTAGATCGGCGATCGGTTTTCGCCAAAGCCGACGATCGTTTCTTTGAGGTCGTCCGCCGACTCGAACAGGCTACCGCCTTCGATAAATAAGCGATTGTCTCCGATTGCCAGATCTCCGGCGGGAAGCTGTACGTTCTCCCCTTGCAAGCGTTGGGCGATCGCCGCCGGGGACAGGCGATAACTGGCGAGGCGATCGGGGTCTAAATCGACGCGAATCGTGCGCGGTTGTCCTCCCGCGATCGTCAAATTCGCCGTATTCGGAATGCTGCGTAAATCCTCTAACAGCCGTTCCCCCACCCGTCGCAACTGATTGTCCGTGTAATCTTTCCCGGTCACCGTCAGGGTCACGATCGGGACGTCGTCGATAATCACGGGTTTGACTAAATACGTCGTCCCCGGCGGAAAAATATCTTGCCAGTTATATAAGTGATTTTGCAGTTTGAATAACGAATCTTCCCAGTCTTCCCCCACGAAAAACTGCACCGTTACCTTCGACCCGGAATTCTGCGATACTGAATAAATATGTTCGACCCCCGTGAGTTCCCGAATCTTCGCTTCTACGGGGGTCGTCAGCGTTTTCTCGACCACTTCAGCCGGGGCGCCGGGATAGCGCAAAAAGATATCCGCCGCCGGAACCACGATTTGTGGGTTTTCTTCCTTCGGCGTCAAAATCACCGCCGCTAGTCCGAAAATTACCACGGCGGCGATCGCCAGCACCGTGACTTGAGAATTGATAAAATACGCCGTGATTTGCCCGATAATCCCCCGTTTCGGTTCCGGTTCCGGGACGACAGCAGTATCTGAGTGAGGCGTAGACATGGCAATCCCTCGGCTAAATGGCAGTCTCGTTTAAAATATTAAACAACTATATAGTGATTAATTGTATTTGAGTTCCCCCCTCCCGTCAATTGATTTTAGATTTTAGATTCTAGATTGAGCGGGTAACTCTGGGAGACGTCGCCAACGACTCGCCAACTACTGGACGCCCGACCTCTGATTTTCCCTTCCCTTTCCCCAATACAATAAGATCGCCCTATGACTAAAGTAGCCAGAAATCAGCGAATTGATTCGCTTCAACCCATCCTCTCTCCTTTGTTCACCCAGGATTAACAGATGAGTCACCCAGCAAAAATTCTTGCTTTTGCGGGAAGCGCGCGAGAAGCTTCCTTCCATAAAAAATTGGTCACCATCGCCGCTACAGGAGCCAAAGAAGCAGGCGCCGAGGTCACCTATATCGACTTTCGCGATTTACCCCTGCCCCTGTACGACCAAGATTTAGAGGAACGCGAGGGGTTACCGGAAAACGCACTCAAACTCAAAGCGTTGATGAAAGAGCATCAAGGCTTTTTAATTGCGTCTCCAGAATACAACAGTTCGATTACGCCCTTGCTGAAAAATGCGATCGATTGGGCGTCTCGTTCCGAACCTGGGGAACCCCCTTTAGCCCTGACCTGTTTTAAAGGCAAAGTTGCCGTATTAATGAGTACCTCTCCCGGAGGATTGGGAGGATTGCGCGGACTGGTACACGTGCGATCGATTCTCAGCAATATCGGCGTTGTAGTTTTGCCGGAACAAAAAACCCTACCGAATGCTTACGACATCTTCGATAATGAGGGGAATTTGAAAGATCCAGACCAACAAGAAGCGGTCAAAGAATTGGGACGTAAGTTAGCCACAGTTACGGCTAAGTTAAACGGCTAATTCTCGAAACCATAGGCGATCGTGTCGGTCACAATCGACACGATCCTCACGATCTTAAAAAAATAAGCTGTTCGCCAGATTTAGATGGGGAATAAATTTAAGCATCCTGGGAGAGAGAGCATCCTTCGGCTGCACTCAGGAATACTTGGTCGCTCTCGGACACGCAATTTAAATGCTCGACAGCTTCATAGTAATCGTTAGTTTTTGAAACCAATCAATTGAGCTGAATAAATGAGGATAAATACAAAATATGCCTAAATATACAATCGATGAGGTCGTTGAGATCGTCAAAAATCTCGAACCGGAGGACAAAATCGCACTGAAAGCACGGTTAGAGCCGATTTTAGGGGGTGGGGGGATTCCGAATACTTCCTTACAAGCGCAGACTCAGCAATCGCAATCTTTTGGGAATTTTACAATTGGCGATCGCAGTGAGGTCGATATCGGGCAATTTTCGGCGGAAGGGGCGATCGATTTAGATAAAAGTCAAACCCAAATTCAGGCGACGGGTGAGGGAGGAGACTTGCAAGAAGCGCTGGCATTACTGAAAATGCTTAAAACGGAGGTCGATCGCGCCAGCGAGTTGAATAAGCTGCAAAAAACCATCGGTCAAGGGGCGATTTCGGTGGTCGAGCAGGAACTGAACCGACCGGAACCGGATAAAGATTTAATCGAGGAGGCGATCGCCGCCTTAGAAAAGGGATTGAAGGGAGTGGAACGACTGATCGAACCGACGGTGAGGGTGGCGAAAATCGTCGGAACGGCTTTAATTTTGTAAGGCGAACAAGAACGCTAAAACCGAACGAACGAGCCTCCTGTGAAGGGCAGGAGGCTGTTATTGACAATGAAGAGAAATTAGACCTTGGAGCGATCGGTTAAAATTTCGTAACCGTCTTCAGTGACCAACACCGTATGCTCGAATTGAGCGGAAAGGGAATTATCGACGGTTACGGCGGTCCACTTATCTTTTAAAATGCGGGTAAATTTCGATCCGGCATTGACAATCGGTTCGATCGCCAACGTCATTCCGGCGCGCAATTTAACGTTAGGCATTTCGCGGGTGCGGAAGTTAAAGACAGAAGGTTCTTCGTGTAGATTGCGACCGACCCCGTGTCCGGTGAAATCTTCGACGACGCTAAAGCCACCTGCTTTGACCCGATCTTCGATCGCCCCGGCAATATCGAGCAAGTAGTTTCCAGCTTTCACCTGTTCGATTCCGGCGTAAAGCGCTTCTTCGGCGACGCGAATCAAGTCGGCGGCGTCCGGGGTAACTTCTCCTACGGCGATCGTAATGCACGAGTCGCCGTGAAATCCTTGATAGTAAGCGCCCGTATCGACTTTGAGGACATCGCCCTCACAAATAACTTTTTTCTTATTAGGAATTCCGTGAACCACCTCATTGTTAATACTCGAACAAATGGAGGCGGGAAATCCGTGATACCCCTTAAAGCTCGGCGTGGCGCCCATTTCGCGAATGCGCTTCTCTGCATGAGCGTCCAAGTCCGCCGTCGTCATCCCGGGTTCGACCATTTCAGAAATTTCTTTAAGAACGGTGGCGACAATTTTGGCCGATTGACGCATGATTTCGATTTCGCGTTTTGACTTGAGTTCGATCGTGCGTCGCTGTCTTTTCCGAGGTTGAGCGGACGGTTGGGGAAGCAGATTTCCTAAAATATTCATGGGCTGATTGCCTGGTGGAGGTATGGAGTATTTTTACAGAGTTAAGTGTCGGCCACGCTCGTAGGGGAGTGCGGCATCTGGAGGACAGTGCGATCGCGCCTTCCTGCAAGGATTGACCCCGTTGTAACTCAGCCAGAGGTGGCGGGGTTGACAATAGCAACTACATCGAAGTTGAATCCTTTGACTAACTTAACAGATTTGCTTGCACTTACCCACCCCGACCGAGGCATTAACGGCGCCCGTTCGTGCTTCGGAAAGCGTCGCTGTTATTGCGGCGGAGGAGTGACAATCATCAGCCAAAACTCGACGATCGCCCGGACGCAATTAAAAAATTTATCTAAATCCGAAGGCTTGGTAATGTAGCAATTCGCATGGAGAGAATAACTTTTAATCACGTCTACTTCCGCCGTTGAAGTCGTAAAAACAACGATGGGAATCAGTTGAAGTTGAGAATCTTGCTTGACAATAGAAAGCAATTCCCGACCGTCCATTTTCGGAAGATTGAGATCCAGTAAGATCAAATCCGGTCGGGGAGATTTGGCATGGTTATTTTTACAATAAAGGAAGTCTAAAGCTTCCTCGCCATTCTTAACGATATGAACTTGAGGTTGGAAGTGACTTTCTTCTAAAGCTTCAAGAATTAAATCTTGATGGCTGAGTTGATCCTCAACTAAGAGAATATTTTTGGTTACATCTATAGGTGTCATGTTGGTGTTGGTCTAGAGCAGTCGGAACTGCGAACGATTGAATTTTTGCGAATCCACTGGAGGGCCGACCTATCCAGTATTAACCCTACAATTTCGGACACCAAAGCGGTGAAGTAAGTTCACCATAAAATGAATTAATTGACTTAATTGACGCTACCTGACATCGGCCTTCTGCGAAAAAAGTGGCTGGAATTGACCTCAAAGATCGATGGGATGGCGATTTGTGGCGTTTCACTCAGCGCTGTGAGGATCGCACCTAAACTCGCCAACATAGGGGTTAAAATGCGGTGAGTGCTAAGTCCGCGTCAGACGATCGATGAGTGTGGGTTTCATTCCTCCCTCGGTTCGGATATGGGAGCAGATCGAGATCGTTTTGTGGGGGAAAAACGATTTGAATCTGAATGGAGTCTGTCGGTGATTGCGGTGAGCTTCAGTTGACGGGTCGGTCGCATCAAGCTGAAAGCGGAAACGGACCGAAATCGAGGAGCTGCAACCCTAGGCAGTCATCAATGCAATGTCGGCGATCGCGCGATCGCATTTCTATTTCTAGTGTAGAACTCCCGTCCCCGACTGAGGTGCGATTTCGGTCACATTTTCAGCAGCTAAAATAAAAGATGGCGCCAATTTGTTCGAGTCTCAATCAACCTCAAAAGCTGTATTTTCAAAGGGGAGTGGGTTGGGGGAATTTCCATTAACCTCCGGAGTTCGCCCATCGAATCCAGTGCGATCGCCCATGTTTCCCAAAGCGAACAATTAGGAGCGAGCTTGGCAATCGGGGTAAGTTCCCTTTGAAACCTTTGAAAAAAGCCATGACAACAAACATTAGTTAAAACAAGGTAAAGATTCCCTGGTTCCTGACGGGATCGCCAATGGCGATCGCCAAATATGAGGTCAAAGCTATGGTCCCTCCGCAAGGGAGAGGGATTTTTACCTGCTTACGTCTGCTGGCTATCGCTACTAATGGTAATGGTGCCGACCATTCCCGCTTCCGCATGTCCGGGAATCGTACAACGCAAGCGGTAAGTTCCCGGTTTCATGGGTACGAAAATCCATTCAGCTTCGGCGCCGGGTTTGAGTTCCAATTCGTGAATGGCACCTTTGACTTCTACTTTGCCCGCTTCAACTTTTTGAGTCCAAATCGAATCGGCAAAGTCTTTGGCGGTAAAGTAATGTTTTTGAGGACTGGGATTGTTTAAAACCAGTTTGTAACGCTTTCCGGCAACGAATTGGAACTGGTCGGGGAAAAATTTGAGCGCGTCGCTGCTATTTCCTAAACTGACTCGAACTTCCGTGGAAGGTTGGCGGGCAATTAAGCGATCGCCTCCGGACAATTCCGAGGCTTGCACGGGGACAGTCCCGAGCATTAGCCCCACACACGCGGCGATCGCGGCGATCGCGCCGAATGGCCGGATTTGAGTTAAAAAGGCCGAAACTCGGCGATCGAAAAACGAGTTGAGCAATTGCACGAATGTCATAGCAATACGATAGACTCGTCTAGGGTGTTCTCCAAGACTCTATCATTTCAAGTAAGAATTTCTTGGGTAGCGCCTCAGCGATCCCCGTGGGGAGTCGGCGATTGATGGTGGGGTGGATGTCCGGGCAAGTGACCGCCATTCGGGGCGCCGGGGAGACTGGTCGGGTGCAGCCGCATGAGTAAGGCACTTTGTGGCGGCGGGCTGACCCAGCCCAAACGGTGCATTCCCATCCACAGGGTCAAAACGCCTAAAATCGCCATGACGCCAGCCATGTAGCGTTCCAAACGGGGGACTTTTAAGCGTTGGATCAGCAGTCCGAAGCCGACCATTGCCGGGAGAGTGGCCAAACCGAACAGGAACATCCCGACGGTGGCGATCGCGATCGGTTGAGTCATCGCCAGACTGAGGGCGATCGCCGTCAACCCGCAAGGAATGAAGCCTAACAGGGTGCCTAATGGATAGGTTCGATACCAGCGATCGCTGGCGTACAGGCGCCCGAGGCTGGTCTGATAAGGGCGCCAATTTTGAATCGCAGGTAATTTAATTCGCAACAGGCGCAACTGTCCCAACGCCAGGTAAATCATTACGATCCCCGCTAAAACGAGTAAACTGGCCCGCAACCCCAGCCAACCTTGCAAGACTTGTCCGAAACTGCTGACAATCAATCCCATCAAGGCGTAAGTCGTCGATCGCCCCAACCCGTACAGCACGTGGGAATACCACCGATTGCGACCGGGACGGGTGTAGCTCATCACGAACGGGCCACACATTCCGATGCAGTGACCGCTTCCCACGAAACCGAGAACGGCAAATAAATACAAACTCAGCATGAAGATAATCGAGGGTAGAGTTTGAAAAAACTATCCTCGATGGTACCGGGTCGTGGGTGGAAAAAAAGCGATCGCCGCAACTCAGCCTTGCATCGGGCCGATCGAGCGGATAAATTCGAGGGGGAGTCCGTCGGAATCGGCGATAAACGTGACTTCGTAAACGCGATCGCCGATAACTTGCTGAGTCGGTTCGAGTAGGACTTTCAGAGGGGAGTCCGTGCCATCGTCCTCCGTGGCGGGGCGATCGAAACGCGCTTTTAACTCCTCCAACCACTGCTCTAAATCTTCGGTGGTTTCGGTCAAATCAAAGGAGAGATGGTAATACCCGGTGTAATGCTCGTCTCCAAACGCATCCGGCGCCGATCGCGGTTGCGGGACTTGGATTAACTCGATCCGACCCCCCAACCCTTCCATCCAACACGCCAGGGTAATTCCTGCAGTAAAGCGATCGCAAACTTGAAAACCTAGTTTTTCGTAAAAGGCGATCGCGCCGTGAATATCTGCCGTGCGGATGGAAGCGTGATGCATGGAATTTTAGATTTTAGATTTTAGATTTTAGATTTTAGATTGAAAGAGTTGAGTTTATATGAAGCAACTCATCGTTTTCTTCTCCTTCCCCAGTCCCTTTCGCCTCTTTCCTCCTCCCTTTTTCTCACTCCTTCCCCCTTCATTCAAATAATCGAAAATAAGGATAACGAATCGGAACGCCGGGTTCTTTTTCGAGATCGAAATTAATCACTTCCCAACGGGGTTCCTCTTTGGGATCGGGACTGAATTCGACCGGAAGACCGTAAAGACGGGGCAGAGGCGAGTCATTCGATTGCCCTCTCCACGGCGTGCTGCGCTCCAAATACGCCCCGATTAAAGGCTCGTAGCGTTGGGCGATCACCACTCGGGTCGCGCGGTAGCCTTGGGTATAGAGTCGGTCGAGTGCTTCGTGGATCTCAAAACGGATGCCGTCGGGATGGGTGTGCTGGCGATACCATTCGTTATTCCAACGGCGCCAATGACGCCCGGATTGCAGGTGTATCAGCTCCCCAGTTTCGGGGTTCGCTTCAAATGCACCGTGTCGAGAACAGAGATAGGTATCGGTTAAGGTCAGCGCCGAAATGGTTTGACGACAATGGGGACACTGAATCTCAGGGCCGAAAATGGGATATTGCGAGGCGATATCAATCATGTGCCAATCGGTGCCAACATGTTTGGACTCTGCCGGAGATTGATTTTATTTTGACATTCCCCTACCTAAAGGTGAGGGGATTCTTCCTTCGACGATTCGACTTGCTCGGACAGGATGACTCCAGCCACAGTAGCGGTCAAATCTCCAGAAGCGTTCGGGTTTACAACCCAAGTTCCGCAATGCCCTTGCGTACTCAAGACTCGTTTCAGAATATTGATTGCAGCATTCCAATCCCTATTCATTTCACCTCCACCAGCGCAAACGTGGGTGCGAGTGGATAGGATTTTTTGCACTTTTGTACCGCAACTGAAGCATTGTTGGGACGTAAAAGCAGGGTCAACAGCAATTGTTACCTTGCCGAGCTTCTGCCCGAAATACTCCAAGCATTTTCTGGATCGATACCAACCTGCATCATTAATCGGCTTGGCCAAACATTGATTTAAGTTCAACCGTTGCTCGCTTTCATTGTAAAAACGAGGATTGGGTTCGCTGCGATCGTTAGAGTCTGTATAAAACTCTTTCAGTCCTACCTCTAACTCCATGGCTTTTCCTGTCGGTTGAGAATTAAGTTTGACCTCAATATCAATACAAAACTTTTTACCAGGAATCCCTTTTTTAGCATTCTCGAAAAATCGAGCGATCGCCGCCCATGCACGTTCGGCAGCAGATTGCCTAGCTTGAGAGTTTAACTTTTGAGCGAAAGGATATTCTTGAGCGAATACCCGACAATGTTTGTTGAGGTCGTACTTATTAACCCCTTTGTTGTCCATCCAATAAGGCAAGCATTTATTCCGAACAAACTGTGTTGTCCGTATGGCCTCGTCAATCGCTTGGCATTGCCAAGGTTTTCCTCGAATTTTAAACTCTAAAACGTGCATGGTGTTCTAGGTATTATGCTGTATATTATAGCATAAAGTCACCCTGTAAGGGCGAGGTCTTAAACCCAGTTTTGAACGATAACTAGGTTAATTCGGCTGTTGCAGTTCATTCTAATAGACCAGGGAACTCTCGTGAGCGATGTCAACCAATCGATTTCATCGGCCCCCGGTAATTTTTGGGCGCCTCCCGATCTGTCCCGTGCCGCATTTGTGGCGCCGAATGCAACGGTGGTGGGGGTGGTGGAAGTGGGCGAAGGGGCGAGTATTTGGTATTCGGCGGTGTTGCGTGGGGATGTAGATAAAATCGTCATCGGCGATCGCACGAATATTCAAGATGGGGCGGTTCTGCACGGGGATCCCGGCGAACCGACAATTTTAGAAGCGGATGTCACCGTCGGTCACCGGGCGGTGATTCACAGTGCCTATATCGAGCAAGGTTGTACGATCGGCATGGGGGCGATCGTCCTCAATCGAGTTCGAGTGGGGCGCGGCAGTATTGTGGGGGCGGGGGCGATCGTCACCAAGGACGTGCCGCCATTTTCTCTGGTGGTCGGCGTTCCCGCCAAGCGAGTTCGCGAGGTCTCCCAGGAGGAAGCGAACGAGTTAATCGAACACGCACGCAAGTATGAGAAGTTGGCATTAGTTCACGCGGGGAAGGGAACGGATTTGGGATTTTAGATTTTAGAGTTTAGATGGGGAGGAGGGAGGCGGGTTGGATGAATGTCCCACCGTGGTGGGAGGAATTGTGAACTTTACCTTTTTGCCTACTCCCCTGTCTCATGCAAAATCCTCGCCAAATTGCCTTCTTAGCCCTTCGCGATCTCGATCGCCGGGGGGCGTTTGCGGATGTCGCCCTCGATCGCGCCTTGAAAAAGGTCTCCGGGACGGGCGATCGCGCTTTGTTGCCCCTCGATCGCCGTTTGGCGACTGAATTGGTCTACGGCTGCATTCGACGGCGGCGATCGCTCGATGCGGCGATCGACCAGTTTGCGAAAAAACCTGCGGATCGCCAACCGCCGGATTTGCGGTGGATCCTGCATCTGGGCCTTTACCAACTGCGCTATCTCGACGATATCCCGGCTTCGGCGGCGGTGGATACGACGGTGGAGTTGGCGAAAACGAATGGGTTGAAAGGGTTGGCGGGTTTTGTCAATGGCTTGTTGCGTCAGTACCTGCGGGCGGCGCAGGCGGCAGCCTCCGGGGATCCCCTACACCTGCCCGAGGAGCCGATCGCGCGGTTGGCAGTGGCTCACAGTTATCCCGATTGGATCGTGGCGAATTGGGTGGAACGCTTGGGGGTGGAGGAAGCGGAACAATTGGCGCAATGGTTCAATCGATCGCCGAGTATCGATCTGCGGGTCAATCCCCTGCGGACGGCGATCGCCACGGTAGAATCGGCCTTTCAAGGGGCGGGGATCGAGGTGATGCGGGTTCCCCATTTACCGCAAGCGTTGCGCCTCAAAAGTGGGGCGGGGGCGATCGTCAATTGGCCCGGATTTGCCGAGGGCTGGTGGACCGTTCAAGATAGCAGCGCCCAATTGACCAGTTATTTACTCGACCCGCAGCCCGGAGAACTGATTATCGATGCCTGTGCGGCTCCGGGGGGTAAAACAACTCATATTGCCGAGTTGATGGGCGATCGCGGTACGATTTACGCTTGCGATAAAACGCCGTCTCGGCTGAAAAAAGTGAAAGAAAATAGCGATCGCCTCGGCTTGCACGCGATCGAAGTATTAGCCGGAGACAGTCGCGAGTTCGCTCAATTCGACCGTCGGGCCGATCGCGTCTTACTCGATGCCCCCTGTTCCGGGTTGGGAACCCTGCACCGTCGCGCCGATGCCCGTTGGCGCCAAACCCCCGACAATCTCGTGCAGTTAGCCCAACTGCAAGGGGAACTGTTAGCCAAAACGGCCCAATGGGTGAAACCCGGTGGGGTGCTGGTTTACGCGACCTGCACCTTGCACCCCCTGGAAAATGAAAAACCGATACGCGACTTTTTAGCGACTCATCCGGACTGGGCGATCGAAGTTCCTCCCGCGAGCAACCCGGCGGCACACTTCGTCACGCCCGCAGGTTGGCTCGAAGTCTGGCCCCATCGTTACGATCTCGACGGTTTTTTCATGGTGCGACTCAGGAAAGCCCCGGATGCATCTGAGTAAATTCTCAAGGGGGAAGCGGGCGAGATGCCCGCTCTACGGACGTTTGCCTTTTGCCTACCAACTCTTTTACGAGTTATCGCCTTCATCCTTATCCACTTTTGGAATAAACCCGGGACGGTCTTTTCCTTCCCAACCGGGGGGACGTTTGGAGTTGTACCAGGCGATCGAACCGATCGCCACGGCGGCAATAAAGCCGACGACGTAAACGGCAGTAAACGGGAGAAAATCGCCGGATGAAGCGGCTGCGAATGGCATCAAAATGTTCATAAAATCGTCGATTGCGACGCAAACCCCAGGGCGGGCAATGACTGCCTTCTGGGTGGTAGCCGCACCTCCTAATCGCAAAATGTTTAAGCGGTTCGAGCATCTGTCGGCGTGGCTCCCAGTCAGTCTGGCGCCCTCACCAAAACGGAGAGCAACCGACCCACAACGATCGCCACGCTCTAGAGCCGCACGAGGCTGACTCAAAAACAGAAGCTCCTCTTTATCTAGGATACTGGTTTAGTAGTTGGAATAAGTATATCCATCGGTAGATTCTTGCTGCGCTCGGGCATTATCGGGGGTTGTATCCCCGTAAATGACGCTGTTGGGTTGGACGGGTTGGGCTTTAATCGTCGGTTGGCGATCGTACAAATTCTCCGGGAGTTCGGGGAATTCTTCCACGGGCATGTCCTCGACCGCTTCTTTCATGAACTGCCGCCACGTAAACGCTGCGGTCGAACTGCTGCCCCAGGTCGGATAGCTGTCGTCATTGCCGAGCCAAACCCCGGTGACCATTTGAGGAATATAGCCGATAAACCACAGGTCGCGGGCTTCGTCCGAGGTTCCGGTTTTTCCGGCGACGGGACGGTCTACGAGTTGAGCGGCGGCTCCGGTTCCGTACTGCACCACGGGTTCGAGCATCCAATCCATAATGGCGGCAGTTTCGGGATCGACGGCTTGTTGCCCTTGGTGTTTGGCTTCGTAAAGCACTTGACCTCGGCGGTCGATGACGCGGGTAATGCCGTGGGGTTCGACATGTTTGCCTTTGGCAGCTAAAGTTCCGTAAGCGCTGGTCAGTTCGAGTAAGTTCACTTCGTTGCCGCCGAGAGCGAGGGAGTAAACGGGTTTGAGTTCGGACTTAATCCCCATTTTGCGGGCGAGTTCGATGGTCGGCTCGAATCCGACATCCATGAGGACTTTGACGGCGACGACGTTAATCGAACTGGTGAGGGCGTCGCGCATGGAGATCCAGCCGCGATAGGTGCCGCCGAAGTTGCGGGGTTTGTAGCCGTCTACGGTAAAGTTGGCGTCTTCGTAGCCGTCGGTGGGGCTTAATCCAGAGGCGATCGCGGCGGTATAGACAAAGCCTTTGAAGGTAGAACCGGGTTGCCGTTGGGCTTGGGTGACGCGGTTGAATTCGCTGTCTTCGTAATCGTAACCGCCGACCATTGCTTTAATTTGGCCGTTGCGCGGGTCGATCGCCACTAAGGCGGCTTGATCGAATCCCTGGCTGGCTCCGTCGATTTCCACGGCTTCTCTGACGGCAGTTTGAGCGATTTTCTGCCATTTGAGATTGAGGGTGGTTTCGACGGTCAATCCTCCCATTTCCAGAATTTCCGGGGAGAGTTGTTTGGGTAACTGTTTCTGAATGTAGGAGGCAAAATACGGCGCTTCGACTTGCAAGCGTTTGGGGACGCTGGCTTTGACTTTGAGGGGGTCTCGGCTGGCGCGTTCGGCTTCGGCGGGGTCGAGGCTGCCGACTTCGACCATGCGTTTTAACACTAAATCGCGCCGCTCTCCGGCGAGTTGCGGGTTGACGAGCGGGGAATACACGCTCGGTGCGGGGGGCAGTCCGGCGATCGTCGCCATTTCGGACAGGGTCAGTTCGCTCACTTTTTTACTGAAATAGACCCAGGCGGCATCGGCGACGCCGTAAGCGCCCGATCCCAAATAAACAATATTGAGATAGCGCTCTAAAATCTGTTCTTTGTCCATTTTCTGCTCGATCTTGCGCGCGAGCAGGGCTTCGCGCAATTTGCGAGCCATGGTGCGCTCTTGGGTCAGGAAGACGACCCGCGCCAGTTGCTGGGTGATCGTGCTGCCGCCTTGGACGAGTTCTCTGGCGAGGAGGTTGGAGACGACGGCGCGAAAAATGCCTTGGTAGTCCACGCCGTCATGTTCGTAAAAGCGACTGTCTTCGGAGGCGATAAAGGCGTCGATCAGGGGTTGGGGGATATCTTCGATTTCGAGTTTGTCCCGGGTCGCCGGACCGCTTTGTTGCAAAATGGTGCCGTCGGCGGCTTGAATGGCGATCGTTCCATCGCGCACGAAGGTAAAAATTTCGGCGACATCGGGCAGGTTGCGGTTGAGATACCACAGGGCGATCGCCGCGCTTCCGGTTCCAGTGGCGACGGTGACGACTCCCACGCCGACCCAAAAACGGGGTCTTCGATACAGGGGCGGTCCTTGAGGCGGTTTCCACGCCTGTTTGAGGCGCGCGAGCCACTGTCGAGCGCGATTTCCCGGTTTATCTGAGTTTTTATCGGAATTGGTCTCGGGAGCGTCGGGACTGGCTTCGTCCCGATCGGTCGGTTCGGTCGGTTCGGTCAGTTCGCCGGGGCTGGATTGACCCTCGGCTGTCGCGGGCGGCGTGTCTCTAAGATCGACTGAAACGGTAGATTCAGCAGGTTCGCTCATGGTTGGTTCGGGTTCGGCTGCGGTTGGATCTTTCGATGCTTCGGGCGATCGGGTTCGAGTGAATTTTGCTGAAAATTCTTTCATCCTAGAGAAAAACTTAGCCACGTCAACTCCTCACACGCCAACCACGAGCAAACCCTTTATTGGGTTTTATTTTAGAACCTCGTTTGGAGATTTGCATTTTTCAATCTCGCCAATCTTAAATACCAAGCCGGAACGGCTCAGTTCCGGCAAGGGTAAAATTAAAAAAAGTTATCAGTCGCTATCGAGAATTGAAGGGCGATCGCGTCTACACGGCGTGTCCGATCGCCAAGGCGGTGACGAGCATTCCAATCACGAGGAACGGTTGGGCGCTGGCTTGATATTTAACGTCATTTTCGAGGGGATCGCGCAAGAAATACATATCCTGGAAAGTAATTTGAGGAATGACCAACAAGATCAAAATCGCGGCGTACAAATTCTGATGAATGCTCATCAAATATCCGGCGATCGCAAATTGGAACAGGTCGATCGTCAGTACGCAAATCCACGCGGCTGCGGTCACCCCAAACATCACCGGGAGCGATTTTAAGCCCAGTTGTTCGTCTCCTTCCACACTTTTGAAGTCGTTGACGATCGCAATCCCCAATCCGGCCATACTGTAAACCAGGGTCACGACAATGATGGTGGTATTGAGTTCCCCGAACAGCGCTTGTCCGGCCCACCAGGGTAAGGCGATGTAACTCGAACCCAAGGCATAATTCCCCAACCAGCCGTTTTTCTTCAGTTTGAGCGGCGGCGCGGAGTAAATGTAGGACAGGAACGACCCGCCAATGGCTAAGGCGGTAATCGTCGGAAATTCGTGACCCGCCCACCAGTCTAAGGCATAGGCGACGCCGATTCCGCCGAGGAGAAGGATCCAAATTTGGGCGACGACTTGGGGAACGGAAATGGCGCCGGAGGGAATCGGACGGTAGGGTTCGTTGATGGCGTCGAGGTCGCGATCGTAAAAATCGTTGATTGTTTGGGTGTACCCCGCCAGCAACGGTCCGGACATCAGCATACAAGCGGCGGCGATTAACACGTGTTCGAGTTTCCACTGGTAGTTCCCGGAGGCGGCGGCCCCGCAGACGACCCCCCAAATCAAGGGGATCCAGGTGATCGGTTTCATCAACTGCAAGCGGATTTTCCAGATCGAGGTTTCGCGAACGTCGGCTCCTTTCATTCCCAACATTTGCCGGGTTTTGGCGCTGCGATTTTCTTTCGGTTTCCCGGGGGTTGGGGTGTTGTCCGTCGGTTGCGCTTCGTCTGGGGCTGTATCGATCGGGTTTGACTCGGGTGCGGGCGGGTTAGACATATCAGGCAATTAGAATCTTGGTGTAACTTAGCACTGGATCTCAACGATTTTATCGAAAACGAAAATTCTGCGCGAACAAGAGACGAGGATTTGCAAGTTGGACAATGGGACGATCGCGGGGCGGGTTGCGATCGTCCCATTGTCCGCCCCTTTTTAGGAATAGTTTCTGTAAACTATATATACATTACACTTAAAGATAAAATATTGAATTTACTAAATAAGTGTAAATAAATGTAAGACCTTTGAGGGGTTCACGATCGCCCTAAAGGGTCAATCGCCCGAATCACCAGGCGATCGCGCAGTTCCCTCGATTGGCAATCGATCTAAAACGATCCGATCGCGCAAATCTCCCTTCAAACTGGCAACTTTTGACCGTTTTAGCCGCCAAAAGCCAATAAATGCCGGGATCGCGCTCTTGCAAAGTCAAGAAAGTCTTCCTACAATGAACTTATTAATTGAAAATTATTATCAACTATTAGCCGTCACAGGGTAACAGTTTATTTCATTGCTTTATAGCTGTAGAAGGCGCGAAAACGAGATCTTAATTGCTAAAAATTGTTACCTTTTAGGCTTTAAACGATTTTCATTGTCCAATAGTGATAAGGTAATAAATCAAGAGTTTTTCCGCTACACCTAATGAGAATAACTCTGAATTAATAGAGAGGTCAGGGAAATGAAACAGCCGTATCGATCGCGAAACCATCGGTCTGAAAACCACCTCAAGAGAGGATTTACCTTTCTCGGAGGTCGTTGCGATCGCGAAGCGGCTCCTTTGGAGCATCGCCCTCATTGGCACGCCGAGGATGACAACCCCTCAAAAGACGCCATATTCCCCCTATCTTGCGCGCAAATAGGCGATCTCCTGTGGGTAGCTGCCGTAGGGTCGGGGCGAGGGCACCACAGCTTGCGAGTCGGCGACGAACTGCACGTAGTCAGCCGTACCCCAAGTGGTTCGGCGGCGATCGAAGTCAACGGTCAATACCTCGGCTTGGGGTGCAATCAGGCGCGATCGATCGCGGTTTCGCGCCATCCAACCCCGACCATCGATAATACATTTCCTTCCCAGCACTTGCACGACCTCAAAATCGGGGCAACCGGGCGCGTTCTCAGCTACGACTGTCCGCGCCGGGGCTACCGCAAACGACTGCTGGCCATGGGACTGACCCCCGGAACCGAATTCACCGTCACCCGTCACGCCCCCCTCGGCGATCCCGTCGAAATCTACGTGAGAGGATTTAGCCTCAGTTTACGAAAAGATGAGGCGCGCGCCCTACTGGTCGAACTCGTGCGCTGAATTGTATCGTTTGTTCGATTGTCCTGTAGAAAGATCGGCGATCGCCCGAACTCGACCGGGGGCGATCGCCCTTAGCCCCCTTCCCCGCCTATGAACTCCACCATCACCGCCCGCGCCACGATCGCCACCATCGGTAACCCCAACTGCGGCAAAACCACCCTCTTCAACGCCCTGACCGGATCGAACCAAATCACCGGAAACTGGCCCGGGGTCACCGTCGATCGCGTCGAAGGCACCTACAACCACGACGGACAAACCGTCACCATCATCGATTTACCGGGGGTCTACTCCCTCGACGCCGAAGACCAAGACACCGGACTCGACGAACGCATCGCCCGCGATTACCTCCTCTCCGGCGCCGTCGATTTAGTCGCCAACGTCATCGACGCCTCCAACTTAGAACGCAACCTCTACCTAACCACCCAGTTAATCGAAATGCGATTGCCCGTCGTCGTCATTTTGAACATGGTAGACGTGGCGCGAGAACGGGGATTCGACATCGATCTCGATCGCCTTTCCCAACACCTGGGCTGTCCCGTAGTGGCGGTGGTTGCTTCCAAAAGCCAGGGATTGAGCGAGTTAAGGGCGGCGATCGATCGCGGCTTGCGCGATCGCCCGATCCCGTCCACCTTCGTCGCCTATCCCGCCGTCGTCGAAGACGCGATCGCCGATTTGATGCCCTACTTAGACAATCCGGCCCGGGTCGTCGATCCGCGATGGACCGCCCTGCGCCTGTTAGAATACGACGATATCGGCGTTCCCACCTTGCAGCGACGGGAACTCGATCGCGCCTTAGCCCACTGGAAACGACGAGTCGGCGACGTCCTCGGCGACGACCTCGATATCGCGATCGCCGACGCCCGTTATACTTTCATCCGCCACCTCAGCGAACAAGTCGTGGCGCGACCGCGCGAAGTCAGCCTCAACCTCACCCAGCGTATCGATCGCATCGTCCTCGATCGCTGGTTGGGCATCCCTCTGTTTTTCGCCGTCATGTATCTGATGTTCCTGTTCGCGATCGACTTCGGCAACGTCTTTATCGACTTTTTCGATATCCTCACCGGAACGATCTTCGTAGACGGCTTCGGACGGTTGTTAACCACCGTGGGAATCCCCGATTGGTTGGTCGTCTTGCTGGCGAACGGCGCGGGGGGCGGTCTGCAAACCGTTTCCACCTTCATCCCCGTCATCGCCTGTACCTTCCTCTTTCTTGCCTTTCTCGAAGACTCCGGCTACATGGCCCGCGCCGCCTTCGTCATGGACCGCCTGATGCGCTTTATCGGCTTACCCGGGAAATCCTTCGTCCCCATGCTGGTCGGTTTTGGCTGCAACGTCCCCGCCATTTTAGCCACCCGGACCTTAGAAAGCCCGCGCGATCGGCTGATGACGATTTTAATGAATCCCTTCATGTCCTGCGGCGCCAGACTTCCCGTTTACGCCCTCTTCGCCGCCGCCTTCTTCCCCGTCGGCGGTCAGAATATCGTTTTCGCCTTATATCTCATTGGAATCGGGGCGGCGATCTGCACCGGACTGATTCTCAAACATACAATCTTGCGCGGCGATATTTCTCCCTTCGTCATGGAACTCCCCCCCTACCACCTCCCGACCTTACGGGGGATCTTGTGGCGAACGTGGGACCGCCTGCGCCAGTTTATCGTTCGCGCCGGAAAAGTCATTGTTTTAATGGTGATGGTTCTCGGATTACTCAACAACGTTAGCTGGGATGGATCCTTGGGCAACTCCCAAACCTCGGTGTTGACTAGTGTCAGCCGCAGCGTCACCCCGGTATTCGCGCCGATGGGGATTCGCCAAGATAATTATCCCGCCACCGTGGGCGTTTTCACCGGAGTTTTCGCCAAAGAGGCGATCGTCGGTTCTCTCGATTCCCTTTACGGACAATTGGCCCGGGAAGACATTGCCGCCGAACCCGATGCCCCCTTTGAATTCTGGGGCAATATCCGCGATGCCTTCGCCTCTATCCCCGCCAATCTCGCCAATTTAGGGAACCAACTGCTCGATCCTTTGGGAGTCGGTGTCGGCGATCTGGAAAACACCGAAATTGCCGCCGAGAGTCAGGGGGTCACCTCCCAAACTTTCGGTCAAATGGTCAACCGCTTCGACGGCAAAATCGGGGCGTTTGCTTATCTCTTATTTGTCTTATTGTATTTTCCCTGTTTGGCTGCCACCGCCGCGATTTACCGCGAAACCGGGACGCGATGGACTGTATTCGCCGGGGTGTGGACGACCGGGTTGGCGTATTGGGTGGCGACGGTGTTTTATCAGGCTGCAACGTTTGCACGCCATCCGGCATTCTCCACGGTTTGGATCTTCGGCGCCATTGCCCTATTGGCGGGGACGATCTTGGGAATGCGCCGGATGGGACGACTGATTTAGGAGGAATGCTGATGATTCTTCGCGATTTGCAAGTCTATCTCGCCGAACAACATACGGCGTCTCTAGCGCAACTGTCTACTCATTTTCACGTGGAAGCTGCCGCCTTAGAACCCATGTTGAAAAAGTTGGTGCGCAAGGGTCGGGTTCGCCAACTGCCGCCTCCCAAACCCTGCGGCGAATGCACTCAGTGCGATCGCACCGTCTTTGACGTTTACGAGTGGGTTTGATTAGTGCGAACTGGGGCGACATTGTTCGCCTATCCAGTTCAAATAGGGTTCAAATCCGGCGATAATCGGAATCGCAATAATTTCGGGGACTTCGTAATTGTGGAGTTCCCGAACTTTTGCTTCTAAGCGATCGAAGTGGGTTAAATCGGTTTTAACGATCAATTGCCATTCTCGATCTTCGTTGACTTCTCCTTTCCAGGTATAAATGGACTCGATCGCACTGATGCTGACACAGGCGGCGAGGTTCGCATCGACTAAGCCTCGGGCGATGGTTTTGGCGTCTCGTTCGGAGGGGGCGGTGACTAGGACGATGCCGTAGCGATCGGTTGTTTCAGTCATTGGGGGTCTCCGGTTTGCACGTCGGTGGGGGAGTTCGGATCGCGGTTGCAGGGACGATCGCCTCCTCTGGAAACCCCATCATACTATGCCAGACACGCCAGTGCAGGGCGATCGCCGCCTTGTTCGGTGAGTGCGTCGGCGGTTCGGCGGGGGCGATGCTCCAAAGGAGCCGCTTCGCGATCGGAATTGTTAACGTCACATGATTTATACGTATTTTACCGCATATTTATTTTATATTACAGTTGTTTGAAAACCGATCGACCTTAAAAACTGCACAAAGTATTTCATTGAGACCCCCGAGTGGATAGTAACAGACCCTCCCGGCTGCTGAGATCGGTTCTTAGGGAGTGGGTGGGTCTGCGAGGGAAATTTTCGAGAAGGGGATTTGAAAACAAAGCACCTTTGAATCGTGGGGTCTTCGATCGCCGATTCGGAGCGGTCAAATCAATTTGAGGGGGATCCTGGGGGGAAAGGGAGGGGGAAAGTCCTTGCTGGGTCTGCGATTGCGCGTGAGGGGTGGAATCTCAGTTTTTATTTTTGCCGTTACGGGTAGAATTTAGAGAGAATGGCCCTGTTGTCGAGGCAGGGTCGAGGGCATTGTCCGATCGGATCTAGGCGATCGCCATGGGGTTGACCGCGACAACTTGGCAAGGGAAAAGTGGGAGAAAAGACGGGGAAATCGCGGACCCGTCTGAGGGGAAAGGCGCGCCGGATCGGGGCGGGGGCCGAGCGGAAACCTATCTTAAATACCCAAGCGTCAAGGAGGATAGTGAGAGAGAGCCTGGAACCAAAATCTAAACGGAGGCAGGGATTGATGGAACCCGGCGAACTGGCCAAACTGGAGATGCGGTTATACAAACCCCTGCCGGGGATCGGGGGATGGTTGCGGCAGCAGGCGGCTCAACTGTTGGTAGAAGACCGCTCGGCGGCGGCGGCTCAACTGTTAGCGCAAGCGGCGATCGCCCCCGAGGACGAGCGCTTGAACGAAATTGCGATCGAGGCGTTGCGAAAGTTAGACGCCCCCGAGGCGATCGATGCGGTATGTGCGGTCTGGGCGAGTACGCGCCACGAACGACTGACCCAGTTACTGCTGGAACGGCGCTGGATCGCCCGCCACCCTTTGGCGCTATGCTTGCTGACGGCGTTAAAAGTCGGGCAGGTCGAGCAGGTGGTGGCTCAGATTCCCGATCCGATCAAGCCCCTCCTGAAAGCTTGCCGCGATCGCGACGTGCAGATCGCCCATGCGGCGCGCCAGTGCTTGTTTCGCCTGCAAAATCCCGAGGCGATCGATGCGTTGTGCAAGCAGTGGGCGATGACCCGGACGCCCTTTTTAGAACAAGTACTCTTAAGCGGCAGTTACATCGCCCGCCAACCGCTTTTAATCCGGGTATTGAGCGCCCTCAAAGTCGGACAGATGCCAGTGGTGACCCAAGAAGGGGGCGAAGTGGTCGAACCGTTGCTGATTGCCTGTCGCGATGTAGACGGGTGGATCGTGATGCAAGCGTTGGTGGCGTTGCGGCAGTTGCAGCGACCGAAAGCGCGCGAGGAAGTCTGTCGCTGGGCGATCGAGCGAGACCATCCTTTAGCGAGCGAAGCGGCGATCGCCGCCAAATACGCCCCCAGCGACCCGCAAAAACGCGCCTTATTTTATTACCTCACCGAACAGTGGGCCGATTACGACCAGCTCGACATCGACGGCAGCTTGCTACAAAACGCCTATCTCGACGCCGACGAAGCGGTGCGATCGCGCATTGCCGACAAAGCCCGCAAAGCCGGACGCCTCGAAATCGTCGAAACGATCGTCGGGCCGCCGAACCGCCGCCGACTCGGGGAGATGAGCGATCGCGAATGGGAAAATGCGATCGCCATTTTAGCCCGCTCGCGATCGTGGTCGAGCATGTGGAAACTCGCCCAACAAGCCCCCCCCGCCTGGAGCGTGCGCCTCTTGCGCCAGATCGAACCCCAGTGGCAACCGCAGACCCCCAACGAGTTATCCGGGTGGCAGGTCCTGCACAAGCTCGCGAGCCAATGTATCGGCGATGTCTCCGCCTTAGCCGGACGGATGCACTGTTCCCATGCGATCGGTCCGACGGCCCAACCCGTCACCTGTTTCGCGATCGGGCCGACCAGTGTGGGCTACGTGCGAGAACCGCCCCTGTTGGCGATCGCCCTCGCCAACGGCACCGTCGAACTGTGGAATACCGCCACGGGGGAGCGCGTCAACACCCTCGGTCACCCCTACAGCCGCACCGGAGACCTCGATCGCCCCCCGGTCAAACACGACGGGCCGATCGAATGTCTCGCCTTCAGCCATCCCGGTGTGGGCGCCTACGGCAAAACCTTGCTACTGGCAACGGGAAGCGACGATCGCAGCGTCCGCCTCTGGCGCATTTCCACGGGCCAAGCCTTGCAACAACTCAAAGGACACACCGGACCGATCAACTGCCTCGCGATCAGTCCCACCGGAGAACAGCTCGCCACCGGAAGCGCCGACGGCACCGTGCGCCTCTGGCGCCTGCCCACCGGAAGCCTGCAAGCCACCCTCACCGGACATACGGGCTGGATCAACTGCCTCGCGATCAGTCCCGACGGCCAACTCCTCGCCACCGGAAGCGCCGACGGCACCGTGCGCCTCTGGTTGCTCCCCAGTGGCGAAGCGATCCAAACCCTGACCGGACATGCCGGACCGGTCGAATGTTTGGCCATCTCTCCCGACGGCCAACTGCTGGCTACCGCCAGTTGGGATACCACGGTACGCTTGTGGTGGTTGCCCGTCGGCGCCCCCTTCAAAACCTTGAGCGGCCATCGCGGTTCGGTGGCCTGTCTGGCATTCAGTCCCGACGGCAGCGCGATCGCCACCGGGAGCAACGATTACAGCGTGCGGCTTTGGAAACTCCCCGACGCCGAACCTTTACCCCCGTTAGAAGGCCATACCGGATCGATTTCCTGCTTGGCGTTCAACCCGACCGGGGAACTGCTGGCCACGGGCAGTTGGGATCGTACCGTGCGGTTGTGGCATACCGCGACCGCGACCGCCATCCAGCAACTGCGCGGTCACGAAGAATGGGTGATGGGGTTGCAATTTAGCGATAACGGCCAAGTGCTGGCGACCAGCAGCGCCGACAAAACCGTGCGCTTGTGGACGCCGCAGTTAGCCCGCTTGAGCCGTTTGCCCGTGGGCGCTTTGAGTGCGACCGATTTGGAGTTCGTCCGCCGCTTGGCTAAAGACCCCCATACCTCCGATGCGGAACGCAGTTGGTTGCGCTTTCTGATGGCCTCGATCCGATGGAACCGCCATCAGGAAATGGGGGGAACGAGTTTGACGTCGGCGAGTCCTTCGCCGTCGGTCGATCGCGAATGCCATTAGTCCTCGGTCGAGCCGTGCTGGCGCAGTTGTCGGGCGCGATCGACTAAAGAGCGCCAGTCCCGAGGGCGCTTGAGTTCGGCTTCGCGGCTCGCTTTGCTCTGGCGGGCGCGATCGCTTTCCAGGCGCAATCGTTGCAATTGTTCTAAAAAGTTGCGTTCTCGCGAGTAAATGGCTCGAGCCATCTCGCGAAACAGTTGGGACAGTTGCCCGAATTCGTCCTGACGGCGGGCGATGCGATCGAGCTGGCGCAGTTCTTCGACCCCCGCTTCACTCTCGCCGCTCAGTTCGTTGTTGCTAATTTTACGCGCCAGGTGGGCGATCGGGCCGATCGGGGCGATCGCGAGCTGGCGGACCAAACGGTTGACAATGATGATAACCAGGGCAAAAATCCCGATAAACACGCTCAACGCCGTCAAACAATCCCGAAAGGCGGTATCGAAAACGGCGCTGGCGGGAACGTAAATCGTCTGCGCTCCAATAATTTCTCCGAGTTGCCAGCCAAAACCATTTTCGGCTCCGTACATTTCGATTTGGCTATTCGGTGCTGCTTCCGGGGTGCTGTGGCAGCGCAAACACTGGGGTTGGCGAATGACTAAGGGGCGCGCGACGTAAAAATGTTGTTGTCCTAAAATGTTGCGGAAGCCTTCGAGTTCTTCGAGATTCGGCTGGCGGCGAAACTGCTCGACCAGTTCGGCTTCAAAAGGGTCGGCGCGATCGCGCAAGTTGGTCGGGTTGAGGGTCGCATCTTTATACAGATAATTTTCAAACCCCTTTTTTCCCCGAAACTGCTCGAACACTTGCCGCGCCGCATAGCTGGGGATTGCTTCCGGAATGAATCGATCTTGCGATTCCAAGGGTTGTTCCAACAAGTCGCTGACTTGGGCGTTCGTATATTGCCGCACGGAATCGATCGTTTCCATCAGGACGATCGCCTGTTGGGAAACCTGGTCGGTGGCGGTTCGATTGTGCAAGTTGGAAAGGACTGCAAAGCTCAAGACGCTGCCACCGAGAAAGACCAGCCCGAGAATGACCAGAAATTTCAAGCTGACGTTAAGGCTGTTCCAGGCAAGCTTACGGATCATTGCACGACGCTCTCAGATTTGCGTTCTCGTCCGCAGGCGGGACTTTACCACCCTTCGGGGTCTGCGGGAGGCTCGCCGCTCCAAGCGGCGGACACGGGAGCGGCGGCGAGCTCCGCTCCTTCCCGTTGCAGCCAGGTGAACAGGCGATCGAATTGCTCCACGGAGATTAAGCCATATTTTAACAAGATCGTCGGCAACGGCCCGCATTCGCGATCGCTGTAGCGCAAGGCCATTTCAATTGAGGCATTGGAGAGAGATAATTCTTGTTTTAAAAAAGCGATCGCCGGAGTTAATGAATAGTTAAGGTTTGTCATTGGCTGGGTTTCCTAAAAGATTATGAAAATATTAAAAAACTGGTCTGAAAACGAAGAAAAACAAAGCTTGACAAACACTCTAACCGATGGCTTTTCCCGAGGTTTAATTTTTTACATTAATTTATAATCACCTGAATCGATCGACTTTGTTCTGTTCGAGATCGTCGATCCAGTGCGGTTACTCGCGTTAGCAAGGCTGGCACGGACGGAGACGAGTTCGATTCCGGTTGAATGTCAAACAAAAAGGCTCCCTAGAAACTAGAGAGCCTTCCGGGGCGATCGCCGCGCGACCTAGAGAATTAACCTAAGAGCGCTTTCGCTTTGGCGACCACGTTATCGACAGTAAAGCCAAAGTTCTTGAGCGCCACGCCGCCGGGAGCGGAGACGCCGAAGCGATCGATACAGACCGTATCGCCTTCGGAACCGACGTAGCGGCACCAGCCGAAGCTCGAACCCGCTTCCACCGCGAGACGCTTGGTGACCGCTTTCGGCAGCACGGACTCGCGATAGACATCGTCTTGCTCGTCGAAGATTTCCCAGCTCGGCATCGACACCACGCGCACTTTCTTCCCTTCGGCGCGCAGTTTTTCCGCCGCTTCGGCACACAGATGAGTTTCCGAACCCGTACCCATGAGGATAATCTCCGGGGTACCGTCGCTGTCGGAGAGGATGTAACCGCCTTTGCTCACCCCTTCGATCGAGCTTCCGGCCAAGTTGGGCAGTCCTTGACGGGACAGGGCCAACAAGGTCGGGCGCTTGCGATTTTCGACGGCGACTTTGTAGGCGCCGGAAGTTTCGTTACCGTCCGCCGGACGCATGACGATCAACTCGGGGATGGCGCGCAAGGTAGCGACATGTTCGATCGGTTGGTGGGTCGGGCCGTCTTCGCCGACGCCGATGGAGTCGTGGGTCATCACCCAAATCACCCCCGCTTCCGCCAGAGCAGACAGACGAATTGCACCGCGCATGTAGTCGGTGAACACCAAGAAGGTCGCGCCGTAGGGGATTAAGCCGGAGCCGTGCAGGGCGATGCCGTTGCAGATGGCGCCCATGCCGTGTTCGCGGACACCGAAGCGGAGGTTGCGGTTTTCGTAAGCGCCTTTCTGGAAGTCGCCGGAGCATTTGAGCAGGGTTTTATTGGAAGGCGCCAAGTCCGCCGAACCGCCGATCAGTTCGGGCAGCACCCCAGCGAGGGCGTTGAGGACTTTACCGGAGTGGTTGCGGGTGGCGTCTCCTTTATCGTCCGGGGTGTAGGTCGGCAGGGCTTTGTCCCACCCTTCGGGAAGTTTGCCGCTCATCATCCGTTCTAAGAGGGCGGCTTCTTCGGCGTATTCGGTTTTGTAGCGCGTCCACAAAGCGTTCCACTCTTGTTCGTAGCTGGCGCCGCGTTCTACCGCTTTGCGGAAGTGGCTGAGGGCGTCTTGAGGAACTTCAAACTCGGGATAGTTCCAGCCCAAGTATTCGCGGGTAGCTTTGACTTCATCGGCGCCGAGGGCTGCCCCGTGAACGTCGTGGCTGTTGGCTTTGTTGGGGGAGCCGTAGCCGATGGTGGTGGTGACTTTAATTAAGGAGGGCTTGTCGGTGACTTTCTTGGCTGCTTCGATCGCCTTTTGGATGGCGTCGAGGTCCGTGTTGCCGTTTTCGACATGTTGGACGTGCCAGCCGTAGGCTTCAAAGCGCTTGCCGACATCTTCGGTGAAGGAGATATCGGTGGAACCGTCGATCGAAATGTGGTTGTCGTCGTACAAGGCGATCAGCTTGCCGAGACCGAGGTGTCCGGCGAGGGAGCAAGCTTCTCCAGAGACCCCTTCCATGTTGCAACCATCACCGAGGATGACGTAGGTGTAGTGGTCTACGATGTTGAGGTCGGGTTTGTTGAATTTGGCCGCCAGATGGGCTTCGGCCATCGCGATCCCGACGCCGTTGGCAATCCCTTGACCGAGCGGTCCGGTGGTGACTTCGACCCCTTCGGTTTGGAAGTTTTCCGGGTGACCGGGGGTTTTCGATTCCCACTGGCGGAATTGCTGGATATCGTCGATGCTGACACCGTCGTAACCCGTCAGGTAGAGCAGGGCGTACTGCAACATGCAGCCGTGTCCGGCGGAGAGGATGAAGCGATCGCGGTTGAACCACTTGGGATTTTTGGGGTTGTAGCGCATCAAGCGGTCCCAGAGGACGAAGGCCATCGGGGCGGCGCCCATGGGCAGTCCGGGATGGCCCGAATTCGCTTTTTCTACCGCATCAATCGCTAAAAAGCGAATGGAGTTGATGCAAAGTTCTTGGAGGGATTGGGTTGCAACGGCCATAGTCTCTTTTTTTTTAACGACGCTCTTGTACTGGAGGGCGTTCGCTTCAAGTGAGTCTCAAAGCGAGTCTGCCCTAAAGGATAGACTCATGATCCCATTAGGGGGATATACCGACAAGGGGATCGGCTCAAAATCACTGCCGAGCGAGCGTGAAAGCGATTTTGGCGGCGAACCGATCGCGGCTTTCACGCTCGACGGGCGGCGAGTGAGGTTTCAGGCGAACTTTTTAAACGCTAAGGTGACGTTATGCCCGCCAAATCCGAAAGAATTGGACAAGGCGACGTTCACCGTTTGGGCGCGACTTTGATGGGGAATGTAATCCAAGTCACACTCGGGATCGGGATTTTCTAAGTTAATGGTCGGGGGGACGCGATCGTTGGCGATCGCCATCACCGTCGCCACGGCTTCGATCCCGCCGGACCCGCCGAGTAAATGCCCGGTCATCGATTTGGTCGAGCTAATCGCCACCTCGGCGGCGCGATCGCCCAAAGCTTTTTTAATCGCGAGGGTCTCGGTTTTATCGTTGGCGGGGGTACTCGTCCCGTGGGCGTTGATGTAGCTGACCTGTTCGGGAGCGATCCCGCCATCTGCCATCGCCAGTTCCATCGCCCGGGTCGCTCCGGTGCCGCCGGGAACGGGAGAGGTAATGTGATAGGCATCGCAGGTCATGCCGTACCCGACGATTTCCGCATAAATCTTGGCGCCGCGATCGAGGGCGTGTTCTAATTCTTCGAGCAGCAGGATGCCCGTGCCTTCGCCCATGACGAAGCCGTCGCGATCGCGATCGAACGGACGACAGGCTCGGGTCGGATCGTCATTGCGGGTCGAAAGCGCCCGCGCCGAGGCAAATCCAGCCACGGACAAGGGCGTGATCGCCGCTTCCGTGCCGCCGCAGATCGCCACCTTGGCATAACCGCCCTGAACTAACCGGAACGCATCGCCGACCGCATTCGACCCCGCCGCGCAAGCGGTCACCGGGCAGGAATTGGGCCCTTTAGCTCCGGTATGGATCGCCGTCAGTCCGGCAGCCATGTTGGCAATCATCATCGGCACCATGAACGGACTACAGCGATCGGGTCCTCGATTGAGATAGACCGTCTGCTGGTCTTCCATCACCTTAATGCCACCGATGCCCGTGCCGATGATGACCCCCACCTGTCCTGCGTTCAGGTCATCGATCGCAAACCGTGCATCCGCCAGCGCTTGCTTGCTGCCTGCAATGGCAAACTGAGCGAAGCGATCCATGCGCTTGGCCTCTTTACGATCCAAATAATCGTGCGGGTCGAATCCTTTGACTTCTCCGGCAATCCGGCAGGCATGTTTGGAGGCATCGAAGGCCGTAATCGGTCCGATCCCATTACGCCCGCTCGACAATCCTTCCCAATACTCTTGGAGAGTATTTCCAATCGGGGTAATCGCACCAAGACCCGTAACAACAACTCGTTTTCGTTCGACGTTGGTCATGATTCAGTATCGAGAGCTTCCACACCTTAAACGCAGAACCCAGGTGGAGGCAGGCAATTTATGCAGAGGCTGCCACTTTGCTGCTGATATAGTCCACGGCAGCTTGCACCGTAGCTATGTCTTCTGCCGCTTCATCGGGAATTTCAATATCAAATTCTTCTTCTAAAGCCATCACTAATTCAACGACATCTAAGGAATCGGCGTTGAGATCGTTAGCAAAATTGGCTTCGGGTTTGACTTGTTCCGGATCGACTTCGAGTTGTTCGACAACAATCTTTTTGACCTTGGCGAAAATGTCCTCTTGACTCATTAGCTTTTCCTCTTTAGATGCCGTAGCTTCAATCGTATAGGGATTTGATCCGTGCTTGATGTCTCGTTCGCGGAACTCCTCGACGCCAAGATCGCTGCGGGATTGTCCTCGCAATTTCGGCGCGGGATCGCTTTTAGACATTTCCTTATCTTATCCGATTGTTGTCACGGAAAGACAACGCGAGTCGGATTGTCTCGGAGTTCGTAGTTAACGAGGGTCGAGTTCCCTCGAAGGGGAAAAATCCTTGACTTTCGGCGCTCGACAACGGTTTAAGCGATCGCCGCCGCCCCGGTGGAGATGGCTCGGAAGGGGATAGATCCTCTATTTTTACCCAAAAAAACTCGCTTCGGTACGATCGCCTCTCCCTTGCACGAGGCTCGCAACAGGGGATGATAGAGACGGGCGTCTCGCGCACTTCGCCCGCCTTTGTTTCCTAGGACCAGGCACTCTCATGGTATCTAAATCGCTCAAATACGCTTACTTTCCCGGTTGTGTTGCCCAAGGCGCTTGTCGCGAACTGTATCAGTCTACCGGAGCGTTGGCCGAAGCTCTCGGCATCGAGCTGGTGGAACTGAAAAAAGCGTCTTGCTGCGGTTCCGGCACGTTTAAAGAAGATTCCCAACTGTTGGAAGATGCGGTCAACGCGCGCAATATTGCCCTCGCGGAACAACTCAATTTACCCCTGCTGACTCACTGCAGTACCTGCCAGGGGGTGATCGGTCATGTAGACGAGCGGTTGAAAGCGTTAAAAACGGAAGATCCCGCCTATATCGACCGAATCGATACGTTGCTGAGCGAACAACACTGCTCTCCCTATCGTGGCACCACGGAAGTCAAACACTTGCTGTGGGCGTTAGTGGGCGATTACGGTTTGGAGGCGTTGCGCGATCGCGTGCGCCGTCCCCTGTCGGAACTCAAGTGTGCTGCCTTCTACGGCTGCTACCTGTTACGCAAGCAAAGCACCCTCCCCTACGACGATCCGTTCGACCCGCGATCGATGGAAAACCTGTTTGAGGCGGTGGGGGCGACTCCGGTGATTTATCGAGGGCGAACCCAATGCTGCGGTTGGCCTTTGTCGAGTTACGCCACCGAACAGTCTTTTCAAATGGCGGGAACCCACATCCAAGAGGCGATCGCCGCCGGAGCCGATTGTCTGGTCACTCCTTGTCCCTTATGCCATTTGAATTTAGACTCGCGTCAGCCGGAGGTCGCCCAACAGATCGGCCAACCTCTCAACTTACCCGTGCTGCACTTACCGCAACTGGTGGCTCTGGCGTTGGGACTCGCACCGGAACAACTCGGCTTAGACCGTCACGTGGTTTCGACGCGCTCTTTGTTACAAAAATTAGGATTTTAGGACGAGTAAGGGCCAGGGGAAGCGATCCCCGAGGGGAGCGAGGAAGTGGCCTTTCCGAGGCGATCGCGTCCCTGTAGCTCGATTCCGGCGATCGCCCGCTTTGCCGTCGGAATATTACGATGTTTTAAGTTATCGGCCCTTTGATGAGAGGACTCAGAACGACTGCGATAAACTAAGCCAAGATTTATATCTCTTAACGGTGAAACCTCACCGTTAAAGCTATTTACCATCGATCTGAAATCCTGTTGAGAATTCTTTGGGAGTATTGATTCCATGTCTCATTCCGTCAAAATCTACGACACGTGCATTGGCTGCACCCAATGTGTCCGTGCTTGTCCTCTTGACGTATTAGAAATGGTGCCTTGGGATGGTTGCAAAGCCGGACAAATTGCTTCCTCCCCGCGTACCGAAGATTGCATCGGCTGCAAGCGCTGCGAAACCGCTTGCCCGACTGATTTCTTAAGCGTCCGCGTCTATCTCGGTGCCGAAACGACTCGGAGCATGGGTCTGGCTTACTAAAGTCATTCGACTCGATACCTTGTTTTCAACTCAAGGTTTTCCTGGAAAAGAGGGAGCAAACGGCTCTCTCTTTTTTTTTACTTTTTTTTGCACTTTCATTTGTTTGAACTTTTCTGAAGCGAGGCGGACGCGATCGCGCAAGCGGGGGAACGGTCGAGTTTCCGGAATCCACGGCAGGCCGTCGGAAGACAACTCTCAAGGACGATCGCCCCCCGTATAACGTCCCGTGGGGCGATCGTCGAGTCGGAGTCGAGAGAACTTTTGCAACTCAACCCTCGTCTTTCCGGGACGATCGCATCGGTGTCGATGTCGAATTTCCCTCCAGAACCCAGCCAACGGCGCGATCGCCTCCCAACCGACTCCAGAAAACGCAAAATAATATAAACAGTACCGCATTCAACAGGAGCGATCGGTTACATGTGTGGAATCGTCGGTTATATCGGCACGCAAACCGCGAGCGAAATTTTACTATCCGGATTGGAAAAACTGGAATATCGAGGCTACGATTCGGCAGGGGTCGCCACCGTCCATGACGGTCAACTCCAGTGCGTTCGCGCTAAAGGCAAGCTCCATCACCTGCGAGACAAGCTCGAAGGGTTGGACAATCCGGCTCAACTCGGCATCGGTCACACGCGGTGGGCGACCCACGGCAAACCGGAAGAACACAACGCCCACCCCCACATGGACAATCACCAGCGCGTGGCGGTGGTTCAAAACGGGATTATCGAAAATTATCGGGAATTGCGGGCCGAACTGCAAGAACGGGGACACCAGTTTCGTTCGGATACGGATACGGAAACGATCCCGCACACGATCGCGGAAATCTTGACCCAGTTGGACGGCAGCGATCGTACCAATGCGGCGCTGCAAGCGACTTCGCCGTTATTGGAGGCGGTACGCCAAGCGGTGAATCGCTTAGAGGGAGCTTTTGCGATCGCCGTCATCAGTGCGGACTACCCCGACGAACTGATTGTAGCCCGGCAGCAAGCGCCTTTAGTCATCGGTTTCGGTCAGGGGGAATTTTTCTGCGCCTCGGACACTCCGGCGATCGTCTCCCACACCCGGGCGGTGTTGGCGCTTGAAAATGGAGAAATCGCCCGTCTGACCCCGTTAGGCGTCGAAATCTACAACTTTGCAGGCGATCGCCTCCGCAAATCTCCCCGCTTGCTCAACCTCAATCCCTTACTGGTTGAAAAGCAGGGCTTCCGCCATTTCATGCTCAAAGAAATCTACGAGCAACCCGGCGTCATTCGCACCTGTTTGGACGCTTATTTTAACAAGGACTGGCAGGCGGGAGACAACGAACAACCCCCGGTCACCCTCGACATTCCCCCGGCATTATATGCGGATCTCGAACAGATCGAAATTCTCGCTTGCGGGACGAGTTGGCACGCCGGATTAGTGGGCAAATACCTGCTCGAACAACTGGCGGGAATTCCCACCAACGTGCAGTATGCCTCGGAGTTCCGTTACGCTCCGTCGCCGTTGCGACCGAACGTGATGATGGTCGGGATCTCTCAGTCGGGAGAAACGGCGGATACCCTGGCGGCGTTGGCGACGGAACAACAGCGCCGCAACGGTCTCGACCCCGCCTATCACGCCCGCTTGGTGGGGATTACCAACCGTCCGGAATCGTCTTTGGGCCATTTGGTGCCGCATTTGATCGATACCCATGCCGGGATCGAGATCGGGGTGGCGGCGACGAAAACTTTTTTGGCGCAGTTGATGGCGTTTTACGCTTTGGCGCTGGATCTGGGGTACCAACGCAAAACGTTAACGGAAGCGCGCATCGAGGAGATTATTGCGGGATTGCGGCAACTTCCGGCTCAAATTGAGATGTTGCTCAGTTCTCAAGATGGGGCGATCGAAGAGTTGGCCCACGAGTTTGTGGAAACTCAGGATTTTATTTTTATCGGACGGGGGATTAATTTCCCGATCGCCCTCGAAGGCGCCCTCAAGCTCAAGGAAATTAGTTACATTCACGCGGAAGGCTATCCGGCGGGGGAAATGAAGCACGGCCCGATCGCCTTACTCGATTCTAAGGTTCCGGTGGTGGCGATCGCCATGCCCGGGACGGTCTACGAAAAGGTGATTTCTAACGCCCAAGAAGCAAAAGCCCGCGATGCTCGCATCGTCGGCGTTACGTCTTTAAATGGCAAGCACGCGACGGACGTGTTCGATACCCTCTTACCCGTTCCGGTGGTGGATGAATTAATTTCGCCGATTTTATCCGTGATTCCGTTACAACTTTTGGCTTACCACATTGCGGCCCGTCGCGGTTTGGACGTGGATCAGCCGCGCAATTTGGCCAAGTCTGTAACGGTAGAATAGATTACATTTTGGTCATTTTTGCCTGTTTTGCTACTTCGGGTCGGCGAGAAGAAAGCTTCGATCTGCCGACCCGATCTTCTTGTGAATTTTTACGATCGAAACCGCCGATCTTTGTCAATTTCTGCAAAGCGATCGCCCGTCTATCCCGCGATCGCTTATTGTAGAACTCAGGCGATCGGTAGATCCGCAACTTCCTTCTATTTGGCGATTTTGCCTTTTTTTTCACCCCTTTTTATCGGCGATAGATCGCAGCGTCTCTTTCTGGCAGGATCGGCGCCTCCCCTTGTCTGACAAGGGTTTGGAATCGGCGATCGCTCTATCCGCCGACTCCTAAAGCTCGCCACTCCCCCGCCTTAACTTTAAGAAAGATAAAGCCCGGTGGAATGTAATCTATTCGCTTTTTCTTCATAAAGGTTTATGCTCTTGTTGATGATTTATAAGGTAAAGTTATGATAACGCCAATGTAAGGTTTTTGTAATTATTGTTGCATCTTATGTGTTGTTGAATCTGCTATTACCAGATAAGCTATGGTGTAAATATAAAGGAAAAATTAAAGGTACTAGACCTCGGGTTCTTGCAGTCTCCGAGGTTGGCGTCAAAGTAGACTGGAGATGGCTGCTCCAAGCCCCCGATTAGGGTCAATTAACCCACTGTTGAGTCTTGGAAACGGCGATCGCGGGTGAGGGCTTGACTCTACCCCGTTCGGGTCGAAAGACCCCTCGAACGAGAACCGAAAACGAAGGGCTGAATCTGTCCCCAATTCGAGCCCTCTGTTAGGGAAACATCCACTTCCCCGACCGATACCCAGGCATCTCGATGCGCGTACCGTAGGGGAATCCTCCAGGTTTGGTGGTTCCTGGCCGCAAGGTATCCAAAATCACTATTTTGCTCCTCCCTTCTTCCGGATGGAGATCCAAGAGGGTAACCGCAAAGGAGGTTTTGATGAACCCGTTAATGCTCCGTCAACTGTGGTCGTCGATTGAAAATTCTCAGGTAAATATTCTGTTGAGCCTCGACGACACGAGTTTGATTCAATGGTTGATCAAGCAGTTCAAGCAAGAGCAATCCCTGAATCAAGACGAAACCAACATGATCGACAATTACCTGAGAACGAAACTGTCATTAATTCGTGACATCGCCCAAGAACGGATCGGAACCGAAAGCATGGGCTGAAATCCTGCGCCGATTCCGAATCGCGATCGCTCTCCCCCTTTCATCCCTCGCGCGATCGCTCAGACTCGTCAGCCAATTTCCCCGGCGCCAGATCCGACAGCGATCCTGGCCGTCAAACGCGCCATCGCCTTCGGTCGCGTTTCGTCACGCTGTAAGATAAGACCTGAGCCACGAGCGACCAACAACTTTCGTGGCGCGGTTGGTTTGACGAAATCACTACTACCCTGGCGTGTAAACAAGGACAATATTGACATGGGGGTTATTGCCACGGGCGAAGTTATGGCTAAATGGGGATTATTACCACTGGTGAGTTTATGTTTGGCGCTGGTCGTGGGGGGGTGTGGCCCGAGTGTGCCACCGAGTTCGACATCCTCCGGATCCGCCAGCAACACCTCGCCTACCTTAGAACGCATTAAAACCAAGGGTCGGATCGTTTGTGGGGTCAGTGGCGAATTGCCCGGGTTTAGCTTCGTGAACACTCAAGGCGAATACGCCGGACTCGATGTCGAGATTTGTCGGGCGATCGCCGCCGCCGTGTTTGACGACCCCACCGCCGTCGAATTTCGCAATCTCAACGCTAAAGAACGCTTTACCGCCGTTACAAGCGGCGAAGTAGACCTTCTCAGTCGCAACACCACCTTTACCCTCAGCCGCGATACGGGCGCCGTCGCGATGGAATTCGGCCCGGTCGTCTTTTATGACGGTCAGGGGATCATGGTTCGCAAAGATAGCGGTATCGAATCCCTCAAAGACCTCGAAAATAAAGCCATTTGTACCCAAACTGGAACCACCAACGAACAGAACTTAGCCGACGTGATGGGGGAACAGGGTCTCGCCTATCAACCCGTGGTCTTTGAAGATGTCAACGTCGCCTACGCCACCTACGCCGAAGGTCGCTGTCAGGCGGTCACCTCCGATCGATCCCAACTCCTCTCGCGGCGATCGCGCTTTCCCAACCCCGAAGACCACCAAATTCTCGAAAACCTCATTTCTAAAGAACCCCTCGCCCCCGCCGTCAGCGACGGAGACCCCCGGTGGACGCAGGTTCTGCGTTGGGTGGTTTACGCCACCATCTACGCCGAAGAACTCGGGATTACCTCTAAAAATATTGAGGAACAAGCCAACAATCCCAATCCCGAAGTCAAACGTTTCTTAGGAACCGAAGGCAATTTAGGCCAAGAATTAGGCTTAAGTCCCGATTTTGCCGCCCGAGTGATTAAACATGTCGGCAATTACGGCGAAATGTACGATCGCAACCTCGGCCCCCAGACCCCCTTAAGCCTCGATCGCGGTTTAAATAAATTATGGACTGACGGGGGATTAATGTACGCCCCGCCCTTTCGTTGAGGAAAAGGGTAAAACTGGGGAGGGTTTTGAGCTTTCACTCAGTCCCGAGTCTCGATTCCCTCATTGTTTCAATCTAAGATCTGAAATCTAAGATCTAAGATCTAAAATCTAAAATCTAAAATCACCATGGGTTTAGGCTTACTGATTGACGGTAAATGGGTTTCCGAACGGGAACAAGAAGATAACCAAGGTCGATTTCTTCGTCCTTCTACCACCTTTCGCCATTGGATTACTTCCGACGGTTCCAGTGGCTTTAAAGCTGAAAGCGGACGCTATCATCTCTATATTTCTTGGGCTTGTCCGTGGGCGCATCGAACGGCAATTATGCGCCAATTAAAAGGACTGGATAATGCGATCTCTCTGTCGGTCGTGTCTGCCGTTATCGACAAAAATAGTTGGGAATTTAGCGACGAACCGGGGATGATTCCCGATCGCGTCAACGGCTGTCATTATTTGTGGCAACTGTATCTTAAAGCCCAACCGGATTATAGCGGGCGGGTTACAGTTCCGGTGTTGTGGGATAAGAAAACTGGGGCGATCGTCAATAACGAATCCCGCGAAATTATTCGGATGTTAGATACTGAATTTGAAGCCATTGCCCAAAATTCGGTTAATTTTTGTCCGCCGGACTTGAAAGCGGAAGTCGATCGCGCGATCGATGCGATTTACCAGCCGATTAATAACGGTGTTTATCGCGCGGGATTTGCAACAACTCAAATCGCCTATGAAGAAGGGGTCACCGATTTATTTAAAGCCCTGGATAATTGGGAAGAAATCTTAGGAAAACAACGCTATTTATGCGGCGATCGCCTCACGGAGGCAGACTGGTGCATGTTCACAACTTTATTGCGCTTCGACCCGGTTTATTACTTTCATTTCAAATGTAATTTACGCCGGATTCAAGATTATCCCAATCTCTGGAATTATCTCAAAGAGTTATATCAATATCCGGGCGTAAAAGAAACCTGCAATTTCGAGCATATCAAGCGCCATTACTATCAAAGTCATCCCAAAGTAAACCCCACTCGCATCGTTCCTATCGGGCCGATCTTTAATTTAGACGAACCCCACGATCGCGATCGTTTCAGTTCGTAATTAGGATGATGCAAAACTTGCAAAAACCACTGCGCGATCGCCGTTTTTGGTATTTTACCTTACAGGCGATCGTCGCTTGTTTTATCGCAATTTTCGCTCACTGGCTTTGGCGAAATTTGCAGTTTAATTTATACCAGCAAAATATCGAACTGGGCTTTGATTTTCTCAAATTGCAAGCCTCTTTCGATATTGGCGAAACCCCGATTGCATATCGGCGATCGGATTCCTATACTCGCGCCCTTTTAGTTGGCTTAATTAATTCGTTGCGGGTCACGATCTCCGGAATCGCGATCGCTACTGTGGTCGGCGTAGCGGCGGGAATTGCACGACTTTGGGATAATTGGTTATTGCGAAAAATCTCTCTTATTTATGTCGAAGTTCTTCGCAACACGCCGTTATTATTACAACTTTTCTTTTGGTATTTTGCCGTTTTCTTAAGTTTACCTGCGGCGGAAAATGCAGTTAAGTTACCGTTAGGAATTTACGTCAGCCAGCAATTTTTAGCTTTACCCTTACCCTGGAGTTTTCCTCAATTACAAGAGAACGGACAAATTCTCGGCGGACTCCAACTTTCTCCAGAGTTATCGGCATTATTATTAGGGTTGAGTTTGTACACCGGGGCATTTATCGCGGAAATTGTACGCGGCGGGATTTTATCCGTTCCAAAAGGACAATGGGAAGCCGCGCGATCGCTCGGATTAAAGCCAAGTTTGGTGATGGGTTTAGTCGTTTTTCCCCAAGCCTTACGCGCGATCGTTCCGCCGTTAACGAGTCAGTATCTGAATTTAACGAAAAACTCCAGTTTGGCGATCGCGATCGGCTATCCAGATTTGTATTTTGTCGCTTCAACCACGTTTAATAATACGGGGCGATCGGTGGAAATTATGATTTTATTAATGCTGACTTATTTAAGTATTAGTTTATCAATTTCTTTACTCCTCAATTGGTACAATCGAAAGGTGCAAATTAAGGAAAGATAGTAAGGTGTTAGATATTTCAACTGTCCGACTCAGGGATCTTGCAAACAGCCCGATAGAATAAGATTTTTGGAGTGAGGGTATTCTGCTTTCCTCATTGTTTCTCTAGTTACAAAATTGACAATTTTTACATCTGAATTTTACATCTAAAAACCTTGGGAGTGGTAGCATCTTGCTCCCTCTTTGGGTGACCAATCATTTAGGATGGCTATAGAATCTAGAATCTAAAATCCCAAAATGTCCGAATCGTTAAAACCTGAAACCACCAAAGTCTCGCCGTGGACTTGGATGCGGCAAAACTTATTTAATAGCTGGTACAATAGTATTATCACCCTGATTTGTTGCTGGTTTCTCTATCAAGTCGGGCGTGGATTTATACACTGGGCGATCGCCCTCGCCGATTGGCAAGTTGTCCGCAGCAATTTTTCTTTATTTTTCGTCGGTCGTTATCCCCAAACCCTTTATTGGCGCATGGGCGTCATCCTCGGATTGGTCGGCGCCACCGGGGGACTATCTCTGTGGATCGCGAAATGGCGCCCTCGGCGATCGAAATGGATACCGTTCGCCTGGATTTTGTTATTTCCGGTGATTTTATGGCTGATTGGCGGCGGTTGGGGACTGCAACCAGTTCGGACGGACTTATGGAATGGTTTGCTGTTAACGTTGCTGACGGCGACGGTCAGTATTGTCCTGTCGTTTCCGATGGGGGTCTTGCTAGCCCTCGGGCGACAAAGTAGCTTGCCGATCGTGCGTTGGGGATCGGTTGTCTACATCGAAATTATTCGGGGTTTTCCCTTGATTGGGATTTTATTTATGGCACAAGTGATGTTACCCTTGTTTTTGCCTGCGAATGTAGACCTCGATCGCGTCGTCCGGGCGATCGCCGGATTGACTATATTTAGTGCGGCATATATGGCGGAAAATGTGCGTGGAGGCTTGCAATCGGTCCCTCGCGGTCAAGTGGAAGCGGCGAAAGCATTGGGCTTGTCTTCCCCGTTAATTGTCGTCTTAATCATCTTACCGCAAGCGTTACGGGCGGTGATTCCTGCGATTGTCGGTCAGTTTATCGGCTTATTTAAGGATACGTCGTTACTGTCGATTGTCGGTTTGGTCGAGTTAACGGGGATGGCGCGATCGATTGTCGCCCAACCCGAATTTATCGGACGCTACGCGGAAGTTTATATTTTTGTTGCCTTAATTTATTGGCTATTTTGCTATGGGATGTCTTGGGCTAGTCGCCGTTTAGAAAAAAAGTTAGGAATAGAGACTTCAACCGACAATCGTTGAGGCGATCGCTACGATCGCAGGGGCGCCAGGGGAATTGGGATACAGGCAAGTTTGCTTATTGTTTCGGCAAATAAAGAAAACCTTTTAAAGTTTGATAAACATTCATAAACTATTATGTTACCTGTCAAAAATTTCCAATTACTGTGACTATAATTAAGGAAAATCCCTAAATCAAGCGTCAAGAGCGTTAAGGAGAGTCTCTCATGGATGACTCTGGTAAGAAGTTTCCAATTTATACCGATGAAAGTGTAGCCGACTTGCTGATTTTCTCGATTATTGTTTTGTGTCTGTTTACCTTTGTAATTGTCCTCGGTATTTTTTAGTTGACTGCATCGAACTGAAAAGACAATTAAAAATTCAATAAAGGGCAGGTCGTGGTTAGATCTGTCCTTTCTTTTGCGGATGTATGAACGAAAATATATAAATTTAGGGCGATCTCAATTTATACTTTAAAAAGCTTTTAAAATGAAACTCGATGCGAATTTGTGGCATGGTTCTTTTAATAACAAAGAGAGTACCTTGCAGCAACTTTCTCCTTATGTGGGAAAGCTAAAAACTGGAATGGTGCAAGTTTTGTTACAACTGTATTCTCAAACAGGAGATACGGTACTCGATCCTTTTTGCGGTTCGGGAGTGGTTCCCTTAGAAGCGGCGATCGCCGGACGCCAGGTATGGGCCAACGATCTCAGCCCCTACGCTTACGCAATTTCCCGGGCAAAGTTGGAGGCGCCATCAACCAAAAGCGAGGCGATCGCCCGCGCCGAAATTTTACTCGAAACCGTCGAACGAGAAGCTCCTAACATCGATTTAACCCCAATTCCTCCATGGGTAAAAGAGTTTTTCCACCCAGATACTTTACGAGAAATTATCGTTGCTTTTCGCTGGTTAAAAGAACGAGAAGAGTATTTTATCAGAGGCTGTTTGTTGGGAATTTTACATCACGTTCGCCCCGGTTTTCTGTCTTATCCAGCGAGCCACCTCGTCCCGTATTTACGAAAATCGAAATATCCGCGCGATCGCTTCCCGGAAATGTACGTTTATCGGGATTTGCGATCGCGGTTGCTCGCTAAAATTAAGCGGGCTTATCGCCGTTCTTTACTCCCAGACAATTGGGGCGATCGCCATTATCAGATTTGGCAGGAGAATGCGATGAGTTTGGCGATCGATAACGAGTCCGTCGATACCATTATTTCCAGCCCGCCGTACTTTGGCGCCCTGGACTACGCCCGCGATAACCGCCTGCGTTTGTGGTTTCTCGGTTGTGAGGACTGGCCACAATTAGATCGCTCTTTAACGGCGAAAATTAAAATATATTTACCACAAATGTCGGTCTGCTTGTCAGAAATGTATCGCGTTCTCAAACCCGGCAGTTATTGCATTTTAGTGTTAGGAGACGTGCGTCAAAATGGAAAAACGCGGCGAACGGCAGAACTGTTAGCCGAAGAAGCCCTAAAAGTCACCAACGATCGCTTCCGTATAGAAACAATTTATGACGATCTGATTCCCGACAATCGGCGATCGCGCCGCCAAACAAAAACAACAAAATTCGAGCGGATTTTAGTGATGAAAAAAATCACTTAAGTTTTAAGCAGAGGTAGAAGTCCGTAACCCAGGTATCCCAATTTCATTCCCGATCTCATTTTAGACATTGGAAAGGCAACAAACAACAGAAAAAAGCACAAAATCGGCAGTCAGAAGTCAGTTACCTCAGTCGATCCCGAGGCATTTTTTCTTCCCTGGGAACATCTACCCGCTCACGAGAGTCAATGTCAGAGAAATTCGGCGATTTTTAATCAGAATCGACGAAAAAATATCCTATTCTGGAGACATCAAATCTATGAATCTTTCTCTCACGGCGAAAGTTTTCGCACTCAGTGCAGGTTTTGCATTGTCTTCAGGGTTCATCTTTCCTCACGCTGCCAACGCGCAAATCCCCAAACCCGCTTTGACGGCAACTTGGTTGCTCTTACAAGGTCAAAAATACCCGATTATTCGTTCCATGCCTGTCATTTTAAATAAAGCAGGTGGCTTGGGAAGCGTCGGGGATATTATTCGTCCTCAAAGTAGCGATGACGGTCGCTATGAACTGGTCGAACTCATCGGGGATATGAGTTCGCCGAGTGTTTTTTCATACATGGGACGAACTGCGTTTAGAAGAGCCAAGGTTCAAGATACTGTCACGGGCGAAGTTTTGGAAGTTTTACTTCCCTTAATTGTTCGTTATTTCTAAACCGGATATCTGACAACCCTATAGAATTTTTACCTCTTCCTTTCTAGAAGGTAAACTCCAGTGGTTAGCTGGAGTTTTTTTATATCGCTCTATACCTATTCTCAATTCAGTGAAAGATCTTGCCGTATTTATCGATTCTTTACCCCATAATTCAATGACCCTAGGGGTAAAAAATTTTTGCCCCTACTTTATTTCGGAGTAAATAATAATTCGATATAATTGCGATAGTTAGCAATTTGGGCTTCGAGTTGTTGCGGTTCTTGCAAGACCCGAACTAAAATAAATGCTCCTTCCACTGTTCCGACTAAGCCATCGGCTAAATACTCCGGTTCTACCGGAAAATGCGGCGGATAGAGGGCGATCGCCTCTTCAAACTTACGAGTTAATTTTTGATGCCATTCGCGAATCGTCTCTGCGGCAATCTCCCTAATTTCCGGATCGATTTTTTCAGCTTGATAAAAATAAGAGGCAATCAAACAACCCGCCCCCGACTCTAAAAAGCGATCGCTCATTTCTTGAAGTAACCCAATAAAAATCAATAATTGTTGTAACGGATCGCGGCTGAGACGCTCCGAGCGTTCTAATGACTCATTTAAAATCACTAATTCTTGACGGGCGTAACGTTCCATCAAGGTTTTGGCTAAGTCGGATTTGCTTTTAAAATGATAAAAAAAGGCTCCTTTAGTAATACCTGCTTTCTCCAAAACCATATCGATTGAGGTTCCAGCAAGGCTGTGACCTAAAATGAGCGATTCGGCAGCATCGAGAATTCGTTGGCGCGTTTCTTCACCGGTTCTAGGCATTCAGATCTCCATAATTGGGATGGACGAGGCGATCGCCTCTAACAAACTATTCAGTCTGTAATACTCAATCTAGTGTAACAGATCGACTTGTATTTAGAAATATTAAGCGAAAAAATTTATTTACAAAAAAGCCTAAAACTATTATATAGCAATAATTACATCGATTTAATGCTATTGACGTTACCGATCTCCCGGGCTAGTATACCAACTAGTTGGTTTTTAGGGAGAAATCGCAATGGTGCAGGTCGTTGAAGCCTTTAACGAAAGCAAAGCCGAGGCATTTGCACAGAACTTGCTCGGTATTCTCAACAGTGGCGCTTTGGCATTGATGACCTCTATCGGTCATCGGACGGGTTTGTTTGACGCGATGGGGCAAATGCAAGCGGCGACCAGTCAGGAAATTGCCGATGCTGCCGGACTCAACGAGCGATACGTGCGCGAGTGGTTGGGAGCTATGGTCACCGGAGGATTTATCGAGCATAATGCCCTAACTCAAACATATTTTTTACCGCCAGAACATGCAGCTTTTTTAACGCGGGAGGCGACGCCGAATAATATTGCAGTCAGCTTGCAATTAATCCCCTTACTTGCCAGTGTAGAAGATGAAATTCTCGACTGTTTTGAAAAAGGAGGTGGCCTTCCTTACTCCGCTTACGATCGCTTCCATCAAGTGATGGCAGAAGATAGCGCGCAAACTGTCGTCAGTGCCTTAAAAGATGGGATTTTACCGCTCATTCCCGACGGTATCGATCGCTTAAATCGCGGGATCGACGTCTTAGATCTCGGTTGCGGTCGCGGTCGGGCATTGATGGAAATGGCGAGCTTATTTCCTAACAGCAATTTTACCGGAATTGACTTTTCCAAAGAAGCGATCGCCGATGCGCGATCGGAAAGTACGGCTCGGGGGCTGACTAACATCGAATTTCGAGTTGAAGATGCAGCCAAATTCAACGAATGCGATCGCTACGACCTCATTTTTACCTTCGATGCCATTCACGACCAAGCCCATCCCGATTTAGTTTTACAAGCCATTCACCGAGCATTGCGTAAAGACGGCACATATTTGATGCAAGACATTCGCGCTTCTTCTAATGTTGCCAACAATATTGATTTGCCCGTCGCGCCTTTCTTGTATACGGTTTCTTGTCTACATTGCATGTCCGTTTCTCTGGCAATGGGCGGCATGGGTTTAGGGACGATGTGGGGCGAAGAATTGGCCTTTAAAATGTTGCGCGACGCCGGATTTATAGGTGCCGAACTCAAGCAGCTCGACCACGACATCATGAATAATTACTATCTGTGTCGTAAAAATTAGGAGGATCGTTAAAGATGTGCCAAATTTGTCTGTTAGTCGGGCGTCGGGGGGCGTCGAAGTCGGCAGATTCGAGATTGCTCGATACGCGGGATTTTTCCAAATTCGTGACGCGCGATCGCGCTAAAATTAAACCGTACTCAGACATCAAAGGCGATCGTAACTCCCGATCTCCATCCCATTAAATAAAAATCGCCCTTCTTCTCGTCACGATCTTGTAATTGCCGGATATAATTTGAGACATCGCGCGATCGCGCTTCCCCGATCTTCAAATTGGAGAAAACCGGAGGGCGATCGCGCGATGTCTTGTCAGTTTTAACCTCTGGCAGTTCAGAAATGCGTGTATCTACTTCCATCAACTCGACTGATGACTTTAGCGCGACGAAATTTTAATAAACTGGCGTTGCAATTTTTGCTCGCCAGCGCCATTCCACCGACGATCGCCGCCTGTCAGCGCAGCCATTCCGATACGATCGCCCCTCAAACGCTGTTCTCGAAAGCCGTAACTTCCAAAGTTAACGAATTAGTTCCCGAACCCGGTTTAGAAATCGATTTACTCATCCCTACTTTTCTCGGAAACGATCGCCGCAATTTTTACGGACGAGGGATTCCCAAACACCTCAAAGTTTTGGATAAATTTCCATTAGGAACGGGGAAAACAAAAGTAGGCTCGACCTGGAAAACCTGGAGTGGTGCGGGGTGGACGGGACAACCTACCTTAACCCGCGATCGTGAAAAACTCTATTTAACCATCGGATCTTACGACCACCATTTACGCAAAATCGATCTCGACACCAACGAACTCGTCTGGAAATACCAATTTGATGACGTTCTCAAAGGAACGGCGACAATTTATATCGATCCGACCGCCACAGAGGACAATCGCATCGTGATTTTACAAGGGAGTCGCTTGGGGAATAAAAATTCTGTTTCTACCTCAAAACCGATTCCGAGTTTGCGCGCCATTTCCTTTAGAACGGGTCGAGAAATTTGGAAATTAAATATTAAAAAAACGGCCAGTTATAGCCGGGATAATGATAGCAGCCCTTTAGATTTGGGCAACGGTTTATTATTTAATGCGGGGGAAAATAGTATCGGTTATTTTCTCAACAGTTCGACCAAAGCGATTTCAGAAAAATCGGGCTTTTTGCAGCCGGAAATTGTGAGCGAAGTTCAACTTTACGAAGAAGGAGATCGGAGCCGTCAAGGGGGGAATCTCGTGACGGAATCTTCTCCCGCCAGACTCGGCGATCGCCTTTATATCGCCTCCGGTTCCGGTCATATTTATGGCATTAGTTTGACCGATCGCCAAATTGTTTGGGATTTCTTTACCGGATCCGATCTCGATGGAACCGTGGCGATTTCTGACGACGGAAAACTTTTTTGTTCGGTAGAAAAACAATATATTTCCGGTTCGGGAGGCATCTTAAAACTCGATCCGACTCAAGACCCGCAAGCGGCGATCGAATGGTTTTTACCTACAGGAAATGCCAATTTAAAAAGTTGGAAAGGCGGGGTAATCGGTTCGGTGGCGTTAAACGATCGCTATCGTTCCGGGGAAGAGTTTCCGCCGCTTTTCGCAACGAATGCACTCGACGGCTATTTTTATCTCGGATCGCAACATACCGTAACCGGGGAAAAAGTTAAAAGCTTTTCCGGGAAAGGTGAATACGATACGCCGTTAATTTTGTACAAGCAAAAAATCGGCGCGTCGATTTCTACGCCAATTTTTACCGAGGGAAATCGGGCGATCGCCGCCGGATATAATGGGGTTTATTTATTTGAGTTTACTTGGGAAAAAAGCAATCCGGGCGATCGCCAAGCGGCGGTCAATTCCCGAGGCGAATTTTATCGTTTGAAAGTCGAACAAATTGCGGCATTTAAACCCGGTGTTTCTTTTGAAGCTACCCCAATTGTTTGGAACGATCGCGTTTATCTCTGCGGTCGCGATGGTTGGTTATATACGTTAGGGTAACCTAAATAGGATCGCTAAAAATACAAATAATCTAACTGGAGGTAGAGCGGGCGATCGCCTAAAAATGTTATAAACAAACCAGCAAAATATCTCGAAATCGAACACCATTAATCGCTCAATTTGCCTTGAAAGCGCGATCGCGCCGAAAAACTGATGTTAAAATCTTGGATGGTTGTTGCTGTCGTCACTTTACTGGTGGCGATCGGCGGAAGTTCCCTCAATTCTTCAGAAGATTTACGCTGGTTTAATCGCCTGCATCGTCCCCAATGGCTGACCTTTGAAGCCGCCATTCCCCTCATTTGGACGGTCATTTTTATCTGTGGCGCGTGGTCGGCGGTGGTGACTTGGGAAAGCGACCCGGGAACTGTTAAAACTTGGGTATTGATGGGGTTTTATTTAGCTTTAGAAATCGTGACTATTTCCTACACGATTCTGTTGACCAAACTGCGAAGTTTGCTCGTCGGAACGATCGTCGGCGCTACGGGAACCGTACTGAGTGCTTTACTCGCCGTCAGTGTCTGGTCGGTTTCCCAGTCGGCGGCGTTGTTATTAGTTCCTTATTTACTGTGGAGTCCGATCGGTACTTATACGACTTGGGAAATGCTCAAACTCAACCCCCCTCACCGCTAGTCCGATCGCGATCGATCGCTTTTTCGAGGGGCGATCGGGTTTTGAGAGCGGGTCAACCCATAAACATCCCGATCGCGCGATCGATGGCGAAATAAAAGACAGAATTAATGGCAAAATTAATCGCCAAATTTCTTTTTCATATCCGGGTAAGTGGAGCGATCGCCCGGTCGGACAATGCGACTTTCATTATCCGTCGCCGTGACGTTTTCATAAACGCCATCGTCGCGTTTGACTAACTTGCTAAACCCGTGACTCTTCAGATCGCTATTCCCCGTCGGGACGATCGTATGTGGTGCGGTAATCAAACGCTTGACGGGAGTATCTTCCGGCGTATCCCCCGGATCGCATTTGGCAAAACGGCAGAGTTCGCCCCAGGTTTGCGCTCTCTCGTTCATCCCGTGCATGACGTCCAACTTTTGGTTATTACTCGGACACAAATAACTGTAGATGGGCATGGCAATAACTCGATTGACGTGTAGGGTATGACGATTTTTAGGAAAATCTTCCTCAATTGAATCCTAGCAATAACTCCCCCTAGTCGTCAATGTAGCGCTTTAGATAAAAAATGGTAAACCATTGGATAAAATAGCTCTATTTAGTTAATACTTTTTCCTAAAATTCCAAGGAACTCATTGTTTTTTTAGAAAGGTTATTGTCAACAAAGACTAGATCGGAGAACGGCGATCGCCACTTTCTCGATTGGGCAGGCCCGTCTAGGCGATCGCCCGTTCCCCAGTCGCAATTTCCCGTACAATTGAAACTTTGCCCTTAATTTTCTCAATCCATCAGTAAGCGCGCGGATGACTAAACTGATTATCCAAATTCCTTGCTATAACGAGGAACGAACCCTCGGCGTCACCTTGAGCGAATTGCCTCGCCAGTTGCCCGGAATCGATGAAATTGAATGGTTGATCGTAGACGATGGGAGTCGCGATCGCACCGTAGAAGTTGCCAAAGCTTGTGGGGTCGATCGCGTCGTCCGCCTCGGAAGTAACCAAGGGTTAGCGAAAGCTTTTATGGCAGGTTTGGAAGCCTCTTTAAAAGCGGGCGCGGATATTATTGTGAACACCGATGCGGACAATCAATACTGTGCGGAAGATATTCCCAAACTGATCGAACCCATTTTATTGGGAGACGCAGAAATCACGATTGGCGAACGACCGATCGCCGATATCGAGCATTTTTCGCCCACTAAAAAAGCCCTCCAACGCCTCGGGAGTTGGGTCGTTCGTTTGGCGAGCAATACGAAGATTCCCGACGCTCCGAGTGGTTTTCGCGCCTTCAGTCGGGAAGCGGCGATGCGTATTAATGTTTTTAATGAATATACTTATACTCTGGAAACGATTATTCAAGCGGGACAAAAGGGAATGGCGATTACTTCGGTTCCCATCCGCACGAATGGTTTTTTACGACCGTCGCGTTTAGTCAAAAGTATTCCCGCCTATATTCGGCGATCAATTTTTACAATTTTTCGGATTTTTATGACGTACAAACCTTTACGGTTTTTCCTCATTTTGGGGAGTTTTCCGTTTGGGTTGGGATTTATTCTTGGCGTTCGCTGGATTGTTTATTTTTTGATGGGAACGGAACGCACGCGAATTCCGAGTTTAATTCTGGCGGCAATTTTAATGTTGATGGGCTTTCAGTTATGGATGTTGGGCTTAGTGGCGGATTTAATGGCGGTGAATCGCAAGTTACTCGAAGAAATTCAGTTGCGCTTGAGGCGATCGGAGATTGAAAAAGAACGGAAGTAGGAATTTGAGATTTTAGATTTTAGATTTTAGATTTTATGGTGGTTTCAAATAAGAATGAGACACAATATCTGTGTAGAGGTGATTCGCGAATCACCTCTACAGGGTGTGGGTAAACTGACTCTTAAAGGCGCTGTAAATGCCAGAACCTGTCTCAATCTAAATTGAAATGACTTTAGATTTTAGATTTTAGATTTTTAGAGATTACAAAGATAAATATAAAGTAGGGGTTTGGTAACCAAACCCCTACAAGATCAAACATCGCTCTTAATGTTTATAAAATAATCTCTTATTGGCCAAAGTTTTTCTCAGCTAAAAACTCGGCGACTACATTTTTAACTTTACGAAATTCGCCATCGACTTGATAGTTCAACTGTCGCATTTCGGCGGCAGAAATATTGCCGGAAATTTGGCCGATGACTTCGGCGAGTTCGGGATATTTTTCTAAGGTTTCTTGGCGAATGACGGGAATAGCTTCGTAAGGAGGGAAATATTTTTTATCGTCTTCTAGAACGACTAAATTGAGGGTTTCGATCAAGCCGTCAGTGGAGTTGGCGGCGATCGCGTCTACCTTATTGTTGACCAAGGCGCGGTACATTAACCCTAAATCCATAATTTCCGGACTGCTGGAAAACTTGAGGTCGTAAGTGTCCGACAAGCCGGGAAAACCATCTTCGCGCGAGATGAATTCGTAACCAAAGCCTGCTTCCCATGCGGGGGCGTAGCGAGCTAAATCGGAAATAGTTTTTAACTGATATTTTTGGGCATCTTCGTTACGAACGACGATAGCGTAAGTATTTTGAAAGCCGAGGGATTGACCCACTTCTAAATTAAATTGCTGTCGATATTCTTCGGCGACAATTTGATAAACTTTTTGGGGATTACTTATCGGTTTTTTGTTTAAAATTGCACTCAAGGCCGTTCCGGTATATTCGACATAGGCATCAATTTGTCCGGCAACGATCGCCCGATGACAGATAAAAGTTCCACCTAAATTTAAACGTCTTTGGACTTTTAAATCGGTTTGGTTTTCGATATGTTGGGCGAGCAGTTCGCCTAAAATGACTTGTTCGGTAAAATTTTTCGAGCCGATCGCCAGGTCTCCGCCGCCGGAGAATCCGGAGATCGAAGTATTGCACGCCGCCACCGCCACCGTAGCGATCGCCGAAATCAACAACAGGGCGATCGTCTGCCAGCTTTTCTTCGCAAACACTCGACTCATTCGTTCGCCGCTCCTTTGGGAGTGATGTGATTTTCGAGCCAGCCGATCGCGAAATCCGCCAACAACGCCATCAACGCCGCCGGAACGGCTCCCGCGAGAATCAAATCGTTATTGACCATCGAGATCCCTCGAAAAATAAACACGCCCAACCCTCCGGCGCCGATCGCCGCCGCGATCGTGGCAATCCCGACAGAAATCACCGTAGCTACGCGAATTCCGGCCAAAATCACCCCTAACGCCAACGGAATCTCCACTTGAACCAATAACTGCCAGTCCGTCATTCCCATTCCGCGTCCGGCTTCGCGCACTGCCGGGTCTACATTGGTAATCCCGGTGTAGGTGTTGCGAATAATCGGCAGCAGGGAATAGAGCATCAACGCCACCATCGCCGGAACTTTGCCGATCCCGCCGAGGAGGGGAACGGAAATCAAGAAACCGAACATCGCCAAACTCGGGATCGTCTGCACGATATTGGCGAAAGTCAACACGGTTTGAGATAAGCCGGGCTTGCGGGTGATCAAAATTCCGAGGGGCAATCCGATCGCCGTCGCCACCAAAATCGCCACGAACACTAAAAACAGGTGTTCGCCCGAGCGCAGCAAAATTTCCGATCCGTATCGGATTAAAAAAAAGTCGTTCATCCCTGAGACTCCCGGGCGAACGCCGAGGCTTCCACATCTTCGAGCGATCGCAAACAACTGATAAACGCCCGGGCCTCCGGATCCTCCGATTCGAGAAACTCTGCCGGAGTCCCGAGGGCGACCATCTTACCGCCGTGCATCAAGCCGATGCGCGACGCCAAGATAAATGCTTCTTGAATGTCGTGGGTGACGAAAACCACCGTTTTCCCGAGTTGTTGCTGCAGGCGGCAAAACTCCTGTTGCAACTCCAAACGAGTAATCGGGTCGAGGGCGCCGAACGGCTCGTCCATCAACATGATCGGCGGATCCGCCGCCAGGGCGCGGGCGACCCCGACGCGCTGGCGCTGACCTCCGGACAATTGTCTGGGATAGCGGTGTAAGAACTGTCCCGGGGGATCGAGTCCGACCAGTTCGAGCAACTCGACCACCCGAGCTTGAATGCGATCGCGCTCCCAATTGAGCAACGACGGCACCAAGCCCACATTTTCGGCGATCGTGAAATGGGGAAATAGCCCGTATCCTTGAATCGCGTAACCGATGCGGCGGCGCAGGGCGATCGGATCCCAGCGCGTCGTCGGCTGACCTTCGACCAACACCTCCCCCGTCGTCGGGACGTAGAGGTGATTGATCAACTTCATCGTCGTCGTCTTGCCGCTTCCACTGCGTCCGAGTAGGACGAGGGTTTCACCCTGGTGGATCTTGAAATTTAAGTTCGACACCAACGTGCGACGGTTGACGCGGAAGGACACGTCGAAAAACTCGACGGCGTTTTCGTTTTCCCGTGACATCAAATTACTTTTTGAATTCGTACACCGCTAACAGACCGTGGGACGCGCCCAACCCCTGTTGCAAGTTCCATTCTAGCTCTCGCAACAGATAGGCCAATTGCGGTTCGACCAAATTAGCGCGCGGGTCGTCCAAGCGCATATTCGGCGCGCAACGGACCGCCTTGCGAATCGTGCGGATCGCATCTTGAACCAGGGGCGGTTCTCCCGCCGGGGGTTCGGTTTGGAGTTTGTGCGGGTTGCGCCAGTGTTCCAAGGCGTCCATGCAGGCGTAAACTACCGCATTCCAAGCGTCTTGCAGCTTGTCGAAAAAGCGATTGAGATGGGGGTGATCCGGATGGGGATGGTACTCGAACAGTAACTGAGATAAATCCGTGCGGGTGTTGATTTGGTGTAAGGAGTTAACCGCCGCGCGCAGGGGAGGCGCTTCCGCATTGAATTCCCGAGTGTTCATGTGGCGTCCGACCAGGATCGAGCGATCGCACAGACGGCGTTTCGAGACTTTGACCCCTTTACTCGCCGCAATTTGGGTCACGAAGCGATCGAATTCTTCCCCACCCCAGAAGCGAATCGGGAAGCGTTCGACTTCGATCTCGCCCCGTGCGTCGGGCGGGTAGATATACGACATCGAATAGGTTTTCATAATCGAGCCGTTATCCTGATGTTCCCCCCAGTAGCACGGCCATTCGTAAGAATAGCGTCCCAACAGATCGGCGACGAAAATCGAGCGATCTTCGACATTTTTGCAAATTTGGCCGATTAACTGCTCGAAGGATTCGTCGTTGAGGTGGGAAAGAGAACCGTAAGAGGAGAAATACACGTCGTAGGGTGCTTCTCCCGGTTCCATCGGCAATCCTTCGTTGAGATCGCAGACGTGAAATGAGGCTTGAGAATGCTTGGCGTGCACTTCTTTGCCTTTTTCGATCATCGCGGGACTGATGTCTACACCTTTGTAGCAACTAATATCCCGGTAACTTAAGACCCGTTCCGGTTCGGAATCGAGATTGCGAGGGCGTTTCGGCAGGGTGGTGAGAATTCCGAGTCCTTCACCCGCGCCACAGCCCAAATCCATGACTCGAATGCCGCTATTCGCTTCTCGTTGGCGTTCCACCAACGGTTCGAGAAATTGACTTAATACGGTTCGATTAAAGCGGTCTTCCCAATATCTTCTTACGTTGTCGTGTTTGCCAAATAGACCTGGAGAATCGCTATCGTAGGCCCCGATTGCAACAGCTTTGGCGTAGTTTTTGAGAACATCAAGTTGCTTCATACACTCTGTCCCTCAGTGTTGTTTGTGGCCACCCGCGAACAAGTGACGAATTTTGTTTTAGATTTTGACCGCTTTGCCCGTGACTTTTTACAGTCGTTCGACTCCCTCGGTTGATGTTGAAAGATCGAATTGTGGTTGAAAATTTGCCATTTTCCGCGCGATCGCCCCGATTTGACTGCTAAGATAAATCGTAGGAACCCTACGGCTTGGGCGGTCTGCCTAGACCATCTAAGCACTTATCGGGCTATCTGTTAAGCGCCAAGCGAACATTTCGCTCGTGGCGAGGGGTTTTTTGTGTGACGTTTGTCTGGGGTTTGTCTGGCTTTTGTCTTTACTTTGAACCCTAGAGCGGACGTTCGGACCAACGGGCGACGTTATCTAAAATTGGCTCCGGACGGTCGAAAACGTCCATAAAGATTTGATGGTAGTAACATTCTTCGGGCGATCGCAGATTGGCATCGGAATGCTGCCGCGCGTAGCCTTGTGCTGCTTCGGGATCGATCGCCGAGGCGAGCATTTCGCTCAACAAATCGACGGTACCACTGCCTTCATCAAATTGTTCTTTGACCCGCCAGACAATTTGTTCGGGGAGTAAGTCTTCAAAGGTTTTACGCAAAATCCATTTTTCGGTGACCGGGGAACCGACCAGTTTTAATTTCGCCGGAATGCGTTGTCCCAATTCAATCATTTTCAAATCGAGGAAGGGAACTCGTCCTTCGATGGAATGGGCCATCGTCAGGCGATCGACGCGCTGCAAGTTGATATTGTGTAACGAGGTCACCGAACGGCGCAATTCGCGATGGAGGGTCGCTTCGTCGGGAATATCTTTGTAGTAGCTGTAGCCTGCAAACAGTTCGTCGGCCCCTTCTCCCGTGAGGATGACTTTGACGTGTTGCGCGGCGAGACGGGAAGTGAAGTAACAGGGAATCGCGCTGCGAACGAGGTCTTGGTCGTAAGATTCGAGGAAATAGATGATTTCGGGGAGTTTTTCGCGAACTTCCTTCGCGGTAATCGTGTATTCGTGATGGATCGTGTCGAGATGCCGGGAGACTAAGCGGGCGGCTTCGAGGTCTTTGCTGCCTTCGATCCCCACGGAGAAGGTGTGCAGGGGGGATTGATGCTGGCGGGCGATCGCGGCGATCAGGCTGCTGTCGAGTCCGCCGGACAGAAAGGCGCCGAGGGGAACGTCGCTCATCAAGCGCTTGACGACTGCCGTTTCTAAGGTTTCTCGCAGGCGGGGAATCCAGTAGTCCGCATCGGTAGCGAGTTCGGGGTCGAGGTCGGGAACGCTGTAGAACGAGGAAAATCCGGAGTCGGAATGAAACAGACTCCCGGGGGGAAACTCTCGGACGTTGCGACAATGGGGGGCGATCGCCTTGAGTTCCGAGGCGAACAGGAAAGAACCGTCTTTTTCGCCGTAGTACAGGGGTTTGATCCCGATCGGATCGCGCGCCGCAAACAGGGAATCCCCATCGGCGATCGCAAAAGCGTACATCCCGTCAATTTGCTGTAAAACGTCCGTACCGCTTTCTTCGTACAGGTGTAAGATCGCTTCCGTATCGCTGCTGGTGTTGAAGTCGTAGCGATCGCTCAGACCCGAGCGTAACTGTTTGAAATTGTAAATTTCCCCGTTGGCGACGATCGCCCGACTTTTTTGACGACCGTAAATCGGTTGATTGCCTCCTTCCGGATCCATAATACTCAGGCGCCGATGACCCAAGATTCCCTCGACACTGGTGGAGACAAACATCCCCTCCGCGTCGGGTCCCCGGTGAATCAGGGAATCCATCATCGCTTTAACGCTTGTTTGGTCTTTATCGCCCCAAATCCCGGCAATACCACACATAATTCTTTAGTTCTCTTCAATCTCTATTTCAACGCTTCGCCCCGTGCGAGGCATTCGGTGCTTGGATCGATTGCAACACGACACCGAATAGCAACCCTGGGAATTATACATTTTTTTTAGTTTTTATGCAAGGATTATCCAAGGGGGTCTTCCAGAAGCAAACCGTGAAATCTTTTCCAGAATCATGATTTCTACAGAGACATCCCCTCTGACATTGAGATGGTTTTCGGTCTAAAATAATGCAATAGAATTGCAAGTTTATCGCAAAATTTCTGTTAAAACCTAGAGAGCCGATGGGGGAAGCGGTTCGAGAGGGGAACTCAGACGCAACCGCTCGAAGTCTGCATCGGGAGTAGTACCGGAGAGAAACTGGCCGTCAGAGAAACAGGCTCCGTCGCAGTGCAGGAGATTAAGTTACAGTGAATTGACGATATTCTTAGAGAGCAAAGTAACCCCTCAATCCGAACGAGTAGAGCGGGGCGATTCGCCATTTTTAACCGTAATTTTGCACCAGATCCGACAAGGGAGGCGATCTCGTCGTCAAATCTGGCGATCGTCTTGTAAAGCCAACCCAATCCGGATTTTATGCTATCAAAGTCGCCCTACAAGGCTTGTTCTGAGCTTGTCAAAGCCTGTTGCGAGCGAAGCCGAAGGGGAGCAAGGCTTTAAAGCCATTGTTTTTGGTAAGATTTTCCATTCAGTTTTAGAGTAGTCAAGGGGGATCGTCAACCGACTGGAGGCGATCGCCACGGGTCGAACCCGGTTACCCTCGTATTCGTGATGGGAACAGTTTGAGAATCCCGTTGATTTGCCGTGATGGCAAGGGGAGGAGATGGAGCACAAGAAAGATGCCTAAGATTCTGTTAGTTGAAGATAATGAAATGAATCGGGATATGTTGTTACGTCGTCTCAAACGGCGCGGTTTTGATGTGGCGATCGCCATTGACGGAGGTCAGGGAGTGGACATGGCGACCTCGGAAGCTCCGGATCTGATCTTGATGGATATGAGCTTACCCGTCCTCGACGGTTGGGAAGCGACGCGCCGCATCAAAGCCGCCCCGGAAACCCATTCCATCCCGATTATCGCCCTGACCGCTCATGCGATGTCCGGCGATCGCGAGAAATGCTTGGACGCGGGATGCGACGACTACGACACCAAACCCGTAGAATTTCCCCGATTGCTGGAAAAAATTAAATCTCTCATTTCCAAAGAAGCCACCCCGTAAGGGCGCTCTCGACCGAGGGATCGTGGCCGCATCCACGGCTCTACAAGCCGCGCGATCGTCCGTCCCGTCTTCTCGGCGAGCGATCGCCCTCGCCAGGTCTGGCAACGGGGAAACTCGCGGTTCGTTTTCCAAAACGGGAACCCAAAAGTTGCGATAGAATTGCAAAAAAATCGGGGTTTGAAGCGCAAGGGCAAGAGAACCTCTTTTTTTTGTAATTGTATAAATTTGTCGCTATTGCCTTCAAAAAATAGTTGTTAAACTGAAAAGCAAGCCAAACCCTCGCCGATTGAAACCCTCCACATTTCTTGTAGGGGCCGCCCCTACAAGAAATCGCGACCCTCGCCCAGAGGAGAATCGACCCGAGCGCCCCGAAGCGTCGAACGTCGTGCGATCGGACTCGTGCAGGAGTTGCCCCGCAAACCCAGAAGGTCTGTGCAGTTATGGATCTCCATTTCGAGAATTCCCCATCCCGTCTCGTCTGGATTTATACCTCCCTCGGGATGACCTTCGGCTGCGGCTTGACCGTCGGCTGTTGGATATGGGATCTCACCCACCAAGATCTCGGTTTATCCATCGCCGCGATCGCCACCCTTCACGATTCGCAACCGAGTTATTGGCTCTTAGACCTATTCCCCTTCTTGCTCGGCTGGCTAGTCTACCAGCACCGCTTGGGGCGATCGCCCCGTCCCGGAGCGACCCCAGAAACTGACCGTCCCTACCGCAGTGTCGATCCCGGCGAGGCGATCGCCGCCAGTTCCGGCAACCCGGACGATCGCGCCCAACGGGTGGCGGGAAAACCACCGAACGGAGATTCCCAGTGGAACGCCGCCAGTATCGCCCTTTACTGGCAACAAATGCCCCTAGCGGCGATCGGACTCGACCTCGACGGGCGGATCGTCAGTTGGAATCGAGCCGCCGAGCAGATCTTCGGCTATCGCGATCGCGAGGCGATCGAGCGCCCCTTCGCCCCCTTATTAGTCGCGCCCCCCTTTCACGATGCCTTCGAGCGCCTGTGGCACGATTTGCTCGAAGAGCGACAGACCAGTCAAACCACCTACCAAAACCTCACCAAACAGGGGAAAATCGCCGTCTGCGAGTGGTACAACACCCCCCTGATCGACCCCCACGGCCAACTCATCGGCGTCGTCGCCCTCGCCCGCAATATCAGCCAGCAAGTCGAATCGGAAGCCGTTCGCCGCGAAATGGAATATCGCTTTCGCCGCCTTGCCGAAGCCACCTTTGAAGGCATTCTCATCCACAATTGGGGAACGATTCTCGACGCCAACCAAGCCCTCGCCACCATGAGCGGCTACCCCCTCGAAGAATTGATCGGGATCGACGGCTTCGAGTTACTCCATCCCGACTGTCGCGCCTTCGTGCGCGAGCAAATCGCCCGGGGAGAAGAGCGGCCCTACGAAGTGACCGCCTTGAAAAAAGATGGCACGACCTTTCCCGTAGAAATTCAAGGGCGATCGCTGCCCTTCCAGGGAGAAACGGTGAGAGTGGCGGCGATCCGGGATATCAGCGAGCGCAAGCGGTCTCTAGAGGCCCTGCGGCGCAGCGAGGCGCGCTATCGGGCGATTTCCGAGATGGTTTCCGATTTCGTCTATTCCTTCGAGATCGACGCCGACGGAGGCCGGGTACTGGGGTGGCTGACCGACTCGTTCGAGCGGATGACGGGCTATCGCGTCGAGGAGATCGTCCGCCGAGGGGGCTGGCGGGAGTTGGTGCATCCGGAGGACGCACCGCGTTATGACGAGTTTCAGCAGCAATTGCTCGAAAAGCGATCGGCATCCGGGGAGTATCGGATATTCGCTAAAAATGGCGAGGCGTGCTGGTTGCGCGATACGGCGAAATGGGTGTGGGACGAAGAGCAAGGGCGCTACGGGCAGATTTTAGGGTCGGTTCGCAATATCAGCGATCGCAAGCGATCGGAAGCCCAGACCTTGCATACGATGTACTTGTTGCGTAAAAGCGAGGCGAAAAATCGCGCTTTGCTCAATGCGATTCCGGATTTGATGTTTCGCTTCGATCGCGCCGGAACCGTGTTGGATTTAAAAGCTGTCAAAGGGGTGGAGTTGGGAACGAGTCCGGTGCACTTTGTCGGACGCCAACTCGCCGAACTGTTTCCCGCCGAGGTGGCGGATCTGTGCATGAAAGCCCTGGAACGGGCGTTAAAGTGCCACGATGTCGAGATTTTCGAGTATGAATTGAATCTCGACGGCGAACCGTGCAGTTACGAGAGTCGGATCGTGGCGAGTGGGGACGATGAAGTGTTGGCGATCGTGCGCGACATTACCCAGCGCAAGCGCTGGGAACGGGCGGTGAGCGAGAGCGAGGAGAAATACCGCTCGGTGGTCGAGGGGGTGCGCGAGGCAATTTTTCAAACCGATCGCGCCGGACGGCTGACCTTCCTCAATCCGGCGTGGACTGAAATGACCGGATATGCAGTGGGCGAGAGTTTGGGCTGCTCTTTGCTCGATTACGTATATCCGAGCGATCGCCCCAAGTACGCCCAAATGTTCGAGCGGGCGATGGTGAGGGTTCCGGGGGACGACGGCGACGCGATCGCCCCCGGGGACGGAATACCCGATTTTACCGAACCCCATGAAGTCTGTTACTTGACCAAAGCGGGAGAAATGCGGTGGATGGAAGTTAACGCCCGGGTCTGTCTCGACGACGAAGGGGCGATCGTCGGCAGTGCGGGGATTCTCAACGATACCACCGAGCGCAAGCACGCCGAGCAGCAGTTACGGCAAGCGAAAGCGGCTGCAGAAGCTGCCAACCAAGCGAAAAGTACGTTTCTGGCGAATATGAGCCACGAACTGCGAACGCCGTTAAATGCGATCGTCGGCTATAGCGAACTGTTGCAAGAAGACTGGGAAGAGTTGGGCGACGATCGCTCGATCGCCGATTTACAACGGATTCAAACCGCCGGGAAGCACTTGCTCAGTTTGATTAATGATATTTTGGATATTTCCAAGATCGAAGCCGGAAAGATGGAGTGGGAACTCGAAAGTTTCGAGATCGCGTCCCTCGTCGAACAAATCGTCGCCAGCACCCAACCGCAAATCGCCAAAAATAATAACCAACTCGAACTTGTTTACGACCCCCATCTCGGCTCGATGTACGCCGACGCCACTAAAGTTCGGCAGATTTTAGTCAACCTGCTCGGAAATGCGGCGAAATTTACCACCAATGGGAAGATTACCCTGAGTGTCCGCCGGGAAAAAAGCACCTTACGGGCGGCGCGATCGCGCGATCGTGCCGATACGATTGTTTTTTGCGTCAGCGATACCGGGATCGGCATCGCCCCCCATCAGTTGCCCAAGCTGTTTGAAGCATTTTCCCAAGGAGATGCATCGACCACGCGCAAATACGGCGGCACGGGTTTGGGTTTGGCAATCTGTCATGAATTCTGCAAGATGATGGGCGGCGATATTTCTGTGGAAAGCGAATGCGATCGCGGTTCTACCTTTACCGTCCGTCTGAGTGCCGTTGTCGAAACTCCGACAACACCCGGATCTAACCGTTAGTCTTGAGGATAAACAAAACAATACAAGAACCCTTCAACTCGCTAGAATCCAAGAGATGAACCCCTTTGTTTGCTGGAGAATTCCCCCCTTCCCAGATGGCGATCGATGGGTTCGTCCGCTCTACAGCGCGCGATCCGCCGGAGGCGTCGCTTCGCTAACGCACGGCGCCCGTCTTCCCGTTTCTCGACCGTCGGCCTCGATTTTGTAGGGGAAGAAGCTGTAACTAAATAGTTGGACACCTCTAGATATTGTTACCGTATTTGGTAGCAATTATGGGGTAGTCTAGATCGGTAGAATGATATGGAATTGTATTCGCTATTTGTGAAGAGTTTGAAACTGAAGTGGTAATTATCAACAAATCTTCCTCAGAGGTGAATTTCGAGCAAGAGTTGGTAACAGACATGCTTGAACTAATTACCCTGTTCTCTGCATGTCTTTATGCTTCTCGTTCCCATAAGAACAAGAAGCTTATTGATAGCATGGCCAAAGCGGTGGAGGATGTATGCTCTTAGGTTTTAAAACTGAACTGAAATTAAACAATTCCGAGCGAACAGGATTAGCCAAACACGCAGGAGTCGCCCGTCATGCTTGGAACTGGGGACTAAACTTAACCAAACAAATACTAGACCACAACCGGGATAATCCAGAGGATAAAATTAAGTTTCCCACAGCGATTGACCTGCATAAGTGGCTGGTGACCATGGTCAAGCCCGAATGTCCCTGGTACTACGAAGTTAGTAAATGCGCTCCTCAATACGCTCTCAGGCAGTTGTCCGACGCTTGGAAACAAGCATTCAAGAAAGTTAGGAAACCACCAAGGTTCAAGAAAAAAGGACGTGCTGACAGTTTTACGGTTGATGGTTCGCTCTCAGTTGACCATTTTCGAGTTAAAGTTCCTGTGATTGGCTGGCTTAAAACATTCGAGCGCTTGCCTACAGGATATCAACCGAAGTCCTTCACAATTAGTCGTAAAGCCGACAGATGGTTTATTAGCTGGAAAATTGAAGTCGAGCCAACCAATGAGCCTAAAACCCATGCTGTTGTTGGCGTTGACCTTGGGGTTAAAGCACTGGCTACGCTATCAACTGGTGAGGGATTTGAAGGGGCTAAGAGTTATCGCCAATATGAGAAAAAACTCTCACGATTGCAATGGCTGAATCGTCATAAAGAGTATGGTTCGGCCAATTGGAAAAAAGCCCAAATCAAGATAGCCCGCTTGCACCGAAAAATAGCCAACATCCGTAAAGACACATTACATAAGCTCACGACCTATTTAGCCAAAAACCACAGCCGAATAGGAATTGAGGATTTAAATGTCTCTGGTATGTTGGCCAACCACAAGTTGGCTAAAGCGATTGCCGATATGGGCTTCTATGAGTTCAGACGGCAGTTGGAGTACAAATGCCAGTTGTATGGAGCCACCTTAATTGTGGTTGACCGATGGACTCCCTCAACCAAGACCTGCTCTAGATGTCACGCCAAAAAAGACTCAATGCCCTTGTCAGAAAGAGTTTTCCGGTGTGAAAACTGTGGTCTGGAAATTGAGCGGGATTTCAATGCCTCCATTAATTTGGAGATCGCCGCCAGTTAGGTGGTGTTAGCCTGTGGACTGGTGAGTGCCGACACTACCAGGATGAAGCAGGAAATAGGTTCCAAAGATGTCCACTTGTGGGTGACTTTGGGTAAGTCTTATGTAACGGTTCTCAACCCCTCCGTTCGAGGTTCGATCTTCTAAACTTTAGACTGTAAACTTTAAACTCTTTCGCAACTGAGGCGATCGCGATTTCCCCCTTTTGGAATCAACCTTGTCCCATTCAATTCGGGATCGATTTAGATAAAGAGGCTGTACCATGACACTCGACCAAGCTTCAGTGCTTGTGGTAGATGATGTTGAAGCAAACCGAGATTTGCTCTGCCGTCGGCTCCAACGGCAGGGCTACACCGTGCAGGTGGCCGAAGATGGAGTCAAAGCACTGGAGTTGATTCGCGCCGAACCGTTTGATTTGGTGCTACTCGATATCATGATGCCCCAAATGAATGGGTATCAGGTTCTCGAAGAACTCAAAGCCGATCCGAATTTACGTCATATCCCCGCGATCATGATCTCCGCCGTAGACGATATCGATAGTGTCGTCAAGTGCATCAAACTCGGTGCGGAAGATTATTTACCCAAACCCTTCAATCCCGTTTTACTCAAGGCTCGGATTAGTGCCTGTTTGGAGAAGAAGCGCCTGCGCGACCAAGAACAAGCCTTTTTGCGGCAGTTGAAGGAAGAACAGGAAAAATCCGAACGGCTCTTACTCAATATTCTGCCCAAACCGATCGCCGAACGACTCAAGCAAGGCGAACGCACGATCGCCGATAATTTTGCTCAAGTGACGGTGATGTTTGCCGATATTGTCGGTTTTTCTCAATTGTCGGCTCACTTGTCTCCCGCCGAGTTAGTTGAATTTCTCAACGAGATTTTTTCCAAGTTCGACCAACTCGCCGACCATTACGGACTCGAAAAAATTAAAACCATTGGCGATGCCTATATGGTCGTCGGCGGATTGCCCACTCCACGCCCGGATCACGCCGAGGCGATCGCCCAAATGGCCCTCGATATGCTCGTCGATATCAAGCAATTCCGCACCAAATACGGCGAAAGTGTGCGAATGCGGATCGGAATCGGCACCGGTCCGGTGGAAGCCGGGGTTATCGGTACGAAAAAGTTTAGTTACGATTTATGGGGCGATACGGTCAATATGGCTAGCCGGATGGAATCTCACGGGATTCCCGACTGTGTCCAAGTGACGGAAACGACTTATGAATGTCTCAAAGATCGATTTTTATTCGAGAAACGCGGTGCGATTCAAGTGAAGGGGAAAGGGGAAATGGTGACGTATTTATTGGTGGGGAAAAGTGAAGAGGGAAAAGTGAAGAGGGAAGAGTGAAGAGGGAAGAGTGAAGAGGGAAGAGGGAAAAGTGAAGAGGGAAAAGTGAAGAGGGAAAAGTGAAGAGGGAAAAGTGAAGAGGGAAAAGTTCCTGAATCTAAAATCTAAAATCTAAAATGCCCCCCGCGACTCCCCCAGACGCTGGTACACTGGAGGATAAAGATTTGTGCACAACTGCGATCTAGGTCATCCGATTGTCGTGCTACGACGGAGGGCAATGCTAATGGGCACCCAACGAACTGAAAATCCTCGCGCCTTTAAGCCGAGGAGTGTCAATGAGGTAATTGCTACAGTCTTTCCCGTGTCGGCCATAGCGCCGACGGTTACTCCCGATCGCACCGCTCAAGTCACTCGAAAACCTTATCCGAATTATCGGGTCATCGTCCTGGACGACGACTTCAATACGTTCGAGCATGTCGCCACTTGTTTGATGAAATATATCCCCGGAATGACGGGCGATCTCGCCTGGAAACTGACCAATCAAGTACACTTTGAAGGTCAGGCGACTGTCTGGGTCGGGCCGTTAGAACAGGCGGAATTATATCACCAACAACTGAGTCGAGCGGGGTTGACCATGGCGCCTTTAGAACAGGCATGAGCGGCGATGCTGCTTTGGAGCCGCTTCGCGATCGCCCGGTAACACTCTCTTTTCTGTAATGTGAGTAAACTTTAACATGGGTAATCCCGGCGGCGGGCGTTTAGTCCTCAACCATTCCACAAATTTGCCCGGTTTAATTCCGGTTCTGGAACGCTTGGTAAAAGTTTCCGGAGTTCAAACCGTCACCCCCGGGGTTATCGGACGGGCAAAAGGTCACTGTCCCCACCTGCGTCTGAGAGTGTCGGTTCCAATTCGCGGGGGCTACAAGGCGATCGCCCGTCAGGGAAAAACAGTGCAAGAAGTTTTTATTATCACCAATTTAAGCAAAAAAGACTTAGAAGAGGCGATTAAATCGGCGAAGAAATAGGAAATCGCCCCTGTTTTGAGCGGATGAATCATATCGATCGCAGAGCAACCGTAGGGGCGAACCCTCAAAACTCTACCGCCCCTACTTCGAGCTATCTCCGGGGAGTTTGAGCCGGAAAGACCCGTAACGCCTCTTGGGGGGCGATTAACTTGACCCGAGTTCCGATCGCCAATGCGGGTTCGCTCGTCGTGCGCGCGTGCAGTTCCCGACCGGAAGGGGCGATCAAACAGTAGCGATGTTCTCGTCCGAGAAATTGGCGATCGCGGATCGCGACCGGGGCGCTGTCGTCCGGTTGCAAATGCAAATCTTCTTCGCGAATCATCAATTCGGCATCCGCTATTCCCGTCGATTCCCCGGTCACTTTGCTGTCAATTTCATCCTTCGCCAGGTTCGCTACGAAGGATCCGACCTCGGTTTCCCAAACTTGACCGTTGCGTTGGGCGGGCAGAAAATTGGCTTGGGTGACAAATCCGGCGACGAAACGGGAGGCGGGGTAGCGGTAAATCTCTTCAGGGGTTCCCAACTGTTCCAAATGTCCGCCGCACATCACCGCAACTTTATCGGAAATCGCTAATGCTTCCTCGCGATCGTGGGTGACGAAAATCCCCGTGGTTCCGGTCGTTTTGAGAATTTTACGCACTTCTTCGCGCAGGTAAAGCCGCACTTGTACGTCTAAATTACTCAACGGTTCGTCGAGCAAAACGAGGGCGGGTGAGGGGGCCAAGGCGCGGGCTAAAGCGACGCGCTGACGCTGACCGCCGGAGAGTTCGTGAGGATAGCGCCGTTCGAGTCCGGTGAGTCCGACCAGGGCGATCGCATCTGCAACCCGTTCGCGAATCTCGGTTTTACCTCCCGGTTGCAGTCCGAAGGCAATATTGGCAGCAACGTCGAGATGGGGAAAGAGGGCGTATTCTTGAAACACCATGCCCAAATGACGCCGTTCCGGGGGAATCCAAACCCCCGGCGCCGCAACGGGTTCTGAGTTAATGGCGATCGCGCCGTCGTCCGGTCGCTCGAATCCGGCAATTAAGCGCAATAAGGTCGTTTTACCGCAACCGGACGGCCCGAGCAATCCGAGGATTTCCCCCTTATTCAAACTCAGGGAAATGCGATCGACGGCGGGGGCAAAACTTTTAGAGAAGGTTTTGCTAACGCGGTCTAAGGTCAGAATCGGAGAGTTGGTCATTGCAGGTGAAGGAAGGCAAGAGGCAAAAAGCTAAAGGCAAGCGGGAACAGTACCCATCTAAAATCTAAAATCTAAGATTCTAAACTTTTTGTCGGGTCAAGAGTAAGGTGGACGCGGCGGAAACGAGGAGTAAAGTCAGGGAAGCTGCCGCAGCATCGGTAAAGGCGACATCTTCGGTGGCTTGCCAAATTTGAGTGGCTAGGGTTTTAAACCCGATGGGGGCGAGTAACATGGTGGCGGGTAACTCCTTGATGGCGGTCAAAAAGACCAGAACGGCACCGCCGAGGATGCCGGGACTGACGAGGGGTAGGGTAATTTCGCGTAAGGTTTGCCAGGGCGATCGCCCCAAACTGCGGGCGGATTCTTCTAATTGTGGATTGACTTGTAACAAGCAACTGCGGATCGTTCCCACGGATTGGGGCAGAAATAAGACTAAATAGGCAAATACCAGCATTGGCAAGGTTTGATACAGCCAGGGCAGGTAATTGGCGCCTAAAAAGACCAGGGAGAGGGCGATCGTGATCCCGGGGAGTCCGAAGCCGATGTAAGTACACCGCTCGATCGCCGTGGTCAGGCGTCCGGGGAAGCGCACGGCGAGAATCGCCACGGGAAGGGCAAATAAAGTGGTGACGACGGCGGCAGATCCGGCGGCGAGGATCGAGTTAAAGGCGGCTTCCCAGGTATCGACGGGGATTTTTCCGGCGCTCAGACCCCGACCGAGCCAAAAGACGGTGACGGCGAGGGGAAGGAGTAACCCCAACCCGGAGACGATCGCGCATAAGGCGATCGCGATCCCTTTCCACGGTCCTAATTTAATCGTGGGCGGTACCCGACTGCTCCCGGAACTCTGGCTGTAGTAGGCGGCCCCGGTTCTGACGCGATATTCCAGCCACAAAATCAGCCAGACGAGTAACACGAGAACCAACGCCAGGACGGCGGCGGAGTGGCGATCGAAGCTGGTCTTATATTGAGTAAAAATCACTCGGGTGAACGAGTCGAAGCGCATCAAACTCGGGGTTCCGAAATCGCGCAGGGCGTAAAGGGCGACCAGTAACCCTCCGGCGACGAGGGAAGGGCGCAATTGCGGTAAGGTCACTTGCCAAAAGGTTTGCCAAGGATTGCGGCCCAAACTGCGCGAGGCTTCTTCTAAAGCTGGGTCGATCCCTTGTAAGCCGGAACGCACGGAAATGAGTAAATAGGGATAAGTAAATAAGGTCAGCGACAGCAGCGCTCCGGGCCAGCCGTAAATGGAAGGCAGTTCGCTGACGCCGAGGGGTTCGAGCAACAGTTGCAGCCAACTGCCTCGGGTGCCGAAGGTGGCAATTAAGGCGAAGCTGCCGACGTAACTGGGGACGGCGAGGGGTAAGGTGGTGGCGATCGCCCAAAAGCGCCGTCCGGGGAGATCGGTGCGGGTGGTCAGAAAGGCAAGGGGAATGGCGATCGCGGCGGAACAGAGGGTCACCCCGAGGGCGAGGGTCGCACTGCCTGCAAACACTTCTAAGGTTTTACCGCGCGAGAGCAGTTCCCCAATGCGATCGCCTCCCGCTCCTGCGGCGCGCACGAACAAATATGCTAAGGGGGTAAAAATGGCGATCGCGACGGTTGCCGCCGCCGCTACGAGCAACAGGGGCGGTCCGGAATATCCGTACCCCCCCCAAATTTTCAGTGTTTTTGCGAATTTCATGCCAGCCTGGATGGTATTGTCTGACTCTCGGCCCCGGCGCCCGCGCGATCGACAGGGGAATCTGCTTTGCAGACGCTTCGCGATCGCCCCCCACTAGCGAACCGTTTGACCGACGACCCGATCTAGAATATGCCCAATTGCCTCGGTTTGTTCGCGTCGGGGACGGCGATCGCCCCATGCCGTTTTAGAGCACTCCCGAGTCTTGCAACAGTTTGAGGGTGGCGTCGAGATCGTCGAGATTGCTCAAATCGATCGTTTTGTAGTCGATCTCTGCGAGAGGTTTGAGATCTTTCGCCGCCTCAATTCCACTCACCAAGGGATACTCGTAAGTCTCGGTAGCAAAATATTTCTGGGCGTCTTCCTCTAACAGAAAGCCGATGAATTTCTGGGCGGCTTCCGGGTTTTTGGCGCTGTCGAGAATCGCAACCCCCGCCACGTTCACCAAGGAACCGACATCGTTGGTGTAGTGGTGTGCCACGGGAACGTCTGGATTTTCCGCTTTCAGCCGTTCTAAATAATAGTGGTTGACAAACCCGACGGCAATTTCCCCCCGCGAAAGGGCTTCGACAATTGGCGTATTTTTGGGATACACCTGCGGGTTATTCGCTTTAATCCCTTCGAGCCATTGACGGGCTGCTTCTTCTCCCTCGCTGACCCGCAAGGCAGTCACGAAGGATTGAAAGGAGCCGTTAGTCGGCGCCCAACCGATTTTTCCTTCCCATTTCGGATCGGTCAAATCCATAATCGAGGCGGGCAATTCTTCCGGTTGGACTAAATCGGTGTTGTAGTCCACGGTTCGCACCCGTCCGGTGACTCCGACCCATTCCCCTTCGGGAGAACGGTAGCGTTCGTCTACTTTAGAGAGCAATTCTTGCGGGATCGCGGTGGTGCGCTCGGCTTTTTGCAAGGCGCCGAGCGCTCCGGCATCCTGCGCGAAGAACAGGTCGGCGGGACTGTTTTGTTGTTCTTCGAGAATCGCGGCGGCGAGTTCGGCGGTGTCTCCGTAGCGGATTTCGACCTCTACTCCGGTTTGGGTTTCAAATTTCTCGATCAGTTCGCCGACGAGTTTTTCGCTGCGTCCGGAATAGATGACGAGTCCCCCTTCGGCGGGCGCACTGGCGACGGTGGCTTCGCTGCCGGAGGTTGCGGTATTTTCGGCTTGCGGTGTGACGGTGTTGCTCGAACAGGCGATCGCCACGAAACCACTGGCAACCGTCAACCCGAACAGACTCAATATTTTTCTTCTTTTCACGCCCTTCTCCTTACGGTGTCACTCAACCTGGCTTAATTAGAAAAAGTCTCAATTACTCGGAAATTCTCCAAATCTATGAATAGAGGATTTAGACAAGCCCGTCAAGCTTACTGCAAAAAATTCTCGAAAATTTAGGCGGATTGGCGGGAGTTTGAGGGTCGATCGCCCAATTTTTAGGAAGAAATCGCAATAAAAAGGGGATAATTTGGCTTTAATTCTCCAAAATATCGCTTTAAAAACTTTTTTAGCCGTAAACGAGCGATTTTTTGCTGTATTAACTTTGATGTTGAACAATCTACCCAATTGCTATTGCAAATCTTTAAAAATAAAATCTTGACAAATATGACGTTATTTGTTACGAAAATTACCGTTTCCGGCGAAGGGGGAATCTCGATCGCGGCGATCGCTCCACCTACTTACAGCAGCCAAAAACAACAAAAAAAAGATTCTCTTCCCGCGATCGCCTCGTGAGGCGGGAAGAGAACGACAAAGCAAGGGAAAATTGGCAAATTTTAGGCAAATTTCAAAGATGTTTTGCGATTAATTGGGGAACTTCTTTCGGTTTAAACTTCGTGTAACGAGTTTTATCCGGCATGACCACCACGTTCGGCCCGAGTTTACACCGACTCATGCACCCGGTCGCCTTAATTTTCACCCGATCTTGCAAACCACTCTCGCGCAAGCTCTCTTCCAACGCCTGACAAACCGCTTTCCCGCCACGCTTGCGACAGTCGGATTTCTGACAGATGAGAATTTTAACGGGTTTATCCGGCGCCGGAGCCGTTTCGCTTTCTAACTGGCAAGGACTGGCACTGGTGTACTGTTGGCAGATCTCGGCTGGACTGGCGGGCAAGACCTGACGGGCTTTGAGTTTGAGTTTCCCGGTTTTCAGGTTGAGTTTGCGCTTACCGCTTACCCGGATGCGATCGCCGCGATTGAGGGCGTCGGACAAGCTGGCGCGCTCTTTCTTCGACAGGCTCAGATCGATGGTTTGGATGCCCTCGGCGGTGGCGATGCCAAGCTGTTTGGCTTTCTTATTTTTTTTATCGAAGAAACCGAGTAAGCGTCCTTCTAAAGCAAATTTCGAGACTTGTTGATGAGATTTACCCATTGTGGTTGGTAGTAAGTCGTGGTTTGCGATGCTTTTAAACAGATCGACGGCTCGGCAACGGCGATCTCGCGTGTTTCGCACTTCGCTCGTTCCCGTGGCAATCGCCGTGTCTGAAACTCAAACTTTCGAGGTAAAATTTGAGAAAAATTTGCATTAATTAAATTAACGATGGCTCTTGGGTGTTTCAGGACTCTGGGGAGCGAGCACCTCCCCGTTGGCGATCGAATCTTCGATCGCGCCTTTCCTTTCCACCATAAATCAACTGATAAATATTCTCATCTACCTAACGAAAGGATTTAATAAAACTTTACATTACAACCGAACGATGGCGCCCTAGATGCAGGTGGGGGAGGCGCCCGTTGGGGATCCGATTCCCATGGAAGGGGATCGATCCTGGGGTAAAAGGGGGCAGCTTGGGCTAAGCTAGAGGCAGAACAGGCCATCAGGGCCTAACTTCCCGAACCGCCTGGTCTTTTCGAGAAGAGAACACCCGGGCACAGAAGGGAGAGTTTTTCCCTCTTCTGTGCCGTTGTCGTGTCTCGTTGACGATCGCCCCTTTCGATCGGCGTGTCATCTACTGGCGGGGTCGGGGATTCGATCTCGGCGGTCAACGGGTTCGGGTCGGATGGACGGGCGATCGCGCTTCCACTGCCATACCATCCCCAGCCTCGATTTTTTTGCCAAGGAGTTCTGTCAACATGTCTTCGCCTACATCCCCAGTCGAGTCCGACGGGATGGAGTCCAAATTATTAGAAGGGATGGGCGACCCGCGTGCGATCGCTGCTAGCGAGCATGGCGATGTCGCCGCTCCTCCCCGCCAGACGGTCGATCCGGGGTCTTCACCTTTAAAAGAAGTGGCTCGCTTTAAACCGACGATCGCCCATTTCTTAGATGAAGACGACCCCGAACGAACACCAGAACGCTGGTGGCACCGCCGTCAAGACTCCAAACCGACGTTTTAACCAGCCCAGTGCTGCTCCGTGCTAGGGCGCAGCCTCCCAGATCGGGGGAAGTGAGATCGACAACGAGACTTCCCCCGGTGCGATCTTTCACCGTCGATCTTCAACGAACTGCAAGCCGAAGCGAGCGCCAACTCCCCCAACCATAAGCGTTCCAGGTACCGACGGGGAGAGGCGATCGGATCGCGACTCCGTAGGAGTATTGCCCCTCAGTTTTCTAGAGATCTGGAAAATTAATGAGTTTTTATTGCAATAAAGCTCCAATTATCCTCTAAGCTACTAGAGAGCTTGTTGCAGAATATTCTCAACAACTTTCCCTCGGCTCCGGGAGACCCTCGTGCGATCGCGCCCCTCCCTCGAAAGCCCTGGCGATTGCGGTTGCCAGTTCCTCGACCGACCAGATATTCAGACCGAAGAGCGACTTATGAGCATATACAATGCGGCGGCATTGAAAGCCGAACTCAGGCAACGGGGTTTTCGGATGACAGCCCAACGAGAAACCATTTTGAGGGTCTTTCAAACCATTCCCCAAGGAAAGCATCTCAATGCGGAGGAATTGTACAATATTCTCCAACATCAAGGGGAAAAAATTAGCGTTTCCACCGTTTATCGCACCCTCAATTTGATGGCAAAAATGGGGATTTTACGCGAACTCGAATTCGCCGAAGGCCACAAACACTACGAACTGAACAAACCCTCCGAACTCCACCATCACCTCATCTGTGTCGAATGTCGGCAAACCGTGGAATTTAAAAGCGATTGGATTGCCAAAATTGCGAAAAATCAAGCCAAATCTAACGAATTTGAATTACTCGACTGCCAGCTAACCCTTCATTGTGTTTGCTTGGAAGCCTTTGAGGAAGGTTGGCCCTATTGTCTTCCCGAAGATTGGGTCTGTCCCAAATCTCAACGCCATCGCTCCAGTTGCGAACCCCATTAAACCGCCCAATTTGGCAAAGCGAAATTCTGCGAGTTTTCGGACGAAAAGAATGCTGAAAACTACAGAAAATTTTCAACAAAATGAAGAGTGAAAAGTACGAATGATTCGGCGATCGCCGGACTTTTTCGGAGTATTGGGACGAGATTTTCTATTCTTTGTCGAGAAAATTTTAAGATACGTTGAAGCGGCTCGGAAGGTTAAAGAATAGCGAGAGGCGATCGCCTTCGGATTGGCGCCATCTGTCTGCGCCGAGGGGGTTGGAAATTACCATTCTTTGATGAATGGATGACTCCAGCCGCATTTTGGCGAAATCCTTTAAGATAGAGGATGGCGAGACAGGCGATCGTCTCCCGATCGCGCTAAGCTGTTTGAATACAGAGAGCCTCTGTCCTCCCCGCTCAATTTGTCATAGATAAAGATGAAACAGCACCCTACTGGCCCCAGAATTTTGGCCATCCAACACGCCGATTGTGAAAATCTTGGTTACTTTGAAACGGTCTTGCGTCAACTCAAAATTCCTTTCGATTATTTGGATGTTTCGAGTGGCGAAACTTTTCCTCTAACCTTAAACAACTACACCCACTTGATTATTTTAGGCGGATTTATGAGCGCCTATCAAGAACGGGAATATCCCTGGCTGCGTTACGAATGCGATTTGATTGAATATGCATTGGAACGGGAGATAGGAATTGTCGGGATTTGTTTGGGGGCTCAGTTAATTGCCAAAGTTCTCGGCGCTTCAGTACAAAAGGGCGATCGCGGTTCCGAAATTGGATGGTATGACCTGGTGTTAACTCCCGAAGCCCAACAAGATCCGCTCTTGAAAGAATTTCCCCAACAATTGAAAGCGTTGCAGTGGCATGGGGACACGTTCGATCTACCAGAAAACGCGGTGAGATTAGCTAGTTCTAGCAAGTATGAAAATCAAGCCTTTCGCTATGGCGATCGCGTTTGGGGATTGCAATTTCATTTAGAAGTGACTGAAGACATCATTCAGCGCTGGTTGGTAAATCACAACCAACGCCATCCAGTACCGCAACAAATTCCTCCTTATCCGATTCAGAAAGCAACCTCGAAAAATTTGCCAAAGTTTCAGACCATGGCCGATCGATTTATAGAGCAGTTTATTGCGGTCACGACTCCAGTTTCTCAGTCCTCTTGAGATAACGATCCTTTTCCTATGTGATTGAGGAAGATTTCCTCGGCATCGAGATCTTCTTCTTCTCCGATTAACTCGACGATTTTTTCGTACAAGTCGATCTGCTTTTGATAACTATCGATTTCTGGATTGTCGTTATCCACCTCATGCCACATGCCGAGTACACTCTTAGCCAGAGTCAAGTCTTTTTCTTTCAAAGCAATATTAATTTTGATTTTGCAATAGGTCACGTATTCAACAATATGAAATTCTTGGACTTCAAGGATCGGTTTCAGAAGTTCTTTTGCTTCGTCAATGCGATTTTTCAATAGTTCTAGGTTAGCCAAACCCAAACGACCCATCAAGTAATCGGGATGCTTTTGATGAATTTCTTGAATAAGTTTTTCTGCTTCTTCACCGCGATCCTGTAATTGATAAGACCCGGCCAAATTGTACAGTATCTCCCTCGCACCTGGCTTGGATTTTAAAGCTTTTTTGAGTAGTTGTTCTGCTTTAACGCCTTGCCTTTTTTTCAGGGCAAGAACCGCCTTTTCTAGCAATGCTTGAATATGAGGCTCGTGAGAAATTCTGGGTTCGTAATCGATAGTCAGGCCTTGTAATACAATATCTTGCCATTTTCCTTGAATCCAGAGGCGCACGGATTGACCGTGCTTTAGGATTTGACAAGCCATTAAAATTTGGCTTCCATTCAAGCGCATCCGATCGGGACCGCGATCGCTGAAGACAAACTCACGCAAGATTTCTAATAAGTTTGGAGTCTGCAACATAGAGATCGACATCATGGCAAATTCTCTGGCCTCGGGACTGCCGCGATCGAGTAAAATGGGAACGATCTTTTCGATCTCTGGATGCTGTTGGAAATAACTTTGAGCGATTTCAGCCTTGGTGGTTTCATCGTCTAGATCTCGACCTTGAATTAAGGAAGTTAGATCGTTAAAGGCCTTTCTGTAAATCCAATTAGAGATGGGAAAAGGCCAAGGTGCGTGTCGATCGCTTATCGGTCGATTGGCATCTCTGAGGTTGCTCGACACCAGCTCGTTATGCGGTGAAAGATCGAGGGATTTTTGCCAATACTGACGGGCTTCAGTTTCGCGACCTTCTCGCAAGGCAGCTACGGCAACCAAGTGGTAAAACATCGGTTGCTCTCGGTCGTAAAAACTTTCTTCAGCTTTGAGGCGATCGGCGATCTCTAAAATCGTTTTGTTGTCTCCAAAATACGAGAGAGTTTCGACTACCTTGAGCAAAAATTCCGGGTGTTCTGACTCCATTTTTAGGAACTTATTTAACTCGGTTTGAGCCTCCTCACATTTTCCTTGAAGATATAAAAATTGCGTGATATTTCCTTGCGCGTGAAAGTTATTCGGATCGAGGGCGATCGCCTCCCGGGCTGTGGCTAGGGCGGCTTCGCTATTCTCCTCTCGATAATAAGACTGGGCGAGATGGTTGAGGGCGCGAACGTAGGTCGGGCAAATTTGTAAAATTTCCTCGAAAAGCTCTCTTCCTCGGTCGTAGTGACCCCGTTCGATTAAACTTTGACCTTTGTCTTGCAATGTCAAGATTTCTTCTGCTCTGGGTTCACCAGAAAGACCACTATCTGCTATCCAACCTTCTAATTCTTGCTCGATCTTTGCGATGTTATTTTTGATTTCAGGAGCCATGTTCGCCTGGGGATATTTCTCCAGATAAGTGCGTAAAGTGCTGAGGGCTGCAACGGCACGGCTGTTATATAAATAACTATTTGCTAGGTGAAATAAAACGGATTGACTATTGGGATCGATTTCTAGAATTTGCTCGCAGATCTCTTCCTGATTCAGATAATCATTAATTTTCGTGTAGTATTCGAGATAAAATTTGAGAACATCGATGGAATTTGGATATTTTTCTTTGAGTTCGTCTAATAAACTCTCTGCTTTATCATAATTGTCATGTTTTAAAGCTTTTTCGACTTGGAGGAGACCCGTTTTTAATTGGCTCGCACTGCTGCCAAATCCTTTTCCCCCAGACGATGCCCATTTTTTACCTTGATTTTTCTTAGCCATATCGATCTAAGTTCCTTGCGTCAAGTAATCATGCGGAAGTGGAAACATGGACGATCGCGCGATCGCCGGAAACGAGTTGTGAAAACTCAAAGAGATTTTATCATAGCTCGGATCGTTGTAAATGGCACTGAATTTGAGTCGGTAAATTCATCAAAAAGCGCTTTCCTTAGATTTTTTGGGATCGAAATGCAAAAATATGTTCACTGCCCCATCAATAAAACTCACGATCGATTACAAATCGATTATTTTTTAGGATTTAAGCGATCGCAACTTAACAATTAAATTATTGGAAGAATATCTTTTGGTAATTGCATTGTTTTCACGTCAACAATAAAGTCAAATGACTGCGAATTAAGAATAATCAGTCATTTTTTCCAATAAATTTCCGATCGCCCTAAACTTTGAAGTTTCTGATTTTAACATTATAAAAATAACGATCGCCGCTCCCCTTTAAACATCCGAATGCCTAAATATGGAAATCTATTATAAAATAACATAAAATAACATAACCCGTTTTTTCACAAATTTATGCGACTTATTCATACAGCAGATTGGCATTTAGGACGCAGACTGAAAGGAATCGATCGCACGCCAGAAGTCGCGGGAGCATTACAACAAATTCTCGTGGCGGCAAAAGAATTAGAAGTCGATGCGGTTTTGATTGCGGGAGATATTTTCGACATCCCCAATCCCCCAGCTTATGCGGAAAGAGTGGCTTACGAGTTTTTTTGCGGGCTGCAAGAAGCGGGAATTCCTGCCGTGGCGATCGCCGGAAATCACGATAGTGCGATCCGCATCGACGGCTTAGCCAATTTACTCTCTTTGGCGGGAGTGCGTGCCTTGGGAAAACCGCGACCGTCCGAAGATGGAGGGGCGATTATTCTCAATACTAAAAGCGGTAAACTCTGCGTCGGCGCGCTGCCGTTTGCTTCGGAACGACGAATGCTAGATGCATCCAGTTTGTGGATGGAAGATGAAGAAGTTCAAAACGCGAGTTATCGCTCGGCGATCGCCGCTCTTTTTCAAGATTTAACGAGTTGGTTTGCGCCGGATCGCGTTAATATTTTAATGGGACATTTGGCGATTGAAGGGGCAAAACTGGCCGAATCCGAAGTGATGTATTACAGTCAGGATAAATACGCCCTCGGAGAGCAAACATTGCCAGAGCAAGCGCAATATATCGCCCTCGGTCATATTCACATTCACCAACAAGTTCGCGCCAGTGCGCCGACCTATTATTCCGGGTCCTTGATTCAAATTGATTTCGGCGAGGCGGAACAAGAAAAAGGCTTTTGTTTGATTGAAGTCGAACCGGGAGGGGAGGCAAAAGTTGAATTCCAACCCGTTTTATGTCAAAGACCGTTAAAACAATTGTTTTGTGATTTAGACAATTTAGAGGAAACCTTAGAAGCGAATCGCTACCATCCCGGTTTTCTCAAAGTTATTGTTAATTTAGAGAGTCCGGTGATGGGATTGGGCGATCGCGTGCGCCAGATTTGCCCGCAAACGCTGCAAATTGTACCGAATTATCCCGAAAAACGCTATTTCCGACGGTCGAGACCGCGCGATCGCGATCGCTTCGATCCGATCGCCGAATTCGAGAACTATTACCGCGACACCCACGGGAGAAAGGCCCCGGCGGCGGTGGTGGGAGAGTTCGAGAACCTCTATCGCGATTTACGGGAAAAGGAGGTCGGCAATTAGTTCGGGGCGATCGCCACTCGCCAAATCACCTGACTCAAGGGCAATCCTGGGGTATAGTCTACTACGGGATCGGCAGTTCGCCACTGTTGGCGCGACCGTTCGATCTTCAATAATTATGGTGTGAGGTTTTAGCGTGAGAGTAAACCTGATAGCGACGGCGGCGATCGTTGCCATCTTGTCGTTTCCCCATTCATTAATTGCTGGAAACCCGCAAGATTTTAGAACTTTAATCGAAACGAGTTCCTGTCCGGGTTGCGATCTGAGTGGGGCAACCCTCAACGATCGCAATTTACAATCCATTAATTTAGAACGGGCGAATTTACGGCGGGCGAATTTCAGCCGTTCTAAACTGGGGGCGGCGAATTTAAAAGATGCGATTTTAGAAAGTGCTTCGTTTAATTCTGCGGATCTCAATCAAGCGGATTTAAGTGGGGCAATTCTCAATAGTGCTTTTTTAGATAATGCGATTTTATCCAATGCGAATTTAAGAGGAGCGGAATTAAGAAGTGCTTCTTTACAGCGAGTCTTTTTAGATGGTGCGGATTTATCCGGTGCTAAATTAACACGAGCTACCCTGACGAGTGCATTGATGACTAATGCGATTTTACAAAATGCAACGTTGGGAAATGCTAATTTAAGTAATGCTAATTTAAGTAATGCTAATTTAAGCGGCGCGACTCTGGCTCATGCAAATTTCAGAGATACAGATTTAAGGGGGGCTAATTTAAGTAACGCAGATTTTACGAATACCATTTTAACGGGAGCCGATTTAAGCGGGGCAAATTTAACGGGAGCTAATATTTTTTCGACGTATTTAGGAGATGTGAATTTGTGCGGGGCGACTATGCCGAATGGGATGGTTTGGGAGCGCGGTTGTCCGGTAGAAGAAAATTCGGGAGAAGAGAATACAGGTGAATAAAATAATATAGAAATAATACAGAATAAGGGGGATAGAACGGGGGCGATCGCCTGTCGAATACCAGGAGGTTCGGCAGGAAGAGAAAGAGAATGATAAAATGATGAAATTTATGGAAACTTCATTTATAAAAGACATCGATCGTATAGTATTAAAACCGAGTCCAACAAGCGAAACGTTTGTCAATCTATGAGCGCACCTTTTCCTAAACTGTCCTCGTGGTTCCGCATGAATGCTGCCGTCGAATTTCTGGCAGTTTTATTGTGGGGCGTTCTGCTCATCAAGTATTGGGTGACGGGGGAATTGAATATTTTAATTCACCCGAATTATTTTGCCCTGACCGTCATTGGTGGGGTGGTGTTGCTGGTGTTGGCGGGTTGGAAAGTTTGGGAATGGATCGCCTGGGGGCGATCGCGCTGGGGACGGACGAGTGGAAATAACGGAGCGGCGGCGTCTGGAAATGCGCAACTCCAACATATCAGTTTGTTTCCGCCGGGGTGGAGTGCGGCGATTTTGCTGACGGCGGCGATTATGGGGTTGATCTTCGAGCCGCGCGTGTTCAGCAGCGACAAAGCGCTCAATCGAGGAATCGAAGATTTCATGCCGATTACGCAAGTGAAGGCGCAGGCGTTTGGTAAAGCGACGTCGCCGGAAGATCGATCGCTGGTGGATTGGGTGCGAACCTTGAGCGTGTATCCGGAACCGGACGCTTATAGCGGTCAACCCGTGAAAGTGACGGGTTTTGTGATTCACCCACCAGAATTAGGGGAAGAATATTTGTTATTGGCGCGTTATATCATCACCTGTTGCGCGGCGGATGCCTATCCGATCGGACTTCCGGTGAAGTTGCCGAACAACCGTTCGGCGTATCCGTCGGATAGTTGGCTGGAGGTCCAAGGGAAGATGATTACGGAAACTTTTGACGATCGCCGCCAGTTGACCATTGAAGCCGAGGAGATCGCGGCGATCGAACAGCCAAAAAATCCTTACGAATATTAGACGAGCGACCCGATCGCCTCCACGAGCCCGGACTGTTGGCTCGGAGATTGCGACCGATTGGTTCGGTTCTACGAATCTATAAAATTTCCAGGTTCCGATAGGCTGGTATTAACTTTAAAGGCATTCATTTTGGGGAACACTCTCAATTAAGGGTGCAGACCGAACCTGTATTGCTCGTCAAAGAGTTGACCACAAAGAGTTGACCGCCGCCAAAGCCTTGGAGGAGATGGATTTTGATGTACCACTGGCCATTACCGACCCTCAGTGAAATATTAGGGATGAGTCAAGCCGATCGCGACCGTCTACGATCGCCGTCGGATCCATTCGCCAGGGAGAGAGCAGACTGGGGCGAGGATGACAGTGTCTGGGTAGCAACGGACTCCGAAGAGGATCGCCCCGAGCGAGTCAAAGCGGAGGCCCAATGGCGGGCGGCGATCGCGGCCCTGAGCGAGTTACTGGGGCGCGAAGCCGACCGCGAACGGGATCGATCCCAAGGGCGATCGCCTCGGGGAATCGTCTTGTGCGGTCCGGTTCCAGTGTTCGGCGATCCGTCTTCGGCGTCGCCCAGCGATCGGCGCGTGTTGGCAGATTACGAAACCTGGACATTTTCCGGGGAACCGTTCCCAGGGGTGGCGTGGTTACCGTCCCAACTGTTACCGACGGGGAACGGCGAAGCCAGTGGCGCGCGCGTCGGTTCGCCCGCGCGGTCCGTACTGCCGTTACTGGCGGGGGATCCGTTAGCCCGAGAGCAGTTTTGTTTGGTGTTGACGTCGCGCTGGAGTGCGATCGTGGTGGAGGGAGGGAGCGATCGCCCGTTTCAATTTTCTTTCGACCCCGAGGCGATCGCCCTGGGATGGCAGGTTTTGCGATCGCGGGTTCTCCTGAGCGGGCGCCCGGAAATCGCCCGGGAACTCGATCGCGCCTTCGCCCGCTTTACCCCGGTGGCTCCCGATTACAAACTGGTGACGACCTTCAGCCAACTCCTCCTCGATAACTTGTACGAAGAGCCTTCGGGGCAGATCGAGACCGTGGCAGTTGACGCGGGCGATCGCCCTTCCAAGACCATGCGGCACCCGGGCGGGGCGAAGTTGGCTCCGGTAGGCTCGCGGATGTTGGCGTCGGCGATGCTCCAAAGGAGCCGCTACGCGATCGCCCAGTGGTCCGACGGGACGAACGCCTGCAGCGACGGGGGCGCGGAGTTCGAGGGCAACGCGATCGCCCGTCCGACGCGCAAATCGAATCGCAATGGAACGGCGGCGAAAGTGACGACCCCGGCGAGCGAACAGGGGAGCGAGCGCCCGGGGAGTGGGACTCAGACTGATGCCGCCGATCTCGAATTACTCCAGGCGATCGCCCACGAAGTGCGCACCCCCTTAGCGACGATCCGCACCTTGACCCGCTTGCTGCTCAAACGGAGTGAGAATTTCGACGACCGGGCGATCGCGCGCTTGCAGGCGATCGATCGCGAATGCACCGAACAAATCGATCGCTTTGAGTTCATTTTCCGGGCCGTCGAACTGGAAACCTCCAATAGCGGGCGCTCTCCGGTTCACCTGACCTCCACTTCCCTCGATCGCGTACTCGACAGTTGCATTCCGCGCTGGCAAAAACAAGCGAGCCGTCGCAACCTCACCCTCGATGTCGTCGTCCCGCAAAAAATGCCCCCGGTCGTCAGCGACCCAAACCTTTTAGAACGAGTGTTAACTGGGGCGATCGAAAACTTTACGTCTACCCTCCCTGCCGGAAACCACGTGAGAGTTGAAGTTGCCCTCGCCGGACATCAACTCAAAGTACAGTTGGAGTGCGAGCCGAATCCGGACGCCGAGACTCAACCGTGGTCGATGCCCTTTAGCTCGCGACCGACCCTTAAATCGATCGGCCAGTTGCTGATGTTTCAACCAGAAACAGGCAATCTCAGCCTCAATCTCAACGTAACGAAAAATCTATTTCAAGTCCTCGGCGGCAAGCTGATCGTGCGTCACCGTCCCCAACAAGGTGAGGTTATCGCCATGTTTTTACCCTTGGAACTGGGGCAAAGTGTATAGTAAATATAAGTTAATCGCGCCGGGAGCTTGGCGGTATCGGCAATTTACGGAGAGGGCGATACTCCTAAGTTGTCGCCGTGCGAACGCCCGGGGTTGCGCGCCACAGGCAACAGCACCTTGAAACTCGATCCTTTCCCCACTTGAGCGCGCACGGAAATCGAACCGCCGAAGTGTAGTAATAACTGTTCGACTAAAGTTAATCCCAATCCGGCACTGTTGGGATACTCCTCGATCGCCTGACGGCCCCGATAAAATGGCTCGAAAATTTTCTGAACCTCTTGCGGGGGAATCCCGATTCCGGTATCGCGGACTTCCAGTTGGATGTAATCGCCTTGTTGTTTGGCGATCGCCCACACCTCGCCCCCACTGGGCGTAAATTTAATGCTGTTGTGCAGTAACTCGATCGCGATCCGTTTGAGCCACTCCCCGACACAAACCACCGGAGGCAGTCCGTTCGGAATCGTGTAGGCGACCATCACCCCTTTTTCTTGAGCTAAGGGTTGGTAGGTACTGACAATCGGCGGAATCCAATCGGCGAGACGCAACGGTTCGCGCTTCGGATGCACGTGACTTTCAAGCTGCACCCATTCTAAAAGACCGTCAATCAGAGACGTTTGGCGATCGCACGACTCTTGCAGCAACAGGCGATAACGCTGACTTTGGGCGACCTTTAACTTGCGCGAATTGAGCAAGGTCAGCGCCGTTTTCATATTCGTCAACGGCGTTCGCAACTCCTGACCCAAATTGTGCAGGAGTTCATTTTTTAATTGAAGACTTTGGTGCAGTTCTTGATTTTCCTGTTGCAACGCTTGCACGGAAATCGTATTAAAACATTCCTGGCGCCAGAGTTCCTCTTGACATTGAATCTGCTTGCTGGTCAGTTGTCCCAACAAGTTCAAATCCGGAATCGGCGTCACCAGTTGTCCAAAGTGTTTATCCCATTTCTCTTTCAAGGCATTGCACGCCATTTGAGCCGAATCCACCCCCTGTCCGTCGCTGCTCGATGACTCGTTTTCTGAGGAGTCGGACTCTCGGTCTGAAAGCGGAATGCACTGCATCTCGGTAAGGGCGTGTTTCAAGCCGTCGAGAACCCGTTGAATCGTTTCGCCATCGAAACAATGGATGCCTAGCAGAGGTAATTGGGGATCTAAAGGCGGGGATTCTCGGTCTCGCAACCGCGAATACGCTAACGAGGGATGCTGGTAGGCCAAAATGAGCACGTGCAGTTTCGGCGACAGCACGATTAAAAAAAATTCTCGACTGAGTGCACTCCCGACGGGTAACTCGATTTGACACAGAGGCGAGAGGTGTTTTTCGGGAATGAGGATGGTTCCTTCGTCGCCAATGAGGGAGGTTTCGTTAAGTTGGTCTTGAATGTGGCGGTGATGCCACCGCACGAGGGGGTCTTCAGAGCCTGGGGCGCCAGAGTCCGGGCGATCGCCTAGCTTCTGTGCAGGAGGATCGCCGATCGCCTCGTTTTGGCACAGGTAAATCGGTTCGCGACTATCGACCCATTCTCGATAGCGGGCGATCGCCGTTTGCCACTCGCACCATGACGGCAGTTTAACCCACAAGGTCGCCGCGATTTTCTGCTCGATGAGTAAATCGAGGGTGGCACTCACTAGGGCTTTGAAGGTGAGCGGGCTGATTTGTAGCGGTTGAGGAGGAGCGATCGCACCCAAAGCGCAATCGTACAGGGAAACCTCCCGAGGATCTGATGGATTCATAAATGAGGAGTTAAGGAAAACAGAAGATGCCGCCGTGAACGCCCCACGACGTTGACCGGAACCGATCGCGCCATGCCTGACAATCGTGCGATCGAGAATTTGGCGAATTCATCCTGAAGGGGGATGGCAAATCGAAATCGGTTCTCTACTTGTTTGGGGTGAATCCAGTGTAACAAGATCGTGAAAGGATCGAATTTTCCCAGGGAGGAACCGCAATCGGTTTGAGCGACCGTCCGATCTGTATCCAGTGCAGAACCCACGCCAGACCCGAGGGGTTCGGCGTGGGAAAAGATGACTGGAAATTTTCAGATTTTCAGAAATTTTCAGCGTTGCATTTGGCAGAGGCGATCGTTATTATTCAGCCGGGGTCGAGGACGTGGAGATCGTTGCTTCCGCCACTTGATTCAAACCGACTTGTTCGAGCAAGGATTGGCGTTGGGCGGCGATCGCCTGATTTTCGGGATCGGCTCGGTACGCTTCGGAAATCGCGGCGAGAGCATCGTACCACAAGCCCGCTTTCGCATACACTTGGGCGCGATCGCCCGCACTCATCTGTGGGGTGACCTCTGCTTCCACCGCCTCGGCACTGTCCGCCCGTTGGATCCACGCTTGAGCGAAAATATCGCTCGATCGACGATTTTCGTTGCAAATCACCGTGACGGACCACCGATATTTTTTACCCGCTTCTAATTGAGGTAACTCTTCCGGTAAGGTCACGCTGCCGACCCCTGCTTTCACGTCGTCTAAAGTTTTCGTCAACAGGGGTTGAGCCACTCCCGGCTCGACCAAACTAAACTCGACCGCCACTTCCGGCGCTTCGGACAAGTGCCAGGAAAAGGTCGGATGTCCCGAAGCCGTCAGTCCGGTGTGGTCGTCGGGAACCAGCAAGGTGAGCGACAGGGGCGCTGCCTCGGTCACCGCTTCGTTGCAGCCTCTCGAACCCGTACCGCGCGAGGCTTTCGGTGCATCTAAATCTTGGGGCGGCGAATAGCTCAGGTTCGTTTCCAGGGCGATCGCTGCTGGAGTCAATCCCCCCAGGTTGGACCCATTCCAATGGGAACCCGTCATTTGCAGCAGAACGACCGAAGCCGTTCCGGCGAAGAGTGTTGCGAGTTTGCGGGACTTGAGGATCATAAAACCAGGCTCCAAATCTTGATTCTCTTAATAGTGGCTAACTATCCGATATTGTTTTTTCAATGCACCAGTATCTTAGCGGCGATCTTTCCTGTAATAGACGGAGGCGGACAGTTTCTCTATTTTCGCGAACTGTCTACCACTCGATCTGTATTTCCGTTTTTACAATTATACCGATCGCTTCTGCAATCATCCGATAAGAAAAGACCAATTTTACTGACTTTTTTGTAAAGTTTCCTTGAATTTTTATCGCCTTCGTCAAAAATGCTCGGACTCAGGAGTCACTTGAGTGCGAGCGATCGGCCAATAACAGCTCAAAACTCAAAGGAAACCAATACGCCAAAAATCAAATAATCGCCATGACCAAAGTCATCGGCGATCGTGACCTTTGACCCTAGGCAAAACCCAACCGCTCTAACTACAGTAAATATATTCTCCTTTCCAGACCCACTTATCCCGCGAGGTAATCGGCGTGACTTCAACCGCAACCGATCTCAAAACGATACTCGAACCTATTATTACCCCTTGGATAACCGGAAAAAATGATATTAACTTAGCGATCGGTGTAGTTCGAGGCGAACAGCGTCAAATCGCCGCTTGGGGAACGTTACAGCCTTCTGGAAACGCAGTCGATCGCCAAACCTTGTTTGAAATTGGCTCAGTGACCAAAGTTTTTACAACAACCCTGTTAGCGATATTGGTCGAACAAGGAAAGTTAACCTTAGAAACCCCCATCAATCAATTGGGTGCAGCGTATCAGAAATTACCGGATACAGTCACGTTAGAAAGCTTAGCCACTCATACGTCCGGGTTGCCCCGATTGCCCTCAAACTTAGCTAAATCGGTCCGTCAAGATCCCAATAATCCTTATAACGCTTATACCGTTGAGGATTTGTACGAATACTTGCAAACCTGGGACAATCAACCGGGGAAAACCACGGGAATTATTAGTTATTCCAACTTAGGCGTGGGGCTTTTAGGACATATTCTCAGCGAACAACTGGGACAATCTTATGAAGAGGCGATCGCGCAGTATATCTGCAATCCTTTGAACTTATCGGATACTTGCATTACTTTAAATGCCCAACAACAACAGCGATTTGCCCTCGGTTACAACGAAGACGGCAAACCCGTCAAACCTTGGGATTTACCCACTTTAGCAGGAGCTGGAGCCTTGCGTTCCACCGCGACGGATTTACTAACTTTTATCGCCGCAAACTGGCAATCCCCATCCTTCGCAACCCTCAAAACTCGTGAATTACGTTATCGAGAATTTGCCCCGAATCCCGGTTTATACGGTGTTATCGAAAAAGTGGGAAATTGGGTACAAAAATGGCGGGGTCAACCGTTAGTGCAGCGAGAAAACAGGGGAATTGGCTTGGGATGGATGGTGGAATATTTACCCATGCGCGATCGCGTGGTTTGTACTCATACAGGCGGAACTGCCGGACATCGGGCATTTTGCGGATTTATCCCGGCCACTCAGACCGGGGTCGTCGTTCTGTCAAATTATGGGGATGATTTCGCCAGCCTATTCGGACGATATGCCATTGATAAAGTCGGGTTAAAAATCTTAGAAATGCTGGAAATCTAAAAGTATTGCTCTCCTTGTCAAGGAAGATAAAATACTGTTCTATAGACCCAGCAACCGGGGTAATTAATCTCGATCGTTCGAGCATCTTCCTCTTTTGTCCAACAGGATTTTACCCCCGTTTGAAACAGTCTTAGCCAACCGAGATTAAATTCAGATCGATCGCGAAATAGAAAAGAAATAAATAGAAATAAACAGAAATAAACAGAAAAATCCAAAAATCGCCTCTTTTCATTTAGCGCTTGCGATCGCTGAATCGATCTTGAATTGGGCTTGACGTTTCCCCATGAAAATGAGGGTTGTCGTTGGCGAGATAAAATAAAAAAAGCCGTCGTCAACCTGAAAATTTTTCAAAAACGACGCATTTTAACCGATCGCGACTGAGAGAGAGTTATGCAAACAGGGTATCGTTCTCCCCGCCGCCCGATCCGCCGCGTCATCCGTGGGATTGGGGTGGGATTGTGCGGGGTGATACTGACTTGTGTAGGGATAGGCGAGGGCGGACCCGGGCGGGGTGCGGAGCCGATCCCGGCAGCGCCAACGCAATTATACCGGGCGATCGCGCCGTGGAGCGGACGGTTAATTTTGCCGGAACCCTCCGTGAGCAGGGACGATGGGGGAGTCTATCTCGAAGTCGAAAATGCTCCCGGAACCTACCGCCACTTAATCGGCGAGCGGGTGTGGCTCACTTGGCATCCCGAATCGATACATCAGGGGTGGTTAGAACGGGCGACCGTCGATCTTGAATTCGACGAAACGACCCGTGAAAGTATGGAAAAAGGGAACGTACACCCGACCCGTTTAAACGGACGATCGCGGGTCAGTCCTTTAGAATCCTTAGCGGGAGGGCGATCGCGAGATAACGTCCGGGTCGAACTCGACGTGAGAAACGTAGAACGGCAAGGGGAAGAATGGGTCTTGCAAATTGGGGACGAACCGATCCAAATTGCGGGAATCGATCGAGCCTTGATTCAGTTTATCGAACCCGTGGGCGATCGCCGCTATCGGGTGCGACATTACGATCCGAGTGACGGACGCTTCGACGCCGCCCTCGAAACGATCGCCCTTCCCGACGCCGGAACCGTGATTCCCGGACAGGGAGTCGAGCAAAGTTCCATCGACCAGATCGAGCGATCGCCCCTCAACGCCGAAGGGTGGTATATTTACGGACGCCGGGACGATTCCGGGACCTTTAACGTCGAAGCGCTGCAACCTGCGGCCCTGTACGAACTCGATCCGAGTCAAATGGCGATCGGACGCGCCGCCACCCGCGAGTATATTCTCGATCTTAAATGGGAAACCATTCCGATTCACGCGATCGAAACCACCTTATTAGACAACAACGGCGCCGCGTTCGCCGGATCGGTCCCGACGCCGAGTTTCATCGAACGGCGCACCCGAGAACTGTGGTCCGTGGGGGATGTCGCCCTCGTCTTGCATACCTTCGGGTGGCGCGGTGGCGAACGGGGAGACCCGCCGATTTTAGGCTTAGTCACCGGACATTTTGCCTTTGGATTCGCCGAAGTAGTGCGGGACGAATTCACCGGAAAGCTGCGGTTTGACGTCGTTTACCGCCAAGTGTACGCCCACAATCGGGAAGGAATCGTCGCCGGGGCGATGCGTTCCGAACTCTATCTCGGCAGTTTGGAACGGGGGTGGATGTATACCCTGCCGATTTCCGACGTCATGGTGCGCCTTCCAGAGTTAACCGTCCCTTACCAAATGGGCGATCGCCGCTTCGACCCCCTCACCTTTATCAAACAAGAATTAGCGCTGATGGAAGCGCGCTATCGCACCGGACCGGGAAATGGCGCCTCCGTGGTCACTCCAGCAGTTTCTTGCGTCAAAGATGCCAATCAAGCCTTATATGGGGCGATCGTCCGCTTGCGCCGGGAAGTATTGGAGGATCCCGAAGTACGAGAGTGGCTGCGATCGCATCCCGACCGTTACCACACCCGGCGCTTCCGACGACTGGAACGTTTACTCGCCGATTTAGAGCATTCGGTGTTGCTTCCCTTGGGATATATCCCCAAAAATTGGCAGCGCGACGAACGGGCGATCGCCATTTATCGGGACGGTCCGGGGGTCGGCGATCCGGGATTACTCGAAGCACTCAAATCCTGGAAAACCATGCTTCCACGGCGCGCAGAACGGGAATTATTGCAAGTTTTTGCCCGACATGGAGCGACGATGGTGGACGTTCAGTTTGCCGAACTCGGGGGAGAGATTCCCGGAATCGAACCCCAACCCCCAACCACCATTTTTTAAGGTTATCTTTAAAAAAGATTGAAATCCTTCTCGGTAAAATGAGGCTTCGATCGCACCGATCGCGGGCGCGCAGTTCTTCAGTTGTCCGCCGCGATCGGGGGTGAAAACGGGGACGTTCTTAGCCTGGACGATCGACGAATTGCCTCGAACGATCGCCGGAGAAAAGGCTCAGTTAAAATAGCAGTTAGATTGGGGAAGTAGACCGACCGTTTCCTTTAAATTTGTAACGGTTTTTCTGCAAAATGGCGATCGCCCGAGACCCTCAGAGATTTTACGGAGATTTTCGGCAACCGAAACTCATAAATCGAGTCGTTCGATCGCCATCCGCCGTTCGCCCCCTGACTTCGGGCTGTCGGTTTAACTTCGATCGAAGAATATTTTTAGATTAAAAATAACCAAAAACGTAAATGAGTATTGAACCCCCAGAAAAAGCGCTCATCTTAATTGTCGATGACAGTGCGGCAAATTTAGGAATTCTCTCGGAATTTTTAGCGAATGATGGTTATCGGGTCCGTCTGGAGAAAGATGGTAAAAGCGCGATCGAGGCGATCGAAGTGCAAAAGCCCGACCTTATTTTACTCGATGCGATCATGCCGGGAATGGATGGCTTTGAAACCTGCAAGTGGTTGCAAGCTTCTGCTGAATTTCAAGATATCCCGATTTTGTTCATGACCGCTCTTTCCGACCCGGCGGATAAAGTAAAAGCCTTCGATCTCGGGGCGGTGGATTATTTAACCAAACCGTTTCAGCAAGAAGAAGTGCTGGCGAGAATTCGGCTACATTTACGATTGCGATCGCTCACCCAAACCTTAAAAGAGCAAAATCAACAACTGCAAAAAGAAGTTGAAGACCGCATCGAAGCCGAAGCCGCCTTACAAGAACTCGCCCGCACTTTAGAACAACGAGTCCGCGATCGAACTCTAGAATTATCCAATTCTTTTGAAGAATTACAAAACGCCCAAACCCAACTGATTCAAACGGAAAAAATGGCGAGTATCGGCGAAATCGTGGCGGGAGTCGCCCACGAAATCAATAATCCAATTGGGTTTATTGCCGGAAATTTAAAGCATTTAGAAGAAGCGATCGCCGAAATCCTCGACCATTTAAACCTCTATCAAAACCATTGCACGCCTTCGATCGCGGCAATCAAAGAACACGAAGAACAAATCGACCTCAATTATTTAATCGAAGATATTCCCCACATGTTACACGCGATGAAATTGGGGGTCGATCGGATCGGCAATATTAGTATATCTTTACGAAATTTTTCCCGCGCCGACACCTCGGCTAAAGTCGTGGGAGATTTACTCGAAGGGATTGAAAGTACCTTGTTAATTCTCCAACATCGGTTGAAAGGCAACTCAAATCGCCCGTCGATTAAAATTATTAAAGAATATAACGAATTACCGCCCATTCCCTGTTACCCCGCCCAACTCAATCAAGTATTTATGAATCTGTTAGCCAACGCGATCGATGCGTTGGAAGAAAAATATCAAATAGATGGTAAAAAATTAAAGTCAAAAAAAGATAAAAGTGAATTTTTAGACTTACCGGAAAGCGAACAGCCGACCATTTGGATTCGGACCGAATCGATCGACGATCGCGGCGTGATTATTCGGATTGCGGATAACGGAGCGGGAATCGACCCGGAGATTTGCGATCGCCTTTTCGAGCCGATGTTTACCACCAAACCGAGAGGAAAAGGAACCGGATTGGGCCTGTCGATTTCGCGGCAAATTATCGAAGAACGACATGGGGGTTCGCTCACCTGTCACAGTATTCCCGGGGAAGGCAGCGAATTCGCGATCGCCATCCCGATAGAGGATCTCGAATGAGGAAAATTCCCAACGGGCGATCGCGCACTCTTTCCAAATCGCGAGGGTTCGTGTCACGATGTTGCCCGTGTCCTTTGCTGTCTGCGGTCGAATCCGATGGTCAATCCCGCTACCCGTGTCTGTATTATCTTGGGAACTCGTCCCGAAGCGATTAAATTAGCTCCGGTCATTCAAGCGTTCCGGCGATCGCGAAGCGACGCCTCCGGCGTATCGCCCCCCTTTGACGTTCGGGTGGTGTTGACGGGCCAGCATCGGGAAATGGTCGCGCAAGTGATGGACCTGTTCGACCTCAGCGCCGAGTGCGACTTGGCGATCATGCAACCCCGACAAACCCTGACCGACATTACCTGTCGCAGCTTGCAAGGGTTAGAGCGCTTTTTTGAGACGGATCCCCCGGATCTCGTCATCGTCCAAGGGGATACCACCACCGCCTTCGCCGCCGCCTTAGCCGCCTTTTACCGTCAAATTCCCGTCGGTCACGTCGAGGCGGGATTGAGAACCAACCACCTGTTCGATCCCTATCCGGAAGAAGCCAATCGGCGCCTGATTTCCCAACTCGCTCAACTCCATTTTGCACCGACCGCGCGGGCCGTGGAAAACTTGCAACGGTCCGGGGTGACTGGAGCCATCCACCAGACCGGAAATACGGTGATCGATGCGTTGCTCTCCGTCGCCGATCGCCAGCCTCCGTGCGAGGTTCCGGGATTGGACTGGTCCGCGCATCGGGTGTTGTTGGCGACGGTTCACCGCCGCGAAAATTGGGGGGACCCGTTACGAGAAATCGCCCGAGGGTTTTTACAAATTTTAGAGCGCTTCCCGGATACGGCTCTGTTGCTGCCCCTCCACCGCAATCCCACGGTACGCGAACCGCTACAAGCGTTATTGGGCGAGCATCCGAGGGCGTTTTTGGTCGAACCGTTAGATTATGCCGAGTTAGTCGGGGCGATCGCGCGCTGTTACTTGTTATTGACCGATTCTGGCGGTTTGCAAGAAGAAGCCCCCGCCTTGGGAAAACCCGTTTTAGTGTTGCGCGAGACGACGGAACGACCGGAGGCGATCGAAGCGGGAACGGCGAAGCTGGTGGGAACGAACGGCGATCGCGTCGCCACTGAAGCCGCCACCTTGCTCGACCGCCGCGACGCTTACGAAACGATGGCGATGGCGGTCAATCCCTTCGGCGACGGTCGCGCCTCCGAACGGATTTTAAAGATTGTCGGCGATTATTTTCGGAATGCGTCGGATGCGATCGGCGGAACCGACGCGGATAAATAGACCGATCCAGTGTAGGAATAAAATTGAGAATGAGAGGTTTGAGTTATGGCAAAATTGCGAGTCGGTCTGCTGTTTGGCGGGCGTTCTGGAGAACACGAGGTTTCGATCGTCTCGGGACGGGCGATCGCCCGAGCCCTGGCGGAGGAGTCGAACGCGGCTCAGTACGAGACGATTCCTTTTTATATCGATAAAGAGGGATGTTGGCATTCCCCCGAGGTTTCCCGTCAAGTCCTCGACTCCGGGGAAGCCCTGGCGGTGCAAGGGATCTCGGCGGCAGCTTTGTGGCAGTTTCCCCCGGAAACCGCTTCGATCGACGTTTGGTTTCCGATCCTCCACGGTCCCAATGGCGAAGACGGCACGATTCAAGGGCTGTTGAGCTTGATGCGGGTGCCGTTTGTGGGCAGTGGCGTCTTGGGATCTGCCGTGGGGATGGATAAGTTGATGATGAAGACCGCCTTCGCCGAGGCGGGATTGGCTCAGGTGAACTATGTCGGCGTGACGCGATCGCAAATCTGGTCCAATCCTTGCGTGTTTCCGACATTGTGCGATGACATCGAAGCGCAGTTAGGGAATTATCCTTATTTTGTCAAACCTGCCAATTTGGGATCGTCGGTGGGGATTTCTAAGGCGCGATCGCGCGCCGAACTCGAAACTGCCCTGGACAATGCCGCCAGTTACGACCGTCGCATCATCGTCGAGGCGGGGGTGACGGCCCGAGAGGTCGAATGTGCGGTGTTGGGCAACGATCGGGCCCAAGCCTCCGTCGTCGGCGAGATTAGTTTTAACAGCGATTTCTACGATTACGAGACCAAATACACCGACGGACGGGCAAATTTGGCAATTCCGGCGGAACTTCCGGCGGAGGTGGCCGAACGGCTGCGAGAGATGGCAATCCGGGCATTTTTGGCCGTGGATGCGGCAGGACTGTCCCGGGTCGATTTTTTCTACGTGGAAGCGACGGGAGAGGTGTTGATTAACGAGATCAATACGTTGCCCGGGTTTACGGCGTTGAGTATGTATCCGCAACTGTGGGCGGCGTCCGGGGTGAGTTTTCCGCAGTTGGTCGATCGCCTGATCCGATTGGCACTGGAACGGCACGGGGAAGGGCTGTCCGAGTCGGCGCCATCGGGCGATCGCGCAACGTCTGCCGAGGAGAATCGCTCCCTCAAATAAGGGGTTAAAAACAGGGTTTAAATTTCTCCCTAAATCTTCTTAAACTTACTCATTTTTTATGCTAAAACAAGAATTTGAGTAAGTTTAGAAGGACTGAAGTCGCAAAAATCGCGGATTTTACCATCTCCATTGTTTTCTGCTAGTCTTTATGGTAGCTGAAGTTAGCCGAACAAAAAGATGGTTGAGGAGTTAAAAAAAGTCAGTGAAAGGCTTTAAGACCAAACTCGACTTAAATAACCGACAACGAACGTTGATGGCGAAACACGCAGGAGTCGCTCGACACGCTTGGAATTGGGGACTCGCTACCTGTAAGGAAATATCAGAAGCCGGAGGCAAATTGCCAACCGCCATAGACTTACACAAAAGATTAGTCGCCGAGGTAAAAAGTCAGAATCCTTGGTACTATGAAGTCTCCAAATGTAGCCCTCAAGAAGCGTTGCGTCACCTCAATAAAGCGTTTAAGCGAGTTGGGCAAGTCAAAGGAACAGGTTTCCCAAAGTTTAAGAAAAAGAATGTCAAAGATACTTTTTACCTGGAAGGAAGCATTAAAATTTCCGGCGATCGGGTGAAGCTACCTCGGATTGGTTGGGTAAAAAGCCACGAACAGCTACCGCCAGTCAATCCTAAAAACGTCACCATAAGTAAACGAGCAGGGGACTGGTATATTGCCTTCAAAATTGATTTTGAACCCCAGGTCACACCAAAAATAAAAGAGCGGATTGGGGTAGATGTAGGAATTAAAAGGCCACCCTGAGCGATGGTAAAATCTATCCCAATCCGAAAGCTTATCGTCAGGCTCAGAAAAAACTGGCCAAACTCCAGAAAGAACTAAGCCGCCGTCAAAAAGGAGGTAAAAACCGAGAAAAAACGCAACTCAAGTTAGCTAAGGCCCACCGACGCATCGCCGATATTAGAGCCGACCATCTACACAAGTTAACAACTTACTTAGCCAAGAACCACGGTGAAGTGAAAAGTGAAAAGTGAAAAGTGAAAAGGGGAAAGGGGAAAGTGAAAAGGGGAAAGGGGAAAGTGAAAAGTGAAAAGGGGAAAGTGAAAAGGGGAAAGTGAAAAGTGAAGACTTAAATGTGTCAGGGATGCTCAAAAATCACAAGCTGGCTGGTGCGATTGCGGATGGTGGGTTTGATGAGTTCCGTCGTCAACTTGAATATAAATGCAAGTGGTACGGGAGCAAACTAACATTGATTGACCCGTGGTATCCCAGTTCGCAGATCTGTTCTAACTGCGGACACCGATAAAAAATGCCCCTGGACAAAAGACAGTATGATTGTCCGAACTGTCACGTCTCCATAGATCGTGACTTAAATGCGGCAATTAATGTAGAAAACGCGGAGAGTTCAGCCGTGTAAGCAAGCGTGATGGAAAGGTCTCGGAAGATCCAAGCTAGGAACTAAACATCAAATGATTAAGTTTGAGTAAGTTTTAGAGAGCGGTTTTTGATAAGATTGGCAAGACCCCAGCAAAATTTCCGCTCGGTAGGGGCGCTTCGCCAATCGCCTCGATCGGCGGGGGCGATCGTGCCGCGAATCGAATAAGGAGAGGAAGAGCGTGTATTCGAGATCGGTTAAGCCCTTGAAAACAAGCGTTCGCTCGGTAGGGGCGATTCGCCACTCTCACCTACCTGGAGCTAAAGATCGCCGCCAACTGGAACGATTGCGCCGTTTTGTTCCCCCCGAGTCTGCGCCCCGAACCCCCCCGGCGATCGCCACCCAGTTGACGCCGATGCAAGAGCGGCAAGTGCAGCGCCTGCGATCGTTCGTCCCCCCGAGGTCATATGGCTTCCCCGTCCCTGCGCGAACGCCGCGAACGCCGAGACCGCGCCCCCGTCGTTCCCGTCCGTCGGTGATGTTACACCTGTTGGTCCACCACGGTTGGGTGTACTGGACCGGGTTGTGGGTGGCGTGCGTGCTGAGTGCGGCGCTGGCGGCGGCGATGTTGATTAATCCCCGTTTTACCGAACCGACGGCTGGGGCGATCGCCCCGAGTCCGGTGGAAACCCAGCAGGATTTACCGCCGTGGCTGTTCGGGGCGATCGCCGTCGGTTGTGCGGGCGGTTCCTTGGTCGTCTCCCGATGGTTGCAGGGACTTCCCAGAGAGTGATGTTGAACGATCGCGTAGCGTTCGATCTGCGGGCGATACGCCAAAGGCGTCGCGAAGCTAACGCGCTAAACTGAAGCCCAACTCACCGCTCGAACTACTCTGTTCAATGAACGACCCTAACCCCGAGGTTCCCGCCGTTGCCCGACTCGGTTTCGACCGTTTTAGCCACGGTTTGAAAACGGGAGAATGGCAACCTTTTCTCGATTTACTGGCCGACGATTTTAGCTTTTGGTTTCCCGTCGGAGAATTCCAAGGGGAAAATGTCGGCAAAGAGCGGGCCGCCGCTTTTTTTGGTTATGTCTCTAGCATCTTTGACGGGGGACTTTCCCTCACCCTCACCGGGGTCACCTACAACGAATCGACGGTGGTGTTTGAATTTCGCGACGAAGGCACGTTGCGGGGGCAGCCCTATCGCAATCGCGGCGCGGTCGCTTTCGACGTGCGCGGCGATCGCATTATCGCCTATCGGGAATATCTGGCGATCGTCGTCGTTCCCCGTGCGTCCTGACGTTTCAGTGGCGCGTTCCGTCCGGCATCACCGCGCCGCGCAGTTGCGCCCCGTTGAGGTTACTATTCCAGAGGTTCGCTCCGGTAAAGTTGGTATCTTGCAAGTTGGCCCCGCCGAGATCGGCAGCAATTAAGTTAGCACTGGACAGATCGGCCCCTTGTAAGGTGGCTCCGACCAAACTGGTGCCGACTAAATCCGCCCCACTGAGATCGACGGCGGTGAGATTGGTATTCATTAAATCGGCTTTGTTCAGGGTTGCTTTCCACAAACTAGCATGAGATAAATTGGCGTCTTTTAAATCGGTTTTGCCCAATTCGGCGAGCATCAGATTGGCTCGGGTGCAGTCGGTTCCGCTCAAGTTCGCTCCGATCAGATTGGTTGCCGTTAATTTGGCATCGGTTAAATTCGCTCCGGAAAGATTGGCGGTTGAGAGATTGGCTCGGCTGAGATTGGCATCGGCTAAGTCGGCATTACTCAAGTCGATTTCCGGTAAGTTGGCTCGATATAAATTGCAGCGCTTGAGGTTGACTCCCCGAAAGTTTCTTTCTCCTCGTGCGTAGCGTTTTAAGAGTTCTTCAGTATTCATTCGATCGCCCGGTATAGTGATAAAGTTCGAGGGTTTGGCTTCAATTGTTTTAGGTTGAATTAAGAGGCTCGAACGCCAAAACATTAAAGGGTTTCGGGGGGAATATTACTAGTTTAAATCGATTTTTGCCCGAACTTTCTCTCACGCGGAGCATCGAACCATCGTCCCCAACGAGAGATCTAGGATTGGACTCCGGTAACGACGCCTCCGAGGGAGGGGCGATTCCGGCGCGACCCGTAGCCTTCCCGTCAAAAAAAGATCGCAAAAAAAAGAAAATTGGGGACGGTCGATCCCCAATTTTCTGACAAATTAAGCCCCTTTCGAGCCGTAAGGTTCGAGCGGGGCGATCGCTGCGATCTAGTCGTGATTTAACGCAAGCTCGACCTAACTACAAGCCAATGCACGGGTTACTTGAGTCACGGGTGTCGGTCTCCATTGCTTGTTAGAAGTTGTCGGTTGCGAGCGGGTGAAGAAGCGGCAAAGCTTACCTCAAAACGCCAGTTGAAGAGTTTAAGACGCCAAAATGCATCGGTCTTCAGATGTAGCGGTCCGGAAGCTTGGTTAACGGTAGCGTCTTTTGCGTCGAGCGGCACTCGCCTTCCTTTTCCGTTTTTCTAAGGGAGTCTCGAAATGGCGACGGCTCTTGACATCAGCCAAAATCCCCGCCCGTGAAACTTGACGCTTGAAGCGGCGCAACGCCGACTCAATGCCTTCGTTTTCACCAACTACTACTTGGGTCATTCTTCCTCCTTGACAGTGAAAGGGTTTTAGGTGGCCAGAACACCTACCGTGAAACTGACCTGTTTAATTTTATAACTCGGGATAAGCCAGCAAACGCTTTTGCTCGTTTATCTTTAATAGTTATAACAATTTTTGAGGCCAAATAACCTGTCAGTGAGGTGACCGATGCGCCCCTACTTTGTCCGGACGGCGGGCGATCCGCCGTTCCGTTTAACTGCGTCGGGAGAAGCGATTTCCGTAACCGCCGTTGTTGCGATCGTAATTCCGGTTGCCGCCGGGTTTGGATTCGCGCGGTTTGGCTTTGTTGACTTTGAGCTCGCGTCCCATCCATTCGGCGCCGTCGAGGGCTTCGATCGCGGCTTCTTCGTCGGCTTCATTTTCCATTTCCACGAAACCAAAGCCCCGTGGCCGTCCGGTATCGCGATCGACGGGCAAATTTACCCGCTTCACCGCACCGTATTCGCTGAAAACTTCTTGTAAATCCTCTAAAGACACACTATAGGATAAGTTACCTACGTAGATCGACATGGATACCTCCAAGGGAAAAAATGTAGCGAGATTCAGTAACGGAGATATGCGTGCCGATCGCGCCAAGGCGTTTCCTCTGGCAATTCTCTAGCTACCAGCAAAACCTACGTCTGAATCCAAGGTCATGTAAAATACTTTAGCACAATTGTACCGTTTGCCAAGAGAGGGAGACGCACGTCTTAGACTTAGGCTATTAAGGCGCGACGACCTTTAAAAACTCTCGGTTTTGAATAATTTTAAATTCCGGTTGCCTGGGGCGATCGCGCAGGTCTTGGGCTTTACATTTTTTGCCGAGTTTTTTATTGAGATAGTCCCGAGCAATTGACTCGCACTCCAGGCAAGAAATTCGACCGTTCGACGGCGTAGGGCCTTGGGGGAAAATCGCCTTCGATCGAGGGTAAAATCCCGGCAATTCATTGGAAAAGTCCCTCGCGATCGACAGCGTTGAAAGCCCCTCAAAAAGGGGGCGCCTTAACAACAGCTCCACAACAACCGCGATCGCCACCAACCCAGTCAGGGCGTCCGCGAGTCCGAGAGGCGATCGCCTTGGCCGATCTCCGACCCGCTCGAAAGCCAGTTAAAATTAAAGGCAAGAGTCCCTTCTCGGTCAGTTGTCGTTCTCAAGCCCGCAATTGGCCTAATGGTCGGAGACGGAGCGATCGCGCCACCGAACTCCGGCTGAGCTGGTAACGTTCTCCATTTACCAACAGTCGATCGAGCCATCCGACATGATTTGTCAAAATCAAACCGGGGTGCGAAAAACGGGTACGGTCTTCGCCATTGGCCTCTCGAGAGGAGGAGGCGAAACCCTCGCCGAGTCTACGTGCGAGCCGAGGCGTCTCCCCATCCCTCGGCTCTTTCCCCCTCATTTAACCATGCTCTGTTGAGGAGGACTGTAGGCAATCGCGGGATCGAAGCGATCGGAAACGGGTATGATTCGACGCAAAAATAAACCGTCATGTTGGCGATTGAAGGCCATTGCCATTAGCACGCCAACGGTCGCGATCTTGACGATCGTCGTGAGATTGACCGGACTGTTACAACTGTTAGAATGGGCCAGTTTCGATTTATTTTTCCGGATCCGTCCTCGGGAAGCGCGTGACGAACGAATTGCGATCGTGACGATCGCCGAATCCGATCTGACCGAGATCGGAAAATGGCCGATGTCCGACGGCTTGCTCGCGCAAGCGCTCGACAAGATTAAAGCGCAAAATCCCCGGGCGATCGGCTTGGGACTGTATCGAGATTTCCCCGTCGAACCGGGACACCAACAACTGCTCGAAACCTTTAAATCGACGCCGAATTTGATCGGAATTGAAAAAGTTTCGGAAGAATCGGTCGCCCCGCCACCGCTATTAGCGAGCGACGATCGCGTCAGTTTTGTCGATCTGATTCTCGATGCGGACGGGAAAGTGCGCCGGGCCTTAGTTTCCCTCGAACCGGAACCGAATCGGATCGTCTTGAGTCTGGGAACGCGCTTGGCTCTAACCTATCTCAAAGCTGAAGGCATCGAGATCGAAGCGATCGCCGAACACCCCGATCGCATCCGCCTGGGAAAAGGCATTTTCCACCCCTTTGAAAAAAACGATGGGGGTTACGTCAATGCCAACGATCGCGGCTACCAAATCTTATTGAACTTTCGCGGTCCGGGGCCGAGTTTTCGGACGATTTCGATCGGCGACGTCCTCGACGGACGCATTCCCGAGGGTTTGATGGGCGATCGCCTCGTGTTCGTCGGCGTCACGGCGCAAAGCCTCAACGACTTTTTTTATACTCCCTTAAGCAGCAACGATCGCCCCACCCTTTCCGGGGTGGAAATTCACGCCCACGTGGCCAGTCACATTCTCGCCAAAGCCCTCGACGGGCGATCGGGAATTGAAACCTGGGACGACGTGAGCGAGGGCCTTTGGATTGTCTGGTGGGCGGCGTGGGGCGCCCTGGTCGGTTCGATGGGATTGTATCACCGCCGCATCGTCGCCGCCACGGCGTTGCTGGCGATCGTGCTGGTGGCGATCGCTTACGGCTTATTTTTACAAGGCTGGTGGATTCCCGTCGTCCCTGGGGCGATCGCGATCGCCGCCGCCGCCGTCCTCGCCAATAGTTACGTCCTGTGGGAAAAACTGAATTTCTCCCACCAGCAGTTAGAAGAGTACGCCCGGACGTTAGAACTAAAAGTCAAACAGCGCACCCAAATTTTAGAACGGCGCAGTCTCGAACTCGAACAAAAGAAAAATCAACTCGAACGGCGAACCCTGGAGCTAAAACAGGCAAAAGAGGCGGCAGAAGCGGCCAATCGCGCCAAAAGTGTTTTTTTAGCCAACATGAGCCACGAATTGCGATCGCCGCTCAACGCAATTTTAGGATTTTCGCAGTTAATCGGCCATCGCTCGGATTTAAAAGCCGAAGATCGCAAGCATTTGCACATTATTCACCGCAGTGGCGAACATTTGCTGCGTTCGATCGACAATATTCTCGATTTTTCTAAAATCGAAGCCGGACACAGTCGCTTGCACCTGCAGGTTTTCGACCTTTACCGGGAATTAGACGATTTAATCGATTTATTCGAGTTGCCCTCGGCAGAAAAAGGGATCGCTTTGGAGTTGGAGCGATCGCCGGATCTGCCCCGATGGATTCGCGCCGACGGGGTGAAATTGCGCCAAATCCTCGTTAATTTACTGGGGAACGCCCTTAAATTTACGGAAAAGGGTCGTATTACTTTGCGCGCCAAGGTTCTAGCTCTCGAATCGTCGGCGACGACCCCGGGGGACGAGGGATCGGAGCGCGACGGCGATACTCCGGCGCAGACCCTACGCGAACCCCCGGGGACGGGGCGCCCGTGTCGGCTGCATTTTGAAGTGGAAGATAGCGGCGTGGGGATCGCCCCGGAGGAATTGGAACAGTTATTTCAACCGTTCGTCCAAACCGAAAGCGGTCGGGCGATCGGTCGCGGGACGGGCTTGGGATTGGCAATTTGCCGACAGTTTGTAGAATTCATGGGCGGTCGCATGGGTGTTCGCTCCCAAGTCGGGCGAGGCAGTTGCTTTGACTTCGATCTCGATGGGTCGTGGGTCGAGTGCGAGCCGCCGGAGGGGAAAGCCAGCCCTCGATGTCCCGTCGCTTTAGCTGCGTCGGTCCGCCCCTATCGGATTTTAGTGGCCGACGATCGCGCCAGCAACCGCCAACTGCTCGTCGAGTTACTCCAACCCCTGGGATTCCAACTCGCCGAAGCCCGGGACGGTTGGGAGGCGATCGCGATCGCCGGGCAGTGGCAGCCGGATTTGATTTTGATGGACTTGCGGATGCCAAAATTAAATGGGTACGAAGCCAGCCAGCAGATTAAAGCCGGGATGGGGGAGAAAAAAACGGCGATCGTCGCCTTGAGTGCGATTGGTGGGAGTGAGGAACGAACGGCACGGGCGGCGGGATGCGATGATTTTCTGTGCAAACCCTTTCGAGAATCGGACATTTTTGAGACGATCGAGAAGCATCTGCACGTCGGTTATGTTTACGAAGAATCGAGCGAACCCGAACTCGAAGATCCCTCGCGGGGGTCGCGTTTCTGGGAAGGACGAGGCGGACGGTTGCCCTCGGAGGCGATCGAGCGATTGAAAACGGCGACCATTCGTTGCGATTTGGAATTACTCGACGAGGCGATCGCGTCGAGTCGTCAATATAATGTACCTTTGGCCGAGCAATTAAGACAGTTGGCTGGCGAATTTGAATACGATCGCATTTTAGACTTGCTCGCGCAACACGAAGGAACGTAAGCTCACCCCCGGTTGAATTGCGGGACGTGAAGGCGTTTTGCAATCGCGATTGAGGGCGAGTGGTATTCTCTTTCCATCCAGTTCGACCCTCACTCGCCTGGACCCCTTCGAGCGCATTGAGGTAGCACGTCCCGTGTCAGCTTGGAGGTTCGGGAGGCGATTCGCACTCGAAGGACAAAACTTGTCGCTCTCGACCTGCTAACAATTTGGGCAAAATAACAATATAAATTCCTACCCCATAAGATTGAGATGATTGGCGAATCAAATTCTGAATGCAAGGGTAATTTATTAGTGGTGGACGACAATCCCGCCAACTTGCATCTGTTGAGTCACATGCTCTCGAAGCGGGGTTATAAAGTTCGTCCGGCGCCGAACGGTGCGATCGCCCTGAGAGCGGCTCGATCTTTGCCACCAGACTTGATTCTGCTCGATATTATGATGCCGCACCTCGACGGTTACGAGGTCTGCGAGCAATTAAAAGGGGATGAAAGTACGCGCGAAATCCCGGTGATTTTTATCAGTGCGTTGCACGAAGTGTTCGATAAAGTCAAGGCGTTTTCTTTGGGGGGAGCGGATTACGTTACCAAACCGTTCGAGATCGAAGAAGTCGTCGCTCGCATTGAAAATCAATTGCGCCTGCGATCGCTGCAAAAGCAACTCGAAGCTCAAAATGCCCGCTTGCAAGAGGAGATTCGCACCCGACGGGAAGCTCAAGAAAAGTTTCTCAAAGCCTTTCGCGCCTCTCCCGACGCGATCGCCCTGGCCCAATTACCCGGACCGAATGCCTCTTTACTCGAGGCGCGCTATCTCGACATTAACGATAGTTTTTGCCAGTTTTCCGGGTACGGACGCGAGGAAGTCATCGGTCGCACGCCGGGAGAACTGAATTTATTTGTCGGCGAGAATGCGGGGGTTGCCGTCGGTCGGGGGTTGGCGGGCGACGGAAGCCACAGCGACGGCGCGGGTCATCTCGAACTGACTTATCGCACGAAGTTGGGCGAGTTGCGAACGGGATTGCTCTCTATAGAAACAATCGAACTTCAGGGACGGCGCTGCGTCCTCACGATCGGTAAAGATATTACCGAACGCAAACAACGAGAAGCCGCCCTCGCGTCGATCGCCGAAGGCACCGCCTCGCCCGTCGGGGGAGACTTTTTTCGGACCTGCACGCGATCGCTCGCCGAAGTTCTCAACGTGCGCTACGCCTTTGTCAGCCAATGCGACGAAGCCGGAACCCGGGCGCGCACCCTCGCCTTTTGGCAGGGCGATCGCTGGGGAGAGCCGTTCGAGTACGACCTCGCCGCGCGTCCCTACGACGCCCTCGAAGCGGGGGAACCGCTCTACTGGGGCGATTGCCTCGGCGAAGTCTTTCCCGACGCCGAACTCGCGACCCGTTGGGGTGCCGTCAGCTTCCTCGCCCTGCCCCTGCTCGACTCGGACGGGGGCGTCCGAGGCCATCTGGCGGTTTTCGACACCCAGCCGATGCCCGACGATCCGAGTCGCACCTCGATCTTCAAAATTTTTGCCGCCCGAGTCGCGGCGGAACTGGAACGACAACAAGCAGAACAAGCCCTGCGCGAGAGCGAACAATGTTACCGTTCTTTGTATAATCGCACTCCGGTAATGCTCTACTCCACCGACGCCGCCTTACGGATCGTCAGCGTCAGCGATTACTGGGTCGAATTCACGGGATACTGCCGGGAAGAGGCGATCGGCAGACCCGCCGCCGCGTTCTTCACTCCCGCATCGCGCGATCGCCTCAACGAAGGGGCGATCCCCACCTGCCTCCAAACCGGAAGCGTTAAGGACATCCCCCTGAAACTGTGCAAGCACGACGGTCAACTCGCCGATATTTTATTCTCCGCCGTCGCCGAACGGGACGAATCGGGCCACCTGACCCGAATTCTGGCCGTCACCATCGACGTGACCGATCGCAAACGCGCCGAACAAGCCCTCAAAATCAGTCAAGAACGCCTCCAACTGGCCTTAGAAGCGAGCGGTCTGGGCTTGTGGGACTGGAACTTGGTCACCCGACAAGTCTATTTCGATCCCAACTGGAAGCAGATCCTCGGTTACGACGTCGAAGAACTCCCCAACGAAGCCGAAACCTGGGACCGCCTCATCCATCCGGAAGACTTTCCCGCCGCCAAACTCGCCCTCGATCGCCACTTGCGCGGGGAAACCCCCCTCTACGAGGTCGAATTCCGAATGCGAACCAAAGCGGGGCACTGGAAATGGATCCTCTCTCACGGCAAAGTGGTGGAACGGGCCGGAACTCGGGCCGAACCGGAAGCGAGATTGCGTCCGGTCCGCATTACGGGAACCCACAAGGATATCGACGATCGCAAAGCGGCGGAAGCGGCGGCGCGACGACTGACCGAGAACTTACAAGAAGCCCAACGGATCGCCCATATCGGCAATTGGGAATTCGATGCTAAAACGGGGGACTTATTGTGTTCCGAGGAAATGCTGCGGATTCTCGGATGGGACCGTCACGGACGCCAGCCGAGTTTGAGCGACCTCCAGCAGAAAATTCATCCGGACGATCGCCAAAGCTGGCAAGAACGGATCGACAACGCCCTCGCCGCCGGAAATTCCTTTGAAATTGATTTTCGGGTGACCCGTTCCAACGGCCAAATTCGCTATCTCAACGGCAAAGGCGAGGCCCGACGCCATCCGGAAACCGGGGAGGTCGAGCGGGTGTTGGGGACGGCGATCGATTTGAGCGATCGCAAGCAGGCGGAAATGGCCCTGCAAGAAAGTGAGGAACGCTTCCGTGCCATCTTTGAAAATGCGGCGGTCGGTATCGCCCAAATGTGGCCCGAGGGTCAGTTGGTCAAGGTCAATCCCGGGTTGTGCAAGATTTTGGGCTATTCGGAATGGGAATTAAAAACGCGGACGTTTACCGATATCGCCCATCCCGACGATTTGGCGATGGAAATCGAGTATAACTTGCAAATGCTCGCCGGGGAGATTCACAGTTACGCCGTCGAGCAGCGTTTGTTACGTCAGGACGGGCAATATGTCTGGGTGAATCTGACGATTTCGCTCACCCGCGATCGGGTCGGAGAACCGAAGTACGCGATCGCGATCGTCGGCGACATTACGGCGCGCAAACAGGCGGAATTGGCCCTGCGCCACTCGGAACAACAACTGCGCGAATTGTTCAACCGCGAACGCCTGGTGTTCGCGATCGCCCAGCGCGTGCGCCAGTCCCTCAATCTCACTCAAACGCTCGGTACTGCCGTCGAAGAAGTACGCCAGTTACTCGAAACCGATCGCGCCGTGGTCTACCGTTTTGAAGACAACGGCACCGGGTCGGTGGCGATCGAGTCCGTCGCGCCGGGATGGATGCCGTTGTTAGGTCGCGATCTCGAAGAGAATCCCGCCAACAACCCCGATTTCACCCTCTACCGGAGCGGTCAAATTGCGGCGATCGATAACATTCATACCGCCAATTTCGACCCCGAGCGCGTGCGCTTTCTGCAATCGTTACAAGTGCAAGCCCATCTCGTCGTCCCGATTATCATCCATCAAGATTCGAGCCGGGTGCAAGACGATTTCCCGGAGGAAGAAGCTTCGCAATTGTGGGGGTTGCTGATCGCTCACGAATGTCGCGGGTCGCGCTGCTGGAGTCAGTTTGAAATCGACCTCCTCTCCCAGTTGAGCGTTCACCTGGCGATCGCCATCCAACAATCGACCCTGTTCGAGCTCTCTCAAGCCTCCCGAGAAGCGGCGTTAGAAGCCTCCCGGCTCAAATCCCTGTTTTTGGCGAATATGAGTCACGAAATCCGCACCCCGATGAATGGGGTGTTGGGGATGACGGACTTGTTGTTGCGCACTCAACTCAGTCCCGAACAGCAAGATTTCGTGCAGACTTTGAAGATAAGCGGTCAAAATTTACTCGATTTAATTAACGACATTCTCGATTTTTCCAAACTCGAAGCCGGAGAGATGAGTTTGGAAATCACCGAGTTTAACTTAATCACTTGTTTGGAACAAATTCTCGATTTACTGGCCCTGCAAGCGCAGAATAAAAATTTAGAATTGGTCCTTTCGGTAGACCCCCAGGTTCCTCAATACATCCGCGCCGATGCCTCGCGCCTGCGTCAGGTGTTGACCAATTTGATCGGGAATGGGATTAAATTTACCGAACGCGGCGAGGTGGCGGTGGAAGTCAGCGCGATCGCCCCTCGCGAGGATCTCCACGAAGCTGAAACCGACCGAGAGGCGGACACCGAGGCGACCCCCTGGCTGCGCTTTGTGGTGCGCGATACGGGAATGGGTATCGACGCCGAAGCACAAGGCAAGTTGTTCCAGTCCTTTTCTCAAGTGGACGGTTCGACGACGAAAAAACACGGCGGAACGGGTTTGGGGTTGGCGATTTGCAAGCAATTGGTGGAGTTGATGGGAGGGGAGATCGGGGTCGAAAGTACGCCGGGTAAGGGGAGTTGTTTTTGGTTTGAAATTCCGATCGCCCTCGGGACCGCCAGTCCGAGGGTGGGGGCTTCGGAACCGTCGGCAACGGCGTTAGCAGGCTTGCGCTTGTTAGTGGCGAGCGAACGGGCCGTGGTACGTCAGGCGATCGCCCGATTGGGGGAGAATTGGGGGATGGAGGTGACACCGATCGATCGTGCCTGGATGTTGCTGCCAACCTTGAATCAAGCGCGATCGCAAAATCGCCCTTTCGACATCGTGCTGCTCGACGTGCAGATCCCAGAAGGCCCCTCTGTGGACTTGCTCGGGGTGGAAATTCCTTCTTCGGAAACGAAATGGGTGTTGCTGACGCCATTTAATCGGCTTCAGGATGCCCAGGTCTTACTCGATCTCGGCGCTCGCGATTACGTGACCAAACCCGTGAAAGCGTCGCGGCTGTTCGATTGTCTGGTGCGGGCGATCGCCTCGGACCGGCGCGCCAAGGGCGTTCGCGTAGGGTCTCCATTGGCGAAGCGGCTCCAAAGCCGTCAGGAGAATCGCGATCGCGAGCCGGAGGCGGATCTCGGCGCCCGGACTTCGCACCCCTCGCCAACAACCCCGAGCGCGTCTTTCGGTCAGCATCCGCGTTTGAAAATTTTGCTGGTGGAAGATACGCCGATCAATCAAAAAGTCAGTCTCAATCAGCTTCAAGTGTTGGGTTATCAAGCCGATTGTGCGAATAACGGGCAAGAAGCCCTCGATCGCATGGCCGAGCAGGAGTACGATTTGGTGTTGATGGACTGCCAGATGCCCGTTCTCGACGGTTACGAAACCACGCGGCGCATCCGCCAACAAGAGGGGAACGACCGCCACACGATCGTGATCGGCTTGACGGCTTACGCGCTTAAGGGCGATCGCGAGAAATGTTTGGCGGTGGGGATGGACGACTATTTGAGCAAACCCGTCAGCCTCGAAGATCTCACCCGGGTTCTGCTCGACTGGACCGCCGCGATTCAGGCGCGCTACGCCTCCGGCGTCGCTTCGCCAACGACCCCGGAGACGTCTCAGCTTCCCCTGGCGAGTTCGGATCGGGCTTGCAACACCCTCGAACCCGAGGAAATTTTCGATCTCGAATGGCTCGAACAAATTACCCAAAACGATCGCCAGTTTCAAATCGAAGTGCTACAAACTTTTTTGGAAGATACACAATTGGAGGTCGAACAGGCTCAAGTGGCGTTTGAGGCGTCGGATTGGCAAACCCTGTGCCGATTGGCTCACCAAATTAAAGGGGGTGCGGCGACGATCGGCTTGCGGAAAATGCCCGAGATCGCCGAGGGGTTGGAACGGCGAGCGGCTGAGGAGGACGGCTCCCAAGTGGCTCCCCTCCTCGGCGCGATCGCCGATATTCTCACGAATATTAAACGCTATGTCGTTTGTCTGGCGCGGGATTTGAGTTGATGGCTGCGATCGAGTTTGACCGTCGCCCCGGTATCGTCCGTGCGATACGTCCACTCTCGTCGTGCGCTACGGACGGTCACTTCCCACCCGGAAACGAGGGCTTGAGTGCAGAAGCGATCGGGTTCGGCTAAGCCGAGACAGCCGTCGGGCCAGGTTTCGCGCTCGGCGGCGACGATCGCGAGGGCGTTTTCGGGGATCTCGGTTTCCCGGCTGAGATCGACGAGAACGGCACGGGCAACGGCTTCGGGCAGTTCTGCCGGATCGGCGCGGGCGATCGCCCCCCAGGGCGAACCGAGTAGCAAGAGGAGCGCGCAGACTGTGGCAACCCGGGCGCTCGATCGCCTGTTTTTACGTTTGTTTGTCATTGTGCTTTTGCGAGTGCTTTGACGAGTGCTTTTGCGATCGCCATCGCTCGTTCGATTCTAGATAAAAATTGCGCCGATTCTCTTGGGGAGAGGCTGCACGATCGCGAAGCGGCTCCCTGGGAGCATCGCTGTCTGTTTTCGGAGCAACGAACGGCAAAAAAGCGCCGAATTACGGATCGATTTTGGCCAGGATGCGGGCGTAGCGAAGGCTGGAAATGATAAAGGTTAAAATCAGGGCGATCGCCACGGTCAAAGCTAAGAAATCGTAAACAGAAATTGTCGCAAACGGTAGGGCGATCGTTACCAAACCGACAAAATAAATAATGATATTTAAAACAACAAGCAGCAACCGCACTTCCGTCGGTCCAATTTTACCGTAGGAAATTTGGAATACGCCATCGACACAAGTGCGGACGTAAACCAGAATCGACATTAACAAATAACCGATTAATCCCAAACAGGCGATCGAAAAGGTGAAATAGGGCGAGCATCCCAACCCCAAAACGATCGCCAGTTGGGCGATCGCATCCACCGTATGATCCACAAAAAAACCATATTTCGGTCGTTCGATGCGGCGATATCGCGCTAAAGTTCCGTCCAAACCGTCCCCAAACCAATTGAGGAAAAAACCCACATTCGCCAACCACAAAAAGTTAGAATTCCACTGGGTCGCCCCATAACTCGCACCGACCAGCAGCGCCCCTAACAGCCCGATTCCCGTTAACCGATCCGGAGTGACCCAAAGTGGCATCCGCGCCGCAAACCACTGCAATAACGGTCTTTCTAAAGGGGCGAGTAAAATATCGTTAACTCTTTGGTGCGATTGAATATCCATGTTAACAATACCTTTCGATCAAAATTATGCCATTTTTCAAACATCATGAGAGAGATCGAGGGTAGGGACACGGCAATACCGCGTCCCTAAAACCGATAATTTTTACAACCTATTAACGATTATTCAATATTAATTGAAGTCGGTTGTCCCGCCTGGCCCGTCGTCGTCGGAATACGCGGTTTACGATACTCGGCGTAGAGGCGATCGCGCCAGGTGAAAAAGGTTTCGTATAGCGGATTGTCCGCAATTCCCGGCACCCCTTTCCCTTGCAATTGTTCCGGTAAATCCAGATAGTTTCCTTCCGGGAATTTCAACAACATCGACAACCCAGCCACGCTAAAATCGGCCAGAGTCGGCGTATCCCCGGTTAAATAGGGGCTGTCTTGCAACAACAAGCAAAGAGCCTCTAAATCCTGTTGGATCGCCGTTTCCGCCGCTTGTACCGCTTCCGGACTGGCGCCAATCCCAAATCCAACCGCCTGCAACACCTCCGAGGGAACTGCTTCGACCAAGTTTTTGACCAATTCCGGCGTATTCGGCGGTAACAGCGCACTGCGAAAGCTTTGGTCTTTCAACCCGCTAAACAGCAGCAGGCGACTCTTGGCGCCAATCGACTCGTCGGCCCATTCTTCCATCATCAGCGTCAGCGCGCGAGATTTCGGGGAAGTTGGAATTAACGGGCGATCGGGATAGGTTTCGTCTAAATATTTGGCGATCGCCGTCGAATCCGCAACCACTCGGTTACCGTCCTTAATCACCGGAACCTGTCGCTGACCCGACATCTGGTAAATTTCGAGCTGTCCCACCCCGGGAGTGACCTCGATTTTGCGATAGTCCAACCCCTTGTAATCCAGAATTAGCCGGACTTTCTCGCTATATTGCGACACTTCAAATTGATACAGTTCGATCGTCATGTTCGCTCCTGGATTGTTGAGTCCACTTCCCCAGGTATAGCAAATTTTACAAAAATTCATAAATTTTCACGATTTGCTGACACGCCGGGGAAGGCGCCCTCGTCAGTCGGAGGGGCGAATCGGGCCGTCAAACAGAGATTACTTCTGCATTAACGCCAAAACTCGCCACCTGCGCGCTAATTTCTGCCTGATAAATCGGATTCATCACAATCACTAAATCTGGCTGATATGCTTTGAGAAATTCCGGCGCAACGATCTGCTGACCCGTTCCGGGAACGTACATTCCCTGCTTGCGGGGATTGATATCGACAATATAGGCGATCGCCTCATGAGCTTTGAGAATATTTAAAAAGGTCACCCCCTTCGATCCGGCCCCCCAAACTACCGCCTTTTTTCCTGTTTCGGCGATCGCCCCTAATTTTTCCTGCCAAGTTGCGACTAACTTATCGAACTTGTCCTTAAATTCCGCAAGATCCCGGGCTAAACTGGCAACTTCCGCGCCGTTTTGCTCCTCAACCGATCCGTTCCCATCGGTCGGTAACGCATCCAAGGTCAAAAACTGGCTTTCAAAGGTTTCCTCAACGGCTTTCACGCTAAATCCAGATGCGATAAAACTGTGGGTTAAAGACGCAGGAGAAAAATAACCGCAATGCTCGTAAATAATATCCCAAACTGCTAAATTTTGGAACGTATGTAAGGCATTAGGAACTTCAAAAAATACCGCCGTATCGAGGCGATCGCCGATTGCCGCCCGTAGGGACTTTAACAAGCCATTCGGATCGGGTACGTGTTCTAAAGTATGGCGACAGCAAATTAAATCGGCTTGATACTCTCGATATTTTTCTGAATAATAATCGCAGACAAAAGTCACTTTCTCCGCCATGGGATGATGTTCCGATCGCGGGATGTACGTCGGATCGAACCCGACCCCTCGATTGTCGCCAAATTGACATAAAGCGACGAGAAAATCGCCCTTACCACTGCCAACTTCGATAATATCTTTGCCGTGCAAATCGTACTGTTGGACCAGCCGTTTTGCCAGATCGTCCGCATATTGTTGAAAGCGGGGAGAATAATGGAGTGAATTTTCATATTCTTGGGAATAGTCCAACTGTTTCGGGTCAAATGAAGTATTGTAAATAAACCCGCAATTCGGACAAAATTCTAATTTAATATCCCCTTTCGGACAGGCGATCGCCCCTTCCCGTTGCGACCATAATAAATTACAGTAAATTGGAACCTCTAGCATTTTGAAAAAGGGTTCCAAGTCAGCTTGACCGCATACCTGACACTCGTATTTATTATTGCTAGAATTCATGACTATTTTTCCCAGGCTAAACGCATCAAAATAGAAGTCGAGCAAATCGAGAATGGATTAAATCGGTTCGGGCAGTCAGACAAAAACCCGACCTATAGGATCGTAAGAGTGAAACTGTCCCTATCCTGGCATTTCTGATACATATTGGCTACAAGGCTCACTGGAACAAGATTTCGGGCAAATCTCAGACCCGAGAGTCCAAGGGTGATGTCACCATCGACTCCTGGATATCATTATTATTGCCCCATGGAAAACCGACCAAAAAAATATTAAAAAGGTCGGATCTAAGGGTTCAGATCCGACCTGTCGATTGAATCGAGAGGACTTTGACGTCCCCTCAACTTTTGCAAAGGGCTTTTATTTTGCGTCGTCGGGGCGATCGCTCAACCCCAATTCGTCGGCCAAACGGCTAACCATCGAGTCTTGACGCTGTTTTTGGCGCTGGCGGTTACGGCTGGCAAGAAATCTGGCTCGCTCTTGGCTAGTCATGGCTGTTATCCTCGATTTTCATAAAGCTAAAATAAATTCAGTAACATTTGTTACTAAACACTAGGGCGTGTCATCAATTATGTAGGTTGACAAAAGTGACCAAATGTGGAGGAAA
>NZ_JAEOXH010000001.1:2758706-2921779 GCF_016632315.1 Oxynema mangrovii CENA135 | reverse complement strand
AACACGGCTTCGACGAATAAACGGTTATCTTTAGCTGTGACCCCAACTGTACCCGGACGACCCGGAAGCAGGTGTTCAATGCGTTGCCATTGGTCGTCTCGTAAAGCGTAACGCCGTTTCATCCCGGTTTTGAGCTATCTTGAGTGAACGGGTAGCAGGCTACACACATTTCACTATTTTTGTCAATTTTCTTAATTGATGACAGACCCTAGGAACTTCAACTCAGGGCTGGGAAAAAGTAGAAGCCTTTTATTCGGCCAGCGATCGCGCTCAATTCTTCGATCGAGTCGAGCAGTTTTTACAACAAACGGGATACTTAAAAGATTAAAATCCTTTAAGTATGCACCATCTGCCACCCTTGGCGCAGTAAAGTCAAGAAAGTTGCGTACCCCGGCGATCTTCCGCCGAGATCGGGCTTATAATATTGGGGAAATTCGTTATAACATTTCCAAGGATCGTGGGGTTGGGCGCGTAAATATAAAACTTTGTCGATTCCTCCTTCGGATTTCCATGTCATTTGTCCCCGCATAAACTCACTCCTCATTCAGTTGGACAGTTAACACCGGGTTGAACCTCGATGACCCTTAAATTTTGGCAAAGTTGGTTTGAAATTCAGTCAAATTTTATACGAGATTCAAAAGTTTATATTGAGCCGTCAAAGAATTTTTAAACCCAAGTTCGATTTTGATGATTTTAAGGTTTTCAACGATTGGGGATTCGGTCGGGAATTTGCAAAAATTTCCACAATCTACTGTTTCTCCCTCGATCGAGGTGTAGCGGAATTAACAGAGAACAGTTGGGTTCGGGTATGTTTCAGAAACGCAAATCGTACCGTTGCAGACCGGGTTCTCATCTGAGAAACAGCGTGCTGAGAGAAAAACCAGAATCAATTACTCGATCTCGTTATTTGCTCGGAGATGAAATTGCCTGCGTTACCCTAGGGTCTGTCATCAATTAAGAAAATTGACAAAAATAGTGAAATGTGTGTAGCCTGCTACCCGTTCACTCAAGATAGCTCAAAACCGGGATGAAACGGCGTTACGCTTTACGAGACGACCAATGGCAACGCATTGAACACCTGCTTCCGGGTCGTCCGGGTACAGTTGGGGTCACAGCTAAAGATAACCGTTTATTCGTCGAAGCCGTGTTGTATCGCTTTCGAGCAGGGATTCCTTGGCGAGATCTTCCCGAACGCTTTGGGGATTTTCGAGTCGTCCACACACGCTTCACTCGCTGGTCAAAAACTGGGGTGTGGGAGCGCGTTTTCCAAGTCCTCTGCGAGGAAGCCGATAACGAATATGCTGCCATCGATTCCACCATTGTGCGAGCGCATCAGCACAGTGCTGGAGCATCAGGGAGTTCAGCCGAAGAGGAAAATATCGGTCGTAGCCGAGGCGGGTTGAGTACGAAAATTCATGCGGTGGTGGATGCTTTGGGGAATCCCATATCTTTTTTTTAACTCCCGGTCAGGCCAGCGATCTAGTCGGTGCCGAGCGGTTGCTACCATCAGTGGAAGTCCAGGCACTGCTAGCGGATAAAGCTTACGATGCCGACGAACGAGTCAGACAACCGTTGCACGAGCGAGGGATTGAAGTCGTCATTCCCTCGAAAAAGAATCGAAAACAAGCCCACGATTACGATCGATTCTTGTATCAAACCCGACATCTGGTGGAAAACTTCTTTGCCAAGCTCAAACAGTATCGAGGGATTGCCACTCGTTATGACAAGCGCTCGGTGAACTTCCTGGGTGGCATTTACCTGGCTGCATCCGTGATTTGGCTGGCTTAAATGTCCGCAGGCGCTTTCCTCCACATTTGGTCACTTTTGTCAACCTACATAATTGATGACACGCCCTAGGAATAGTTGTACAGCGAAAACCTCCTCAATCGAACAGGCGATCGTCTGGAAAAAGAGACTTAGACGCGCCTCACTGAAGATGCAAGCGGAGAACATTTTTTATGCGCTTTTTGCGACAAACCCTGAGCGTCGTGGGATTAACAGTAGTCGCTGGGGGCTTGAGTGCGATCGCGACGATCGGCGATCGCCACGTCAGTGCTTCCCCACCCACTCCCAAACCAACTCACTTAGCTCAGTTTGGTTTGCCTGATGTCACCCCAGATCTTCCGGATTCCCTTCCGCTCCCGGAACTCTCCGACCTCCTCGAAGAAGATCCACCTCTGACTACGAGTTTGGAAGACGTTCGGCGGGAAACCCCACTCCTCGACGGGGAAAACTTCGGCGAACCTCAATCCCTCGCGAGTCTCGAACGGGGCGCCCGGGGAGGATATATCGCTGCACCGGGATTGTACGAAGCAATTTTGCAAAGTTACTGTCTGCGCGCTGGAACCCACGCTCCCGGCGGCGGTGACGGTTACGCCTACGCGCCACTGGAAGGACCGCGCGCCGGGATTATCACTAAGATTTTACGGGAATCTGCAAACTATCCCGAGATTCCCCAGCGACAAATTCAGGTGTTGCTGTGGGGGATTATCGCGCAAACGCGGGTGAGCGATATGGATGAGAATATCCAATCTGTGGCGCGACAACTGCTAAGCGATGAGGAAATTGCGGAAATTAATGGCGGTGCGTTGGGTCTGATTCCCGATGAGGTGCGGCGCGAACTGTTTGCGAACTTGCCCCCTCAAGTTCGGCAAATCCTCGATGCGAAAGCTGAAATCCGAGAGCGCCTCAGTGAAGCGAATGCGACGTATGAGGAGTTAGAAAATATTGCGGTTTTAACTGGGGCGGTTTCCCGAGGGGAAGGAAGTCGCGAGATTCCGGAGGGGCGATGGTCGTTGCATCCCGATGGCTATTTCGTGCGTTATTTTCCTTCGGGATATCGTCGAACCCGGATGGAGGCGTTAGTTCCTCGTCCGGCGACGGTGGTTCGCGACGATCGCGATCGCATTACGGCGATTGATTACGGCGATGGTTACCGCCTTGAAACTGACTATGACGACGATGTGGGAGCGATTCCCGTGGCGGGGGAACCGGAGATGAACATTTATTATTTCAGTGCGGTTCGCTTGGTCAGTCCGGAGCGTACGATCGAAGTGCGCGATCGCGGTTGGACGTTTGTGGGAACTCCAACAACGGGAGAGGCTCGTTTTTCCCAAGGGTTCGACGGAACCATCGCTGCAACGAAAAATGTGGCTCAGGTCGCGCAACGCCACCGCATCGACACTCAGGAGGCGATCGAACGCTATCAAGATGCGAAAGCAAAAGCGGATAAAGCGCAAACCACCCTCGAACGCCTCGACGAACCAACCCGCGACGAAGCTGAGGAAATTCTCGATCGCGACCACTATAAAGACGGTGTAGAAGCGGTGGCGGAAAACGACCCGGAAGCGAAAGGGGAATGGTTGGGCGAACATTTCCAACGGGCGCAGCAAGCCTGGGCTTATGCGATCTGCAAAGTGTCTAATCTAGGAACTTCTGCGACCTGCGGGGAACCCGACCCAGACCCAGACCCAGACCCAGACCCAGACCCAGATCCAGACCCCAATCCCGACCCCGACCCGGACCCCGATCCTCCCGGTACTCCCGTCGATCCGGGTGGAGATGGAGCCATTCCGGGCAACACCAATCGTCAGCGTCTCGGTATTTCCGGACGTCTCTCCTGAAACGGTTTCGATCGCCCTCCCACCGATGGGAGGGTGGCTCGCTGTAGCTCAAAACCCTTTTTTTGCAAGGCGTGAAGGCGATCGTCCGACAAAAACCAACAAAACTACTTGACAACTTTATAGCTTTAAAGTTATCAATAAATACGTCGGTTGCGACGTCACTGCCGAACGCATTGACCCCAACCGTCACGTTGTTAGGAGTAGTATCGTTGTTCCAATGACAACCACTTTTGCTCAACCGACACAAAGCCTCTGGTCCCGGTTTTGCGACTGGGTAACCAGCACCGAAAATCGCCTGTATATTGGTTGGTTCGGTGTCTTGATGTTTCCGACCATCTTGACCGCGACGATTGTCTTCGTTCTCGCCTTTATTGCGGCTCCTCCGGTAGACCTCGACGGAATTCGCGAACCCGTCTCCGGTTCGTTGCTCTACGGCAACAACATCATGACCGCGACCATCGTTCCGACTTCTGCCGCCATCGGTCTCCATATTTATCCCTTGTGGGAAGCCGCCACCTTGGACGAATGGCTTTACAACGGCGGTCCGTACCAACTGATCGTCCTGCACTTTTTAATTGGTATTTACGCTTACCTCGGTCGTGAGTGGGAATTGAGTTACCGCCTGGGAATGCGTCCTTGGATTCCCGTAGCCTTCTCCGCTCCCGTAGCGGCGGCGACGGCGGTGTTGCTGATTTATCCCATCGGTCAAGGCAGTTTCTCCGATGGTTTGATGCTCGGCGTCAGTGGAACCTTCAACTTCATGATCGTGTTCCAAGCCGAACATAATATTTTGATGCACCCCTTCCACCAACTCGGCGTGATTGGTGTCTTCGGCGGTGCCTTGTTTGCCGCGATGCACGGTTCTCTGGTAACGTCGAGCTTGGTTCGCGAAACCACGGAAAACCAGTCCGCGAATGAAGGCTATAAATTCGGTCAGGAAGAAGAAACCTACAATATTGTTGCCGCTCACGGTTACTTCGGTCGGTTAATCTTCCAATATGCCTCGTTCAACAACAGCCGCAGCTTGCACTTCTTCCTCGCAGCTTGGCCCGTGATTGGGATCTGGTTTACGTCCCTGGGTATTTCGACGATGGCGTTTAACCTCAACGGGTTTAACTTCAACCAGTCGATTGTGGATTCTCAAGGTCGTGCGATTAATACTTGGGCGGATATTCTAAACCGAGCAAACTTGGGAATTGAGGTGATTCACGAGCGCAACGCCCACAACTTCCCGTTAGATTTGGCCTCGACTGAAGCTACTCCGGTAGCGACGATCGCCCCCACGATTGAAGGATAAAACGATCGCGTAAACCGTCAAACGCTCCTCTATATCAGAGCTTAACCCGATTTCTAGCATGGCCCGCTAGAGGTCGGGTTTTTCCCGTGTCTCGCTCGGTCGCGATCGCCACTGCTTGGAGTAGGACTTTTGCTTTCTCTTGAGGCGGAGTCTAGCATATCTGACTCGATTTGCCAACGGCTAATGTCAAGGTATTCTGTGATTCCCTTTGCCATCTATTTTTTCCAAGGCCATTTAGTCCCCATTTCAGTTTTCGCAGAAAAAACGAGATAGACAATTAAGAAGGCAATTCCGGCGAGAAAGGCGGGTAAATCTGAATTCATGGGATAGGCGATCGCGATTTTGGGGTAAATTTTAACCTGAAATTTTAACCTGAAATTTTAGCCTGAAATTTGGCTTGAATATTGTATAACTTCCCGATCGTTCCTAAAATTTGGTAGAGCTGGACAGGTAGCACGCGCCCGCAATCCTGCCAGCCGTCACTCACATCACCTGAATTGTTCATGAAACTGACCTATCACTCGCCGATCCCCGTTTTCAAAGGACTGTTTGCTGCTTTTCTGGGCTTTACCTTGGCAGGGTGTCCTGCATTGGCGCCGGATACGCCGTTGCGATCGCCCAAAACCGGAACCTGTGAATGTCCTTACGATTTAACCAGTAGTGGGGCCGAGTGTGGCGGGCGATCGGCCTATGCCCGAGGTGGGGGCGATCGCCCCCTATGTTACGTCAGCGATCGCACGGGCGGTTCCTCCGGTGGCGCCTTACTGTTAGGCAATCCCAGCCGCGCCACCAGCAATCCCGGCAATGCAGACAATTATCTGATCGAGAAAAGTCAGTATACATTGTCTTACAACCGCAGCAAAGGGACGGCCAACTGGGCAAGTTGGCAGTTAAATTCCTCCTGGTTAGGCAATGTCGATCGCCAAGATGACTTCAGACCGGACGACACCTTACCCGACGGCTTTTATCAAGTCAAACCCACCGATTACACGCGAACGGGCTACGATCGCGGCCACATCGTCCCTTCAGCCGATCGCACCCGGTCTAAAAGTGACAACAGCAGCACCTTTGTCATGACCAACATGATGCCCCAGTCTCCCGCGAATAACCGGGAAATTTGGCGCGAGTTGGAAGAATACGCCCGCCGTTTGGTCAGACAAGGAAAAGAACTTTATATCATTGCCGGACCGCAAGGACGGGTGAAAACGATCTCCGAAGGCAAAGTGACCGTTCCGAGATATACTTGGAAAATTATCGTCGTTCTCGATCGCCCCGGTACGGGTTTGAGCGGCATCAAACCGACCACGCGGGCGATCGCCGTCCGCATCCCCAATGACGAAAGTGTTGCCAATCGCGACTGGCGACAGTATCGAGTTTCGATCGATGCTTTGGAAAAACTCACCGGATTTGACTTTCTCTCGAACGTGTCCAAATCCACCCAGGACGCGATCGAAGCCGGGGTCGATCGCTTGTGAGACTTCTTCAGTGGGGCGGGCAGCTTGTCCGCCTCCCGAGAAGAGGCTGCCTATCTAGAATCTACAATCTAGAATTCCCTTAAGTTTCAACAGAAATCGTATTTAAACCGACAACTGCCCCGGTATTTGTTTTGCCGAAGACGAAGATTTCGACCTCGATCGCGCCGACCCGATAAACGATGAGATCGTGTAAATTTTCTTGTAGAAATTGTACCAATTGGCGATAACGTCCGACGGTTTCACGTTCGCGATCGCCATACCAATCTTTTTCCTCTACGGCGCGTTGGAAGAAGCGAGCGAACTCGACAGTTTCGATCTCGGCATTTGCAGGTTTTTGCGATTGTTCCCTCACCGTTTCCGTGGCGATCGTTGCTTCAGGCCAGATCCTGACTTCCCAAGCATAATCTGATTCGCTGAACCAGTACAAATCTCGGGTTAACTCGCGCAGTTGGTCTACGATTTCGGTCAAAGAAAGGTCACTCATGATTAAATTGGGGGGCGATCGATTGAGTTATAGTCATTTTCGATGAAAATCACTATAACTGAGAATAACTTAACTCAAGATCGAAGCGACACTCAAGCTCGCCCAATCTCAATTGCAGAAAGCTCAAACCCCCTTAATTATACCAGTTGAGACCCTCTGCTTGACCATTAAACATCAAGACCAGAGTCAGCAAGATCGGCAAGGTACCCAGAACCCAGACCGAAAGCAGACGACAACACAATCAGTCAAAAACCACCGATTTGTAGTCCTAGAAAAGGGACTCGATACTACTAAGCCTTCAGCCCTATTTCCCTGACGGATTACTTCCAGGCGATCGAGGTATATTCTCTTGTTGCCTTTCTTTACTCCCTAAACGCGATCTAGACTTTTGTCTAATCACCAAACAATTGGCGATCGCCTACCCTGAAAAAACTACGTTGAGGGAGTCAAACGATGGGTAATCGTAAATTTGACCGCAAGCCAACGTCGAAGAAGTCTTCAGCGACCCCAATCGCATCACCACTTCAGATGCATCCGTTCGCACCGACCCCCCAACCGGATGAGACGCCACAGTTACAGCCACAACCGGAAGGTCAAAAAACCTCCAGTTACAACTTTGCCGATATTTCGATCTTCGATCCCGATACTCGACCGCCGCCACCTTCTTCATGGAATTCGTCCCCTTTGTTACAACCGAACTCGGAAGCTCCCCTCATAACCCCTTCGACCTCTTTCCAACCCAAATTGGCAATTCGACCCAACGACAACTACCAGCAAGAAGCCGATGCTAGTTCGAGCGTACCGCGTAAGATCGATGGTGAAGGAGAAACGCTTGTCCAGCGTGTAAATGAGAACGAGGATAAGTCAGGAGAGAAGGAGACGGGAGATCTTTCTACCCGTTCGACAACCTCACGAGGCGGCCCTCCCAATCGACCTCTTCCACCGATTCCGGGAAGCTCATCAACAACGGCGACAACCTCACGAGGCGGCCCTCCCAATCGACCTCTTCCACCGATTCCGGGAAGCTCATCAACAACCGAAACAGGCTCCCAAAATAGACCTATTCCAAGGACGACACGACCTCGATCTGGTTTCACTCCGACAGGAACACAAAAAACCATTATTATTCGTCCGCCGACTGCATCGCGGTCGAATAATAATGCTATCAATAACACGAATGCAGCTCGACAAAACCAGGCTCCTGGAAATCAATCACCAAATACGCTAACTTCTGATGCTTTATTGGAAGGAGCAACCCGGTGGTTTAATGTAGCCGAGCAGCTTGCATGGAATCTTGTAACTGGAGAAGAAATAAACCAATTAAGAATAAAATTAAACTTAAAAAAAGACGAAATAAGGGATAAAATAGAAACCAATGACCCCAATATCTTTAAAAAACTCAAGCAAGGAAAAGGAGCTTTAAAAGAGTATTTAGACAAAGAGCTCCCGGATTGGCTGTCGCTTTGCATTTTTGATGCTTTAAAAACATCAAATTCAAAATCAAAAATAACCTGGGGAGAGATTAGAACTCAACTCAAGGATCTCTACATTCAGAATTTAAATAAAGAGGTTGAATGGAAAACGATTTCTAAATCAATGCAAATTGGTGGCGATACCTATACCAGTAGTTTTACACCTCTCAATCAAGAATTCGATTCCCAGCATTTTAAATCTTACGGAAGCACGGGATTGTCCAGTATGTCTCCCCGCTTAACGGAAGACTCTGAGAAAGATACGGAACCGGAACGTAATCGAACGACGAATGCATGGTATACCGAATTCAAAGCAGAGAATAGTGATGAAGCGCTTTTTTCAGCTTTCCGAAGTGGCGTTTTAGATGACTACGGTATTAAAGATCCGAAGAAACGGCGGGAAGCAAATAAGGAAAAAGCAGCACAACTTTTAACTGCGATCGCCATTAAATACCTAAGCAAAAAAACAAATGATGAATTGGAAAATGCTAACTACAAGGTCAGCATTCCATTAGTAACGACAGCCTTGCTGACCCCCGTCGCTACAGATAAAGGAGCGGATGAGGCAGGGAAACTAGATAGGCATATTCAAGCTTTAAAAGATGCTAACAATGAATTCAAAAATAACAGAAGAAAAATAAATGTAAACCACTGTTTACAGCCTATCAGTGTGGAGTTTAATATTATCGCTTTTAACTATGGAGTCAATCAAAATGCAAAATTTGGCAAATATACGCAATGGCGTAAACTCAACTCTGAGAGCTTAGATCGATTAAAGGAGGCCAAAAAAGAAGCAGTCCGGGATATGGAATTTGAACAGAAAAATTTAATGCGGTATATCAGTGGCGCTCAAACTAAATTGTCATTGATTCAAAAGGGAAATATAAATGAAGATCCACAAATATGTTCCGACTTAATAAAAACATACTCTCAACAATTCACCAAAATCGAAAAAGATATTAAAAAAATAGAGCAGCTCTGGAAACGGATTCAGGAAAGAGGAAAGTTAGGAGGGGGTGATGTAGATTACGAGATGCCAGCCTTAATCTCGAATCTAGCTTTTTTAATCGGTTCCATGGTTCATTATAACTGTAAAAGTGGAAAGGATCGGACGGGAATGGCGGATGTTGAAACTAAATTCTTAGCCTATCAAATGGAAGATCGAGCCAAAAAAGGCGATCGGCAGCTTGTCCCTCACTATACAGATTCGTTAAGTAAAGAGGATAAAAAGACATTAAAAACGATGGTCTTTGAAAGTGGCAATTTAGAGGTTCAAAAATACAATACTGGTTTTGCAGGATATAAAGTCAAAACACCAAACCTGGCAAAACGATTAGGAGAAGATGTTTTGAATCAAGCGCGAGGATTAGCGGCAGACTATACTGATGTAAAACAAATGTACCCGCCGAACCGGGAGGCGAAGTAAAACGGGTGGTGCCTGTGGTTGCTGTTTGACCGGAGAATCTCCCGTTTTTTTAAACGGGGGAGTATGTCAAGAGTTGCGCTGAAACGATCTAGAAAATTGGAAAAATTATAGAACTTATTCGATCTGAAGTTAACGGCCAGGCTGGCCCGCAAGAGCTTAACAAAGTCTCGAAACATAGGAAAGGACACAGCAGTGCTGTGTCCCTACGGAGTATTGGCATGAAGCCACGAACGCTAGGCGAGTAATTGTTCGGCGCGGGTCGATAAGGCTTCGGCGGTCAATCCGTTGAGGGCCATGATTTGACCTGCACTAGATGCGGTTTCGCCGCGTTTCCAGGCGAACAGATCGCGCTTGAGTGTAGAACGCAACATCAACGGTTCGAGCATTGCCGAGGAACCCCCGGTGACCCCGATTAAGGCATCGCCGCCGAAGAGGCGATCGAAACCTGCATCGTCGAGGAAGTGACTGTCCGGTTGAGCGCAGCTCTCCCAGGCGGTATCGTCAGGACGGTAGAGGCGGCGGGGGCTGACCACGGAGACAATCCGCACGCCGATGCCTTCGTCTTCGAGGCGCACTGCCGCATCGAACACCGGAATTAAGGTCATGTCGCCAATCACGGCAAACACGACTTTTTGTTTTCCTTCGCTTTCGTGGATGACGACGCCGCCATCTTTGAGGGCTTGTTTCGTTTGCTCGAAGGTGGTGCGAATCGGCAACGGCGACTTACTCGCGGTAATTGTAATCCCTTTATTTTTCGTCGTCAGCGCCCAGTCGTAGCACACTTGTATGCTGTTGGCGTCGGTGGGGAACAAGGGGAAGATATTGCCATTTCGCATCATCGCGGCGAAATAGTTTTCAATTTCCGGACGTTGGTGAGTCCAGCCGTTGCGCCCTTGTTCGAGAGCTCCTGCGGTAAACAGGGTAATCGTGGAGGGGGTGGGACGGCGCAGTTCGGCCATTGCTTGGGTGACGGTCTGCCAAATCGGCAAGCCGTTGATGGCGAATGATTCGTAAGAACACCACAAGGTACGGGCGCCGAATAAGGCCAATCCGGCGGCGAGTCCGGCGCAGGCATCCTCGCTCAAGGGTTCGTAAACTTGCCCTTGCGGCCCTTGGAAATAGAGGTCGTCAGGGGTGGGGTGGACGATTTTGAGGGCTTGGTTGACGTTGTTAATCCCCGAGGCGGCGTTCCCGTCGGCGTTGGTGAGGATAAATTGAGGGTCTTTTTGGCCGACGTGGGCGATTAATTCTCCCATTGCGGTCGTGGCGACTTGCTTCTCGCCGTGGATGGGGTATTCGTTTAAGGGAAGCGCACCGAGTTCGGGGAGAGGGCGTTCTTTTTCGGTGACGACGTGGTGGGACGCCGGACCGCCTGCAGCGCGCTCGAAGTTGGTGCGGACTAGTTGCCACCCTTCGGCGGGGAGGGCGCGTTCTTGGAGGGCGCTGACGATCGCCTCGTTATCGAGGGTGTGGTAGCCGTAGAGGTTGTGAGATTTGGCGCCGCGATCGTGGACGCCCGCGCCTTTGAGTTGTTTGACGATTAAAACGGTCAATTTGCCACTGAGGGCGGATTTGGCGGCTTTGTCGGTGGCTTCGAGGACGGCTTGGGTAAAGGCGAGACGCTGTTTGAGGGAGAAGGCGGTGCTATCGACGTAATCGCCGCTTTGGTTGGTGTCGTCGAAGTCTTTGGCGTTGACGAGGATGACTTCTTGGAAGCCGTTGCCTTCCCAATATTCGATCATTTCCTCGTTGGGTTTGGTTGACACCATGCTGTGGTGTTCTTGGGAATAGCCGTTCCAGACGAGGATGGGGAGGAAGTTGGTGACTTCGGGATAGGCGGTGTGGAAGTGCGCCATGCTGCTCATGACGTAGGGTTCGCCGATGCCGCCATCGCCGATGGTGACGGGGAAGAGGGTATCGCGGTGGAGAAGGGCGCCGGACATGGCGAAGTGTTGCCCTTGTCCGAGGGGTCCGGCGGGGTTGAGCAGTCCGGGAATTTGGCCGGAGAGGTGGCCGAGCAGTCCTTGGTGTTCGCGGAACCTTTCGCGCATTTGCTGCACGGTATGGATGCCCATGTCTTCGAGGGAGCGATCGAGGAACATGCTGCTGTAGAAGCCGGGGGCGTGGTGTCCGACTTCGGTGAGGATGTTTTTGTGGCCGAGCATGACTAAGGAGGCGATCGCCTCGGCAATGCTGGCAAACCCGCCGGGATGCCCAGATGCTTTACTGGCAGTGACTTGCAGGGTGAGGTAACGCAGGGCGTCGGCGGCGAGGAGGGTTTGGAAGACGGCAGACGGATCGGAAGGGGAGACGATCGCGGTTTTTCCGGGGGCGATCGCCGCTTCTTGACCATGGCTGGCAAACTCCGGCCACAGCTCGCCAAAATATTGAATGCCTTCGCAAAAATCGGGCGCTTTTGCGGGAGCAACTGGGCTGGTTGGGGTCATGCGTGTTCTCCACCGGATTGAGTTTACTACTAGATCGATTTAACAATTATTTTAGAACTTATGCAACTTGAGGGTTGTTTTAGTAAGCAGCAATTCAGGAGTGCGGGTCGGTTGTCCACCCCCGACGCGATCGGATCTTGCACGAGTGAAATCCACAATCTCAGCGATATTCCAACGCCCAATCGGTCCATCTAAAATCTAAACTCTAAACTCTAAACTCTAAACTCTAAACGCCTCAATCATTGTTTAAACTTTAACTAACGATAAGAATTTACAATTATGCCACTGCCTGCAGGTCCGAAAGAGTCTCCCTGGATTCAGCTTTTTCAATGGATTGGCGATCCGTTGGGATACTTACACAAATCTGTTAACAATTACGGTGATTTGTTTACCGCGCGCTTCGGTGCGAGAACCTTTGTGATGGTGAGCAATCCCAAAGATTTAGAAACAATGCTCGCCGCGCCTGAAATCGGCGCCCCCGGAGAAGTCAACGATATTGTCCGTCCTTTACTTGGAGACAATTCGGTCATTTTATTGGGGGGCGATCGCCACAAAAAGCGCCGTAAATTACTGATGCCTCCTTTCCACGGCGAACGAATGCGAAATTATGGAGAGACGATCGCCAACATTGCCGATAAAATTACCTATTCTTGGAATCAGAATACCGCTTTTCTTGCCCGGGATCTCATGCAAGACATCACCTTAGATGTCATTTTGCAAGTCGTGTTTGGCGTGAACTACCGCTATTGAATCAAAGATTACAATAGCGGCTTCCCTCTTCACTGGGGACTGCGCTAGATAGAACTGAAGTTCTACCACATCGTCTTACATCCCCTCCAAGGGCAGTAGAGCGAGTTCCTAACTCTAATATCCGTAAGCCTTCATTTTTGAGATTGATGGCGGCATTGATATCCCTGTCATGATGGGTTTGGCAATGTTCGCAAGTCCAGCTCCTCACATCAAGAGACAGGCTTTTGATTTGATTGAGGCATACATGGCAGGTTTTAGAGGAAGGAAAAAATCGATCGACTTCTAGATAAACTTTTCCTTCTGATTCGGCCTTGTACTTTAACATCGTACAAAACATCCCCCAACCGACATCACTAATCGCTTTGGCGAGTTGGTGATTCCGAACCATGCCTTTAACATTGAGATTCTCAACCACAATCACTTGGTTTTCGTTCACTATCTTACGGGATAGCTTGTGGAGAAAATCTTCACGACAGCGACTTATTTTGGCGTGAATCTTGGCAACTTTTACCCGCGATTTATTGCGGTTGTTGCTGCCTTTCCTTTTTCGAGCGTGTTTTTGCTGTTTTCTTTTTAGGTTTCGCGCGTGTTTATCAAAATGCTTGGGATTATTATATTTCGACCCCTCACTGGTAATCGCAAAATCGGTCAACCCTAAATCAATGCCAATTGCTTTTCCTTCAGTTGAGAGAAGGGGAGGTTCTTTTTTACCCTCTACCAAAACTGAAGCATAATATTTACCATCTGGATTTTTGGAGAGGGTTACAGTTTTGATTTTTCCCTCAAAACTTCGATGCTGACGACAACGCACTAACCCAACTTTAGGCAGTTTGATGTAGTTTCCCTCAACCTTAACATTTTGAGGATAACTGATAGATTGCCTTCCCTGCTTGGATTTGAATCGGGGTAATTTTGCCCGGTTCTCAAAGAAGTTTCGATAAGCGGTTGATAAGTTCAACGCCACGACTTGCAAGCATTGGGAATAGACATCTTCTTTAAGCCAAGGGTATTCCTTTTTGAGGGTAGGTAATAATCCCTGAAGATAACCCCTCGATCGACCTTTTCCGGTCGATCGATAAGTCTCTTGGCACAAATTTAACGCATAGTTCCAATACCAACGACAGCAACCAAAGCTCTTGGCTAAAGTCGCTTGTTGCTCGGGGGTTGGATAGATGCGGTATTTGTACGCCTTGAACATTATCGCCGATATAGCCAGACGATCGGATTATAACTGATTTGCCGAAGAGTCGCTTTCATCCCACGATTCACCTTCGGTAGAATCGGGGAATTCCCGCTCCCATTGTTAAATGAAGGTACGCGCCTCGAAGAACTGAAACGCCGTTTGGTCGATCGCATCGAAATGACCAGTGCCAATCCCTTCGGAGCCATTTTTCTGTTCCTACGCTTTTTGCAGAAAGACTGGGGACCGTGGAGTCCGTGGGGTCGGATTATGCAAAAACAACGGCACATGGACGAGGCCATCTACGAATTAATTCGCGATCGCCGTACCCATTTTGACAGCGATCGCGTCGATATTCTCAACCTTTTACTCTCCACCCGCGACGAGAACGGCGAAGGGTTGAGCGATACCGAATTGCGCGACGAATTAGTCACCCTTCTGTTTGCCGGACACGAAACCACCGCCACCGCTTTAGCCTGGGCATTATACTGGATCCACCAATGTCCGGACGTGCGCCAAAAACTGCTCGCCGAACTCGACGGACTCGGCGAAAACCCCGATCCGATGGAGATTTTCCGCTTACCTTACCTCACCGCCGTGGCTCAAGAAAGCTTGCGGATCGGCTCCCCCGCCATGTTAACGTTTCCGCGTGTGGTCGAACGTCCCGTGGAACTGGGAGGACAAACCTTAGAACCGGGAACGGTTGTCCTCGGTTGCGTCTATCTCACTCACCAGCGCCAAGATCTTTACCCGGAACCGCACTTATTCAAACCCGAACGCTTTTTAGAGCGTCAATTTTCCCCTTACGAGTTCATCCCCTTTGGCGGGGGAAGCCGTCGCTGTATCGGTCTGGCGTTAGCGAACTACGAGATGAAGCTAGTGTTAGCAACAATTTTGTCTCGCTGGGAACTCGAAATCGCCGAAGAAGATCCGGTCGTCCCGCAACGGCGCGGGGTGTTGCTGGCGCCGAAAGGGGGGATTGCGATGCGGGTGAAAGGAGAACGATCGCGATCGGCTTCGGTTCCAACTCCGGTGTAATTGAGAGTACAGTGGGGGCGATCGCCGATCGCCCGTTCCATCCAAAAAACCCGATTTCCAGACCCCTCGGAAACCGGGTTTTTGCAAAGCTACGCTTTACCTCACTTCTACCTCGCGGTTCATTTCAAATAACGTGCGATCGCCTCGACTCAACCGATATTCGCCGCGCCAGACCCCCGGCAAAATGGGGCGTTCTTCCGTGTTGCGCTTGCCGACATAACCCATCCAGGTTTTGCTGGGTTGTTCGATCGCCTGTTCGTGTTCCGCATAAACTTTGCCATCGGGTCCGGTTAACTTGAAGTGACCGACATCCCCGGCGAGAACGCCGTAAGTTTGCACCCAAAATAGCAAGGCGGGAACCTGTTCGGAAAAGGTCGTTTCTCTAAATTTACCGTCCCACAAATCGTCCATCGTCGGGCCTTGCACGGAAAATCCGGCGCGGATCGGTCCGGTGGGGGTGTACTCCCAAGATTCGGCCCAAATCGGTTCGCGATCGACTTGGCAACCGGATCCGGCATCGGGGCCGACAAAGGGATCGACCACTTCACCGTTGTAGCGGACGCTGAGATGAACGTGGGGGAAGGAGGCGGCGCCGGAGGTGCCGACCTGACCTAAGACCGTCCCGGTTTTAACTTCGGTGCCCGACTCGACGGCGAGACTCCCTTGACGGAGGTGACAGTATTGGGTTTCCCATCCGCCGCCGTGGTCGATGACTAAACCGTTACCGCATTCGATGCCTTCGACTTGTTCGCGCTGTTCGAGGTCGGTAATGCGGCGATCGCCCACCCCATCGCGGGCGCGCAAAACCGTTCCCGGCGCGGCAGCGAGGACGTTGACCCCTTGCGCCATCGTCACTTCGTCGGCAATGCCGAAATCGGTGCCTTTATGTCCGTCGTAGGTTTGGCGTCCGCAGCCGAAATCGACGGCTTGCGGGCCGGGGTCGCGATCGGGATAGAGCAGAATAAAGCAATCTTCGCCGAGGGTGCAATCTATCGGCTGTGCAAAGCGGGGATTGTCGCTAAAGTTGGTCGCGATCGCCCCTGTTTGTTCGATTTTTTGCGGTTCGGTATCGAGGTTTTGTTCCGAACGTAAATAACTGGGAATGCTCACCAGCATCAAGGTCAGCAGAAAGGGGATTAAATATTTGCGGTGCATGGCGATCGTAGAATTTGTGGGGGTTGCAATATAATCTCAGACGCAAAAGTGGCGATCGCAGTTTCGTCAAATGACGGGCGATCGCCCAAGAAACATCGTATTTTTTCTATCTAGTTTAGTGTTTTTTCAAAAATTAAGTGCGTACTATCTTAGTTATTTCAGAAAGAGAAAGACATTATTTTTGTAAATACAAAAGACTTTTAAAAAGCGACGCTTCAAGTGAGCGAGCTTGAAAAATCAAGGGAGAAAAACTCGGTTGGGAGAAAAGCCGATCGCCGTTCGGATAAAATAAAACATCGATCGGGGGCGATCGAACAATGGGGGGCGATCGTTGTCAGTCAAGCTTCAATTGACTTTGCTACATACATTAATTTTTCCATCCTAATGAGATCCAAACTACTCTCCTTACTTTCAACCATTCGCCTGCTCGGATTGTGTGCCGCCGCTTTCTCAATTTGGTTATTTGCCGAAATTGCCGATGAAGTTCTCGAACAAGAAACAACGACCTTAGACACTCAAATCTTACTCGCGCTCAAAAACTTACACAGTCCCCTACTCGACCAAATCATGACCGGAATTACCTTTCTCGGGGAACCGATCTCGATTCTTAGTTTATGCTTGCTGTTTGGGGGGATCTTGTGGAAGCAAGGACGACGGGCCGAGGCGACGACGATCGCGATCGCCGCCGGAGGATCCGCACTGTTAAATTACATTCTCAAAAGTATTTTCAGCCGCAGCCGACCTGCCTTGTGGGATCGCATCGTCGATGTCGGTTACTACAGTTTTCCAAGCGGTCATGCGATGGTTTCCCTGGTCATGTACGGCATTCTCGGTTATTTGATGGCGACTCGCTTTCCCAAGTGGCGCGTCGCGATCGCCCTATTGACGATCGTTCTAGTCGGCGCGATCGGTCTGAGTCGGCTCTATTTAGGCGTTCACTGGCCCACGGACGTGATTGCAGGATATACGGCGGGCATCGTTTGGCTGGTGACCTGCATCCTCAGCTTACAAGTCTGGCGGATCTATCGCAGCGCTAAAGCGAGTTCGCAGGAGTTGAACTTGTAGAGACTGTTTATAAAATAAACATTAACAGCCCTGTTTGCCAGGAAGCCATCGCCGCAGCATCAAAGACACAGGGCGGCCATCGGCTTACCCCAACTCTCTGAGCGTTTCTATGTTGCCCTGTAGGGGTTTGGTTGCCAAACCCTAGAGAAGTGGGGGTTTGGCAACCAAACCCCTACATAATTTTTTTATATTTTCTTGATAAACAGTCTCTGAAGTCCCGGGATCTTCTCAACCTCGCGATAGAAGTAGGGCGATCGGCTTTTAAAATAGGGTGAGGCGTTATCCTCAACACATTCGATGCATTTAACTTGGTTTGATAGTAATTCCTGGCTGATCGAACTGGCGGGAAAGCGGATACTCCTCGATCCGTGGTTGGTCGGTCCGTTGGTCTTCGGTAATTTACCGTGGTTATTTAAAGGAGAACGCCACGGCGGCGATCGCCCGATTCCGGAAAATATCGATTTAATTCTACTCTCCCAAGGGTTAGAAGATCACGCCCATCCTCCAACCCTCAAACTACTCGATCGCGCCCTCCCGGTGGTCGCTTCGGTCAATGCGGCGCGGGTAGCGCGCGATCTCGGATTCGAGCAGGTGCGCGAACTTCCCCACTCTCAAACTTTCAATCTGGACGCTCGATTAGAAATTCAAGCCTTTCCCGGGGCGCCCATCGGCCCTTTGTTAACGGAAAATGCTTACGTTCTCAAAGATTTAGAAACGGGGACGAGTTTGTATTACGAACCCCACGGCTATCCGTCGCCCTCGTTGAAAGAGATCGCCCCGGTGGATGTGGCGATTACCCCGATCGTCGATTTAACGTTACCGATTCTCGGTCCGATTATTCAAGGCAAACAAACGGCGTTGGACGTGGCGCGTTGGTTGCGACCGCAGGTGATGTTACCGACGGCGGCGGGAGGCGACGTGGTGTTTGAGGGGATGTTAAATGCGGCATTGCGCGCCAGTGGGAGTGCGGAAGACTTTCGCTCGATGTTGGCAAAAAACGAGCTTTCCACTCAGTTAATCGAAGTTAAACCCGGTGCGCGCCTTGAAATTCCTTTGGCCGATCGCCGCACCAATGCCGTGTGAGAGCTACGATGAGGGGAGCGGTTGCCGATTCCCTCATCGTAGCTCTCAATCTACAATCTACAATCTACAATTTCCTCATGCCGATCGCCGTTCCCAAGGCTGTAACTGGCGTTGTTGCAATTGGTGCATGTGGTCGAACAGCCGCCAGCAATACTGTTCCGGCAGTCCGCAGGTAATGGCACCGCGCAGGACGACGTTAAAATACCAGTCGTTGGGGGCGAGTTCTTCGGGGAGTTTGTCGATCGCCGTATAAGTTCTGACATTAGGGTAGACTTTACCCCGCGATCGCACCTCTACGGTTTCGTGATGATAACCGATCTCGCGTTCGTCGAGGCGATCGCTCAACCGCCAGGGTAACTGGTAAAGCACCCCTTCCACGGCAGCATTCGGGTCTTTGACCACATCGAGAACGCCGCAATTTCTCAACGAGGAATAAGCGTAGAACGCCAGACGATAACCTTTCAAGGTCGCCGGACCGATCGCGTAAGCGTGGGTTCTCTCGCCGAGCGATCGCTTCAAATCTACCGGACACATGCACGATCCGTAAGCAAAATATAAAAATGTCGGTTCGGGATTCGCAACGGCGCGTAAGGTTCCCAAATGCGCATCGCGCTGAGTCTGTTGAGTCCGTAGAGCGTGAAACTGTCCGGCGTGAACCTTCATAACGGCTGAGTCGTGTTATCTAACGAAGAGGATTGTAACAGGATCGCTCCGATAATACAACACAATCCCGACCGATAAACCGTAGATTAATAAAATCTTTAACTTTTTGATGGATTTGGGGAGCCATAAGTCACCCCTCAAAAATTTTCAGTTGAGCGTTGGGGTACATTGACTCCCCAAACATAGTAAAATCTCCTTCCTTGACCGAGTCCAAAATTGCCAAAACTAAGCTAAATCCATACAAGTTTTTTTGTGGCTCTTCCAGAGTGTTCATGTTAGATTAATACATAAAAATGGTATTTTATCAAGTTCTTTTTCAATACAGAATGCTGGAATTTCTTTTTTGAAAAGGGTTAGGTAATCTTTATTGTTATAGAAATAAAATCAAAAAATCGCACCCAAAATCGGAGAATCAATAAAATACCATCTAATTCATTACTTACTTCATTTGATGACAGCACTCGGGCGATTTAATGAGGTACAGCGCCGATCCCCCTATCCCCCCTTACCAAGGAGGGAACGCCGATCCCCCCTAACCCCCCTTTGCCCCCCTTTCAAAGGGGGGTTGGGGGGATTTCGGGGGGAACGAGGAAAGTAGGGGTTTGGTTACCAAACCCCTACCTGGCGAGGGGAATTTAGGGGGATCTAAATGTCTTGCATAGCAGAGGAAAGTGTTATACAAAAGCGATCGATTTTGAGAAAGTTATCGATCGCTTTAAAGCTCTTCTTTATTTAAATGTTTATACAATATAGTGTATCCTACATTAATTAATTCATGAAAACCCCGTAAGGGCAATCCCCCCGTGCTTGCCCCAGTAGCGGCGGACACGGGGATACCGCCTTAGTCGTATATCTAATTGAGAAACGCTATCAAGCATTTTATGAATACTAGATTGGACAAATACTAGATTGGACAGAAAAAGCCTATAAATTCCACCTAAAAGTTGCCAAATAATTAACCGATAGATAAAACATTGACTTATTTTGACAAACAAACAACAATAGAGTATTGGGGGGAATCGACCAGATCGAGTTAATCAAAAGACAAGCGGGTGGGCTAAAAAACTTTAATAGCTTTAGAGAAAGAGTCTGACTAAACTGACATTTCTCTTAAGAATTTATCATGCTCAGGCTAGAAAGCCAAATTGACAAATGAACGAAACAGTTAAGAAACTCCTACTTAAATCGGCTCAAGGATTACTCGCGATCGCCACATCTGCATCGATCTCCCTTCCTGCGGTAGCCCGTTGTCCCGAAAATACTAACAATAACCCTAATCCTCGCGATTTAGTCATCCCCGAAAGTCAAGTGCTCAAGCTGGGTGAAGCGATCGCTGATTGTCTTGCAGGGAATGAAATTCACGCCTATCAAATCCGGCTCGATCCGGGGATGTATTTTAAAGTCGTCGTCGAACAACAAGGCGCCGATGTTGTTCTCTACCTATCCGATTTAGAACGTTCAATTATTGCCGTATCGGACAGTCCCAACTATCTCGAAGGAAAAGAACCGATCTCGGGAATTGCAGACAAAAAAGGCGTTTATATTATCGAAATTCATCCCTTCGATGTCGTCGAATCCGATGCCGATTTTAACTACACGATCGCCCTCGAAGCTTACCGAACGGCGACCGATCGCGATCGCGCAGTTGTCGAAGCAGAACGGGCTTTTATGAAAGGGAATCAACTGCATCTCGAAGCGGATGAAACCTCTCAGCGAGAGGCGATCGCGCAATGGGAAAAAGCATTAACTGTTTATCGAGAGATTGAAGATTACGAAACCGCCGCGTTTTTGTTGCAGTTAATCGGCGATCGCCACGATAACTTAGGGGAAGTCAACGAAGCGATCGAGCGCTATCAAGCCTCTCTATCAATTTACCAACAACTCAATCGGATCGAAGAGCAAGCCGATTTACTCTCCCGTCTGGCTTGGATGTACGAACAGCAAGAAAACTATTCCGAAGTTATTTCAAGCTATCAAAATGCTCTAGATTTATGGCAAAAAGTGGGCGATCGCGCGTCAGAAGCCTTGACCTTGCGCTATCTCGGCGATACGTTCAGGCAATTAAAAGATTACGAAGGGGCAATCGAGCGTTACGAGACAGCGATCGCGATCTTTCAAGAAATTGGCGAGTCCCAACAACAATCGATCGCCCTGAATAATGCCGCTTTAGCTTATGCTGGCTCGAAAGACTATCGCCAAGCGATCGCTTATTATCAACAAGCATTAGAGATCGAGCGTCTATCAGAAAATCTTAAGGGACAATCGATTATTTTGGGAAATTTAGGTGACGCTTACCGTGATGCTTTAGAACCCGAAGCGGCGCTCGTCGCGTATAATGACGCCTTAGAGATCGCTAAAAACTTGGACAATCGCGATTGGGAAGCTTTGTTACTCAATCGGATTGGTGATATTTATTACCATGTAGAACCAGGGGATTTAGCAGCAGGGGATTTAAAAACAGGAGATCGCGCGATCGCCTTTTACACCCAAGCCTTAGACCTTTACCGAGAATTAGGCAATCGACGTTCGCAAGCGCTGGTTTTAAACAATCTCGGTTCCGCTTACTCGTCTTCTACTCAATACGAACGGGCGCTTGAAGAGTTTAATCAAGCTTTAGAGATTTACCGCGAATTAGAAGACGGGAAAGCCGAAGCGCTCAGTTTATACTATATTGGAAATGCCTACTCTCATTTAGACGATTCACAAACGGCCCTGGACTATTTCACTGAAGCGCTTCCCCTCTCCGAAGCCGCAGGAGATTTTTTCACCCAAGCCCTGACTCTACACGGAATCGGCGCCGTTTATTCGGATTTGGGAGCCCACGAACAGGCTCTAGAATACTACGAGCGATCGCTGCCGATCGCCCGGAGCCACAACTATTCCGACATCGAATCGTTAGCGCTGCACGGGATCGGTAAAGTCTATTCCGATTTGCAAGAATACGAAAAAGCCCTCGAATATTACCATCAATCTTTGGCGAGCGATGGATCCCGTGAGCATCGAGCCGCAACGTTGAATAATATCGCGGCGGTCTACGATGGGTTAGGCGATTGGGAGAAAGCGTTGGCGGTTTACGAAGAATCGCTATCGTTAGCCCGGGAAACGAGCGATCTCTACAGCGAAGCCACGATCTTGAATAACCTTGGCTATATTCATAATGTTTACCTCAAAGACTTCGATCGCGCCATTCAATACCACCAAGAAGCTTTAGCCCTTTACCGTCAAACGGGGGTCGATTCCGGTCAAGGAGTAGCATTATATAATTTAGCTTCTTTAGAACTGCAACGGGGTCAATTCCAACAAGGGTTAACTTCGATTGAAGAGGCGATCGCCCTCATCGAAAATCGTCGTGCCACGATCGCCTCGGAGGATTTACGAACCACGTTCTTTTCCTCGCAGCAAATATATTATGAATTATATATCGACGTTTTGATGCAACTGCACCGCCAGCAACCGGAGGCGGGATACGACGCCCAAGCCCTCGCCATCAGCGAAGCGGCCCGGGCGCGATCGTTGATCGAGCTGCTGGCGGAAGCGAACACGGATATCCGCCAAGGGGTCGATCCGCAATTGCTCGATCGCGAGCGAGAGTTACAATCCCAGATCGATCTCACCGCGCAAACTCAAGTCGAGTTACTTTCCGGGGAACATACCCGCGAACAAGCCGCCGCGATCGCCGCCGAACTCGATCGGCTGGTTCAAGAATACAAAGACCTACAAGCGCAAATCCGCGCGACCAGTCCGCGTTACGCCGACCTTACCCAACCGGAAACCCTGACCCTCGAACAAATCCAGCGCGACATCCTCGATGAGGAGACCTTGTTATTAGAATATGCCCTCGGTACCGAACGCAGTTATCTGTGGGTTGTGAGCAAAACCGAATTAAAAACTTATATATTACCCTCTCGGAACGAGATTGAAGAGGCAGCACGGGAGTTCCGCAAAGCGGCGATCGATCCTAAAATTCGGCACAACGAGGCCCGGGTCGCGGGAGCTGCTTTAGAGCTTAGTGAGATCGTTCTCGGCCCGATCGCCGCCGAACTGGAGGGACAACGCTTGCTCGTCGTCGCCGACGGAGCTTTGCAATACGTGCCTTTCGCAGCATTGCCGATTCCGGGACGGGCGATCGATCCGCCGAACTGGACGCCGTTACTGGTGGAACATGAAATCGTCAATTTGCCTTCGGCATCTACCCTCTCGATTTTGCGCCGGGAGGCGGGCGATCGCCCCCGTCCGACGAAGACGATCGCCGCGATCGCCGATCCGGTGTTTGCATTAGACGACGCACGCTTAAACCCGGAGACCCTGACCGCCGAAGAAGAGAGCGAGACCCTAGCCAGCGCCGATCTCGCCGTACTGACGCGATCGGCGAATGGGGTCGGCATCAGTCTCCCCCCGTCCCGTTTGATTTATACAAGAGACGAAGTTAACAAGATACTTTCACTGATCCCGGAATCGGAAAGCTATCAGGCGTTAGATTTTGAAGCGAACCGGGAGACCGTCGCCAGCGATCGCCTCGCCGACTATCGTATCATTCATCTAGCTACCCACGGTTTTCTCAACAGTGTCAATCCCGAGTTATCCGGGCTGATCCTGTCTCTGGTCAACCCCGAGGGAGAACCGGAGAATGGTTTTTTGCGCTTGCACGATGTTTACAATCTCAACTGGCCTGTAGAAATGGTGGTGTTGAGCGCTTGCGAGACGGGATTGGGGCAAGATATTCGCGGGGAAGGGATGGTCGGTTTGACCCGAGGGTTTATGTATGCGGGGGCGCAGCGTGTCGTCGTCTCGTTGTGGAGTGTCAACGACGAAGGCACCTCCGTTTTAATGGGGAAATTCTATCAAAAAATGCTTGCCGACAAGCTCGCTCCGGCAGCAGCGTTACGGGCCGCTCAATTGGAAATGTGGAATGACGGACAATGGCGATCGCCCTTTTACTGGGCGGCGTTCGTGTTGCAAGGAGAATGGCAGTGAGGGGATTTGAGACTTGAGAGTTTAGAGTTTAGATGTTTCACTAGGGGCGATTTATGAATTGCCCCTACTTTCAGTGCGATCGCGCCGCGATCGTTCACAGAGAATAAACCTGTCCGTCAAATAACAAGCGGGTGATTCCCTTTTCTTGCAAATAACTGCTCGTTTTTTGCAGCATCTTACCGTCGGGAACCTTAATCACCCGTTGGTTGCGGGCGGAAAAGCGACGGGCGACACGGTGATTGTCGAATACCGGGAGGGTTTTTTCTTGTACCTCCTGGGCGGGGATATTGCCCAATTCGGAAAAATCTTTCAACGGTCGGGTAATCAACTCGGCGCCGCGATCGATCACGAGATAGCAAATTTTCGGCAATTGGGCTTCCGCGAGGGGGATGACTTCGACAAACGCATTGCGCGGGCGATCGTGTCGTTGACGCAAGCGGAGTTCTTCCGCGTAATCCTCCTCTAAATCCTCGTCGTCATCGTCGTCGTCGTCGAGATCGTCGTCGTCGTCGTCGTCGAGATCGTCGTCATCGAGAACGTCTTCCCCGAGCATTTCTTTGAGGGTACTGGTTTCGCTGTCGGAATAGCGATCGATGGATTCGTCATCATCGCGATCGCTCCACAGACTATCGAGTTCTAATTGGGTTCCCAAATGGCGATCGTCGTCGGACTCCTCCGCGCCGACCGTCGTGCGTTTGCGGATGCGTCGATCGATAGGGGCGTCCTTGCGTAGAGACGGACTCGACCCCCGGCGTGTCGGGCTAGAAGTAGGCATTTCCCGGCTCGTCCCTTCACTCGAACTGGCCGCATTATTTTGAGAAGAGCGCCCGGAACGTTTTTGCTGGATGAGCGCTTCGTATTCTTTCTGTGACAAATTGCTTTTGAGAATGCGGCTGATCGTCGAACTGCTGACCCCGTAACGACTGGCCAACGTCAAGGTGGTCTCCCCCGGTTGTCGGTAGAGTTCGAGGATATCCTGTTTGTCAGAATCAGAAAGTTTTCGAGAAGTCATGCCGCACGAAGGATGCTGTGGTTAGAGATCGAGAGCGATTGGGCGAAATCCGACCGGGAAAAGCGCTGACGTTTTCCTCAATTGACAATCGGACACCGCTCGATAAAGATACCATTTAATTCTCAGCCGCGATCGCAAAGGGTACAGAACCTCAGATCGAAACAGGCCCTGTACCCATACTACTGTGAGCGTGCTGGAATTGGTGGAGTTGACAAAAAGTTCGTACTCCTCCGAGGGGGGAATTAGTCGCCCCCTCCCCCACCGCGTCGGCGTCCGCGCGATCGCGATCGGGTCGAAATATCGTATTCCAACACCGCTCCAATTCCGAATAATACCCCGCTAAATACCCAAAAGACTTCCAACAAACTACCGCTTTGGTAGTCCATGACTCGGGTTTCTGCATATTTGAACCACATATCCGCGATGTAGAGCGAAAACGTAGCTGCAGCAATCATCCGCCAAGACTGAGAAAAACGACCGCCCCAGAACGCCAGCAGCAATGCCGTTGCCAAAATCAGCAAAACCACGTCCATCACCACGTAAAACAGGCTGACGTAATTGCTAAAGGGCTTGAGAAAGTCGTCAATTGCCACAATAAATGGGGGGGCATTGGTATCTACGGCAGTTTCTGCGGCGGTTGCGGCCACTTCCGCCGTCGCCGGAGCCGATTCGGTTCCGGGGAACGAGAACAAGTCTGCCGGAGAAGACAACCAAACCGCAAAAGCGACGCCGAAAACGGCGATCCCCAAAAGGACGCCCCACTGCCACGGTTCTAAATTCAGCTTGCGAGACGACACCGCCAGAACCATGCCGACGGTCAAGGCGACATAGGTGACGGCGTAGAATAAATCACCCAGAGACACGTCCGGTTCGAGTTGCCAGTACAGTTCCCACAACCCAAACATGACGCTGCCGAGGAAATAGGCGATCATGCCAATCCCGATCGCCAGCCAAACGTTGCGTCCGCTTACAATTTGATTGGAACGCCAATTTCTAAAACAGAGTAGACCTGCGATCGAAAAGGCCGCCAGTTCAAAAATCAAGGTGCCAATCGAGTACCACAAGGGTAAGCCCGCCTTGGCTTCTTGAGGAACGCTAAACAATAGAAAAAACAAAAGGGCAAAAACCGCCCATGAAATCGAACCTACAACGAGGTTTTGAGCGGAAAGCAAAAATTGAGAAGTTGAGAGCTTATCTGATGTCGTGCGCATAGCAGTAGCCAAACAGGTAACTGGGCATTGAATAATCCGTCAAGGATACGCTTAAAAATACAACGGCTCCGAGGGCTGCAGGTTCTCCCCGGTCTGAATCACCGATGGGGGAACCCGTTGCGATTGTCGCTCACGACGTTGACCAAAGCTGGCCTAATGGCGACTGATTGAGCCATTCGGTGAATTGCTTGCGCTCGTTATCCGGCATGTCTTGCAGGACATCGATCGCGCGTTCGGTAAAGCTTTCGTTCCCAAAATACTCTTTACCGAGACGGTGGAGTTCTTGTAACAGCGTATTGAGATGGTGTTCTTGCCAAGAAGGCACCTGCGCCCCCCCCAGAGGATCCATATTGAGTAAATTATTGACGCTTGCCGTAGAGTCGGCTTGAGGAAAGCGCCATTTTTGAAAGACCTGACCGATCTCTTTCTCAAATGACCCCGCCTGTCGAGTTCCGAGTAAATCTTCAATATCGAAATAAACCGCCTGCAACAGCAGCAGACAGGCTTGGGTATATAAAGGGGAAGCGGCAACACCACTATTTTGAGGATCGTCGGCTTGATCTAAACGAATTTTGCCCCAAACACTATATCGATCGGGTTCTTCGAGTAGCACGCAAGCTTTGCCACGGTTATCTGTCAGATCTCTCCAGAAAGCTCTAGCTTCTTCCGCCTGCTGTGCGCTAAACACGTTAATCAGGCGAAAGGTCTGACCCTGATAATTAAGGATTGGAATCTGTTGACCCGTTTTCGGGTGTACGATTCCAGAGATTTCAACGTCCTGCCGTTTCAGAATAAACATGACACTGCCAATTGAGTCCTCGTGGCCTGGGGGTACTGTCGGCTAAATACAGAATGACTTAGGCGAGAGTCTCGACATCAGCCGGATGGGGTTAGAGTTAGGTCGAGCCGCGATCGCGCAGTTCGTTGGCTGAGTCGCGCTGTCAACGACTTCGCGATGAGCGAAGCGCCTTTTTTTGACCACCTATCTAACGCGCTGATTAACACCCTATCTTACTGTATCAAGAGGATGCTGCTCCAAAACCTCGGACTTCCCTAACTGTTATCCGGTCTGCGCCTTGATTTGCTGACTTTTCTAAAAAATTTTGCCGCCAGCATTTGGACGGCCCAGGGTTCTGACTGACGTCCGATTCGATTTCGATCGGGGGAGGTTAGCTGTTGTCTGCCCCCAAGGGGCGATCGTTGCAAAATTCGCTTAAATTGGACTGGTAGATTCACTCAATTTTTTGCTACGATAGACTGGCGTTTAGTCACCCCCTTATTTCTTTTAGGGGTCGAGCCGGGTTTTTCGCCCCGCGCTAAGCGTCACTACCCCTCTCCCTGTGGGAGCCTGGGTGCGTAACTCAGTTGGATAGAGTAGCGAACTTCTAATTCGTTGGTCGCAGGTTCGAGTCCTGCCGCACCCGTTAAACCACCGCGATCGCCAAGATTACTAAAACCCCTCTGTGCAAAGGCGAGAAGGGTTAAAAACAGGTGATGCTATCTTGACTTAATCGGCGATCGCCCTTCCGCGAAGAGTTCGCATAGGATGGGCAATAGAGGACGGACGATCTCGATAACAAGCATTCTCTACGGTGGCTGTGAGATTCTCCCAATTGGAGGGCAAAGTTTCCAGTCCCCCCCTCGTAACAGAATGGCTCGTTGACGAGCTATTGTGCGATACTGGGTAGATAGCACAGCAGCCATCGGTCTATTCCACCTTAAACAGGATTGAACGGTCAATTCATGCGGCGGTAGAAAAGCTCTTATCCTTTTCATAAAGACCCGTTCTGCTTCGACAACCGCGCGATCGAGATCGTGTAGTTAAATTCGGCGTCGAATTCGACGATATCGAAGGGATGAATTTCGATGATATAAACCCCTTCTTTGTCGGTAATTTCCGAAATTGGTTCTTTCCTTTCGAGAGAGTTGGAACTGTCCGATACGGCAATCATTTGACGGTCTAAGTCGGATAAGCAGAGAAAAATAGAACAATATCGGCGCCTGTTTGTTCGACGACGACTTTAAAATATATCCCCAGATCTAGAGGGATTTGAGCGAGTTTCAGCAGGAGTTTTTTCGTTCATTCTTTAATTTGACCCTTGAATGAGCTTGATTTGACCAATTTCGCTCGTATAGGTTTCTGTTTCGATTAAACCGCTTATTTCATAAGTAGCGATCGGTAATTGGTTCGGTTCTGGTCTAAATTCCAGTCTGAATTCTCCCGATTCGTCGGTCATAAGGATTCCTTGAAATAAGACGATCGCAGGTGAAAAGAAATGATAGCGAGAGAGTTTCCCTTCAATAGTCAAACGAACGGCTACCTCGGGAACGGCTTTACCAATCAAAGTAAATCCAGGAGTGGAAAGGCGATCGCCTGTTTGGTAAGTGATAAAAATTGGAGCGAGTTTCATCATTCCCCAATAGGCAGTAGCGGCATTATTATTAGGATCGAACCATAGCGATCGCCACAAGTCGGGAAACAATTCTTCAAACTCACGATCCTCCGATTGGAGTTTTTTCGTCGCCCGATGCACGAAAAAACTCCCCTGAATCTGACATAAAATAATTTGAGTCAAGATCGGACTTTTAAACGGCAAACACAGATAAATCAATAAAAGCCAATGAATTGATGGTGTTTTCTTTTCCATAACCCTACTGAATTTCCCTGAGTATAAAAGAGGCGATCGCTGTTGTTATAGCATTTTTGGAAACTATTTTAGATGTTTAATCGATTATTCGTACTTATTCCTACTTAATTGGAAATAAATAATGAGAAAGAATGGACGATCGGTGGCAGCTTGACCCGCGATCGTCATTCATTCTCAATCATCTCTCGATCGAAAATCAAAAATCAACCATCAACCATCAAAAATCCCCCTACTGCCATTCCCCTTGCAACACGAATGCCCCCCAATAGTAAGGAGATTTCCACTCTTCGCTTTCCCACATTTCCAATTGTGCCGCACGCAAAGCGGCAGTGGGCGTTAAATTATCTTGCAGCATCTTTTTGTAAAACTTCGTCATTAAAATTGACGTTCCTTTATCGTTAACATTCCATAAAGAAACGAGAACCCGACGCGCGCCACTATACATAAACCCTCGGGTCAATCCGACCAGACCTTCCCCTCGAATTTCCGCGCCCAAACCCGTTTGACAAGCACTGAGGACGATTAATTCTGCAGGTAAATTGAGATTGTAAATTTCGTGCAACCGCAAGAATCCATCTTGGGTTTTTCCGTTTTCATCGACCAGGGAAAGCACTAAACCGGATAATTCTGGGTTGACACTGTTGAGAAAGCCGTGAGTTGCCAAATGAACGATCGCGTAATCTTTGAGGCGATCGCCTAAAATTGTTTGACGATTGGCTTCAAAATCCAAAGCAATGTAGCGATTTTCCTCGGGAACTAAGGCTAAAATTTGCTCGGCTTCTTGGCGGGTAAATGGCAATCGACTGGGTGGAATGGCGACGCCGACTTCCCCCGCCGATCTCGATACCGCATCGCGCAGATCGGACGCCTTTTCGGAAATTGATGCGGCAGGTTGTCCCGTCAAACGCCCGTCATCGGCGGCGAACACCGGATCGGCGAGGACGGCGACCCGGGTTTTACCCCCCGGGCGGTCGCGATTTTCCTCACGTAAGATAGCTAACGTCGAAGCCGAGGGTAAGTTGACAATTTCGTGTTTGACCACCAGTGGCGTTCCTCGGGGATCGTCGTCCGGCGTATCTTCGGGAATTGGCAGGGCCGCAAACGGGATATATTGCAAGGCGCCATCGCCAACCACGAGTAAGCGACGGTCTTCGAGTAGAGGGGCCGCCGGGCCTAAAATCATGTCGCTGAGAATGCGCGCAGCCCCGGCAACGCGGACTTCATTGTAGCGAATTTTCGGATCGGTCATCGCGTCGCGGAAATTTCGGGCGGCTTTTTCGATCGCCTCCCGGGGGGGCAACTCGTAACTTGTGAGACTGTCGTGAGAGGCAACCCACAAATAACTGCGTTCCGCGCCGAAATAATATTCCAGCAATAAGGTTCCTTCTTCGAGAACTCGTTGCTGGATTTGAGCAAAATCGAGGGGTTGCGGTTGGGTCAACGCCGCGTAACGCGGGGACTGAGCGCGGATTTGGGCTTGCACGTCTTCATACTCGCGCAACAGGTTATCGAGATTCTCGGCGATCGCGGCAGCTTGTTCGGGGGTATGTTGCCCGGAGAGTAACTCGATTTGCTGGCTTGCAGTGAGATCGATTTGTTCTTGCAAGGTGCGCTCCCGTTCGACCAGTGCCGGGTCTACATCTTTGCGAATCTCCGTCCCCGATTCGGCGAGCAGTTCGATCAAAGACCGGGCGCGGGCGGCTTCACTGGCGGCGAGGGCTTGGGCGTCATACCCGGCGTCCGGTTGCTCGCGGTGCAACTGCATCAACAGGTCGATATAAAATTCGTAGTAACTTTGTTTCGAGGCGAAAAAGGAGGTTCGCAATTGCTGGCTGACGACTTTGCTGCGTAACGATTCTAAAATGCCGATCGCCCGTTCCACGCGATCGCGCGCCTCACTTAAGTTACCGCGATCGCGCTCGATCTTTGCAATTTCGTACAGGGTCTCGATTTCCGTTGACGGTCGACCCAGTTCTCGGGCTAGATCTAACGCTTGGCCGAGGTTTTCGAGGGCTTCGGCGGGGCGATCGCCGCGCGCCCGCAAGCGCCCTAAAAATAACAAAATATCGGTTTCGGCGAGCCGATCTTTGGCGTTCGCGGCGTTATTGCCACTGGCTCCTTGTCGGGCTTGTTCTAAGTAGAAAATCGCTTGTTCCCACTCGCCGAGAGCTTCGTAGAGAATCGCTCCTTGTAAAAACAATCGCTGTTTGACATCGATCGCTTTTTGGGCGCTCGCCAGTTCTACCGCTTCTCGAAACGCGGCGATCGCCTCATTTTTACGCCCCATATCTACATAAACTAAGCTCATTTTCGCCAAAATCACCGCTTCCGATTCGCTTTGCACGAACGTCTGCAAAAATTCCGAAAATCCTTCCTGAGACAGCAGAGACGAGATCGCCGTTTGCGCCCGTTCGAGCTGTTCTTGACTGGTTTCGGAATCGGTAGCTTTTTTGAGGACGGTTCGAGCATTTGTATAAGCTTCGATCGCCTGTTCGTAATTGCCCCAAGCGCGGTGAAATTGCCCTAAATTGATCGATAGGGTAATTTCGCGGTCGCGATCGTCGATTTTACGGGCTAAGGCGATCGCCCGATCGTAAGCGTCGAGGGCTTGTTGGGGTTCGGCGAGGGTGTCGTAGAGTTGGGCGATCCCGTTGAGGGCTAAGGTCGCCAATTCCGGGCGATCGGACTGTTCTAATTGCCGAGTCGCCTGTTGCAACGCTTCGATCGCCCTTTGGTATTCTCCCCACTGTCGGTAAAAGTCCCCGAGTTCGAGCAAGACGTTGCCTTCTCCCGATCGATCGCCCGCTTCGCGATACAGCGATCGCGCCCGCTCGAATTTGGCGATCGCGGTTTCCCGTTTCCCTTGACTGCCATAGAGTTGAGCGGTTTTGAGGGCAAAATTGGCCGCTTGCGATCGATCGTCTGTTTCTTGCTCGTAAAATTCGCCGAGTTGTTCGTAAACGGGGATCGCCAAGTTGGGTTTATCGAACATCTGCAACACTTCAGGCACCAAAGGGAGAAAAGAGAGAACACTTTGTTTCTGCTCTAGCGTGATACCTTGACGGATCTGCTCGAATGCTTTACCTACCGCGCCGAACGTGCGGTCGCGATCGTCGAGATCGTCAAAGACCAATCCCGCAGCGAGCAATAGTAGCACTTTGATTCGATCGTCGGGCAACGCTTCGACTTGAGAAAACGCACTGGCGACCTTCGCCGTGGCGCGATCGTCTCGATCGAGTTTGTAAGCCAACCATCCAGCGACCAAACGCAAGCCAGCCGAGGCTTCCGGGACTTTCACCCCTTCGATCGCCTCGTCCGCGCGATCGAGCAGTTCTCGGGTGCGATCGCCCTCGCCGAAGGAATAAGCCGCCCAGGCGCTACCCAGCAGGAAGGAAACCCCCCATTCCGGTTTTTCCAAACGGTTCGCCAGTTCGAGTCCACTTTCGAGTTTGGCGATCGCACTTGTATAATCCCCCGCTTCTACATACGCCAGGGCGGCTGCACCCATAAACACCGCTTCCGAATAAAAGGTGCGATCGTCCGCGCGACTGAGTTCGATTTCCCGTTCGAGGAGGGAGATCGCACTCGTTAACGCTTCTTCCCGGGCGCGACTGTTCCCCAAGGTGCGATATAATTGCCCCAGTTTCCCTAAAGACATTCCCAAAACAAAAGGTTTGAGGGACTGTCTCGCTTCTTCTTTCGAGTCGATCGATGTTTCATTCTCCGGATCGATCTCATCTTGCAATCCCCCATCTTCTCCCCGAACTTCTATATTGAATTCGTATTTGAATGTCGGTTGAATTTCATAACTTTTTTTATTCCAACCGAGCGAGAACCCCAGGTTACCTTTAGGAATGTCTTCCGGGTTTAAATTTCCAATACGGGCGATCGTATTTTTATAGGCGGCGATCGCCCCTTCAACCTCTCCTAATTCTTGATAGATTGCAGCTAATTCATTGAAGCTCGCCACTTGCAGCCAACCACATCCAGCCACATCGAGACGATCGCACGCTTCCACTACTTTCTCGAATTGGGCGATCGCCTGTTGTGGTTCTTCCCACAGTCGGTATTGTCTCCCGAGATGATACTCTTCTTGAACCTTGCCCCACTCATCTCCCAGCTCTTTATAAATGGCGATCGCCCCCTTAAAATAGGCGAGTGCTTCCTCTTCCTTTTTTAGCTTTTCTGCTTCCCACTCCGAACTATCCGGTTCCTTAAAAAGCTCGCTCAACCCGAGAATGTCGTCCGGCTGTTTGGATACATTAACTAAAGGCGATAGGGGAGGTGCTTTGGGCTTTTGGTCGAGCCAATTTTCTACTGCTTTTGAAAACAGATTGCCCATCCGTCTCAAGACAGCAGCTTGTTTGAGAAATTCCCCATTGTTTGCGTATAAATTAGCCGCTCTTTCGTATTTAGGAAGAACTTGTTGTCTCAATAATTCACTTTCGGAAAATGGAGCTTCTTTAACTTCGCGATCGGCAGCTTTGACTAAAGCGAGTACGTCATTTTCGATGCGTTTCACCTCAAAGGTTACGATCGCTTGCGCCGGATTGTTTCCTGGGCTTAACTTGATAGTTGCCAGATCGAAATCTTCTAAGTTCTCCAATCGCTCAAGATCCCGCGTCACCGTCTCTTTATTAAATACAGAACCCGCTCTCGTTTCTGGATTGTCAATTAAGCTTTCTAAGGTAATAAATTCGTCAATATTGCTGTCTGGATTGAGGTCGTCTACCACGCGAACTCGTACCGTTTCGATCGCCCCTTCCGCCGCAACTAAGCTGAAGACCCCATCCGGCGACAGTTCCGAGAAGTTAATTTGTGCCAACGCATAACCCCGTTCTTGATACCATTGGCTCAGGCGAACAATAGACTCTTGCAACTTTTTAGAATTGACGATTTTGCCGTATTGAGGCGCAAAAATTTCCTCGATGACGGCTTGGGGTAGCACTTGGGTTCCTTCGACTCGCACTGTTTTCAGAATCGGATTGGGTTCGACGATGAAAGTGACCCGTACCCCTACGGGCGTATCTTCCGGAACGGCTCTCACATTCGCGAAAAACCCGGTGGCAAACACCGCGTTGATATCGTCTTGCAATCCCGATCTCGTCGTAATTCCCTGGGGTTTGAGTTCGATCGTGTCGTATACCAATTGTGCGAGGTCGCCGTCCGCGCCTTCGACGACGACCTCCGAGACTAAAACGCGCGGTTCCTCGGTCGGCGTCTCCGAGGGGGTTTGGGTTTGGGCGATCGCCGTTAATGGCGGTCCGAGTGGGGAATCGGGGGCAATGTTGACGCGGGAATCACTCGCCATTGCCGATCCGGCGATCGCCACTCCTAGGAAGAGGGGAAAAAGTTGCCCTTTCGCGATTAAATTGCCCAAAATTCCAACTCCCCATCGAGGCGATCGTTCTCTTTCTTTAATAAACGAGATCGCCGCAGTTTGTCCAGGGTTAAAATACTCAATAATACGATCTCGTTTTCAAAGCGATCTCATCATGATTTATGCCTGTAAATCGGGGGCAACTTCTTCTCAATCGGTTTCTAAACTCAAGGCAATTTGATAGATATCTCGCCGAGATAAAGCGGTATTTTTTGCTAGTTGACGGCTCGCTTGCGATCGCGAAATTCCCTGATGCAATAAGGCTTGTAATTCTGCTTTAATGGCCTCGGGAGATAAAATCGGTTCCTCGCGATCGCCCGGGGCAATCACGAGGGTAAATTCTCCTTGCGGTTGCACTTCTGACTCGTAATAGGCGATCGCCTCATTTAAGGTCCCCCGCCAAAATTGCTCGTGTAATTTCGTCAACTCTCTCCCCAACACCGCCGCGCGATCGCCGCCGAGAGTTTTTGCTAAATCCTGCAAGGTTTCGCGCAAGCGGTGCGGCGACTCGTACAAGACGATCGCCCGGGTTTCCACGACCAAAGCTTCCAGGCGGTTTTGTCTGTCTTGGCCTTTTGCGGGTAAAAAGCCTTCAAATACGAAGCGATCGCTGGGGAGTCCCGACGCACTCACGGCGGTGACGCAGGCGCTCACCCCCGGAATCGGCACGACATCGAAGCTGCGATCGATGCAAGCTTTCACTAATTCGTATCCCGGATCGGAAATTCCCGGCATTCCCGCATCGGTGACGAGGGCGATCGATCGCCCCTGTTCGAGTTTGTTTAATAATTCGGGAATGCGTTGTTGTTGGTTATGTTCGTAATAGCTAACTTGTGGAGTTTTAATATCAAAATGGTGCAATAATTTTCCCGTATGTCGGGTATCTTCTGCGGCAATGAGATCCACGGATTTGAGGATGCGAATCGCCCGAAAGGTGATATCTTCTAAATTGCCGATCGGGGTGCCGACGAGATAAAGGGTACTGGCTGTGCATTCAGTAGGCATCGGAATAAATTGACGCAAATGGATTGAGTTTATTTTATGCAATATCAGGGTTTATTTGTCGGACTGACGACGATCGATCTGCTCTATTTAACCCCCCGTTATCCGTCACGAAATCAGAAAGTTGTGGCGTCAGAATCCACGATCGCCCCCGGCGGTCCGGTCACGAATGCGGCGATCGCCTTTACCCGGTTGGGCGATCGCGCCAAACTGCTCTCCGTCGTGGGAAAACACCCGATAACAGCCTTAATTCGGGCGGATTTAGAGCGTTACGGCGTCGATCTGCACGATTTGGACGGCGATCGCACGGAATCGCCCCCAGTGTCCTCAATTGTGGTGACAGAAGCAACGGGCGATCGCGCGGTCATTTCGATTAATGCGACGAAGACGACGATCGCGAGCGATCGCGTTTCCGAGGCAGATTTAGATAAAATAAATTTACTAGCGATCGACGGTCACCAAATGGCACTCAGTGCTAAACTGGCGGCGATCGCCAACCCTAAAAACATCCCGGTGGCGATCGATGGGGGCAGTTGGAAACCGGGATTTGAAAACGTTTTACCCCATGTCAATTATGCCATTTGTTCCGCTAACTTTTTTCCGCCGGATTGTAGCACTCACGAACAAGTTTTCGAGTATCTTTCTAGCTTTAAAATTCCCCACATTGCCATCACTCACGGGGGGAAAGCCATTCAATATCTGAGTGAAGGAAAACGCGGTTTAATCCCGGTTCCGACCGTGGACGCCATCAATACTTTGGGGGCAGGCGATATTTTTCACGGAGCCTTTTATTTCTTTATCTTGCGAGAACAATTTATCGAAGCCTTGACCTCGGCGGCGCAAATTGCAGCGCAAGCGTGCCGATTTTTTGGCGAGGATCGCATCGATCGCGCGATCGCGGCTTATCGACAATGGGGAACCTAGAAATACCATAGAAATATCATACAGCACTCGGGCGTCCGATGAGGTACAGTGCCGATCCCCCTATCCCCCCAACCCCCCTTTGAAAGGGGGGTTGGGGGGATTTCGGGGGGAACGAGGAAAGTAGGGGTTGGGTAACCAAACCCCTACCTGGCGAGGGGGATTTAGGGGGATCTAAATGTCTTGCATAGCTGAGGAAAATGCTGTAGAAATACCATAACAGAAACCCGGCTTCTCATCCCATGCTCTGGTAAAAGAAACCGGATTTCCGATGCAACACTTAAGAAAACCAAACTTAAGAAAACCAATCGAAAAACAAAATCAAACGATCGCCTTATGCGGTTCGTAATGATAGTTTTCAATCGCTTTCATGTACTGCGATCGCTCGAATGCACTCGGGTCGGGACAGTGACGTTGAGACATCGCCCCTTGCATTTGCGCGACGGACTCGTATTCGTTCTCTTCCATCCAATGTTTGATTTCGTTTTCGAGAACGCTAATATGTTCGATACCGTGACGCAATAACACCGAACAAATCTGCACCGCTTTCGCACCGACCATCAACATTTTAATGGCATCGTGACCTTTACCGACGCCACCTGTAGAGGCGAGATCGGCTTGGAGATGGCCGTATAAAATAGCGATCCAACGCATCGGCAAGCGCATTGCTTGGGGCGTACTCAGCAACACGTGAGGTTCGACTTCCAGCTCGTCTAAATTAATATCCGGCTGCATGAAACGGTTAAATAAAACTAACCCATTGGCTCCGGTATCGTCGAGTTGTTTGGCCATATTGGCCATATTGCTAAAATACGGCCCGAGTTTTACGGCAACGGGAATCGAAACTTCGGCTTTAACTTCCCTCAAAATATTGAGATAATTCTGCTCGACTTCGGCGCCGGACATATTCAGATCGGTGGGAACGTAATAAACATTGAGTTCTAACGCATCAGCTCCCGCTTCTTGCATCAATTGGGCGTATTCCACCCAACCGCCCGGACTGTAACCGTTCAAACTGGCAATAATCGGAATAGAAACGGCACTTTTGGCTTCGCGAATATGCTCTAAATAGAGTTCCGGGCCGACGTGAAACTCGTCCGGTTCGGGGAAATAGGTTAACGCTTCGGCAAAACTTTCAGTTCCGTAAGTTAAGTGGTGGTGAAGCTCGAATTTTTCGCGCAGAAGTTGTTCTTCAAAGAGGGAATGAAGGACGATCGCGCCTGCCCCCGCATCCTCCATTTTTTTGACATTATCGATATGTTCCGTTAAAGGAGCGGCTGCGGAAGGAACGAGAGGCGATCGCAGCGTCAAGCCTAAATATGTGGTGGTCAGATCCATTGTTAATTGTCCTTAGTATAAGCCTCCGTAGTGCGGGCAAGAGGCCCGCCAGTCAGAGAGTAGGGAATGGGGAAGCACTGAAGTTCCCCAATTCCCGATTCCCTATTCCTCCTGATGGGCGCCATTGCCGTTCACTGGACGGGAGGCGAGATACTCGTACATTGCCCAGCGTTTGCTCACATCGTCTTGCGCTTCTGCTAACAAGCGTTTGGCATCCGCAGGTTTAGTTTTAGTGAGCATCTTGAAGCGGTTTTCTGCATACATCGACGCCTCGACAGTTTTCTTGGGCGATCGCATATCCAGATGTAAGGGATTTTGCCCTTCTTTCACCGCATCGGGATTGTAACGGTATAACAACCACCGTCCGGCTTCCACCATATTTTTCTGGTGAGTCATCGCCGTACTCATGTTGATGCCGTGGGCGATACAGTGAGAATAGGCGATAATTAACGACGGTCCGTCATACGCTTCCGCTTCCAAGAAGGCTTTGAGGGTGTGTTCGTCCCGGGCGCCCATGGCGACGCTGGCGACGTAGACGTTACCGTAGGTCATCGCCATCAAGCCGAGGTCTTTCTTGGGTGCGGGTTTACCGCCTGCCGCGAATTTAGCGACGGCACCGCGTGGGGTGGCTTTCGACGACTGACCGCCCGTGTTGGAATACACCTCGGTATCCATGACCAAGATATTGACGTTGCGACCGCTTGCAATGACGTGATCTAAGCCGCCGTAGCCGATATCGTAAGCCCAACCGTCACCGCCGACAATCCAGACGCATTTTTTAACTAAATAGTCGGCGAGGGAAAGCAGTTGTTTGGCGTCGGGAGAGTCGTTCCCTTGCAGTTTTTGTTTCAACTGGGCGACTCGTTCCCGTTGTTCCCAGATGTCGGCTTCGTCTTTTTGTTCGGCGGTGACGATCGCCCGCGCCAGGTCTTCGCCGATTTCCGGGGTCAATTTCTGCACTAATTCGAGGGCGAATTGGGCGTGTTTGTCGATCGAGATCCGGAAGCCGAGACCGAATTCGGCGTTGTCTTCAAACAAGCTGTTCGACCACGCCGGACCGCGACCGTCGGCGTTTTGCGCCCACGGGGTGGTGGGTAAGTTGCCGCCGTAAATGGAGGAACATCCGGTAGCGTTGGCGATTAAGGAGCGATCGCCGAATAACTGGCTGAGCATTTTCAGGTAGGGCGTTTCGCCGCAACCCGCACAAGCGCCGGAGAACTCGAACAGGGGTTCTTGTAACTGTTGTTGGCGCAGGCGTTCCGAGTCGAGCGATCGCCGATCGGGACTCGGCAAGTGAGAGAAGAAGTTCCAGCGATCGCGTTCCCGTTCCCGTAAAGCGGGTTGGGGTTCCATATTGATCGCTTTGCGCGAGGGCATCGATTTATTTTTCGCCGGACAGACATCGACGCAAACCCCGCATCCGGTACAATCTTCCGGGGCGACTTGAATCGTAAATTGAGTGCCGCTAAAGGCTTTATCTTTCGTCTGCGCCGACGGGAACCCTTCCGGGGCGCCGTCCAACGCCGAGGGATCGTAGACTTTGCCTCGGATCGTCGCGTGAGGACAGACGGCGATACATTTGCCGCACTGCACGCAAACGTCCGGATCCCAAATCGGGATATCCATCGCCACGTTGCGTTTTTCCCATTGCGAGGTTCCGGTGGGATAAGTCCCATCGCACGGCAGGACGCTGACCGGGAGGACGTCGCCTTCTTTGACGAGCATTTTCCCTTCGACGTCGCGCACGAATGGGGGCGCTTCCGGCGGGATTGCGGGGAGGCGGTGAATCGGGCTGTTGGCTTGACCGACTTTGACTTCAAAGAGGTTGTCGAGGGTGTTGTCTACGGCTTTGAGGTTCATGCGAACCACTTCTTTACCTTTCTTGCCGTAGGTTTTCTCGATCGCCTTCTTGATATGGGCGATCGCCTCGTCTTTCTCCAAAACCCCCGCTAGGGCGAAGAAACAGACTTGCATGATCGTGTTGATCCGCCCGCCCATGCCGCTTTCGCGCGCTACTTTGGTCGCGTCGATGACGTAGAATTTTAAGCCTTTGCGGACGATCGTTTCTTGAATTTCGATCGGCAGTCGATCCCAGACTTCCTCCGGTCCGTAAGGACTGTTGAGCAGGAAGGTCGCGCCCTCGGCTGCGGCTTTGAGCACGTCGAGTTTTTCTAAGAACGTCCACTGGTGACAGCCGACGAAGTTCGCGCGATCGATCAAGTAGGTGGACCGAATCAACTGCGGGCCGAAACGCAGGTGAGAGACGGTGACCGCGCCGGATTTTTTGGAGTCGTAAACAAAATATCCTTGGGCGTAGTTGTCCGTATCTTCGCCGATAATTTTGATCGAGTTTTTGTTCGCACCGACGGTACCATCGGCCCCCAACCCGTAGAACATGGCGCGCACCACGTTATCCGGTTCGGTCGAAAAGGCCGGATCGTAGGGTAAGGAGGTCTGGGTGAGGTCGTCGTTGATGCCGATGGTGAAGTGGTTTTTCGGTTTGGCTTGGCTGAGGTTGTCGAGGACCCCTTTGACCATGGCCGGGTTGAACTCTTTCGAGGACAAGCCGTAGCGTCCGCCGACCACTTTCGGCAGGGTCTCCCCGGTCCATTCTTCGTGTAAGGCGGTAATCACGTCGAGATACAACGGTTCGCCACTGGATCCGGGTTCTTTAGTGCGATCGAGAACGGCGATCGCCTTGACCGTCTTCGGTAGGGCGGCGACCAGCCGTTTCATGTCGAGAGGACGGTAGAGGCGCACTTTAACCACGCCGACTTTTTCCCCGGCGGCGTTGAGCGCTTCGATGGTTTCGTGGGTCGTTTCGCAGCCCGATCCCATCAGGATGACGACGCGCTCGGCATCGGGGGCGCCGTGATATTCAAACAGTTGGTAGCGACGCCCGGTGAGTTCGGCGAATTTGTCCATCGCCGCCTGGACGAGATCCGGGCATTGACTATAGAAGGGATTGACGCTTTCCCGGGCTTGGAAGAACACGTCGGGGTTTTGGGCGGTACCGCGCAGGACCGGGCGATCGGGCGTTAAGCCCCGTTGGCGGTGTTCTAACACGCGATCGTCGTTGATGAGCGATCGCAAGTCACTTTCTTCGAGTAGTTCGATCTTTTGGACTTCGTGAGAGGTCCGGAACCCGTCGAAAAAGTGAATGAACGGCACCCGCGCTTCTAAGCTCGCCGATTGGGCGATCAGAGCGAAATCGTGGGCTTCCTGGACCGACGCGGAACATAACAAGCCGCATCCGGTGGCGCGGGTCGCCATCACGTCGCTGTGATCCCCGAAAATGGAGAGGGCTTGGGCGGCGACCGATCGCGCCGCTACGTGCAGAACCGCGCAGGTGAGTTCCCCGGCGATCTTGTACAAGTTGGGGATCATCAATAACAAGCCTTGTGAGGCGGTAAAAGTCGTGGTTAACGACCCGGCTTGTAATGCTCCGTGAATGGCTCCTGCCGCACCCCCTTCACTTTGCATTTCGACGACGCTGGGAACCGTTCCCCACAGGTTCGGACGTCCTTCGGACATCCAAGCGTCGGCCCATTCTCCCATCGGCGAGGAGGGTGTAATCGGATAGATGGCGATCGCTTCGTTGAGCTTGTAGGCAACGCGGGCGACGGCTTCGTTTCCGTCTAACGTTGCGAAGGTTCTTTTAGACATATCTGTAAACCTTTATCGGTGGCTGCATCTTGTTTGCTTAGGGACGCAAGACAAAATTCTTTAATCTCAGGTTTGGATGCAGATCGAAACCTGCTGGATGTTTCAGTAACAATTACTTCAAGGCAATCTTTGCCGATTTAAACAACTCCTTTGTTGTTTTTACAACCGTCTTCAGCTCGTTGGTAATGACACTGATTTATTGAGGAATAAACGAGCCGTTGCTTCTGCCTATTTATAATTTAGTCCATTGTCCGTTTGACTGAAGTTTTTTTATTCTTTCTTAACTTCATCTCCACTCAGGTAACCTGGATTACATTCAAACGATCGCCCCCGGTCGGCCATCAAAAAAACGGATTGTCTCGCTGTAAACCTTGCTAAGGCTAACGATCTTGAGGGCTTTCACGTTCTCGATTTTTCTACTGTGCTAAATTCAGAGTGCAACACCTCAAACCCTTGCCATGCAAAGAGTTTAAGGATAATTAGCCATCGCTAGAGGAATTTTTGGCAACCAGTAATAATACGTAGGGAGTTGTTCGCCCCCTCATCGATCGGGGTTTTTCTTAAGAAAATATTAACTCAACTTTTATGTTGCGAAAGTCGCGATCGATCTCTATTTCGTTTCCCGGGCGATCGCGGGAAAAGAGAAAATTTTATGTCTGAAATAATGCATCTCATCTACCAGAGTCATCGTTACCAATCTTTTAAAAAATCTTTAAAACTTGTTTAAATTTTGTTTAATTGTCGTACCAATAATTCAAAAATAGAGTAAAGAATCGCGATCGCCAACTCATCGTGCTGGCTTTCCGGGGCGCGGGCGTTCGCGTAGCGACTCCAACGGAGTAGCGGCGATCGCATTGAGTCACAAAAAATAAGCATAAGTGAGAAATCGCGCGATCGCCTCCCTCAGCCTATTCTATTCGGCAATCGCTTTAAACATGAGAAGACTTTCGTAGTTTTCCCAATCCAGAAAACGATCGCGCCGAAGAGAACCAATTGGCTGAAATCCTTGTTTCTGGTGAAACGCGATCGAGCGATCGTTACTCATCGGTTTAGTGACAATAAACGCCGTGAAAAAAGCATGGGGAAATTCTCGGTAAAGAGATTGATAAATAAATTGACCGATTCCTCGTCCCATCCTATCGATGCGCGTCGCAACCGTTTGAATATAAAAATGCCTGTCGCTGAGAATAGGGGTTTGATAAGCGCTATCCTCAAGCACTTCTTCTAAAAATTCAATGGGGATCTGCGGTTGAGAAAGGGCTAAAAAGCCCACCGCGCGATCGCCCTCGTCAATCGCCGTAAAATAGCGAGTACCGCCATCGATCTTGGTTAAAAGTTCCGCTTCACTAATCGTCGTCAACAGGAAACCGCGATCGTTCCCGCCGTAGCGATCGCGCACATTCTGATTGTGAATCTCGATAATCGCCGCGCGATCGGCGGCGATCGCCTCCCTAAAGGTCATCATAAATTAGTGATTTCTCCAGCGAATAAGTATCTTTAAAATCTAGCATTTTTATTTTAAAAGTAATTTCCCAGTCGGCGGTCAAAATTTGCCGGGAATTTGCCATCGAGGATCCTTCAACTTATAACGAGAGTTTATAAAGAGAATGCGATCCGTTCCCGACGATTCCACGACAATTTTGATGCGCGAGTTCGATCGAAATTGGCAACAATCCCGCGATCGAGCGCAAGCCTTGCAAACCGCGATGTTGACAACGCAGCAAAAATATCCGAATCCTTATGCTTGGGCGGGCTTCACTTTGATTGGTGAGGCGCAATAAGTGAGCAAATTTCACTATCGCCATTGACGAGCAGAACGGTTACCTTTAAATGAAGATAGTTCAGCCGAGGAAAACACGATGCCGAGAGAATTTTTATCCCGCCCGTCCGCCGCATTCCAACCACCCGCCAATCAATTGCGATCGCGTCCTTTCCCCCCGCCAACCGACACCCACAATGAGACCGAACCGGGGGCAAACGTCGAATCCAAAGGACATCAACTCGAACAGATTTCCTTTGCACCGCCTTCGACTACTAATTCGCTACAAACAAAGATCGATACTTGTCCCAGCTCAATTATTCAAAGAAATCATAGCAAACCAAAGAAATCTCAACAAAAACGCTCGAAAAAGCAGGTTGGTTTAGTCAATTCAACCACTAATAATGGAGTTAAGAAACCAAAAATATCTAAACCGCAAAAAACGAAAAAATATAAAATCGGAATGCATGGAGCTAAAAAATCCGAACAAAAACGACTTTCTTCCCTTTACAATATAAAAATTTCTGGAGATAGCCATGAATCTGAACATACTATTGGTTTTGAACCTCTCAATCAAACTTCTGGACTCAAAAGAGGTACGGCAGGTCGAGCGAAAGAACTAGAAAATCAAGCACCTGCCTATCAAGAAATTAAATCATCTCACCGCAATCATATCGGTACGGGCAATAGTAATACACTTGATGACTCCGGCTTTAATTCATCAAGTTATCGAGAGACACAAAGAAATTTGATTGAATCTGGTGATATCAGTAGTGCTGTTCAAAGTAATCAATTAGGCTATGCGTTTCAATCAGATTTTCAAACTTTGTCACACAGTAAAGAAGGACAAGCGGCTAATGATTCTTTTTTAAACATGGTCAAAAATATGGACTTATTTACGTATGCACAAAACAATAATAACAAAAACGTCAAGGTATCCCTACAACAAAAAGTCGAAATGATTGCTAGCCGTAAAATGGCTCAACTTGGGCGATATTTAACCAAGCAAGAAATTGGTGAAATTTATGCAGAACTATTGAATTAGCTGTTGGCGATCTCTTTTAATCTTCAGTTCCCAAAGAATTGACCGTAGTGCGGCCAATTTTCTTGATTGAACGGCGATCGCCTTTTCATACATAATTAATTTACCAATTCCACCCTGAAATTCAACCGCTTTGTTGCGATTCAGTTTGGAATTGGGATTTTGTGGTGCAATTCAACATGGATCGCCGTCAAAAAAAACCCCCGGATTCTCTAACCTCGTCCTCGATATCGCGGGACAAATAACGGAGAATCTGGGGGAATGACGCTTACAAAAACACCCTTAATCGAGGGTGAATTCTGCCACTTTTTTCAACGATGGCGCCGTGGACGAATCGCCGATCGCGATCGCCGATTGCTGGCGGAATTCCGTATAAGCTTGGGTCACTTGCCCGTTAATCGCGACGGTCGTCGTATCGTACACTTGCATAGCTAACTTCGGATAACAACCGATCCCCAAACTCAACACCAAGAAACATACGGCGATCGCCACCTCGCGGGGGCGACTGTCTCCGAATCCGGCTTCTCCCGGTAAAACGCAATTCGTCCCGAAACAAACCGCCGCTTGGTTTTCCATGAAATCTTTGCGTAACTCGGGATCGGTCAAATCGCACGAGGGGATTTCCTGAGACCCGTAGAAAGAACCGTAAAAGACCTGGCGAACCATCGAAAGCATGTAAATCGGCGTGAGAATCACCCCGACTGCACCGAGGAACACGATCGCCATTCGGAAGCTAACACTGTAGAAATCGCTGGTAGCAATCCCGATAAACACTGCCACTTCACTCGCAAAACCGCTCAATCCCGGCAGCGCCACCGACGCCATCGCGCCCATACTGTAGAGGGCGAAAACTTTCGGCATCAGCAAACCGATCCCACCCATATCTTTCATCGTCATCGTTTGGGTGCGATCGTAGGTGACCCCAGTCAGGAAGAATAACACCGACGCAATTAAACCGTGAGACAGCATTTGCAGCATCGCCCCATTCACCCCCAAATCGGTGAACGAACCGATCCCGATCAACACGAATCCCATATGAGAAACCGACGAATAAGCCAAACGCCGTTTCATATTGGTTTGAGCAAACGAACTTAAAGCCCCATAGACGATATTGACCGCGCCGAGGGTGACTAACACGGGCGCAAAATACACGTGGGCGTCGGCAAGTAGGCCCATATTGAAACGCAGCAAGCCGTAGGCACCCATCTTGAGCAGCACTCCGGCCAAAATCGTCGAAACCGGGGCAGAAGCTTCGCCGTGGGCGTCAGGAAGCCAAGTATGGAAAGGGAAAGCGGCGAGTTTGACGCCGAAAGCGACCACCAACCCGAGATAGAGCGGAATTTCGAGGGCGAGGGGAAAGTTGCGCAGCCCCAGTTCGGCGATGTCAAAGGTGATCGGACCGCCACCGGAGAGGGCTAAACCGAGGGCGGCGATCAGGATGAAGATCGAGGCGGCGGCAGTGTAGAGTAAGAATTTAGTCGCGGCGTACTGCCGTTTGGGGCCGCCCCAAATGCAGACGAGTAGGTAGACCGGGACGAGTTCGAGTTCCCACATGATGAAGAACAGCAGCAAGTCTTGGGCGATGAAGACCCCGACTTGTGCGGCGTATAACACCAACATGAGGAAGTAGAACATGCGCGGCTTGCGGTCTAATTGCCACGCAGACAGCAGGGACATACTGGTGACGAATCCGGCGAGGAGAACCAGAGGCATGGAGATTCCATCGACGGAGACGGCCCAGTTAATCCCGAGTTGGGGAATCCAGCTATATTTCTCGACAATTTGAAAGCTGGAGAGTAAGGGGTCGTAATTTTGCCAAAAAACGAGGCACATGAGGGCGAAATCGGCGATCGCCACGCCACAGGCGTACCAGCGCAGTACCTTGCCATCGCGATCGGGGATTATCGGGATCGCGCAGGCGGCAATGAGAGGAATGGCGAAAATGGTGGTTAACCAAGGAAATGAATCCGCAAACATTAGGATGAGGTATGAGTTATTCAATGGGCGGGTTTAAAAAACCTTGAAGCTATTATCCATGTTTTTATGTTTTCTTAAACGTGCGATCGCCAAATTAATTTTGTGACCGCCACGGAAAAGTAATTACTAGGGTGGGCAATATTGCCCACCCTAGTGAAATTTGCCGACGACGATGCATTTTACGACGACCATGCATTTTAAAAGAGAAACAGCTTAGAAATCGAAATAACCTCAATCATGTCTGACTGGAAAACAGTGCAAACCCCCCATAGCGGCTATCACTGGGACGGGAGCGATCGCCGTTTTTTTGAAGGCTGGTATTATCGGGTAACCCTTCCCGACATTAACCAGACCTTCGCCTTCATGTACTCCATCGAAGATCCCGGCGGAGGGTCGCCCTACAGTGGCGGCGGCGCCCAAATCCTCGGACCCGATGACGGCTATCTCTGTCGGACCTTTGCCGATGTCGGATCATTTTGGGCGACGGCGGATCCTTTGGGGTTGGGTCATTGGAAAGCCCACGACAGCAGCCTGACACCGCAATGGTTAGAACCGGAAACCTTCGATCGCCACGTCCGCGAAGGCTATCAAGCAACCGCAACCTGGCACCAAGGTAAACTCGAAGATCCCGGAACGGGAAAATCTTGTCGCTGGCAATATGCGATCGCGCCAATATACGGCTGGGGCGATCGCGACGACGTCCAGAGATCGAGTGGCGGATTGCTCTCATTTTTGCCCATTTTTGAACCCGGATGGCAAATTTTGATGGCTCACGGTTGGGCCACCGGGTGGATTGAATGGAATGACAAGCGTTACACCTTTGACAAAGCCCCCGCTTACGGCGAAAAAAATTGGGGGGGGTCGTTCCCGGAAAAATGGTTTTGGCTCAACTGCAATAGCTTCGACGGCGAACCCGATTTAGCCTTAACCGCAGGCGGGGGAAGGCGCGGCGTCTTGTGGTGGATGGAGTCCGTCGCCTTGGTGGGGATTCATTATCGCGATCGCTTTTACGAATTTGCACCGTGGAACGCGCGCGTCCATTGGCGCGTAGAACCGTGGGGAAAATGGATCGTGACCGCGTGCAACGACGACCTCGAAGTTAAACTAGTCGGCACCACCACACGACCGGGAACCCCATTAAGGGCGCCCACGCGGGAAGGCTTGGTCTACGTCTGTCGCGATACGATGGCGGGTCAGTTGCGCTTGGAAATGCGATCGCGCCTTGACGGAACCATCTTGCTCGAAGCGACGAGTTCCTCCTGTGGCGTAGAAGTCGGCGGCGGACCGTGGACGGACACCTGGATCGGCTGACGGGGCGAACGGCGAGAATCAGCCGAGCTTCTTATACTGTTCAAGGGTTAACTACAGAAGCCGAAAACTTACCCAATCTTACTCAATCTTACTCAAATCGTGAGAAATTCCCGGAGCATTGACCAATATTTCTAGAAACTGAATTGTTAATAAAGTCATCAGTGGTGGTAAAATTAGCTCTAGTTAGGCGCCATTGGTAGCGTAGAGCATTTAACTCCATGTTATTAGGGTTTAAAACACAACTTAAAGTTAATCTTACCCAACGACAAAAACTCGCTCGTCATGCGGGAGTGGCGCGTCATGCTTACAATTGGGGTCACGGGTTGTGTTTAGGAATTTTATCACATAATGCCGATTGTAGTCCCGATGAAAAAATCAAATTTCCCACAGCTATTGACTTACATAAGTGGTTAAATAAGTTAGTAAAACCAGAGAATCTGTGGTATTACGAAGTTTCTAAGTGTGCCCCTCAATACGCTCTCAGACATCTCGCCCAGGCGTGGCAAGATTGCTTTAAAAAAAAGAAATCTAGACCTAAATTTAAGAAAAAAGGCAGACAAGACAGCTTTACTCTAGATGGAACCATAAAAATATTATCTGAAAATAAAATTCAGGTTCCTGTCATTGGAATTCTGAAAACTTATGAAAGATTATCGGGGAATTATCAACCCAAAAATGTGACGATTAGTCGAGAGGCAGATCGCTGGTTTATTTCGTTTAAAATAGATGTCAACGTGACCCCCACCGATAAGAAAACAGATGTAGTGGGGATAGATTTGGGGATAAAAGCGCTTGCCACCTTATCAACGGGAGTAAGTATAGAAGGAATAAAAGCATATAAAAAGCATTCAAATAAACTAGCTAGACTCCAAAGACAAGTTAGCCGAAAAAGTCTCGGCTCTGCCAATCGAAAAAAGTCCCAGCTTCAAGTCCAAAAACTCCATCGGAAAATCGCTAATCTCAGAAAAGATACGTTACATAAGTTGACCTCACAATTATGCAAGAACCACGCCGTTAATGTGATAGAAGACTTAAACGTATCAGGCATGATGGCCAATCATAAACTAGCTAAATCTATCGCCGATATGGGGTTTTATGAATTCCGACGGCAGATGGAATATAAGAGCCAAATATATGGGTCACAACTAATAATCGTAGACAGATTTTATCCATCTAGTAAAATCTGTTCTAATTGTGGAAGCATTAAAGACTCATTACTCTTATCAGAAAGACTGTTTGGTTGCGACCATTGTCATCTCAAAATAGACAGAGATTTAAACGCAGCCAAAAATCTGGAAAAAATAGGTCGAGCTACGGCCAAATTAACGCCTGTGGACAAGAGCGAGCCAACTCCCTTGGTAGAAGCAGGAAGTAAAATCGACTCAAACGTATTGTTCATCAAGCTTTCAGACTTGATGGGTAAGTTTGGGTAAGTTTTATCTAGCGGATTCACTCTCGACCCCACTCAACATCGAAGCGAGCGATCCCATCCTGACCGCTTTTACCGGTGATGAGATTTGCAAGCAATAGATCGTGTTTTTAGCCCTTTCGCCAACCGAGACCATCCATGTCCTATCGAGATCGCACTCAGGTTAACATCGCTCGTCTTGCCGGACTGTTTGCAGGGAGACGATCGCGCGATCGCCGAAAAACCCGGTGGCGGCGACTCTCCCTGACCGCCATCAGCGCCTTCACCCTCCTGTGTGGCGCGGCGACCTTCCCGGACGCGACCCGCGCCAGCGAGTCCAACCGCCTCATGGAAATCGGCGTCATCCAGCGTTTTGGGAGCAAAGAGACAAGAGACCTCATTGTTAAACCCCTTGCCGGAAATACCCTTTATTTGCGCTTTGAAGGCGGCGACGGCAATCCCAAAACCCTAGAAGCCGAACAAGTCAAAATCGAACTCGAAAACCAACCCCTCCCCCAACCGCAAATTGAGGAACGGGTCGTGTTGAGCATTCACCGCAGTTTCGAGAATGCCGAACAAAGCGCCCAAGAATGGCAGCAACAAGGGATCGAGGTCGAACTCGCCAGTCCCGGCGGGCGCTGGCAAGTCTGGGCGAAGCGCGACGTATACAATACGCCCCTATTGCGTCGTTTGCTCTTGCAGAGTTTGCAAACCAACGGTCACGAATTGACCTTTCTCAATACAGAAGTGAATAAGAGCATTCCTCACTTGAGTTGGACCCTCGACGGTTTTCGCTATCACCGTCGGTTTTTAGAAATTTCTGCGAGTAACGATCGCATCCAAGTCGCCAGAGGCGAGAAAGACCCAGAACCGCGACTGTATGGGGGCGAACTGCGACTGCAACCGGACGCTTACGGGACTTACACCCTCGTCAACGAAGTCCCGTTAGAAAGTTATTTGCGCGGCGTCGTCCCTCACGAAATCGGGGCGGGGGCGCCGGATGCAGCCGTGGAAGCCCAGGCGATTTTAGCGCGGACTTATGCGTTACGAAATTTGCGGCGCTTCGAGACCGACGGCTACGAACTGTGCGCCAGTAGTGCCTGTCAGGTGTATAAAGGGCTGGGGAATACTTGGGAACCCGCCGATCGCGCGATCGCCGCTACGGCGGGTAAAGTGCTGACCTACAATAACGAGCTGGTCGATGCGTTGTATTCTTCCACCAGTGGCGGCGTCACCTCTCCTTATACGGATATGTGGGACGGCAACGATCGCCCCTACCTGCAAACGCGCCTCGACGCCGTAACCAACATCTGGGATTTAGGGCGCAATTCCCTCAGTGACGAGCAGAATTTTCGCCGTTTTATCGGCTTGAAACAAGGGTTTAACGAAGACAAAACCGATTTATTTCGCTGGCGGGAAGAAAGCAAACTGGCGGACATGAATAAGGACTTGAAAGACTATCTCCAGTCCAAAAATCATCCCCTACGCAATTTTAAAACGATTCGAGAAGCACAAGTTGTCAAACGCAGTCCCTCCGGACGGGCGATCGAACTGACAGTCACCACCGATCTCGGTTCGGTGACCTTGCGAAAAGATGAAATTTTGCAAGGCTTTTACGCCCCGTTGAGTACCTTATTTTATCTCGAACCGATGTACGACAAAGATAAAAAGCTCGAAGGTTATGCCTTTATCGGCGGCGGTTTCGGTCACGGCGTCGGTTTGAGTCAGTATGGTTCCCACAATCTAGCTCGGTTGGGATGGACCAGCGATCGCATCCTTACCTTTTATTTCCCCGGAACCGAAGTGCGTCCCATCGATCGAGAAATTGTTTTTTGGCAAGATCCCCAAGGAGGTCGGGAGGAGAAATTTTAGAGTTTAGAGTTTAGAGTTTAGATTGAGTGAATCTGGAACGATATAGAATTCTCGCGACTCCCTTGCTACAAAATAGGGTTACCTAAAATAGGTAACCCCTAAAATTTGGCATTCCTCGTCCTTAAAGAGCGAGGATTCTTGGGCTGAATCTGGCCTCCACCAACCCCGAGCAAAATCGAAGGGCTAGTATAGGTTTTACCGTTTCATTGAAGCGTCCGACTACAGTTGTTACAGCAAGTCTGTTGACGGAACGACTCCCCAAGCGTGAATTCGGGTATGCCCTACCCTACTGTTCAATTCTTTGATTTTTATTTCTTCGCGATCGCCGCACGGGGCATCTGAGCGATTCTCCTGCGGCTGACGGGATCCTGAGAGCCGAAGTGGCGGCACCCAGACCGCTTGTCGTTCGCTATTCCTAGTAGAGAGCTTCTTCTTGGTGGGTTTCGATCGTGCAATCGGAAGTAGGGTAAGCGACGCAAGTCAAGACGTAACCCCCTTCGATTTGATCGTCATCTAAGAAAGATTGATCGGATTGATCCACGGTTCCGGCAGTGATTTTACCAGCACAGGTGGAGCAAGCACCCGCACGGCAGGAGTAGGGGAGGTCGATGCCTTGTTCTTCGGCAGCATCGAGAATGTATTCGTCGTCGGGAACTTCGATGGTGGTGTTGAGTCCTTCAGCTTCGTTAACCAGGGTGACTTTATAACTGGCCATTCAGTAATCCTCTCAAATTAATCGACGATAAAGATAAGTTTACCTAATACATAACTTACGGCTCAATCAAGAGGTAAGTCAAGTTGTAGGTTTCTCATATCATAGATAGTACGGGAAAAATCGAAGGTTGCAACCCCACTAAAGGCTGAGTTTTAAACAAAATTTATTATAAAAATTTCTAATTTCATCCTGATTGCTTATACCTATGCTGGTCCTTCTGTTGCCCGATCTCCGACCCACGATTCGCGATCGCCGCTACGGAGCCTAGAATTCAAGCTCGAACGGCGATCGGGCAAGACCAGATAAGTGGATAATGCACGTGAAAACAGCGATCGCCGCGCGATCGCCACTCAATCGCCACTGGATGGTTTATGAATTTGTCTATGAAAACTCCGATTACTGTCGGACTGGTCGGAACTGGATTTGCGGCGAAACTGCGCGCCGATTACCTACAACAAGACGATCGCGCCCGCTTGGTCGCCGTTGCGGGACACCGCGCCGAAAAAACTCGGGAATTCAGCCAAACTTACGGCGCTCAAGCCTTCGACTCCTGGGAAACCCTGCTCGATCGCCCGGATCTCGACCTCATTATTATCTGTACGATTAACCGCGACCACGGCGCGATTGCCCGGGCCGCCCTGGAAGCCGGAAAACAAGTCATCGTCGAATATCCCCTCGCCCTCGACCCCGGCGAAGCCCGGGCGATCGTCCAACTGGCGCGCGATCGCCGTCAACTGCTCCACGTCGAACATATCGAACTCCTCGGCGGCGTTCATCAAGCCTTCAAAGACGCCCTCGAAGCCGTCGGGCGCGTCTTTTACGCCCGTTACATCACCTTTTCCCCCAAACGCCCCGCCCCCCAAAAGTGGACCTACCATCGCGATTGGTTTGGATTTCCTCTCGTCGGCGCCCTCTCCCGAGTTCACCGAATCACCGATGCCCTCGGTCGCGTCGCCACCGTAAGCGGACAGAGCCAATTTTGGGACGCCTCCGAACCGGGATTTTACACCGCCTGTTTGTGTGACGCCCAACTGCGTCTCGCCGACGGCGCGATCGCCGAAATCGTGTATGGGAAAGGCGATCGCTTCTGGAAAGCCGAACGAAAATTAGAAGTTTATGGGAGTAGCGCCACCCTCACGATCGATGGCGATACGGCACTCCTCGTGCGCGACGACCAAACCACCGAACTCCCCGTCTCTTCCCGTCGCGGTTTATTCGCCCGCGACACCGCAGCCGTCCTCGATACCCTCACCACGGGAAAACCCCTCTACGTCACCCCCGAACAAAGTCTCTATTCTTTACAAGTCGCCGACGCCATCCGTCAAAGTTGCGACACGGGACAGACGATCTTGGTAGATTAGCCGGAGGCGAGAAGGGCGTGGGAACCATTCCATAAAAAACAGCCAGAGAGTTCACCAATCCGTCTCCATCTCAACTCTCAACTCTCAACTCCCCCATCTCAAATGGAATTGAGAATCACTTGAGCCATCTGTTTTAAGGGAACCTGGCGATCGCTCAATCCCGCTTCTACCAGCGATCGCGGCATTCCGTAAACCACGCAACTTTCCTCGGCTTCCGTCACGATCGTGCCGCCTTTCGCCTTAATCCAGGCGGCTCCCTCCTTGCCATCGCAACCCATACCCGTCATCACAACTCCCAAGACCCGGGCGCCGAAAATATCCGCCGCCGAGCGAAACATGACATCCACCGAGGGACGGTGCAGGGTATCGAAGGGACGGGCATCGAGATGGACGCGAGTGGTCCCGTCCGAGTGAACCAGGAACTTGAGATGGCGCCCCGCTTTGGCGATCGTCACCAGACCGGGACGTAAAATTTGCCCTTCTTCCGCTTCCAGGACCGTCAGGGAGGATTGCTCGTCCAGACGGCGGGCGTACATGTCCGTATAGCCGACAGGCATGTGCAGCACGATCGCGATCGGAACGGGAAAATCGGAGGGCAACTGAGGAATCAAATTCGCCAAAGCTTGCGGACCGCCTGTAGAAATGCCGATCGCCACCAAATCCACCGATTTGTGAAATTGAGCCGAAAGCGGCGACGAAACTACCTGCGGTTTCACTTCAGTTCCTAATAAATGATGGGGGGCGATCGTGGCGGCTGCTTTCACTTTTTCAATCAGATCGTCACTAATTTCAAAAATTTTTTCTGTCGCTAACGCCGTCGGCTTGTGAACGAAATCTACCGCTCCCGCTTCTAAAGCAGCGAGAGTTTTTTGGCCATCTTCACTGGCAATACTGACAACAATTGCCGGAATCGGTCGCTTTGCCATTTGCTGGCGCAAAAACTCCACCCCGTCCATTTCCGGCATGATCAAATCTAAAGTCACCACGTCTGGGTTGAGTTGTTCTACCAGTTCCAATGCTTCTTGACCGTTATGCGCCGTCCCTACCACTTCAATAAACGGACTGCGATACAACATTTCTTTAACCATTTTACGGACGTAAGCAGAATCGTCCACAATTAGCACTTTGATGATTTGATTCATGTGTCACTGGCCTAATTAGAGAAAATATTAGAGAAAATAAAACATCTCAAATTGATTTGAATGATGTTGGAGGACGGTAGACATGGCTCGCCTTATCCGAGTTGTTGCAGACTTATTGTAGGGGCGATCGCGGAGCGTGGATCGAGGAGAATCGCCCTTCTAGGAATGAAAATTAAAAATCTTCTTTAAAATGCTTGAAAAACCCATTTTCATCGATTTAAATCCGCCATTTACAAATTTAAAGGATAATTGAAAGTTTTCTTCTAATTGACTTTTCAGATCTTGTTGTTTTTTTGTTATTTTCCCTCAGATCGCCTGTGACCTTTTATAGAATTGGTTTACATTTTCAATGAAATTCCTATATCTTGAGAGCTATGATTTCCCAGGAGTTCGACGGTTGGAAAATCCCTCGGTTATTAAAACTCAGTTGAATTGCTCTGTTCGAGCGATCTAACCCTAGATTTGTTCCGTTAACTATCGATTGCGATTAAGTTGGCAATTCCCCCGATTGCGACCAAGTATCGATCGCCTCAAGAAATGAATCTAAAGACAGAACCCCCAAAACAATTAATAAATATCCATTGACAGAACTATCGCGCATTGTGAATTTCGTATAAACCACGAGGGCGTATTTCATTCCCTCATCGCCGATGGTCAGGGAATCGAGTAAAACACTGAGGGCTTCGAGATGCAAACTCGGCACGGAAAAAGAGATATAAATCTTGAGAAGATTACCGAACACACTCAAACAAGCATTGAGCAAAATATTACCAACTTCCGTCAAAACTTCACAGGCGGAAGCGTCGAGACGGTGACTCGATGGGTAATCGTGAGGCAATAGCAAATCGGTAAGCATCATTGCCCCTTCGTAGTTCAAAACTAATAAAGCATTTCCGGCGATCGACCCGTTGAAAATTTGACTGACTGTTGCGACTTCTCCTTGAATAAAACTGCTGAGTTCTGGTAAAAGTTCTTCCATCGGATGGACGGAAACTTGGGGAGCATTGAGTAAAATGCGATGTCCGGTCAAGTCCGATAACGATGCTGCCGTGCGAGCAAAACCGATATTAATTAACTCGGTAACTGCATCTTGCTGCTGTTCGTTAAGTATGGTCATGGTGACTAGCCTCCTAAAACGCCATTGACTGCATCGATCACTTTGGTGGCCATAAATGGCTTGTTAATAACGGCTTTTGCTCCGGCTTTTTCCACTTCGCATCGCGTTATGTCTTGAAGGTCCGCAGTCGCGACAATAATTTTGGCATCTCGATCCATTTGACATAACTGTTCGAGTACTTCAAGACCCGGCATTCCCGTCATGACTAAATCGAGCAGAACTAGATCGGGTTTTTCGATAAAATACTGTTCGATCGCCATCAGTCCTTCGGATGCTTCTAGGGTCGTATGACCCCGTTGTTCTAAAATTTGACGTAACATCCGGCGAGCCAAACTCGAATCATCTACAATTAAGATTTTAGCCATTGCAACAATCTCCAAAATAAAAACATTTTTGGGACATTGGCTGGAATGAGACTCGAACCTACGATCGACGTTGAGATTGCCAGAATCGGGAGGGTTTACGGGGGGGATTGTTAAGACAATGGTTCCCCAGGGGTGACTGAAAAAAGCGAAAAGAGTGGGTGCGTTCGCGCGAAAATTATGTAAAATTGATGTCCTCAAGTTTCGTCTGAATGCACCGCAGCGAGAAGAGAAAATGTGGTCGGATTTCCCAGTCTTAGTTTTCCCGAATTTCCCGGGAATTCATCGGCAATTATCATCAATCGGCGATCGATCGCTCGTTCTCAATCCTTTTCCCGATGAGTACGAGGACTTTTCAATCCTCAAGCCACGTCGAGTGTCGAAGACGGGGCAGTCATTTAATGTTTAAGATAAACAAAAGCACCTCCAATTTCTTGAAACTGAAAATCGGTATTGAGTTTTAAAAGAGATTCGGAAGCGCCGATCGATAAATATCCGGGACTGGGCATTCGATCGAAAAAAAAGGAAACGGTTTTGCGGATCGAATCTTCGGAGAAATAGATAAAAACATTGCGGCAAAAAATAACATCCGACCCGGCAAATTTCCAATTTTGACTGGGAACGAGTAAATTGGTAACGGCCCATTGAATGCGGCGGTGAATCTCGGGGGCGATCTGCCATTGGTGTCCGTCTGGAATAAAGTATTTGCGTTTGAGCGTCGGCGAGATCGTGCGAAAGGAACGCTCGCGATAGAGACCTTTTTTCGCTTGAGCGATCGCCCGAGTGGAGGCATCGGTCGCATAAATTTCGATCGGCATTCGCTCGAACCAGCCCCCTTCGTGAAGGGCGATCGCGATCGAGAGCGGTTCTTCCCCGGAGGAACAAGCCGCACTCCAGATCCGCAACGGTCTTGACAATATTGAGGTTCCGGTTTTTGCCTGCCAATATTGAGGAAGAATGACATCGACGAGGGCTTCGATTTGCTCGCTTTCGCGCCAAAAAAAAGTTTCGGGAACCGCCAGGGCATCTAAAACTTGCATCCATTCATGATGGGCATTGGCATCGTATTTGAGCAGGTAATAATAGTCCAAAAAAGAATCGCAGCCACACTCGATCGCGCGCGGGGAAAGCTTGTAAGCTAGCATCTCTCGTTTGCCCGGTTCGTAATACAAGCCCGTGCGTTCGTGAATTAAATCGCGCAAGAGGACAAATATCGTATCGGGTAAATCCAGGGGTTCTGAAACGAAAGTCATTGTTGGTTTGCGTTGAAAGGTTAACCCCAAAAGATAGGGCAAGCGGGGCGATCGCCTCTACTAATGTTGCAGGATCTTTTGAGCGGCCCGTCGCACGCCGATATCTGGGTCGTGGCGAGCTAAGTGAGCCAATTTGGTTTCTGCACAGGGATTGCCCAAGTGACCGAGAGCGACGGTGGCACTCAGACGCACGCTGGCGTCGCCGTCGTCTAAGGCCGAAAGGACGAGAGCGGAGGCTTCCGGATGTTTCAAGCGGGCGAGGACTTCGATGGTGGCGCGTCGGGCTTCGGGATGGCGGTGGCTCAATCCTTGGGCGATCGCGGCGATCCGTCGTTCCAGGGGGCGGCAGTCGCGGGGTTCGCGATGGGCCAAGGCGTCGATACAAGCCTCGCGGCAGCGCGATTCTAAGGTCAATTCGATCAAGGTGGCGATCGCCGAATCCGTTCCCCGTCGGGACAAGGCATCGATCGCCGCCAAGAACACCATCGGATCGTTTTCGGTCGCGGCTTGCCAGCGCAAAACCTTTTCGATCTCCGGGTTGGGACAGTCCACCGAGGCGCGGATCGCGTGGAGCCGTCGTTGGGGATCGCGCGATCGCAGGACTTTCAACAAGGCCGCGAGGGCTTCCTCGGTCTCTTCGTTGCTGTCCGGTTCGCTGAGGATTTCCCCTAATGCCTGAACTGCAGCCCGGGCCACGTCGCCGCCGCCTTCGTCGCTGTCGCTCAAGCTGACCAGCAGGGGAACTGCTTCCACCGCGCCGAAATGTCCGAGAGCTTCTGCCGACGCCGCCCGCACCGGATTGGCCGGGTCGTGTTGGAGTCGGTCCAGCAGCAGGGCGATCGCCTCGCCGTCGATCGCGGTAGTGCGATCGCCTCGAACCTGATGTTTCGCACTTTTGATCAGCGATCGCACCGCATGATAGCGAACCCAGGGATCCTCGTCGTCGAGAGCCTCGCGCAAAGGATCGAAGGCCAACGACCAGGGGAAGTGACCCAAGCTGTGGGCGGCAGCCGCTCGCACCGGGGGGGTTTCTTCTCGCAGGGCTTGACGCAAAATCTCGCAGGCGTGGGGCAGGGTTTGGCCGAAGTGACCGAGGTCCTCAAATAACGGTAACTGTTCGATCGCGGCGCGGCGAACCCGTTCGTGAGGGTCGGTCAAACAGGCGAACAGGCGCTCGAAACAGTTGGGAAAGGCGAAATATCCGGCAATTTTGACCGCCGACTCGCGCACGTAGGGGTCGAAATTCCCCAAGCACTCGAAAATCCGAGTGCTCAAGTCCGGATGTCCCAAAGAATTGAGGGCGCCGATCGCCGCCAGACGCAGGCTGGCTTCGGGATGGCCTAACAATTCGAGCAAGGACTCGAACGCTTGAGCGTCCCCAATTTGAGCGAGGGCATTGGCCGCCGCTACCCCCAGCTCCGGCTCGGCGTGCAGCAGTTCGGTCAACGGATTGACGGCGCGGGGGTCGCCGATGCGTCCGAGGGCGATCGCGGCGGCTTTGCGGGTGGAGGAACTGGGCGCTTCCAACTGCTCCAACACTTTCTCACATATCCGTCTGCCGTAGCGACTAATCGTATATAATACCTGATTTCTAACACTCGGTTCGTTTAACAGTTCCACCAAGACCGTTTCGATCGCCTCTCCCTGGAACCATCCGAGCAGGAGCACCAAGTCGCTCAGTTCCGAACCCGTGGCCCCGGAGAGCGCGCACAGGAGCGCTTCGCATTCTCGGGGGGGCATCAGCGCCGGAGGATCGGCGCCGAAGGCGTGGCGGGTGAGTTCGACGATATAAGCCCCTTCCCCATAATTTTTGTCGTAGCGGCGGTAAATGGCCGCGATCGCGCCGACGACAGCCCGCAGGCGTTCGCTCAAAGGCGGCGACAGGGAATCCGGCGGCGCTGCCGAACTCTCTGGAGGCGGCTCGCACCAGCGCCGGATCGTGGCCACCATCGGCGGCACCACGCTAGCATCGCCGAGGGTTCCTAACAATTGAGCCGTGGTGGGGTAGAGCAGCTCGCGATCGAGCAAGGGAACCAGACGCGGGGCTACGGTACCGTCCCCGATACGGATCAGGGCTTCGAGGGCGGGAAAGGCCAAAAAGAAATCTTCCGATTCGGCGATCGCCGCGATCGCATCGACCGCTTCGCGGGCTTTCAACAGTTTCAAGGCGTCGATCGCGTGATAGCGAACGTTCGCATCCGGGTCGTCGAGGGCCTCGATCAGGGCCGGAATCCCGCGCGGATCGCGGCGATCGCCCAAGGTCAGCGCCGCGTAAATCCGCAAATCCACTTCCGGATCGCGCAGACATTCGATCAAGGCGGGAAGCGGGTCGAGATTGCTCAAGACCAACACTTGCAAAATACTGTTGAGGACGCTCGGATTGGCGTGTTCCGCCCGCAGCGATCGCAACAGTTCTACCATCGTCTCCGAATCGCTTTCGCGCACTAGGGAATCCACCGCCGCCCGTCGGACGTCCCAGCGATCGTCCCGGAGGTCTTCCAAGCGCGTTTTGGCTTCGGCGGCGGCGGGCGCCTTCACTGCCGCCGCCGAAGCCTCCGAACCCCCCTGTCGTTCCCGTTCCAAGCGTTCGGTCACGTCTTCCACGGTGACGATCGCCCCAACAATCCGCGTATCCTCCTGTAACGGGGCGATCGTCACCTTTTGCTGCATGTACTCGAAACCCGACGAGGCGATCGCCGGAGGACAGGGAATCAAATAGCGATGGAACAACGGCGAAAGGGTTTCCACCGTTCCCTCGCTCAACACCCGCCGAAACCGATCGCCCAACCCCCGCGCTTCGAGATCGGGAATCAACTCGCTCAACTCCCGACCCCGGGCGGCAGCTTCCGGAATCCCCGTCATCGCCGCCAACCGATCGTCCCAAGAACGGACGATCCCCTCTGTATCCGTCGTAAAAATACCAATCGTCATGGGCGCAGCATCCTCTATCCTCAGCCAACTCTAGCCAACCGTTTCTGCCGGATCCGTCAATGTCCGTCGCGATCCGCCGACCCCTGTGCGACCAACTGGGTCAACTCCCCCGCTTGTTCGAGCAGTTGCGCCGTTGCCTTTTGGGTTTGCAAAACCCCTTGGGCATTGCGTTGGGTAATCTTACGAATGTCCTCCAAGGCATCGAGAACCACTTGAGAGGCGCTACTATGTTCCCGATTGTGTTTGGCGATCGTCCGCATTTCCTGCGAAATCGCGGCGATCGCCTCAGTCATCTGTTCGATCCCGAAGTTTTGCTCTTTCATCGCTTTCGCCACCTGTTCGGACTGCTGCCGCATCGAAACCACTGCCGCCACTACTTGGGTCGCATCGGTCGATTGCGAACTCATCCCCTGGGAAACCTTTTGAATCAACCCGCTCAACCGTTGGGATTCCTGGGCGATTTGTTCCCCCGCTTGGGACTGCTCGCTCAAGGCCCGGGTAATATTCATCATTCCCTTTCTCATCACCTCGATCGCCTGCATCGCCTGTTGCGTCCCTTTGGCTTGCTCCATCATCGCCTTGCGCACTTGGCTCGCTAATAGGGTCGTATTTTGGGACGCTTTCATCACTTCTCGCGCCGAACGAGCCTGTTCGTTCGTCGCTTTCGCCACCTGCTGCACGGTTTTGCGCATTTCCAGGGACGAACGCACGATCCCTTGCGCCGCCGTCGATTGTTCGCTCGTCGCCGTCGAAACTTCTTTCGCTTGTTCCGCCGTCATATGCACCGCGTTGAGGACCGTCTGACCCGCATCGAGTTGTTCTTCGCACGCGCGGGTAATTTGAGCCACTAACTCGGCAGTTTCCCCCACGCCGTCGAGAATTTTCTGCAAGCCCGCCGCCCCTTCTTCCGAGAGGCGACCGCTTTCTTCGGCAACTCGCAAGCCTTCGTCGGACTGACTCACCGCATTTTGGACGAACACTTGCAAGGCTTTGATAATCCCGCCAATTTCCGCCGTGGCTTGGGCGGCGCGATCGGCCAGATTGCGGATTTCTTCGGCGACCACCGCAAAGCCGCGTCCCGCCTCGCCCGCCCGGGCGGCCTCGATCGAGGCATTGAGCGAGAGTAAATTCGTCCGTTCGGCAATTAAGTTAATCGTATCCACAATCGTGCCGATTTCGTTGGTGCGCTGGCCGATTTCGCGAATCGCACTGGCGGAGTCTACCATCGCCGTGCGGACTCGGGTGAGTCCTTGGATCGATTTTTCAACCGTCGCCCCGCCGTCTTGGGCATCGCTGGCGACCCGGCGGGTGATCTGGTCTGCTTTTTGGGTGAGGGTGGCGACGGAGTGGATCGAGCGATCGAGTTGTTCGGCACTGGTCGCCGCACTGCTGGCGGCTTCGGTAATCTGTTTGGCGTTTTCGGCAACCCCTTCGATCGATCGCGCCATTTCTTCGATCGAGGTCGAAACTTCTTCGACGCTGACCGCCATGTTCTCGCTGGTGGCGGAGACTTCTTCGACGGAGGCGGCCATTTCGTTAATCGACGCGCTGGTTTGTTCGGCTGCGGCGCTCAAATCGTCGGCGTTCTCGGCGACTCCCTGGATCGAAGCGGTCATTTCTTCCATCGAGGCGGCGGTTTCGTTGAGTCCGGAGGCGAGATTGTCCGTATCGACGTTGACGCTTTGAATGGAACTGGCGATCTCGGTCATCGAGGCGGTGACTTGGGTCGCCGAGGTTGACATTTCCTGGGCGTTGTTGTTGACTTGGGCGATCGAGTGGGTGGTTTGCTCGATCGCCGCGCTGGTTTGCTTCAACCCGGTGGCCAATTCTTGGGTACTGGCGGTGACTTGCTCGATGGAGGCGGCCATTTCGTTGATCGAGGAAACGATTTGCTCGGAGGAACTGGCCACGGATTCGACTTGGCTGGTCGTTTGGGCGAGGGAAGCCGCCATTTCCCTCATTTCGCTACAACTGCGCTCGATCGATTCTTGTTGGGACTCGGCCCCTCGGGCAACTTGAGCGGCAATTTCGTAAATTTCGTTGGCTTGGCTGCTGACGACGGCGGCCCGTTCTTGAAAGCGACCGCGAAATTCATCCCGAATTTGCTCTCGTCCCCTGTCGGCTATTTGGCCGTTTTTGGATCCGTTTTTCTTTTTCTTATTGCTTTGATTTTTAGCCATTTTCTTGTCCTGAATCGATCTTTAAGAAGCATTTTAAGGCGCTATCGATAACTATCGAGATTGTTTCGGTTTATTCTCCAGCGACGATCGGGGTTTCTTCTACTTTTAATAATTCTTCGACGTTTAACACCAGCACGACGCGATTTTCGAGGGTGATAATGCCTTTTAAATATTTGCCGCTCAATCCGGAAATGCCTTCCGGCAAGGGTTGAATGACGTTGTTCGTCAGGGAAATAAATTCTCTGGCCGTATCGACGATCAAACCGACGGTTCGTTGTTGGTGGCGCACGACGATCGAACGAGTGCGAATGTCGTAGGGGATTTTTTCAAAGCCGAATCGCACTCGCAAGTTGAGCACGGGTAGCACTTGTCCTCGGGAAAAGACGACGCCTTCGACGAAGGACAAGGCATTGGGAACGGGGGTAATGCGCTCGACGGTATCCATTTGCTGGACGTAAGTGGCCTCGATGCCGTAGGTGGTTCCCGCCAGTTCAAAAAAGATAAAGTTTTGGATCTCCTCGGAGGAGGACGATGCAGTGGTATTGATACTCATCGGTTTTAGTCAACGCGATCGATAGGGTAGGATTCGGGGGGGTGGGGTGCGGGGGCCTTTAGCGCGATCGCCGCCTGATTTCGCGGTTGGCGCCCATGGATTCGCGATGGCGAACCAAACTGGGGATGTCGAGAATTAACACGACTCGACCGTCGCCGAGTTCGGTGGCCCCGGCAATGCCGACGGTCTGCACGAAGGGGTCGTTGAGGGACCGCACGACGATTTCGCACTGGCGCACGATCCGATCGACGGCTAACCCGATCGCGCTGCTGCCAGTCCCGACGACGACGACGCGCAAGGAACGGCGATCGCGATCGCGCTCCAAGCCGAACAGGTCGGCGAGGTACAGTAAGGGCAGCAGGGAACCGCGATAGGCGATCGCTTCGTTGTTTTCAAAGCGCACGAGGGTCTCGATGTTGACTTGGAGGACTTCGCGCAGGGCGGATTGGACGATCGCGTATGTTTGATCGGCGACGTTGACGATCGCGGCGTCGGCGATCGCCAGTGTTAGGGGCAATTCGATCCGAAATCGGGTGCCGCGTCCCCGTTCGCTCGTCATCGTCACGGTGCCGCCGAGTTCGTAAACGGTGTTTTTGACGATCGCCATCCCCACTCCCCGTCCGCTCGTCAGATCCGCCACGTCTCGGGTGGAAAATCCGGGGGCGCACAGCAGGTCTAACAAGGCCATTGCATCGTACTGATTGGCGAGTTCGTCGGGGCTGAGATCGGGATCGATCAGTCCGCGCGCTCGACCGACGGCGATCGCCTTGTCGCGATCGATACCCCGTCCGTCATCTTCGATCTCGATCGCCACCATTTCCCCGGCGGTGGAGGCGCGCAAGGCGATCGTCCCGTGGGCCGCTTTGCCTGCGGCGACTCGTTCGACTTCCGGTTCGATCCCGTGACTGATGGCGTTGCGAACTAGGTGCAGCAAGGGATCCATCATCCGCTCGACTACGAATTTATCGATCTCGGTTTCCTGTCCGCTCAGTTCGAGTTTGACCTGTTTGCGCTCTGACGGCGGCACCGTGGCGCGATTCTCCTGGGTAGACGCTTCGCGAACGCCCGTTTCTCGCACTAAATCGCGCACTACGAAGTGCATCCGCGCGAATACTTCGGCGACGGGTACCAGCCTCACCCGCATTACCCCTTCGCGCAAGTCGCGCAGTTGTCGTTCTAAGGTTAGGTTGATTTCTTGTAGTGCTCTGGCTTCGGCCCCCGGTAAATTGCGGGTCACGCGATCGCTCCAATCTTCCAACCGCGCCCGTCCGATCACCAATTCCCCGACCATCCGCATCAGTTCGTCGAGTTTGGGCAGGTCTACCCGCACCACGTTCGAGGACTTTTCGGCGATCGGCGCCGGGACGACCGGAGGGGCGATCGCTCCTCTCGGCGCCACTTTCGGTTCCTCGGTCGGCACTTCTTCCGGCTTACTCTCGCGGGCTGCTGGCTGCTCTGGGGTCTCGGGGACCCTCGGTTCCGGGGTCTCGCTTTCCGAGGCCCCCCGGTGACCGAGATAGGCTTCCCAGGTCAACCCGTCCGCTTGGGATTCCCCGAATTCCCCCTCGGCATCGCTCCCCGCTACGAGAAAATCAAAGCTAATACTGCCTTTTTCCCCCATCCGAGGGGCAGCATGAATCAGATTTCCCCATTGTCCGAGTAAATCGCGAACCTGGTTGACCGTGATTCCCCGGGCCGCCAGTTGGGCGCTCGGCGAGAAACTAAAGTGCCAAATCGTTTCCCCACGGGCGATCGCGGCGTCGAGCTGTTGTCGTTCTTCCGGTTTGAGTTTGAACGACGGGCGATCGTCTCTCGCCGAGGGGGTTTCTGGCGGGATCGCCGCTTTCAGTTCGGCGAGGATCTTGTCGATCTCGGGGATCGGTTGTTGGTTGCGACGCGCCTCGACGATCTCTTCGATCGCTTTGGTTCCATTCAAGAGCGCGTCAAATCCCCCCTCGGACAACACCAAATCGCGATCGCGCAACCCGCGCAAATAACTTTCCATCTGGTGGGCGACCGCTTCGGCTTCCTTCACCGCCATCATTCCCGACAGTCCCTTGAGGGAATGAAAGGCTCGAAATAACTCGTGAACGACCGTTTTTTCTACGGACGGCTCGCCGACAAAAGTTTCTAATAATAATAAGTTTTGACGTGCTAGGGTAAGATGTTCTTCGCATTCGGCAAAATAATCATCTAAAAAATCGGCGAAAAAATTGTTGGTTTCGTCTGCATTGGACACGACTCAAATCCCTCTCGATGGTGGTTGCCTCCTCTAACTGGCCTGCGGACAACCGACGGATGCCCCAATTTACTCGTTGGCAATCGGTTGCTTGAGCAAGTCGAGCACTTCCCGGGCTAACGTGCGCGGGTCGAACGGTTTGGTTAGGTAGCGCGAAGCCCCCGCACTCATGGCCCGTTCGCGGCTGTTGTCATCCCCTCGCGTGGTCAACACCACGATCGGAATCGCACGATAAAGATCGTGACCCCGCACGAATTCGATCGCCTCCAATCCGTGCATATCGGGCATATTTAAGTCCAGTACGATCAAATCTACCGACGAGATCGCCAGTTGTTCGATCGCCTCCAATCCCGTACTCGCTTCCCCAAACGTAACGTCGGGTAAGGATTGCAGCGATGCTTTGACCATCCGACGCATTGTCGCCGAATCATCTACCACTAAAATCTGTTTCATGATCGTTCCTATACTTCGCTGATTCCCCACGATCGGTGTTTTTTTGCCCCCATGCGTCTTGGAAAATAAGCTAGTTTTTCCCTCCCCCCGACTCTCAAAAAGCAGCAAAAACAACGAGTCGATTTCAAGATCCACCGATCGCCCAACCATCATTTATTTTCTTTAGATACTCTTAAGATTTTGATGGCTTTGGTTGTTGGCAATAACTCGATTGGCACATCTTACGAGTCGGCGATCGCCGTGCGATGCGGGATAGTTCAATTACATTTAGTTTCGCATTAATTGAGGAGTTTGCACCCGCCTGTTAACGAAATGAAATGACTGATTTTCAGCAGAATCGTCCAAAAGCCCGTCATTTTCTTGCCCTTCGTCTTTCCCCGGGCGATCGCCGACCGCCTCCGGGCCATCTCTACCCCGCAAAAGACTTAACCCAGACCCCTGACCTCTCAATGCTGTTTTTTCCTTAAATTACCTTATTATATCAAAAAACAGTCTCCCAAAAATACGATATAGCCAAAAATTTATCATTTTTTTGTAATCCCTTGAAAACCGATAAGTTTTAAATTAGAATACGATTCTATTTGTCCGATTTCTACTCTTGACAGTAACGAGCGGTTCCTCGTTCTCAACCCATCTAAACGTCAATTCTATTCATACTCTCAAAATCCTTGTCTTCAATTTTGACCGATAGATAAGGGATAAAATTATCTCATTAACCTATATCTTTAAAGTTCGATTTTCAACATTCAACCGCCATCGGCTGACTCAACCGGAAATCGACTGTAGCCCGAACGACAGTCATATGTTATTTAGTTCGACAATTTTTATTTTCCTCTTCCTTCCCCTCGTCTTACTCGCGTATTGGACGGTAAAACCGCGATCGCTTCGCAATCTGGTTCTACTGTTCGCCAGCCTCTTTTTTTACGCCTGGGGAGAATTACAATTTACCTTACTCATACTCGCCTCGATCGCCATCAATTACACCATCGCCCTTGCCATCGAAAGCTATCACCAAAAGTCTCAAAAAAAACTCCTCTTAACTCTCGGAATTACCGCCAATCTCGGCATCCTCTTCTGGTTTAAATATAGTACATTTTTTAGCCAAGCTCTCGATCGCTTCTTCTCCTCAATCGAGGCGATCGCCATTCCTATTTCTTCCGTTCACTTACCCCTAGGCATTTCCTTTTTTACCTTTCAAGCTCTTTCTTATCTCGTCGATGTTTATCGAAACCAAGTTAAAGCCAATCGAAACCCGATTCAAATTGCCCTTTACATCGCCCTTTTTCCGCAATTAATTGCCGGACCGATCGTCCGCTATATTGAGATTGCCCCTCAACTGATTCGGCGTCAAGTCACCGTCGAACAATTTGCTAGCGGAATTCGACGTTTCGCGATCGGTTTAGGCAAAAAAATACTCATTGCCAATACTTTAGCAAAACCGAGTGATGCAATTTTTGGCTTAGAAACCAGTCAACTCACTCCGAGTTTAACCGCATTGGCGATTGCCTGCTACAGCTTGCAAATTTATTTCGACTTTTCCGGCTATTCCGATATGGCAATTGGTTTAGGTCGCCTGTTTGGGTTCGACTTACCCGAAAACTTTAACTATCCTTATAGTGCGCGATCGTTGCGTGAATTTTGGCAACGCTGGCATATTTCTTTATCCACTTGGTTTCGCGATTATCTGTACATTCCTTTAGGCGGAAATCGGCGATCGCCCTGCCGAACCTATTTTAATTTAACCCTAGTTTTTCTATTATGCGGCTTGTGGCATGGCGCCAACTGGACATTTATTGTATGGGGGTTAATTCACGGCGCTTTTTTAATCGTGGAACGACTACTCGATCGGGTTAATTTAGGTATCGAACGGTTTCCCGGTAGCATCGTCTACACTTGGATCGTCGTCGGTTTAGCGTGGGTATTTTTCCGATCGCCGAATTTAGAATATGCAATAGATTTTTTAAAAATTATGTTCGGTACGGTCGAATTGAGTCCAAGACAATATAGCATTCAAGCCTATTGGAATTCAGAGATTGCCGTCACCCTCGTCGTCGGTGCGATCGCCGCTTTACCGATTTATCCGATCGCCATACAATGGTATCGGCAATGGCGCGATCGAGTGTCATCTACACTGCCGATCTCTCAAATCGTCTTATCCCATTGTATGGCCAGTGTAGAAATTACGGCGATCGCCTCTATTTTTTGGGCATCGACGGCGAAAATAGCCGCAGAAACTTATCAACCTTTTATTTATTTTCGCTTTTAATGGATGAATTTAATGAATTTTTGATTTTAGAATAAGTTAAAATGACAAAAACCGCGCGATCGCCCCGGAAATTGTACGATCGCTTGTTAATCTTAATCTTTCTAGCGGCGATCGGGTTGCCGCCGTTAGCAAGTGCAGTGGACAATAATTTCGGAGAACATAAAGCCCGAGAAAATTGGGAAAAACGGGAGTTCGTTCGCTTTCCCGGGTGGCCGAAATCGCTAAAATCTTTAGCCACCTTTCCCGAACAATTCGAGGATTATTATAACGATAACTTTTGGCCGCGATCGCATTTAATTCGCTGGCATAATTGGTTAAAATTCATCGGATTTGGGTTATCTCCCTCGGAGAAAGTCATTGTCGGTAAACGGGGATGGTTATTTTACGGCGATCGCGATGCACTGGATTCTTACCGACGGGTCAAACCCTTTACTCAAAGCGAACTCGAACAGTGGAAAACTCTGTTAGAAAAGCGGCGTCAGTGGTTGGGAGATCGCGGGATCGATTACTTATTTATTATTGTTCCCAATAAATCCACAATTTATCCCGAATATATGCCCAGTCATATTCGCAGAGATGCACGAAAATCTCGCTTAGATGCGCTCGTCGATTACCTCGAAACTGACTCGGATTTTGAAATTCTCGATTTACGGGTCGCCCTCCTCGCCGCCAAACAGCGCGATCGGGTTTACCACCGCACGGATTCTCACTGGAACAAACCCGGTGTATTTGCCGCTTACCGGGCCATTTTCGCCGAACTCAACGAACGCTTTCCCGGCTTAACGCCACTCGAACTCGATGCCTTTCGTCGGGAACCGATTCGCCGACCTGGAGGCGATTTGGCGATGATGTTGGGGTTAGAGAATACCTTGAAAGAAGACGCCATTCGATTTTCGCCGATGTTTCCCTCCCGGTTCCGTCCGGCGAGTCCGGGGGTAGTCCAAGCTGATTTACCCGAAAATCAACAACCTTTGGCAACGGAAATTGACGATCGCCAGTTACCGAAAGCGGTCATTTTTCACGATTCTTTCATGCTCAATTTAGGGCCATTTTTATCGGAGCATTTCCAACGGGCGGTATTTTTAAATCAGTATGAATTTGACCGGGAAATTATTACTCGGGAACGCCCCAATCTGGTCATTCAAGAAATTGCGGAACGGACGCTGATGGGATCGGTTCCGCAAGATTAATCCCCACGCGATCGCAGAAAATCGATCGAAATTTGGGTTTGAAAGCAGGGCTACACGGCGATCGCTCCCTCGAAAAGCTCCCGGATCTCTCGGGGGAAGCGATCGTAAAAATCAACCGATCTCCTCTCTAAAATTGAAATTTTATCATCTATAAGTTTTTCACGAGCCAATTTGATTTACGATCGAAAAGGAGTCAAAAACCATTCGCTCAGAGGTTACGTAATGATGAAAGCCCAAGAAATCATGACTCGTGATGTCATCACCATTCGCGGTTCTGCGACGGTGGCTGAAGCCGTCAAGCTCATGAAAGACAAGAATTTACGGGCTTTAGTGGTCAAGCGGCGTCATGACGAAGATGCTTACGGAATCGTCACGGAAACCGATATCGTGTATAAAGTGGCTGCCTACGGTAAAGATCCGAAAAAAGTGCGCGTTTTCGAGATCATGACCAAACCTTGTATCGTGGTCAATCCTCACTTAGGGATCGAGTATGTCGCGCGTTTGTTCGCTAATACGGGAATCCGTCGCGCTCCCGTCATCGACGGTAAATTAATGGGGATTATCTCGGTCACGGATATCCTTCGCCATAGCGATTTTGTCGAAAAACCGAAGTCAACCTTATTACAACAGGAATTAGACAAAGCTATTGCCGAAGCGCGTGCTATTTGCAGCGAAAAAGGTGCCACTTCTAAAGAATGTGCTGCCGCCTGGGATGCGGTGGAAGAGCTGCAAGCGGAAGCCTCGCACCAACAAGCTCTCAAGCCGACGAAATCGGCGTTTGAGGAATATTGTGAGGAAAATCCAGAAGCCGCCGAAGCGCGAGTTTACGATGTATAAGTTTCTCACTCTGCGATCGCCGCACGGCCATTGTTGCCATTGTCGCGCGATCTCGTCGAATTAAATGGGCTGGGGTCGGATTTTTCCGGCCCCTTTTCTGTTGGAGATTGCCCTCGATGTTGATTTTTTAAATAAACGTAAGAGTAAACATTCAAACAAAAGTAAAGAAAATTATTATTGTTATCCGCGATCGCGAGAGAAAATAATTAATATCGGGATCGCTCCTAAATGAGCGTGGAGAGTTGTAACTTCAGGACAAATTAGAAGAGAAATTTTTATCCCGATCGCGCCAAAATTCAGACGGACTCAATCTCATGAATTCTAATGTTACTTGAAATATGGGGATCGCGCGATCGCGAGTAACTTGCTCTCAAACTTTGGCTTCAACAGGACGATCGCGGAGATCGCGCGATCGTGGACACGCTCAAGCCTTAACCCTTGTCAGTTGTGGCAAGCCAAGAGTTCGCGCAACAATTATTGACGTCTGGTGCGATCGCCCAGCGCGCGATCGGGGAACACTAAGAACTAAGAACTGACAGATTATTCTAATTTGACCGCAGGAGAAAGTTGTATGGATGCTTATCAATTGCTCAGACGCTATAACAACGGAGAACGCGATTTTAAAGGGGCTTGCTTGAGTTGGGCGAATTTAATTGGAGCGACTCTGGAACGCATTAATTTAGTCGGAGCGAACTTAATGGAGGCATCACTCGCCCGTGCGGATTTGAGTCGTGCCTTTTTAATCGAAGCTAAACTCAATGGCGCCTTTTTATATGGTGCCGATCTCAGTTTTGCTAAGTTTAAAGGGAGTTCCCTACTCGATGCCGATTTGACGAAAGCCAATTTACAAGGCGCGCACTTTGCCAATGCAGATTTAGCGGGGGCTAAATTGAGTGGAGCCATTCTCAAATGGGTGACCCTTTATCGAGCTAATTTACCGGGCGTTAATTTGTGTGGTGCTAATTTAAACGGGATTAATTTGCGATCGGCCAATTTAACGGGAGCAAACTTAAATTGGACGAATTTAAGCGGCGCTCGCTTGAGTGGGGCTTCTCTCAAAGGCGCGTTATTAAATGGCGTCAAATTGAGTGGAGCATTTTTAAACGGACTCAATTTAGATGGCATGAACTTCAATGCGTTGGAGTTACAAGGTGCGAAATTAAGTGGGGCGAGTTTGTGTCATTCCCAACTGAAGGGAACGGATTTGAGTGGGGCGCAAATGCGCTTTACTAACTTTCAGGAAGGCAATCTGAAACAAGCGATTTTATATTCGAGTAATCTCAAAGGCGGACGCTTTGCTCGGGCAAATTTAATGAAAACTGACCTGCGCGAAACCGATTTGAGAAATGCCGATCTCAGTGGGGCGAATCTCAATTTAGCGAATCTCAGTGGAGCGGATTTGAGTGGGGCTAATTTACGCGGTGCTTATTTGTGGGGAGCCGATCTCGATGGGGCTTGTTTTGCCGGAGCGGATTTGACGGAAGCGAGTTTGCGGGATGCGGCAATTTTAGGGGCCGATTTTCGCAATGCCAATTTAACAGGAACGGTGATGCCTGATGGTGCGCTTCATGTTTGAGAGCAACGGGCGATCGGCGATCGCCCGATCCAATGAGGTTCACAGTTCACAGAAGCTAACTTTTTCCGTCTTTCGGCGCAAATTGGAGCATTTTGACTGGAATTGAACGGGTTTGGAGAGTTTGAAAGACGCTAAATATATAGCGTAATGGCCAATAAGCATAAATAATATAAATCTTGTTCAAAATATAATCAATTCTTAAATTTTTATATAAAATCCTGAAGCCGTCCCGAGTCCAGCCATACGCCGAATCAGCGCGGGCAAGGTGGATGAGCTTCGGCGATGGCGATCGTTCAATAATTACTGAACAATTTGAAACGTGTTAGGATCGCACTAAAGCCAAACATGTTTGAGCATTAGTCAGTTGGACGAAGAACGGCGGCAATTTGAACTGAAACGATTTGTCGAAGAAGTCGGGGTACTCTTCGAGTTGATGGGCCTGCCTCGGATGGCGGGACGAATTTTAGGCTGGCTGTTGATTTCCTCTCCGCCGCACCAGTCGTTTAGCGAATTAGCACGAGGGTTGCAAGCGAGCAAAGGCTCGATCAGTAGCATGACGCGCTTGTTGATTCAGGCGGGAATCGTTGAGAAAATAAGCTTACCGGGGGATCGGCAATCTTATTTTCAGATTCAATTAGGCGCTTGGTCGGAGTTAATTCGTGCGCGTGTAGCACAAATCAGAGCCATCCGCGAAGTGGCCGAACGGGGTTTGACCTTGTTAGAGGGGGAAGATCCCGAACGGAAACGGAGATTGGAAGAAATGCGGGACGTTCATGCGTTTTTCGAGCGCGAATTACCTGTTTTGACCGATCGCTGGCAACAAGAACACCGTTAACGGAGATCGCCAAACCCTTCGCGAAACATCCTTAGTTGATTGGCATCGTTGGATTTAGGAGGAACCTCATGCAAGTCAAGTCACGATCGCCCGAAAACCCCGATCGCCACTCAGAAGAGTTAGCCGCCAAGGCGGAAGAAACCCCGGAAGTTCGGGAGAATCTGGAGCGAAAGCGTCCGAACGAACCGCCACCGAAGAAAAAAGGGGTGGGGAAAAAGGCGATCGCCGCGATCGCGATCGTTGCCGTTCTCGGGATCGGAACCTTCGGCTATTTCCGCGTCCAAAACCGCAGACCGAAAGCGGAGGCGATCGCCGAACTGACCGTCCCGGTAGAATTACAAGATTTGACCGTCCGTATCGAAGCAAGCGGGAAAGTTCAGCCGATTCAAAGCGTCAATATTTCGCCAAAAACCTCCGGCAGACTCGCCGAACTGTACGTGGAACAAGGCGATCGAGTCGAAGCGGGAGAGGCGATCGCCCGGATGGAGAGCCAGGAAATCGAGGCCCAACTGCGCCAAGCCGAAGCTCGCCTGGCCGACGCGATCGCCCAACTGGCCGAACGACGGGCTGGAGCGCGTCCCGAGCAAATCGCCCAAGCGCGATCGCGCCTCGAACAACAACAAGCCGCCCTCGAAGAAGTCCGCCGGGGCGCCCGTCCCGAAGCCATCAGCCGCGCCGAAGCCAGAGTCGCTCAAGCCGAAGCGAATTTAGCCGAAGTGCTCGCCGGGCCGCGTCCCGAAGAAATCGCCCAAGCCCGCGCCCGGGTAGACTCGGCACGGGTTCAAGCCCGTTTGGCCCAGCAACGCCAACAACGCAATCAATATTTAGCCGAAGAAGGCGCGATTTCCCAAGACGACCTCGATGCTGCCGTCACCGAGTGGGAACGGGCGCAAGCGAGTTTGCGCGAAGCCGAACAGAATCTAGAACTGTTGGAAACGGGCAGCCGTAGCGAAGATGTCGCCCAAGCCCGGGCCGCCGTGGCCGAAGCGCGCGCCGACTTGCGAGAACTGGAAAACGGCAGCCGCAGCGAAGACATCCAACAAGCCGAAGCCCGGGTGCGCGAAGCACGACAGGCATTAGACGAACTGCTCGCCGGAACTCGCGACGAACAAATTGCCGCCGCCGAAGCGAGAGTCTCGGAAGCTCAAGCTCAGGTGCAGTTTTACGAAGTGCAAGCCAATGATAGTTTGGTGCGCGCTCCCTTCGCCGGACAAATTACCCAGAAATACGCGACTGAGGGGGCATTCGTGACGCCGACGACTTCCGCTTCGGCGACCTCTTCGGCAACTTCGACCTCGATTGTGGCTCTAGCCTGGGGGTTGGAGGTGCTGGCGAAGGTTCCGGAAGCGGATATCAGCCAAATTAAGGCGGGACAACAGGTGGAAATTGTCGCCGATGCCTATCCGGATTTGACCTTTTACGGACAAGTGAAGTTAATTGCGCCGGAAGCGATCGAAGAGCGAGACGTGACGTTGTTTGAAGTGCGCGCGGCGATCGAAACGGGAACGGATAAGTTGCAGTCCGGGATGAATGTGGATGTTACGTTTTTAGGGGAAGAATTGAGCGATGCTTTGGTCGTGCCGACGGTGGCGATCGTGACCCAAAAAGGGGAAACGGGGGTGTTAGTTCCCAATGAGAAGAATGAGCCTGTGTTTCAACCCGTGACGATCGGACCGACGATCGGCGATCGCATTCAAATCCTCGATGGTATTCAGGCGGGCGATCGGGTCTTTACCGAGTTACCGGAAGGACAAAAATTAGACGAAATTCTCAAACAAGGCATGGAAGATTAAACGAAATTGAGCAAAATTCTAATACTCTTAGAACTACGCCAGAGATTTGAGAGTTTAGAGTTTAGCTTGAAAAAGTAATGCTTTTCTTCTGAGGTCTAATTCCTGAATTCTTTGAGAAATTGTTTGTAAAATAAACATGAAAAGTCATGTTTGAAAGGAAGCGATCGCCGCAGCATCAAACGACCGATGGCTGCTATCGGGTTACCCCAACGCTCTCGGCGTTTCTATGGTGTTCTGTGGGGGTTGGGTTACCAAACCCCTGCTAGATTTTTTGATATAGCATTTTTCTCTGCTATGCAAAACATTTAGATCCCCCTAAATCCCCCTCGCCAGGTAGGGGTTTGGTTACCAAACCCCTACTTTCCTCGTTCCCCCCGAAATCCCCCCTTCGCCCCCCTTTCAAACGGGGGTTGGCGGGATAGAGGGATCGGCACTGTACCTCATCAGACGCCCGAGTGCTGTATTTCCTCGATCTACAGTCTCTTAGACAGCGATCGGTATTTTGGAAAGATGGTGAGGGAACGGGGAAAGATGCCCGCACTGTAGTCGATTTGTTGCTCTTGTCTCTTGCTTCCGATCTCTTGCCTACTTCACTACTCCCTACTTCCTTAAAAACTAATGGATATTATTGAAAGCTTCCACATGGCTTTTACGACCTTAAAAGCCAATAAAATGCGTAGTACCTTGACCATGTTGGGGATTATTATTGGGAATGCTTCCGTGATTGCCACCTTGGGGTTGGGAGAGGGAGCGCGGCGATTTGTGGAAAGTCAGGTGAGTTCTCTGGGGACGAATTTATTATTTGTGGTTTCCGGGAGTCCGAAAGCCCAAAGAAGACCCGTTTTTCCGCCACAAACATTGGTGCTAGAAGATGCGCGGGCGATCGCCGAACAAGTTCCCTCGGTCAAAGCGGTTGCGCCACAATTAAATGCGACGGAACGGGTCAGTTATAGGAGTAAAAATATTTCCACACTTTTATATGGAACGACGCCGGAAGTTTTAGTCGTTAGAAACTTTGATGTGGCGAGTGGTCGCTTTTTTAGTGACTTGGATGTCAAGAAAAATAAAGCAGTGGTGGCCTTGGGTTCCGATCTGGCCGACTTATTATTTGAAGGGAAGAATCCGATCGGCGAACAAATTCGGATTAAAGGCGTTTCGTTTTTAGTCATTGGCATCATGAAGCCGAAAGGTTCAACTTTTGGGGTGAATTTCGATCGCCTTGCGTTTATGCCCGTGACGACTTTAGCCAATCGCATTGTCGGGCAAACTTCGCCTTATGGATTGCAAGTCAATTTTATTTCAGTTTCCGTTGAAAATCTCAATAATATGGAAGCGGCACAGTTCCAAATTGAAAACTTATTGAGACTGCGACATAAAATTACCGACGAAGATGATTTTACCGTCAGAAATCAGAAAGATTTGCAGCAAATTATGGGATCGATTACCGGGGCGTTGACGGCATTATTGGCGGCGATCGCCGGAATTTCCTTATTAGTCGGCGGGATTGGTATTATGAATATTATGCTGGTTTCGGTGACGGAAAGAACGAAAGAAATCGGCTTGAGAAAGGCGATCGGCGCCTCGCAAAACGATATTTTACTTCAGTTTACGATCGAGGCGGTGATTCTCTCCGTACTCGGAGGGGCGATCGGAACCGGGATCGGTGTCGGTGGGATTTTCTTAATCGCTCAATTAACCGAATTTGAAGCGGGAATCTCGATCGTGGCGATCGCCCTCGCCACCGGAGTGTCAGGCGCCACGGGCTTTGTTTTTGGCGTGCTTCCCGCCAAACAAGCGGCGAAACTCGATCCGATCGTGGCGTTGCGAGGCGCTTAAGCGTTTAGATTTTAGAGTTTACATCAACGGAAAACGAGGGAGGAGAAACGGCGATCGCCGGGGTTCGGATCGCTTTTAGCGCGAGTGGTGAGATATCCTCAATGGGGAAATTGAAATTGTCTGATTTAGAATCTCGAAAAACATGAAACCGTCTTGGCGTGGGTTGTTGCTTTCTAGTTCGATCGCCTTGTTGTTAATGGGTGTCACCGTTGGCGGTTCGATTCCTGACGGTCGTTCGCAAACCGATCCGGCGCCCCCGGTCAACGCCCCGACCCCCAGGAATCGACGCACGTTTATTCCCGTCAATACCCTGACCGGACATCTCGGTGGGGTCAACGCGATCGCCTTCAGTCCCGACGGAACGCGCTTGGCGAGTGGGAGTAGCGATCGCACCATCAAACTATGGAATTGGGAAAACGCCCAACTCGACAATACCTTAAGCGGACATTCCGGGGACGTGAACTCGGTCAGTTTCAGTCCCGACGGCGAACTTCTCGCCAGTGGAAGTGACGACAAAACTGTGAAATTGTGGAATGTTCCGACGGGAGAACTCGTTGGAACCCGCTTGGGTCATAGCTTCTCCGTGCGATCCGTCGCCTTTTCCCCCGACGGCGAAAGCGTGGCGAGTGCGAGTTCGGACAAAACCATCAAAATTTGGAACGTCAACACGACCGAAGAACAAGAAAACCTCAAACGTCACAGTAGTTATATTTGGGCGATCGCCTACAGTCCCGACGGCGAAAAACTCGCCAGTGGCGGTTACGACAACGAAGTTCATGTCGGTAATCTGACAGGAAGTTTGTTCTGGTTTATCGGAGGCGGTTACGACTCGTTCAAAGGACATTCGGCCCCGGTTTTATCCGTCGCTTACAGTCCCGACGGGTCGAAAATTGCCAGTGGGAGTGCGGACGGAACGATCAAAATTTGGGATGTGGACGACGGCAAATTATTGAGTACCCTCACCGGACATAGGGATTGGGTGTTGTCGGTCGCCTTTTCTCCCGACGGCGAAAGTCTCGCCAGTGGGAGTGCGGACCGCACGATTAAAGTGTGGAATGTTGCAAGCGGATCGTTAGAAACCACCCTGACCAAACACCAAGGAAAAGTATTTGCCGTTTCTTTTTCTCCCGATGGCAAAACCCTAGCCAGTGGGAGTGCGGATAATACGATTCAAATTTGGCAAGCTTATCCGTAGAAACAAAATTATCCCCTTGCTCGATCCAAGGGAGTATCCCGATGTGTCACCGTGAAGGCCAATAATTTCTGTCTTGTAACACTGCCCGTTTAGCTTGGTTTTCGCTTAGGGAAAAGTGGTCGAGACTCTGCGATCGTAGCCAAAGTCAGACTCGCTTCGATCTCCTCTGTGCAAGCGAGGAAGGGGAATTCACCCTCGTGTTAGTTAAAAAATCAATGGCGATCGCCCGACAAATGCCGTGCATTTCGATGGACATGCACCGAAACTGGACGAGAGCTGCAATGCCGATCTCGCTCCGCTTTTAGAGGTGACCGACTTCGCTCAACCTTGCTTGTATTGCCGTTGTTGTCGATCGCTCCATTGCGAGCGTTCTTCACTCGGATGGGTCAAACGCCAAACCGGAGTTAACGGATCCCTCTGAATCGCTGCCAATGCCTGACGCACTGCGGTGACAATTTGCGGTCGAAATTGCTCGATCGCCTTTTGGTATTGGAAATGCCAACCGCGTTCGCTGGTGGCGTACATCGAAGGTAAACGATTTAAGGCATAAGCGATCGCCTGGGACATGATTTCATCGCGATTGAGCGAGTTTAAAAGTTTGACGGGCAATCTCTGCATTTGCCGTTGCACTTCTTCGACGACGAGAGGTTCGATGGCATTTTTATAAAGCAAGTGGATGCGCTTACCTTCCATAGGAATCTTAGTCATAACTTGAGAGAGCCTTGTGAACTACTCCTCCCTGCTCATTCACCCTCGTGTTAGTTAAAGATGGCAGAGCCGCACTATTCCTGTTTTGACGAAAAATCATTTGATTTTGTTCGGTTCGGCTTCGCTTGTCCGACCGATTTCCCTGGGATTTTTTGGCCAAGTTAAGGAAAGGCCGACGTGTAATTTTACCGGGATCCAAGGACGGCGAACGATCCAACGATCGCCGATCCGAACCTTGGTTCTAGGCGGGGAAAGATAACAGGAAAGCTGGGCTGACGACCGATTCGAGGGCGCTGCCAAGGGGCGATCGCCGCCCCTCTATTGTTTTTATTTTTACAGAAAAAATGAACGGAGATAGTGCATTCCAATGGCGATAGATTTGCGATAGATTCGCGCTCTTAAAAAGAGAGCCTCGTACACGATCGCGCGCCCGGGTCATCCCAGAGGATACCTCGATTTTACCGGAATCGGAACAGTAGAAAAGGTTAATTTTTTTTGAATAAGAATAGCTCAAATGCTCTTATTTTTACCAAAATTCCCCTAGACTGGAGCGAGCACCCCCGGCCAAAAGCAAACGCGATCGCTAAAAGCGTTACCCAAAGAGCAGCTTGGCGAAGCGAGGCGATCGAGCGCCCCCGTTGCAAAAGTTAACCTAAAAAGAGAACGGCGGCGATCGTGCCAGATCGAAAACTGGATCGCCTCGGGGGGGCGGGGGTTCGATCGCCCGTTACAGTCAATATGCAAAGCAATCGCAGCGATCGTGGGGGGATTGGCGATCGGCTCGATACCGTGTTATGCCAGAGATTGCCGCGCTGTCTCACACCAGCGTCACGGCATTTAACTGGCGCCTTAGAACTCGTTGACAACTGATTACAGAAGAGCTATGGAGGCGATCGATCGTGACTGACAACGAACGTTATTACGATATCATTACTTTCGGCGATGAAGTTCCCGGCGTCCTGGCGGCGATCGCCGCCGCACGCGAATACCGTCGGCGCACCGAAACCCATCCCAAAGTCCTACTGATGTCCAAAGCCGACGCCCGCGAAGGCATTGGCGGGCATCTCGTGCGCGGGGGACTCGCCTACCTCGATCGCAGCCAAATCGAGATCGACCTACGAAAATCCCTCAAATTAGGCACCTTCGGCGCACCACCGAGCCTTTATGAAGAATTCTTGAAAAAAGCCGGAGTCGTTTCGATCGCCCTCGACCCGCACAAAGCCGACGCCGCGCTCAAAACCATGCTCAAAGAAGCCGGAGTCGCCATTTTAAGCAACGTCGAGATCGAATCCGCCACCTGCGACAACGGCCCGTTAGTCGAGATCCTCACCGCACGCGGAGAAATCTATAAAGCCAAACAATTTATCGACGCCACCGTTAACGCCGAATTGGCACAAGCCGCCGGAGTCACCAAATACAACGGCTTTGCCACCTTCGGACTGCCCGACTCCGAACTCCCCGTGACCCTCGTTTTCGTCACCGAAGGCTTGAGCGTCAAACGGCTCAAACAGGTCGAATATGCCTACTTAAAACGATTGACCAATAACGACGATCGCGAAGCCCAACGCTTTATCGATATTGCCGCTAGAAGCGAAAGCGGCTTAATCGAAGTCCTCAAGCGCGATTTAGTCGATTCCCGAGGCCAATTAAAAACCCTCTGGGCCGGAAAAGATCACATCGACGTGCGCTCCAACGCCCTCTCGATCGTCTATCATGCCTGTCGGGGTAAAAAGCTCGACCTCGAAGAAAGCGGATCCCTGCTCGATCGCGGTAACATCGCTATTTTAGGCGGCGATCGCCTCTCCTGGAACGCCCTGCTGTTCACCGTCACCGGAAGCGAAGCCGAAACCCTCGCCCGCAACTGCGCCAAACCCACCCCCGCCATGCTCGAAGAAATGTCCTACGTCGAACGTTGGTTCAAGAGCATCGGCGCCAAAACCGTCACCCCCGCCTCAGAACTCTACATCCGCCACGCGGGGAACGTCGTCGGCGTCGTCGAACCCTTAAGCGGCGCCCAAATGCTCGCCGGAGGCGTCCCCGCCGACGAGGCGATCGGCACTTTCGCCTATCATTTCGACGTGCGCGGTGGCATCCGAGGGATCGGTCGCAAAGCCAACGAAAAAGGCTTTCTCAGCACCGTCTTCGACAAACCCATTTTCAACATCGGCATCCGCCACGCCCAAATCAAAGCCGTCCCCAACCTCGCCGTGGTCAGTCCCGCGTCCGGCTTTGAAGGATTCGCCTCTTCCGCCGGACGCATCGTCGAATTTAATGCAGCCGTCGGACAAGGAATCGGCATCGCCGCCACCCTCGCCGTCCTCCAAAACCGTCATTTGGCCGAGATCGGCAATCGGGAAGTGCGTGAAACCCTCAGCACCACCGGACAACTCCCGCCTATTTTCGGCAAGCCGAAAGAGCAGGAGGTGGCGAGATTGCGCGATTTCGAGTCGGCTTTAGCTTAGAGAAAGGAGAGAGGAAAGAAGGGAGAGAGAATTGAGGTGGTAGCGCTCCCATTCCCCGCCCCACAGGGAGTTTTCCTGATTCTCCGTGTCCTCTCCTCTCCTTCCCTTTCTACTCCCTCTCCCATCTAAAATCTAAAATCCCCCATCACCTCGACGGTTCCCAATCGTCAACTAAACTGGGAATCGTGGCAGGTTCGGGAAATAAAGATTCAAATAACACCTGCCGTTGTTCGGCAGATTGCTCGCTCCACTTCCACATACTTTCGTAAAAAAAGAACGAAACCCCGGCAAAGCCTTTCTCGCGGGCAATTTGGACTTGCTCGGCAATGCGATCGCCCTCCACGGGACGACCTTTTAATCCCGTTAAAATCCCGATCGCGAACGGAACGTGAGTGCGCGCCGTTTCTACTTCTGGATTTTCCAACTCGGTCGCGTAAACCCGGTTATCGTCGCGATACACTTGCAAGATAATCTCTTCCACCAATCCCTGACGTTCCCAGGTTTCCCAATCGGCGAGAAACTCCCGGTAGGAAAAGCGTTGGGGATTGGGAGACAAACTGACGATCGCGTCCGGATTGGCGCGTTTGATCGCGCGGAACAAGCGGTCTTTATACTCAGTAATCTTATCGGCCCGCCAGCGCAACCAGTCCGGATCTTTCGGGTCTTCCGGCGGCGGGTTGCCGTCGTGTTCGCGCTTGTAGAGAGCGACGGTGTAATCGTCGTAACCGAACTCGGAGGGTAAGCCTAAATGATCGTCGAGCTGAATCCCCGCAACCTCGTAATTTTCGATAATTTCGACGATCAGATCGGTGATAAATTGCTGCACTTCGGGATGAAAGGGATTGAGCCACACCCGGGAGTGGATGCCTTCCATTTTCTCCTGGGTTCCGTCGAGGCGTTCCGTAATCCATTCCGGTTTGCGGCGGGCTAATTCGGAATCTGCCGGGGCCATAAAGCCGAACTCGAACCAGGGAATCACGCGCAGGCCCAGGCGTTTGCCTTCGGCGACCATTTCGCGGAGCATGTCGCGATCGCCCGCCCCTAAATCCGGGTCGAGATGTTCGTCAATCGGCGTCACCAAACGCACCGATCGCCCGGTCACCGCTTTGGCCACGTCGCTCGGATATAAAGTGTAACCCCAATTCCACACGGTCGGATAGACGGTATTGAAATTGAGGGCGGCCAGTCGTTCCATCGCCGCCGTGAGGTTCTCCTTCGAGAACAAGACCTCACTATCGATATTCGTAATCCAAACCCCGCGCAGTTCGGTTTCCGGGACGATCGCCACCCGGGCGACGTACTCTAAGGGAATCGGCGATTGGTACTGCATCAGCGCCTGACAGAGGAAACTGGCGACCTCGGCGCGACTGGCGAGGGCGTTGGGATTGAGGCGATCTCGCTCGGGGTAGTTGACCGCCAAACGGCGCTCGGTGGCTGCGGCGACGGCGGTGTAGGCATATTCGGGAATAGTCGCCGCGTCGGCGAAGGTTCGGGGTAAGGTTTCCTCGGGTTTGTGGTTCGCCGCATAATCCAAACCACTCGCCAAGGCGACCAACACTTGAACCCGAGGAATACTTTGTGCGGGATTGAAGCGATCGCCCGGGTAACCGCGCAGAAAACCCCGTCGGTACGCCGTGGCGATCGCCGGAGTCGCCCAATAATTGGCAGGTAAATCGACAAAGTCAATCGCCGGACGCACGTCCCGACGTTCGGAAAAGGCGATATCGAGCATCGTGGCGAATTCCGCTCGCGTGACCGGGGCATTCGGACGGAACGTACTGTCGGGATAGCCGTTAATAATCCGCCGAGTTTGCAACTCTTGAATACAATCTTCCGCCCAATGTCCGGCGATGTCCGGTAAAGTCGTTTGAGCGCCGACAGGCGCGATCGCGCCGACGGTCAGACTCAAGAGGGGAAACAGTGTCAATGCAATTTTAGATGCTACTTCAGATACAACTTGAGACGCACCTTTAGCAGTCACTTTAGATGTACCCTTCTGATTTTGCAGCTCGAACATAGATCGCCTTGTCCTCAAGGAAGAATGGAAATCAGGTTATTCAAGTCCGACCGATCGCCGCCCGTCAACAGCGCGATCGCCGGAGCTGAACTGACCGATCGAGGAGATTTTAACGAAGTTTTGCCGATTTCTCGTTCATTTTTACTCAAAAATCCCCCGGCGATCCCGCGGCGGCGATCTCGGGGCAAATTTACCGAGCATCTCACCCCCGAAATCGTCGGAGAATACCGATGACATTGTAAAAGGAAAATTTTAGATTGAACAGAGAATGAGCGATCGATCTCATTGTTCTCTCAAAAGAATCAGACCGCCAAAGACGTATCAACAACGATGCCAAATTCGCGATCGCCTCGACCTTCCAGATCCTACCTTGAGAAAATCCCTCCCGGCGATCGCCGCTTTCGAGCAGATCCATCCCTACCGATCCATAGGGAAAAGTAGGGCGACAAATTAATAAGCAATTGCGAACCGAACTCAAAAATAATTCATTCTAAGATTTATCCTCAGTTGTGCCAATGTTATGCACCTTTTCTCATTCCCGAGACCTGCAAGATCGTTTAACCAAATATCTCGATCGGGTGCGAGAACAATTAAACACGGATCGCGTGCTGATTTATCGCTGCGACGGCGACATCGAAGCTGTTGTCGAAGTCGAATCGGTCAGCTCTTCCTTTCTCTCGATCCTCGGAAAACGGGCCAAGCGTAGCGAAACGGCGATCGAAACTCCGATCGAATGTACTGCTGCTTCCTATTTACAAATTCCACTGAAGGCGAACGAACGGTGGTGGGGCTTCTTCGTCGTCCAGCAGTGCTACAAAGAACGGGAATGGCAAGAGGATGAAGTCCGATATTGTCAAGAATCTGCCTGTCAAGTAGAAAAGGCGATCGATCGCGCCGAATTATTAAAAACTTTAGAATTAGAACGGCAGCAACACCAACAAACTCAACGAAAACTCGAAGCGTTAAAACAACAATACCGACAGCGCGATCGCGAACACCAAGGATCCCGCGATCGCGACGACTCAACGGATTGGTATCGATTCGCGATCGCCCGTTGCAGCGATGCGATCGTCCGGATCTCCCCCGCCGGAATCTGCGAATTTGTCTCGCCAGCGTGTCGGGACTTACTCGATTACGAACCGGAAGAACTGCTCTACAAGCCGATCGCCCGGATTTGCCACCCCGACGACCTCCACCTCCTGCAAGCGGATGGGGACGAGTACCCCTCCCGTCCGTTCATCTGTCGCTTGCGTCGCGAAGACGGTCGCTGGGTTTATTTCAAAACGACCAAAACCGCGATCGCCTCATCATCGGCGAACCGTCAAGACGATCTGCTGGTTTTATTCCAAACCGTCAAAACGCCCAAATCTACTGAATGCGAGTTTTGCGAACTCAATCAGTTGCTCGAAAATCGAGTACGCCAGCGTAATCACCAGCTCCATTTCGCCACTGAGTTACTCAAAAGTCAAAAAGATTTACTCGAAGCGATCGCCCGGATGGACCACTTACCGGATGTGTTCCACGCCCTGATTCACAGTGTAGAAGGGGCTATTCCGGGTTTGCGCTGTGCCATTCTCTTTGTCGATGAGGACGGTATGCACTTGGGTCGGGCGATCGGGCCGAACTTACCCCCAGCTTATCTCGAAGCCCTCGAAGGCTTGCCCGTCGCGCCCAATAGCGGCTGTTGCGGTACGGCAGCTTATTTAGGCGAACCCGTAATCGCGGCGAATATTGCCACCGATCCGCTTTGGGACAATTTCCGCGATCTCGCCTTTGAATACGACTTAAAAGCCTGTTGGTCTCAGCCGATCTTTTCGAGTCAAGGCAAAGTCTTGGCAACCTTTGCCATGTATTACAAGGAAGTGCGCTATCCCTTAGCACTCGATACCGAAGTGATGCAAACGGCGTCCCAGTTGGCGACGACGGCGATCGAATATAACGAGCTAGAACGGGAGCGATCGCGCCTGATCTCGATCGTCGAAGCCTCTACGGACTTCATCGGGACTTCAAGCCCAGACGGCATTTGCCTCTGGAAAAATCGCCAGTTCAAACGCTTCTGCGGACTCGACCCCGAGGCCCCAGTCGTACAACATTCGATTAAAGATTTCCATCCCGATTGGGCTTTAGAAATCGTTCAAACCGAAGGTATCCCCACTGCTAGGCGCGAGGGCATTTGGGTCGGAGAAACCGTAGTCAGATCGCCCAACGGTGTAGAAATCCCCGTTTCTCAAATGATTATTGCCCACAAGGGAAAAACTGGGGCGATCGAGTATTTTTCTACCATCATCCGCGACTTAACCCCGATTTACCAAGAATTAAGTTTACGCCACCAAGCCGAATCTAAACTAGCGTGCAGTTATAACTTACTCGGGACGATCGTCGATTCGACTCCCGATTTAATCTTTGTCAAAGATATCGACAATCGCTATCAGTTTGTCAATCACGCCTTCGCCGCATTCTTAAAGCGCCCTCCCGAAGAGATTGTCGGTTGCGACGATTTCGATTTGTTTCCTCCCGCAATTGCGGAAACCTTTCAAGTCGAAGATCGCGAAATTATAGAATCGGAACAAGGACGAACCTTTGAAGAAACGATCGCCCTTCCAGACGTTGAGTATAGCTATTTAACTACGGTCAATCCCTATTACGATTCCCAAGGCAATCTCCTCGGAATTGTTGGTTTTGGACGCAATATTACCGAGCTCAAACAAGCTCAAGAAACATTGCGCCAGACTAATGAAATCTTAGAAAAACGGGTGGAAGAGCGCACGGCGCAACTGTTGCAAGCGAATCGGAACCTCGCCGAAAGTGAAGAACGCTTGCGCTTGTTTATTGAAAATGCACCGAGCGCGATCGCCATGTTCGATCGCGACATGTGTTATCTGTCCACGAGTAACCGTTGGCTGAGTGATTACCAACTCGAAGATCGAGCCATTCTCGGGCGTTCTCACTACGAAGTTTTCCCAGAAATTCGCGAATCGTGGAAAGTGATTCACCGCCACTGTCTCGCGGGTAACATCGAGCGTTGCGAAGAAGATTGTTTTTGGCGCGCCGACGGGTCGATCCAGTGGTTGCGTTGGGAAATTTATCCCTGGCGCGACCCTCAAGGAAAAATTGGCGGAATTATTATCTTTACTGAAGAGATTACCGAACGCAAACAAGCTCAAGAAAAACTCAAAGCGGCGATCGTCGATCTCGAACGTTCCAATCAAGAATTAGAACAATTTGCTTACGTCGCTTCCCACGATTTACGCGAACCTTTACGCAAAATTAAAAGTTATACCGAATTACTCGCCCAACGTTATAGCGATCGATTCGACGATCGCGCCCAAAAATACATGGATTACATCACCGATGGCGCGACGCGAATGCAAGGGTTAATTCAGGATTTGTTAATTTATTCTCGCGTCGGTCGCGGTGAATTAACGCTCGCTCCAACAGATTTAAATGCGGTCGTTTGTCGTACTTTAAAAGATTTAAGTCATGCGATCGAAGAAACTCAGGCAGAATTGGCGATCTCCTCCCTCCCTACTGTCGCCGTCAATGCCATTCAAATCGGACAACTTTTTCAAAATTTAATTGCCAATGCATTGAAATTTCGTGGCGATCGAACTCCCAAAATTGAGATTAAAGCTACCTGTGGCGATGGTCACTGGATGTTTTCCGTCCGTGATAATGGAATTGGAATGGATCCGGAATACAGCGATCGCATTTTTATTATTTTCCAGCGCTTACACTCCCAACAAGAATATCCTGGAACGGGAATTGGTTTGGCGATTTGTAAAAAGATTGTCGAACGTCATGGCGGTCGCATTTGGGTTGAATCCAAACTCGGCGAAGGAACCTCATTTTATTTTACAATTCCGACAAGAGTCTTTGATGAAAATGACGTTATCTATACTCATTCCACTTGAATTATTGAATCTAGCAAACGTGAATATTATTTTAAATACTGATACTTTCTGTAAACTCATTTAAAGCGTCATTTCCGTGGCAAAATACAGTTACTCAATACTTAGCTTTATTGAGGATCTAACTGACTCTGTGTTCTATCCCTTTAGGTGCGCCAATAATCGCCCCTTGCTATTCCCAAGAGGTTTTAAATCATCGAGAGCGTGCGATCCTCTGGCGATCGTCATCAGTGAGTATAAACTCTCATTTTCGTTATCATTGTCAGACTTATTTATGGCATCGATCGGTAATTGTCTCTACGATTTGCTCTTCAGGCGATCGATAGGAGACCATCGCGATGTTTGAATAAGAATCGAATTTTCTCAACGGAACTTCTACAAAAAACTGATTTAAATGTTGCTACAAATATAGCAACAATTTTGGGATCGAGAGCGATCGGGACATTCTATATAAGATCGGTTAACCTAAGAAGGTAGACCAAATAAGGCGACCTAGGGATGGTGAATCGTACTTTTACAATTTTGTTAGTTGAAGACGACGAAGCAGATGTCGGCTTATTTGAAGAAGCCTTAAGCGAAGTTTCGATTTCTGTCGAACTCAAAGTGGTTAATAATGGCATTAAAGCCAAAAAGTATTTATTAAAAGAAGATGAATATTCACGAGAACCTTTACCGGATATGATTATCTTAGATCTGAATCTTCCCAGAAAAAATGGCCGCGAGCTTCTGGCAGAAATCAAAAACGAACCCTATTTAAAAAGCATCCCGGTCATAATTTTTACCACTTCAGATCTGGAAGAAGATGTTTTAAAATGTTATAACGCTGGTGCAAATTGCTATATCACTAAACCCTCGGGATTAAATACATTTTTTCAAGTCGTCGAAACCCTCTGTTATTTTTGGCTGACCACTGTCAAGCTACCTCCCAGGAGACCCTAATGATTGATGGCAGTTTTTCCCAAAATATTGACGTTCTGCTGGTTGAAGACGATCTGGGAGATGCCGATCTCATCGAAGATTATCTAGACTCTATCCCCGAATTCTCATTTGAGTTAAAACGGTGCGTTCGCTTGCAGGAAGCCTTACAAAGAGCGAAACATCATTTGATATTGTTTTACTGGACTTATCACTACCCGACAGTTATGGGTTGAAGACCGTTCGCAAAATCTACGAATTTGCGCCGAATTTACCGATTGTCATTCTCAGTGGATTGGAAGATCGAGAGTTTGCGATCGAAGTGGTGCACAAAGGCGCTCAAGATTATCTAGTTAAAGGAGAGTTTGACAGCGATATTCTCGTGCGTTCTATCCACTACGCGATCGAACGGGCTAAGGTTTTAAGATTGCTCGATCGCAAAGATAAAGAACTACAAGAAGCTAACCAACAGTTAGAACAGAAAGTCAAAGAGCGCACCGAGCAGTTAGAAAAGGCAAATTTACAACTTCGTATGGCTCAATTACAACTGCGCCGATGTTTGGAAGAAGAGCAAGAAATGAATGAGTTAAAATCGCGGATTATTACTTCAATTTCCCACGAATATCGCACGCCCTTAACGACGATCGCTTCTTCTACAGAACTGTTGGAATATTACAGCCATAAGTGGACTGAGGAGAAAAAGCAAAAACATTTTACCCGCATTAAAAACAGCATCAAACAGATGACGGATCTGGTAGATGCCATGTTCTTTCTGAATCAAGCCCAATCCGATCGCCTGGAATTTAACCCGACGGCGATCGACCTGGGCGAGTTATTGCGGCAAATTCTAGAGGAACAAGAAACCCTAATCGAAAATTTGGAGTGAATTGAGTTAGAATTGGTCGGAGATTTGAGCGCGGTTGTATTTGACCACTTTTATCGAGCTAGCGTCGGTTCGATTTCCGGAACTGGACTCGGTTTAGCAATTGTCCAGAAATGCGTGGAAATCCACCACGGTGCAATCTCTGTTACCAGTGAGTTGGACCGGGGCAGCACTTTTGAGGTGTCGTTACCGTTGAGTGATGAAGGTGAACAATGAAGCTGAAGAATAAAAACAGATCTTCCCACTGGGTTGCCGATCTTCTCCAATCGACTATCAATGTCCGTCAATGTATCAATTGGCGATCGCCAAGAGAACGATCGCCCGCCGTAGAAATTCCGGGCGATCGCCGATTTTTTAACGCAATCCCAACCAGGAAAACAAATCCTGGTGGGTGACAAACTCTAAAAACAATAAGCCAAAAAAGGCTAACATCGCCAAACGTCCGTTAATGCGTTCGGCGTATTCCGTCCATCCGAACGCGGGTTCGGGTTCCGGGGGTTGTTCCGTCGGAGTGGGAACTTCAGATACTTCTGTTTCAGTGTTTTCGACACTCATAATTTCGATTCGATAGGCTCACTAGATTGAGATTCCACTTTGCGAACCGCTTCGATCAGCGATCGCACTTCGTTCGTTCCTTCCGAAGGCTCGAAGGTGAAGGGAAACTTGCGATGGGTGACCATTCGCAAGCCGACCGGGCCGAGACTGAGTAAGCCGCGCAGGTCCCGGAAGAAATTCCCTACTACTAATAAAGCAAATTTGCGCTCGTCAACCCAGCCCCCTCGCTCGACTAAATCGACTAAAACCTTGCGGTGGCGGACGGGACGGGAATGATCGCGATCGCGGCGATCGAGGATTTCGTGTTTGACTTGCCCGATTCGATCCATCGGGGCGACCTCCATCGGACAGACCGCATTGCAGTAATAACAGCGCGTGCATCCCCAGACCCCAGATTGGGTGTTGTCGTACTGATTTAAACGTTCTTCGGTGCGGTCGTCGCGGGAATCGGCGATCGCCCGGTAGGCTTTGGCGAGGGCGTGAGGGCCGACAAAATCGGGATTGACTTCGCGGGCGTTACATTCGGAATAACAGGCGCCGCAAAGGATGCAATTGCCCACGGCGTCGAGTCGGGCTCGTTCTTCGGGGGATTGCAAGAACTCCCGTTCGGGAACTTGGCGCGATCGCGTGCTGACGTAGGGATCGACCGCTTCTAAGTTCTCCCAGAATTGGGTCATATCGACGACGAGATCTTTAATCACGGGCATATTCCCCATGGGGGCGATCGTGATTTCCGGGATCGAATCGTCGGTCTCCTGACCGGGATCGGAGCTTTGAGATTGGCGAATGTTTTGCAAGCGGGCAACTTCGGCGCCGATATTCTCTTTACAGGCTAAAGTCGATCGCCCGTTGATTCTCATCGCACAGCTTCCGCAAATGGTATTGCGGCAATTTTTACGGAAAGCGAGGGTGCCATCTTGCTCCCATTTAATCCGATTGAGACAGTCGAGAACGGTACTGCCCTCACTAACGTCGAGTTGGTATTCTTGAACAGTGGGGGCGCTATGGGGATTCTGTCGAATTATTTTAAATAAAACTTGCATGGTGTAGAAGGGGTGAACGAGTCACGCAACACAGAAAGAATGACGGGGACGGCGATGGACGAGCGATCGCACGGGGGTACTCGATCCAGTGTACGGCCCGATCGCCCCTCGGATGGCGGGGAGTGGAATCGATGCGATCGGGCGATCGCCTGTCAAGATAGATCTGTAGGCACTCGCGAGCGTGACAACTCATGGATACTGAACCCCCCGTCTACAAACGCTTTCCCCGCGTGGGACTCGGACGACGGGCCGCCGCCTTCATCGTCGATTATTGGGTCGTTTCGTTACTCAGTTCCCTCGCCGGAGATGCGAACCGCCCGGGAATCGAACTGTCTCAGGGGATTTTATTCGTGATTTTATGGTTGGGAATGCGCGGCATTCTCGCGATGGTCAACCAGGGGCAAAGTTTGGGGCGGTGGGCTTTCGATATGAAATTAATCGAAACAAGATTTGGGAGAAGACCGCTTTTACTCGATTTAGCCAAACGGGAGGCGATCGCCGGATTGGGCGCCCTACTCGCGGCGATCGGATTGACCAACGTCAGCCCCGGGGATGGAACCGGGATCTTGTTTTTACTCCCCTTGGCGATCGACTGTAGCGCCACCTTGAGCGATCCGATGCTCCAGCGTACCTTACACGATCGCGCCGCCGGGACGATGGTAGTGGCCACCCGGCGCGGCTTTTCCCTCGATCTCAAACTCAAACACGGCTATTTCAAACTGCGTCAGGCGATCGATCGCCAATTGCAAAATCGGGGTCGGGGCGATCGCTAATTCCCCTTGCTAGGGAGCCGAACCCCGAAAAAATTCGCTTCGCCCTTGTAGAACACCTCATTTTTATGAGATAATCATCATTCGTGTTTAAATTTATTAGCATTTTAGAGCGAGTAAACCTATGGCTAAGGGTGTCCGTGTCATAGTGACGTTGGAATGCACTGAGTGTCGCACAAATACTGACAAACGCTCTGCGGGAGTCTCGCGATACACCACTCAGAAAAATCGTCGCAACACCACGTCACGGCTAGAACTCAAAAAGTTCTGCACGCACTGCAACAAACATACGATTCACAAAGAAATCAAGTAACTAAGACGTTCCACCCCAAGCGGTATCGGCGTCTTCAGGCATTCGTTTCGTCTGCCTGTCCGTTGTTCTCGATCCTGTAAAGAAGAGCTGTCCAAGTCCTATGGCTTATTATCGTCGTCGTGTTTCTCCGATTAAACCAGGCGAACCCATCGACTACAAAGATGTCGAACTGCTGCGTAAATTCATCACCGAACGCGGCAAAATTCTCCCCCGGCGGATTACGGGTTTAACCGCCAAACAACAGCGAGATTTGACCAAATCGATCAAACGCGCTCGCATCCTCGCCCTGTTGCCCTTTGTTAACAAAGAAGGGTAAACCGAGACTGGAACAGTCCGGCATCGGGCGATCGCCACCTCCCAAGTTTAACTTTTTGAGGAGTTTGGGGAGCAGTAAGTCCCGCTCAAAAATTTTCAATTGAGCGTTGGGATCTACGGACTCCCCAAACATGGTAGAATCCGGCTACCTGACCGGGCCGGAAATTGCGAAAACCAAGCTAGCTCCATACAAGTTTTTTGGTACAGCCCGTGCTTTCCTAAATCTAAAGGAACTCGGATAGTAGCGATCGCCTAGAGGTAAGACCGACAAGTTCGCTTGGAAGCCATCGATGTGGGTTGTTGCCCGAGCTGTATTCTGTGAATCAGCCTGGGTTGTCAACAACCCATTGTTTCAAAGACAATGCAGACACTCAGACACTGATTTTTAAGGCTCGTGGAGAAGGGAACGCTGCTCGAATACCGACTGCAAGGAGAACGCCGTCTCGCCGTGGCGGATCGTCCGGATGGGAAAAAGAACTGGATCGTCATCGACGAATTCGGTCAGTCCCAAAGCCTACCTCCTCGCCAAATCAGTTACGAAGTCACGGGAGAACAGTACAAACCGACGGATATCCCCCGTTTTCGGGAAGACGCCGAGCCGTATATCGACCCGTCGAGTTTGGAAGTCGCCTGGGAAATTCTCGTCGAAGAAGGACAGGGAGTGAACCCGCCGGAACTGGCGCAATTTCTGTTTTCCGAACAAACCCCAGTGGCGTGTTACGCCGCCTATTTACTACTGTCGGAAGATAAACTTTACTTCAAACAGAAGGGCGATCGCTACGAACCTCGCCCGGTCTCTCAAGTCAACGACCTCAAACATCAACAAGAAGTCGAACGGCAAAAACAACAAGAATGGGAAGAATTCGTCGCTCGGGTCGAGCGCAGTTTGGCTGGGGAACAAGCCGAATGGTCGAATAGCGATCGCATCCGCATCGAAGCCCTAGAACGCTACGCAGCTCAGGGAGAAGACGCCAAAGATCGAGCGACCGCTAAAGAAACCCTCAGCGCCTTAGAACGTCCCGACAGTTCTCAAGGTGCTTTTGATTTATTGGTCGATTTGGGTCTGTGGAGCGAACACGAAAACCTATTCGTGCGGCGCACTCAGCTTCCCACGTATTTCTCTACTAAGGTACTCGAAGTGGCTCACCGTTGTCTGACCTCCCCTCCACCGGATCCCGACGCCGACAACCGCCTCGACTTGACCCACTTAAAGGTGTACACCATCGACGACGAAAGCACCGAGGAGATCGACGACGGCTTGAGCGTGGAGTCCCTCGAAGACGGGCGCCAACGACTTTGGGTACACATTGCCGACCCCACGCGCTGGCTGACCCCCGGCGACGAACTCGATTTAGAAGCGCGCCGACGCTGCACCACGGTTTACCTCCCCACGGGCATGGTTCCCATGTTTCCGCCGGAACTCGCCACCGGACCGATGAGCTTAGTTCAGGGGAAAATTTGTCCGGCGCTCAGTTTCGGTATTGTCTTGGACGATAACGGCGCCGTCGAAGACTACACGATTCACCCGAGCACGATCAAACCGACCTATCGCCTCACCTACCACGATGTCGATGAAATGCTCCAACTCGGCATTCAAGCGGAGCCGGAAATTGCCCAAATTGCCGAATCGGCCAAAAAACGGCAGCAATGGCGCGACTCCCAAGGGGCGATCGCCATTTCCATGCCCGAATCGACGATTAAAGTCTGCGGCGACGAAATCTTCGTCGAAGTCCTCGACGATTCCCCCGCCCGCCAACTGGTCGCCGAAATGATGATCCTCACCGGGGAAGTCGCCGGACATTTCGGTCAACGGGAAAATATTCCCCTGCCGTTTCGTTCCCAACCGACCCCGGAACTGCCGCCCCCAGAAGAATTGCAACTGTTGCCCCCCGGTCCGGTGCGTGCTTGCGCGATCCGGCGCTGTATGCCCCGCAGCGAAATGAGTACGAAGCCGGGACGCCATGCGAGTTTAGCTTTGGATAACTACACTCAAGTTACCTCGCCGATTCGCCGCTACAGCGATTTACTGGCTCATTTTCAAATTAAGGCGTACTTGCGCGGGGACGAGGTGCCGTTTTCTTCCCAAGACCTGCAAGACGTGATGCTGTCGATCTCCAGTTCGATCAAAGAAGCCTCTGTCGTCGAACGCCAAACCAATCGGTATTGGGCCTTGGAATATCTGCGCCGTCATCCGAACCAAGTGTGGCAAGTGCTGGTCTTGCGCTGGCTGCGCGAAGAAGAAAACTTAGGGCTGATCTTGTTAGAAGAGTTGGGAATGGAACTGCCCTGGCGCTTCCCGCGTGCGGTCTCGTTAGGGGAACGCCTGGAAGTGCAGGTCACGCACTCCGACCCGCGCGAAGATCAAATTAATTTCCAAGAAATGCTCTATCAAACTGCTCAAACTTCGATTAACTGAGGTTTTGGACGATCGCCCCTACGGACGATCGGGCAACTGGCATAACTAAAAACGGGAATGCCGAACCACAGAGGGGATAATCGGGTAACGCCCTCGGTATCCGTACCATGTCCTCTCGAAAGCATCCCCTGATTTCCGTCTATCTAGACGTATCCAGTGGCGATCCCCACCTGATCGATCGCCTCGACACCCTGATCGGTTGGGGGTGGCTGACCGACGACCAGGCTAAAGTTTTAGCGCTACAGTATTTCAGCGAAGCTTTACCCGAACCCTCTGAGGTTGAGACCCCGCCTCAGACCGCCGCCAGCCCGCCGCCGCCGCCACCGCCTCCGAGGCGATCGCCCGAACTGCTGCGATCGCTCAAAGCGGAATTTAGCGTGCGGTGGTTACTATTTTTAGGCGTGTTTATGGTGGCGATCTCCTCCGTCGTCCTCGCCGCCAGTCAGTGGGAACGCTTCGACCGTACCGCGCAATATTTAGTCTTATTCACCTATACCGGAGTGTTTTGGGGCGTCAGCCAGTGGGCGAAACGCCGGGATAACTTACAATTAACCGCCCGAACCTTAGAAATTATCGGCGTTTTGCTCGTTCCAGTCAACTTTTGGGCGATCGACGGCTTCGGGTTGTGGAATCACTGGGGAGGATGGCTGACGATCGCGATCGCCACCCCAGTTTTAGGTACCATCATCGCGCGCTATCCCCCTTGGCACGATCGCCGATCCTACAAGTTCGGGACGGGCGCCGTTTACCTCGCCAGCGCGATCGCCCATTGGGGGTGGACCTTCGTCAACTGGCCCGTGTCAGCCATTTATCTCAGTATCGCCCTCACAGGGGTCACGATCGCCATCCCCCGCCGAATCGCGATCGCCGATAGCTTATTCCTGCTTTACGCCACGATAATTTTACTCGGACGCGGTATCGTCCTCGTCCCCTTGCCCCCAGAGTCCCTCGGTCTGGCCGTCGGCGCGATCGGCTGGATCGTTTTAACATTGCACGAAAAACATAAAACTCTTCAAAAACCCTCGAAAATCAAACCTCCGGCCATCGTCACCCTCGGCCTACTACTGCTCGTAAGCGGCTGGCTGCTTTCCATTGAAACCCTGACTTGGCAGAGCCTCGGCGTCAGTCTGCTCGCCTTGTGGTGGTTGGGCGATCGCCTCCGCCACAGTTTCAACGTCGGCGAAACGATCGCCCTATTTTTTATCGGCTTGCAAGCCTATTGGCTGACTCGCGATTTAATTCCCCCCGTGGTGCGCTCCGGCGCCTTCTCCACCGGAACCCAACTGACCGCCTCCCAATCTCATCCCTGGGTACTCCTGAGTCTGACCCTGTTACCCTATCTGTTCCTCGTTCTCTGGGTCGGCGATCGCTTCTACGCCCATACTCCCGGCGATTCTGCTGTGGAGACCGTACGCGAACGCCAACGGGATGCTCGAAAATGCGCCATTACCCTAGACCTGCTGACCGCCATTTTTGCCCTCCTTTTAGGACTGCTCGGCAGCGCCAACCCACCCACGCGATCGCTCTACCTGCTCGCCAGCAGCGCCACCCTAGCCGTTCTCACCGTCCGCCGCGCGTCGCTTCCCCTCAACCCGATCCAACCGCGCCTCCTCCTCTACCTGACCCATTTCGGCATCCTCCTCAGCGCCAGTTCCCTGCTCGATTGGGCAATTCCGGGCCTGTCCGCGCGCGCCTGGGGGAGCGTTCTCACCGCCACCGCGATCGCCGAGTGGGGGCTCAGTGCCACCTTCAACCGCTTAGGGACAGAAGATCGCCCCCGGTTTTGCTGGCGAACGACCCTCGCAGAAAGCGGCTTATATTTCGGTTTGGGCTTGGCGAGTTTGAGTTATTTGGGATTTCAAAATATCTATCTCCTCGACGGTTCCAGCTTGGGAAATGGGGGCTTAGTTTGGTTTGCGATTCCGATCGCCCTCAGTGCGATCGCCGATCGCTTGCCCCTCGATCCTCGCCTCGGTCGCACCTTGGCGACGATCGCCACGATCGCCGCCGTTACGTTAACCACCACCACCGACGCCACCCGCTTGATGGGGTTCGGACTCGCCACGATCTTGTCCGTCGTCAATACGCGATCGCTCAAACGGATCCCGACTGCGGCGATCGCCGTCGGCTTCGGACTGTTATTTTGCGCTCAATTTTTGGCGATCGGGGTCTGGGGAATCCCCCCGATTTCCGGTCAAAACTGGTGGCTCGTCCTTTCCGGGGCGATCGCGACCTTTACCCTCGTCGAGCCGCCTTTACGCCGTCGGGGGACGCCTCTGAGCCAAGTTTACGCCCGCAGTGTCGGCGGCTGGGCGATCGCCTTGGGGGCGATCGAACTGCTGTTCCTGTCGATTCATACCGTCGGTATTTTTTCTGACTACAGCACCCCGGAGATCCCCATCCTCCTCGCCAACGGGATTCTACTCGCGGCGATCGCCCTTCGACTGCCTAGGCAGCCCTCGGACTGGGCGATCTTGGCCTTTGGCTGGGCCTTGGAATCCGCCGTAGCGCAAACCGTGGGCTACTTCGATCTCTCGGTGTTGAGCTTGGGCGTCGCCAATATCGCCCTCGGACTGGTCACCCAGTGGATTTCCCAATGGTGGTATCGTGCCACCGAACGCCCGTTCCCCCAATTGTGGCAAGCAATTCCCTTAGTTTACGGCGTTTTGGGGGTGTTACTGCGATCGGGAACTGCCACCGCCTGGACGGGATTGACCAGCTTCGGTTTGGCGGCGATCGCCCTCGGCGTCGGACGGCGATCGCCCGCCGCGAAGCCCGTCTTATACGCTGGGATCGCCGGGATTTCCGCCGCCGCCTTCGAGCTAACGTGGTATCAAGTCGCTCCCTTGGCCCTCGGCGATCGCCTCGTTTTAGTCGCCACCCTCGCCAGCGCGATCGCCTATATTTATCACGTCGTCAAACGCCCATTCAGCCGTTATTTCGGCTTACCCGTAGCTGAAGTGGAGGCGATCGCTCACCTGCATTGGGCGATCGGCAGCATCGTCCTCGTCGATAGCATCTCCCGTCCGATCGCACAAACGAGCTGGGTGGCGTTGGGAACCGGGGCGCTGTTAAGCCGCTACGCGAACGCCCGAGGACGGGATCTGCAAGCGGGAATCGCTGCCGAAATGTGGGTTTATGCCGGAATTGCCGAAGCCTCCGCCGTCATTGTCTATCTCATCGTGCGATTGCCCGCCGTCTGGCAACAGACCGCGATCGTTTGGGGCGGGTCGATCGCCTCGTGTATCGCCTATTTCCTCTATTTCTTGCCCTGGGAACGGTGGGGATGGCCCGCGCGACCTTGGCGTTATACTGCGTTACTTTGGCCCGCGATCGCCGCCATTTGGACGAGCCAATTTTGCGAAGTCACCGCCTATCCTTGGTATATTTCCGCCGCGATCGTCGTCTCCTTTTACGGCTTTCTCAGTCGCCGCGATCGCAACCTCCGGATCGGTTATACCGCGATCGCCCTCCTCAATTGGGCAATCTGGCGCGGTCTCGGCGCCCTCCAACTCAGCGATCCCCTCTGGTTCGTCCTCCCCCCGTCCGCCTCCTTACTGTACCTGGCCGCCGTCGATCCCTGGTTGACCAGCCGACGACAACCGCGCCACTTCGTGCGAATTTTCGCCACGGGTTTAGTTTGTATCGTCCTCTTTTTCCAAGGGAATTGGGTTCTGACCGGATTGGTCAGTTTGGGCTTTATCTTTGCCGGATTGATGTTTCGAGTTCGGGCTTTTCTTTATATCGGAACGGGGACATTTTTACTCAACGCGATCGAACGGCTGATTTTTCTCAATACTCTGTCTTTTTTCATGCGATCGCTGGTCGGTTTGACTGTCGGTGTTTTCTTAATTTGGATGGCAGCAACGTTTGAAACTCGACGAGAACAAATAATTAGCTTTGTCCAAAATTGGTTAGTGGAATTAAAACAATGGGAATGAGGTAATTTTAGATTTTAGATGGTGTAATTGTAGATTGGCATTGTTTTCGCGGGCAAGATGCCCCTCCCCCAGAGGTTTATTCCTTCCCTCCTTTTAGGGATGTCTCGATCGCGAGGATGCCGACTTAGGAAAGACTTCTTGGCTATTTTCTCTGACTTTCCGACTTCTGAACTTCCACAAGGATGACAGTGACTCAAGCTAAACCTGCCTTAGAATTTATTGCACCGCAATTCAATCCGATCTTATTGCAAACGGCTAAAATTATCGTGCCGTTGTGGCGGCAATTTCACACGCCGATCGCCGATATTCGCTGTGAAAATGTCGATCGCCTCGCCGAACTGTATCGTCAATTTCAAAACGGTAAAATTCGTTTTCTGTTAGCCTTTCGACATCCGAGTACCTGCGATCCATTTGCGATCGCCCATTTACTCTGGAAAGAAGTTCCAAAAACTGCCCGCCAGCAAGGGATACCGTTGACCGACACCGTTCACGTTCACGGATTATACGATCGCGGGATTCCCCTGTGGGCGGGACAGTGGCTGGGTCGCGTCTTCGCCGGACTCGGGGCCACGCCGATTCAACGGGGTAAAATCGACCGTCTCGGGTTAAAATCGGCACGAGATTTATTCGCGAACGGGCGTTTTCCGATGGCGGCGTCTCCCGAAGGTGGAACCAACGGACACAATGAAGTGATTAGTCCGTTAGAACCGGGAATCGCCCAAATGGGATTTTGGTGTGTGGAAGACCTCGAAAAAAGCGATCGCCCGGAACAAGTTTTGATTGTTCCTTTAGGTCTTCAATACGAGTACCGCGATCGCAATTGGGATCGGTTAGCCACGGTCCTCGATCGCCTCGAAAATGATTGCGGTTTGCCTCCTTTTAGCGATGGAACTGCCGTTCGCGATCCGTTCCCCGATTCCCCCCTTCCGGCGGGATTTTATCCGCGTTTAATTCGGATCGGGTTGCACTTACTGTCTAAAATGGAAGAATTTTACCGACGCTTCTATCACCAAAAGCTACCGGAAAATCCCCCCGAACCGTCGGAGTTAAGCGATCGCCTTTCTAATTTATTAGATGTCGCCTTAACCGTCGCGGAAGATTATTTTCGTCTATCTCCAAAAGGCAATTTAATCGATCGCTGTCGGCGGTTGGAACAAGCGGGATGGGATCGCATTTATCGAGAAGATTTGAATGATTTCGATCGTCTTTCTCCCCTCGATCGCGGACTCGCCGATCGCGTGGCGGAAGAAGCCAGTTTAAGGATGTGGCATATGCGATTAGTGGAAAGTTTTGTCGCCGTAACGGGTCGTTACGTTGCCGAAAAACCGACCTTCGATCGCTTTGCCGAAACCCTTTTACTGATTCAATCTACCTTCGATCGCATTAAGGGAGAACGTCGCAACTTTCCCAATTTAGGGCATCAATGCGTCTCGGTCAGAGTCGGCGAACCGCTTTCGGTTTCCGACCGCCGGGATGAATATAAAAATAGTCGCCGCTTGGCGGTTGCGTCTCTGACTCAAGACCTCCAAACGGCGTTAGAAAATTCGATCGTTCAGTGAGATTTTAAGGCCAGAAAAAGGGCGATCGACCTTGAGACCGATCGCCCTTTTTATTCTTTTCTTAATCCTAGGCAAAAGAGGGAAGGAAGACGCAAAACTTCGGATTATCTCGCCAAAATATGATGGCGTGGAGAAACGCCGGGATTGATGAGAGTGGCTAACTCTTCTTCGGATAAGTTTTCAATCTCTTGGCGTAATTCTTGCTGGGTGTAGCGATAGCCTTTTTGGCGGGCGAGTTCCATAAATCGATCGAGATTGGCGATCGCGTCGCGTTTCTCTCGCAGGGCTAAACTGTTTTGAATTTCTTTAAATAAAGTAGCTGCATTTTGACTGAGCATTGAATTAAACCTCCAGGTTTTAAGTTTTAATAGATCGTTGAAATTAACTCAGTTAAAACATTAAAAATGGGGGATGACGGACTAATGAAATTGTCCAAATTTTAGATAGCAAAATTTGCACAAAAGTTGCATTTTATGTTCTGGCGATCGCCCCCGTGGGTGATAGGTAAAATTACCGTCGATTTTGAGAGGAAAAATCGCAATTTCAGCCGCCACTGACGGCCACGGAGGGCGATCGCGGGTTCTGAAATCGTGCGGTCAAAGTCTATTAGCCGTCGATCCCCGTGTAATCTGAGTTAGTTTAGAGGATAAAGGGCGATCGGCAAAAAGTGGGAAAATTTTGACAAAAATTGACAAAAGTTAAAGATTATGTATTGACAATTCCCCTCTCGATCGCGCGATCGAACGGGACGATCGCGCGATCGAGAGGGCGATTCGGGAGGGGGATCGGCGCTAAAAATCTCAAAACTGAATGCGAACAATGACCCCCGAGACTTTAAGATTGTAGGAGTTGCGGTTATTTCGGAAAACATTTTGAAAGCAATTACTCTACTCGGTTCGACCGGATCGATCGGAACCCAAACTTTAGATATCGTCGCGCAATACCCCGACCAGTTTCGGTTGGTGGGATTGGCTGCAGGCAGTAACGTTAAAATCTTGGCGGATCAAGTCCGGCAATTTCGACCGGAAATCGTCGCCATTCGGGCCGAAGAAAAATTAAGCGAACTCAAAGCGGCGATCGCCGATCTCGACCCCCAACCGATTCTACTAGCAGGAGAAGCCGGAATCATCGAAGTGGCCCGTTACGGCGACGCGGAAGCGGTGGTCACGGGGATTGTCGGATGTGCGGGATTACTCCCGACCATTGCGGCGATCGAAGCGGGAAAAGATATCGCTTTAGCCAATAAAGAAACCCTGATTGCAGGCGGTCCGGTCGTCAACCCGTTAATCGAAAAACACGGGGTTAAATTATTACCTGCCGACTCGGAACATTCGGCGATTTTCCAATGTTTGCAAGGAGTTCCCGATGGCGGCTTGCGGCGAATTATTTTGACCGCCTCCGGGGGCGCTTTCCGCGATTGGCCCGTGGAGAAATTAAAAGAGGTCAAAGTCGCCGATGCTTTAAAACATCCCAATTGGTCGATGGGGCGTAAAATTACCGTCGATTCGGCCACGTTAATGAATAAAGGACTCGAAGTCATCGAGGCCCATTATTTATTTCATATGGATTACGACAACATCGATATTGTCATCCATCCGCAAAGTATTATTCATTCTTTGATTGAAGTTCAAGATACTTCAGTTTTGGCGCAGTTGGGCTGGCCGGATATGCGTTTGCCGTTGCTTTATGCCCTGTCTTGGCCCGATCGCATTTATACAGATTGGGAAACGTTGGATTTAGTGAAAGCGGGTAATTTAACATTTAGAGAACCCGATCGCGACAAATATCCCTGTATGCAATTGGCTTACGAAGCCGGACGGATCGGCGGTTCGATGACGGCGGTGTTAAATGCAGCTAACGAACAAGCCGTCGCCTTGTTTTTAGAGGAGAAAATCGGATTTTTAGAGATTCCGAAAACCATCGAACGGGCTTGCGATCGCCATCGTAACGATCGTCGAGAGAATCCTTCGTTAGAGGAGATTATCGAAGCCGATCGCTGGGCGAGACAGGCGGTTTTAGAAACGGCGGCAGATTTAGCCAAAACGCCCCTTTCAGTTTCGCTCAAATAAATCGGCAATTTCGGCCAAACGAAGCGGACAGTCGCGCGGATTGGGGGCGATCGCCCGGGGACGGAGGCGGGCAACTAGTGAAAAAAACTCGTAAAATCTAGAGTTGTAGCATTTTCAAAAGTGCAGGTTTGCGCTTTTTGCCCCCTCACCATGAATCAACTGTTTAACCGCGTTGTCATTTTAGGAATTCTCGGCGCTTTCGGCAGTATCGGCGCCCCTCCCGCGATCGCCAGCGCCGAGTTGCCGAGGGGATTCATCGCCCAATCCCAAGCCCAAAGCTTGTTCGATCGCGCCGTCGAAAAAACCGAACGGGGAGATTTTCAAGGGGCCGTCCGGGACTATTCCCAGGCGATCGAAATGCAGCCGAATTACGTGGAAGCCTACATCGGTCGGGCGAATGTGTTGTCAAAAGCGGGCAACCAATCCGGGGCGATCGCCGATTATTCCCAAGCCTTGCGTCTCAACTCCAAGAAAATTGAAGCCTATATCGGTCGGGGGAGTGCGTATTCCGCGATCGGCAATCAAGCCTCGGCGATCGAAGATTACACTCAAGCGTTGCGAATTAATAATAATTCGGCGGAAGCTTATGTCGGTCGGGGCGCCGCCTACGCCGCGATCGGCGAATTCGATCGCGCCATGGACGATTTTAACGAAGCTGTCGAAATTAATCCCGCCGATGGCGCCGCTTATTTCAATCGCGGTTTAATTCGCGCCCAACAGGGCGATCGTGAAGCCGCCATTTCCGATTTTCGTCAAGCTTCCAGTTTATTTCAATCTCAGGGAAACAATACCCTATCCCAACAAGCACAAGCATTTATTCAACGGTTGCAGCAAAATTAAACAGCACAGTTAAGACAAGCGGCAAAAATAGGCAGTGGGGAGTCGGGAGTGGGGAGATTTTTGTGCTTCTTATGCCTGACTTTGCCCGTCTCAAATCTAAAATCTAACATTTCAACTTTCAACTCTCAAATCATAAGAGCGAATGCCTGTAGATTTAATCATTATTATCGCTGCATTTATCGTGACCTGGCTCGTTTTTATGTTGGTTTTAAATGTTCTTAAAGCCACCTTAAAAACGGCCATCACGATCGCGGCGATCGTCCTGGCTTTACAATTACTTTTCGGAATCGGCCCTCAAGATTTATGGCAGCAAATTATCGAGTTACCCCGACTCGTCTTTCCTCAACCAGAAGAACCGCCGCCACCGTATCGAGGCGATCGCGCCTTTTAAATTTATTTAAACACTGTTTATAACATTAACCTTAAGAGTCCTGTTTGAAAAGAGGCAATCGCTAGAGCATCAAAGGACACAGGACTGTCATCGGGTTACCCCAATTCTCTCCACGTTGCTATTGTGCCTTGTAGTAGGGGTTTGGTAACCAAACCCCTACAAAATTTTTTATGTTTTTTTACGGACAATCTCTTGAATTTACTTAAAACAAATTCAAAATAAAAATTTTTCATAAATTTAAGAGTTTACAGCTATAAAAATAAGCCTATAATAAAATAATCGAAAATCGTCCGTAATTCCCTGTTTTAAATGGATTTTCCTTTAGCCCGACAACTATTTTATCGCGAAATTCATCGGCCAGACGAAGACATCGACCTGGCGAAAGCTGCGCTCTATTTTGCCTTAGAAGAGTATCCAGAACTCGAACCCGATGCCTACCTCAATGCCCTCGACGAGATGGCATTAGAAATCCAAGAGCGTCTGCCACAACAACGCTATCCCCTGCGTATTATTCAGACAATTAATGAGTATCTTTACGATGATTTGGGGTTTAAAGGGAATAGCCAAAATTATTACGACCCGCGCAATAGTTTTTTGAATGAGGCGATCGATCGCCGCACGGGAATTCCGATTACTTTATCGTTAATTTATCTCGAAATTGCCAAACGCATCGATTTTCCGATGGTGGGAATAGGAATGCCGGGACATTTTTTAATTCGCCCGGTGTTTGAAGAGGTCGGCTTTTTTGTAGATCCGTTTCATGGCGGCGAGGTGCTATTTCCCACGGATTGCGAACGGCGTTTAATGCAGATTTACGGCAAAAAGATTAGCCTGAAACCGGAATTTTTGGAGCCGATCGCCCCCAAGCAATTTTTAGCGCGGATGCTGACCAATTTAAAGATGATTTATTTGCACCGCCACGATGCCAAACGCACCCTGGCGGCGATCGAGCGAATTTTGCTGCTGTTTCCCGATCGCCCCTTCGAGTTGCGCGATCGCGGTTTACTATACTATCAAATGGATCGGCGAACCGCCGCCCGCCAAGATTTGGAAATGTACTTGAATTTATTACCACAAGCGCGCGATGCTACGGCCATCCGTCAGTTACTCGATCGCCTGTAAGAAGTATCAATTTTAGATCTAGAATTTTAGATTGGGCAATGTCGGGAATGGGGACTCGTGAAAGCGCAAAACTTTCCCGACTCCCCACACTGTTTCTCTCGACTCTCTCAATCCCTCAATTGCAATTCTTCCGCCAGTCGCTTGAGTCGTCGCAATTGCGCTTGCATGTCTTCGCGAGTCCAAGCGGCGGCGAAGCGATCGAAGCCCCAGGCGATCGCTCGATTGGGAATCTCGAACTCGAAGCGGTTCAAAAGTCGGGTTCCTTGACCTTCAGGCAGGCATTCCCAGCGATCGCGACCTTTGAAAAAGCCCTGAAATTCCCAGACGATCGCCCCGGGTTCGCGTTCGGCGACTACACTATTTAAAGTCGGTTGCAACAGGGGAATTTGAATGATGAAGCGGCTACGACTGCCAATGTCCGTACTCCATTCGCCGACAGGTTCGCAGCGCAACAGGGGATTGAGCCAGCGATGCATCAAACTGCGATCGGTAATGCAACGCTCGACAATGCTCGCATTGGCACGAATTTGGATGGATTGCTCGAAAACTCTCGGCGGTGACATGCGATCGGTCCTTTCTCCACAGACGGCATTTTAGATTTTAGATTTTAGATTTCCAGAGTTGGGATCCTGGAAGAAGCGATCGCCTCGGTCGGTCTGTCGTCAGTCTCGCTGTAGTGGATCTTGTCTTGACAGCGCGCGATCGCCGTTGCCCTCTATCCTTGGGTAGAATTTTGTAAAAAATGTAAAAATTCGTATTTTTTAATCTTTATTCATCAAAAAGTTACATTTAAACTCATTATCTCAGGAAAGACAGTTTCAAGATAGGGTTAAAGACCTGAAATCTCCATAAAAAGGCATTCTCAAAACCGCAAAAAACCGACTTGACCCTGTAGGATAGTGGCAAATGCTGCTATTGGTAGTATCGGCCTCATCCTGTCTTGGGATGTCGGTCGGCAACATTTTTATTCCAACTACAACCAACCAGCTATGAATGACATGTGGTACATAAGACCAGAGCCAGTGGGGGATCTCCCCAATTCGGTCTCGCTACTGGCTCAGACTTCAACAGGCGGATTCGACCCCCAAGCAATGGTGGTCGATCCTGTGACAAACTTTATTAATGGCTTGATGGATTTCCTGCCGAGCTTGCTCGGGGCGATCGCCATCCTGATCGTCGGTTGGTTCGCGGCCACCATAATTGCGGCGGGGGTTCGCGGTTTACTCAACCGTACCGATATCGACAATCGGATCGCCAATGCGGTGATGGGGCGTCAGGAGTCACCACCGCCGATCGAAAAATGGGCGGCGAGTGGCGTCTATTGGGTAATCATGATCTTCGTCTTGGTTGCCTTTTTCAACGCCCTCAAATTAGAGGTGGTTTCGCAGCCACTCAACAGCTTTTTAGATCAAATCTTCAACTACTTGCCCCGTTTGGGTGGAGCCGCCTTACTCTTGGGCGTCGCGTGGATCGTGGCCACGATCTGCAAAATGTTGCTCACCACGGGCTTGCAGCGTTTCCGCCTCGACGATCGCCTCGCCCAACAGACGGGAGGAGGGGAAAGCCCCTTCATGCTCAATGAAACCCTGGCCAATGCCCTGTATTGGTTCGTGTTTCTCTTCTTCCTGCCGCCGATCCTGGATGCCTTACAACTGCCAGGAGCCCTCGGTCCGGTTCAAAACCTCGTCGATCAGATCCTCTCGGCATTGCCGAAGATTCTCACCGCCGTCATTATCGGCGCCATCGGCTGGCTGATCGCCCGGATCGTGCGCGGGATCGTCACCAACTTGTTGGCGGCGACGGGAACCGATCGCCTCGGGCAGCGCATGGGGTTGACCCAACAAAATGAGGGAATGTCCCTCTCCGGCTTGATCGGAACCACCGTCTACGTTCTGATCCTGATTCCGACGGCGATCGCGGCGTTGAATTCCCTGCAGATCGAAGCGATTTCCGATCCGGCGATCGCCATGCTGCAGCAAATCCTCGACGCAATTCCCAAAATCTTCACGGCGGGCTTAATCTTCGGCGTCTTTTACGTCGTCGGGCGTTTCGTCTCCGATTTCGTCACCAACATCCTCACCAGTATCGGCTTTAACAACATCTTCGCCGCCCTGGGCTTTTCCAGACCGTCCACGGCTTCAACCGCCGACAGCACCCCGGAATCCGGATCCGACCTGACGAGTAAAACGCCGTCGGAAATTGTCGGCATCGTCGTGATGGTAGCCATTCTGTTATTTGCTGCCGTCGCCGCGACCGAAGTGCTGCAATTTGAAGTGCTGACGATTATCTCCGGCGAAATCCTGCGAATTGCCGGGTTAGTCCTCGTCGGCGTCATCGTCTTCGGCATCGGCTTGTACTTAGCCAATCTCGCCTACTCCTTGATCGCGCAATCGAAAACCGCCCAAGCGGAAATTCTCGGTCAAGCCGCCCGCATCTCGATTATCGCCTTGGCGGGCGCGATGGCCTTGCAACAAATGGGAATTGCCCCGCATATCGTCAATCTGGCCTTCGGCTTGCTGTTCGGCGCGATCGCCATTGCCATTGCCCTCGCCTTCGGTTTAGGCGGACGGGATGTCGCCGGAGAACAACTGCGCGAATGGCTCGCCCAATTCAAAAACAAAGAATAACATCGCCCCCGCGCGGCGATCGCCATTATCACAGCGTTTCTTCAGCCCCGGCGAGCTGATAGTTTCTCTCGCAACTCCTCCTTGATGCGACCCATAATCGAGGTTTCGTCCAAGGAGGCAATAATCCGACTGACGACCGCTTTCGGGCCGTCATTGCCCCAAGAGGCTCCATTGGCCAGGTACGCTTTAGTGACCTGGCCAATGCCATAGGAAGAAAAACCCGCCACGCTGCCCTGAGTGAGCGCCACGGACAGATAAGGCACCAGGGCCGCCCCTCCCGTTCCCACGGTCGCCGCCCCCAACAATCCTTTGAGCGAAGACAGTCCCAAGGTGGCGAGCAGTTCGCTGGCGCCGATCCCGCCCATGCCGATCGCGATTTTTTGCAGCAGATCGACCGCCCCGGTTTGGGTCATGGGAATGCCGTAGAGTCGCGACAAGGTCAGGATCGTGGCTACGTCGATCGCCGCCCCACTGAGTACGTCCACCACGGTGAGGGGATTGAGGGCGATCGCCAACGCTTTCGTCATGACCGCATTCCAGATAATCCGATTGGCACTGCGATCGCGGATTTGCATTTTGCGCTCGACGATCTGCTCGTTGACCGTCCCGGCGTACAGTAACGTATTGAGGGCGACCAGAGACTTGCCCTCGCGATCGAGAATTTCGAGAATTTTGAGCTTTAAGGCGTCTACTTGCGGCGCACCCCGCTTCATCTGCACCGTCCGAGTCCCGTCGGGACGGCGGATGGCTTCAGCCGTTAAGGGGGCGGCAGCCGCCATGACGATTTCCTCCGGGGACAGTAACTCTTTCACCCGTTCGTCGCGGATTTTCTCGTAAATGGCGAGGGCGTCGGCTTCGGGATATTGGTCGATTTTGTTAAAGACGAGCAAGATCGGTTTGCCCGCTTCGCGCAGTTGGGAGAGGGCGTCGTATTCGACTTTGGTTAAATCTCCGGCGATCGCGAATAAGATTAAATCCGCACTGGCGGCGACTTCCCGGGCGAGGGCTTCTCGGGTGTCCCCGTCTACTTCGTCGATTCCGGGGGTGTCGATCAGTTCGACGAGGGCGTTGCCACTGGTGGCGGTGAGGGTCACTTGGGCAATTTCGCCGTCGCCTCCCGCCAAGGGGGCGCGATCGATCCGCCAGTTCGCCCCTTGGGCGCTTTGGGTGACCCCGTGTAACGGTCCGGTCTCGAACAGGTTCTGACCGAGTAAGGCGTTGAGAAGCGAAGATTTTCCCCGTCCCACCATGCCGAACGCGGCAATTTGAACGATACTCTCTTCTAATTTATCGAGCATCGTCCCCAAACTCTCGATTTCGCCTTCTAATCCGGCCCGTTCTTCCGGGGTGAGGTCGAGGGTCGCCAACAGGTGGCGCAGGGAGTCTTTCGCTTGTTTGTAGTTGAGATCTTCTTGGATGTCGGCAAAGGTGAAGATCGCTTCGTCGAGTTGGCGGTCGAGATCGGTGCGATCGCCGTCGGTGTCGGGTCGTGCAGGATGGGAACCTCGCGGATTCATCAAATCGAACAACTCAGAGGGTCTGTTTCTATCCTAATTCAGACCCTCGCGATCGCGTCCGCATCATGCAATTTGGCTGATGAAGGACAGATCCACCGCGCCGAAGTTGGTACTGAGGGCGACGTTGAGATTTTCGAGCATTTTAATCAACCATTGGATCGCGTCGTCGGTGGAGTTTTCGTAATGGTTGAACAGAATCGAGAATTTTTTCTCTAAATAGGGTTTGACTTTACGACACAACAGCACGATCTTGAGCAGCAGTCCGGTGGTGGCGATCGGGCCGATGTTGGAGATTAAGTCGATGAAAACGAAGTGATTGGGACGTTGTATACTTTCGACGACCAGGAAGTTGAGCAGTTGGCTACAGGTTCTCACAATTAAGAAATCACTGACTTTCTGCCCGTCACTTTGAGGGAGCGTCCCTTTGAGTTGTTTGCTCAAGCGTTCGTTAAACAGGCGTTTTCCGTAATCGCAATGGGTCGTCGTAATCAGGTAATCGTAAAGTTCTGCTTTGAATTCGCCGTAACTTTGGACTTCGCTGCTGTGGGTGATGAAGCTGTGAGCCAAATCGCGGTAAGTATAACCGCATTCGGCTTTTCCCACAAACTGCTTGAGGGAGTGATACAGTTCGCGATCGCTCAATAAGGTGGGGTTGGCGATCGGTTTTAAAATTCTGCGGGCTTTATCCAAACCGCTATGACGGGCCAATTGGGCGCGCCGGACTTGGTAGGTGACGTATTGGGACAGGTGCAGTTCAAATTGCCGTTGCTGTTGCGCTTGAATTTTGCGAACGGTTTGTTGGTGTTCGTAAGAACTGCGATCGCTGAGCAGACAATGACTGTACAAATATGGATAACGGCGAATGTAATTCCCGAGGGGGCGCTTTTCGTTCTCTTCAACTTCGTTTTCCGAATCGTCTACGACTCGCGCCAGTCTCTGTAAGGTCAAGTAATGCTCGCTATTACTGAACTCTTTGACTAATTCTTGCAGCCGCGCCCCTCGTCGCGATTGATAGTAGGGTTGGGAAAATTTTAAGCTCGAACCTTCAAATAAATTAACCAGTTGCGGAATCGCTTTTTGATGTTGGCTGTTGGTCTGCCAGCGATTGATTAAAATATGGCAGCAACGATTGAGGATATATTGAAACTCTTCTTGGGCTTCTTTGGAATTGACCAAGCGATCGATCGCGGCGGCGATTTCGGCATCGGGATAGCCCGTCCCATCGATAAATAACGCTTTAAACCGTTCGGTCAACCGATCGGGGGTTTCTGTCCGAACGCAGGAGAGCAGGTGATCGTACAGTCGCTGCTCTTCAGGGGTGTTTCTTCGGTTAAACGGATCGCTTCGGTAATTCATTCTCTATGACCCCCGCCCACGGAATTGGGTTACATCTGATAGGATTTTGGTTAAATCAATTTCAAATATACGAATGCGGTTCACTCACCCATGACGACCGAACCGAGAAAGGTTCGATCTTTGCACGACACGACAGGATTTTTATGATATAGCTTTATCTATGACCCTTTCAAATGCTTCCTGAATGGTTATCATCTGAATGAGGGAGTGGTTCGAGGACTATTTTTTAGTCCGGAGACATTTTGGCTATAATCTGTCAAAGTTCTACTTAATAGCCTAACTGTCAAAGGTATTCCTTTGCGCGTTTTTTTTCTAAAGACTTAGTAAAGCATAGTCGCTTAACTCCCGATTTTTCTTTAAAGATTTAGTAAATCTTTGGCGAGTCTCCCCAGGGTGGGGGGCGATCTCTTCGGTTCCTACTGTAGCGCTTTGGCGCTCTGGAAGGGGGGTTTTCTTTTGGAGTCGGCGAGCGGAAAGCGCCTGCTTTCGAGACGGCCCCCGTCGCCAAGGCCGACGATTGCCCCGAACAAAAAAGAAAAAAGAGGTTTAAATCTTTATTCTACCCCAGGAGAAAGACGATCGCGATGGGCAAAGCTCCGATCTGAGGGGAAAGGCGATCCTGAGCAGACCGTCCCGGCCATACCATTGAGATAATACAATCGAATGCGATTGGAGTGTGATTGGAATGGGTGGCCAGATGGGCGATTTTTTGAGTGTGAGTGAATTGGTCGCCGTGACCGGAGGAATCGCGAACCGTCTCGATCCGGGGCTGTTGGGGCGATCGCCGCACGGGATCGTCACCGATACGCGCGGCTTGCACGGCGGCGAGGTCTTTCTCGCCTTACGCGGCGATCGGTTTGACGGTCACGACTTCGTAGAAACTGCATTGACGAAAGGGGCGATCGCCGCGATCGTGGAGAAGTCCTGGACGGGAGGGGATCCGCAATGGCCGACGATCGCCGTCAACGATACCTTAGAAGCCTATCAGGCGATCGCCCGGGAGTGGCGCGATCGCTTTAGTATTCCCGTCGTCGGCGTCACCGGATCCGTCGGCAAAACCACCACGAAAGAACTGATTGCCGCCGTTTTAGCGGCCTGTAGCGGCGCTCAAGTTCTCAAAACCGAGCGCAACTACAACAACGAGATCGGCGTTCCCAAAACCCTGTTACAACTGCAAGGGACGCACCAGTACGCCGTCATCGAAATGGCGATGCGCGCCTCCGGCGAAATCGCCTTACTCACTCAAATTGCGCGCCCGACGATCGCCGTCATTACCAACGTCGGTACCGCTCATATCGAACGCCTGGGGTCGGAAGCGGCGATCGCCCGAGCCAAATGCGAACTGCTCGAACACCTGCGCCCGGACGGGATCGCCATCCTCAATCACGATAACGCCCGCTTGCTCGACACCGCAGCTCGAGTGTGGTCCGGACGGACCGTGACCTACGGCTTAGACGGGGGCGACGTGCGCGGCGAACTGCCCGACCCGCAAACCTTGCTCGTCAACGGTCACCGCATCCCCTTGCCCCTTCCCGGTCGTCACAACGCCCTCAATACCCTCGCCGCCTTCACCGTCGCCCAAGTCTTGGGATCGAACCTGGAAGCGCTAGAAAAAGGGATCGCCGTGGAACTGCCCGAAGGGCGATCGCGCCGCTACGAAATCGGCGACGATATCGCGATTTTAGACGAAAGTTACAATGCCGGGGTCGAATCGATGGGCGCGGCCCTCGAACTGCTCGCCCAAACCCCCGGTCGCCGCAAAATTGCCGTTTTAGGCACCATGAAAGAACTGGGAGAGCGATCGGCTCAATTTCACGAACGAGTCGGTCAAATCGCCCGTCAAGTCCACCTCGATGCCTTATTTATTTTTGCCGAAGCGACCCAAGCCCAAGCGATGGCGGCGGGGGCGATCGGATTGCCATTTGTCGAAATTTTAGATCCGGACGAAGCCGACGCCCACGACCATCTAGCGCGACGGGTGCGCGAGTTCGCCCAACCGGGCGATCGCATCTTGTTCAAAGCCTCCCACGCCATGCGCCTCGATCGCGCGATCGCCCAACTGACGGCCACTCAAACTCCCTAAATTCCCCCTCCCGTGGTTAAATCCTTCGATCGCCTCTTAATCATCGATGTCGAGTCCACCTGTTGGGCCGGACAACCCCCCGGCGACGCCGAGAGCGAAATCATCGAAATTGGCATCGCCTTGCTCGATCTCGCCTCCGGCGAACCCCTGAGCAAAGATTCCCTCCTCGTCAAGCCGGAACGCTCCACCGTCAGCCCCTTCTGCAAGGAACTGACCACCTTGACTCAAGCTCAAGTTGAGGGCGGATTCTTTTTTAAAGATGCCTGTCGTACCCTCGAACGCCAGTACCAGAGCCGATCGCGCCTGTGGGCGAGTTACGGCGATTACGACCGCCGCCAATTCGAGCGCCAATGTCGATCCCGACAAGTGCGCTATCCCTTCGGCATCAGCCACCTCAATATTAAAGTCCTTTGTGCTGCCCTCTTGGGCTGGAGCGCCCCGGTCGGGATGGATGAAGCCCTCCAACGGCTGGGCCTGCCTTTGGAAGGGACCCACCATCGCGGCGGGGACGATGCCTGGAATATTGCGAAAATTGTCTCAAAGTTGATGCAAGCCACGCGATCGCTGTAGGGAATAAAGTTTGATAGATTGATGTCTAGTCGCTATCAACGGCGATCGCACTCAGGGTGACCAATTCATTAATGCGAATCTGCTGCGCGCATTACAAACAATATGGGGGCTGAACTCTCAGACACCCAACTTTGGCTCGCACTTCAGGAAGGGCAGAGCGAAGCTTTGGGTATGCTTTACAGTCGCCATGCAGGGTTTGTGTATGCGATCGCCTTAAAAACAACCAAGAACACCCAAGATGCAGAAGATTTAACCCATAATATTTTTCTGAATCTGCCCCAGAGTTCTTATAACCCACAACGAGGCTCTTTGAGAACTTTCCTAGGAATTTTGACGCGATCGCGCAGCTTAGATCTGCTGCGATCGCGCGCCAAAACCGAACATACATTATCGATTCATCACCTCGACCTCCATCCCAGTAGCGATCGCCCCGATCGCCAACTTGACCGAGAAGAATCGACCCAACAGGTTCAAAACGCCCTATCGCGCCTCTCCGAACAACAACAGCAAGTCCTCCATTTAGCCTATCGCGACGGATTGAGTCAAAGTGCAATCGCCAAACAACTCAACATCCCCCTCGGTACCGTGAAAACCTGGATGCGACGAGGATTGATCCAGTTGCGTCACAACTTGCAAGATCGGTTGGGAGATCGGTAAAGCCATGAGTTCGTCTATTCCTCCCGAACAACTGCACGATTTAATCGCCGGATACGTTCTCAACGACCTCGACGAAGCGGAAAGTGCTCTGCTTGCACCTTGTCTCGACGATCCCGAAATCATCAAATTAATCGAGCAAAGTCAGCAAGCTCTAGAAACTGCTTACTTTCCCGAACCTATCGATCCCTCACCTCATCTTCGCGATCGAGTGATGAGCAGTTTTGATGGCTCCACGGTTGCGCGCACCGCCCGACAACAACGCTTTTCCAAGGGCGATCGCCGCGTCCCGACCCCACCTCTGCCGATCTGGGTTAAATCCCTAGGAATCGTCGCCGCAACTTTTATTGTCGGACTGAGCATCAGCAATTACCTGCTGTGGCGATCGCTCCAACTTCAAAAAACTCAAATCAACCAACCCTCTAATGCCCTCATCTTCTCCCTTCAACCCGCCACCTCCTTAAACTTTTCACCCAAAGTCACCGTATCCATCGATCGCCAAACCCTCACCGGACATCTGCGGGTTGAAAACTTACCTCCCCTAGCTCCCGGAAAAGTATACGTTCTCTGGACCGTCTTACAACCCGGGGCGCCATTCACCACCGATCGCCATAATGCCATTTTGACCGAAGTCTTCACCACCGACGGTCTCGGTCGCGAAACCCAATCCTTGATCTTACCGAAACCCTTTCAACAAAACGATCTGGTCAAAGCTATCGCGATTACGATCGAGGATGAAAGTGCCCCCCAACAGCATAACTCCACCCCCATACTCATTCAACGGCTGTGACGGTTTCTAACTAATTTGCATTTTTTCTGGATTTTTGAATCCAATTCGCGCTTCTGTTCGTACTCCTTCACGAACAGATATGCGATCGAGTCGTGTTGCTGATTTCACTGACCCATTCATCTGTGATGGGATTGGCAGACCCACCCTGGGTCAGAATTAACCCCCCTGAAATCGTCAATCGTGCTTGGTTGCTGTAGGAAACCGTACGCAAAACAAAGATCGTGGAAACATTTATCGCCTTAACCGACAACAACACCCTTCTTTCCTTCAATCGCAGCAATACTACACAAGTCCGAAGTACCACCGTTACCGGAGTTGAAGGCGCATTACTCGGCATCGATCGCCGTCCTGCCGATGGCTCGATCTACGCCTTGAGTACGGCCAATCATATTTACAGAATCGATCCCAACACCGTCGGAAGTAGTACCACCGAAGCTACCCGTGTCAGTACCCTCTCTCGACCCTTTGAAGCCGGGATCGTCTCTGGCTTCGACTTCAATCCCGTTCCCGACCGTCTGCGCTTAGTCGGCGATAACGACCAAAACTTCCGAATTAATGTTGATACGGGGGAAGTCATTCTTGACGGAATGCTCGCCTTCGAGGGAAGCGATCCGAATGCAGGGGTTAATCCTAATATCACCGCCGCCGCATACACCAACTCCTTTGACGGCACCACTTCGACCCAACTCTACAATATTGACCCCCTGCTCGATACCCTGATCTTGCAAAGTCCTCCTAACGACGGCACTCAAGTGACCGTTGGCAACTTGGGAGTCGATTTCGATCCCGTCGGCGGTTTTGATATTCTCTCGGTTGCTCAAGGAGATAATCGAGCCTTCGCTGTTTCTAATACCACTTTATATTCAGTCAATTTAGAAACGGGAGCCGTCACGGGATTGGGCGAGATCGGCTCCGATCGGACCTCGAACTTACTAGGCTTTACAGTTTTCTCTACCGACACGCTCAACCCTATGAATATGGGTGGTGGGGCCTTCAATTCCCTTCAATATCTCGCCTCTCACCGAGATTTAATTACTGAATTCGGGTTCGATTTAGGGGCTGCCGACCAACACTATACGCAATTTGGGATAGCAGAAAATCGTGCTTTAGATACGTTTGACGAATTGAGTTATCTCGCTTCTTGGGGCGATCTTATCCAAACTTTTGGGTCGAATACCGAGTTGGCGACGGAACATTATATTCGTTTTGGTGCGGCGGAAGGTCGAGGAACGGATTTATTTGATGCAGCAAGTTATCTCAACCGTCACCCAGATTTACAAGCTGCTTTTGGGAGCGATCGGATGGCAGCAACTCGACACTATGTTGAGTTTGGCTTTGAAGAAAACCGCATGATTTGACATTTGTGAATGCTCCGCTCATGACGCTTCGCGTTCATAAGCGGCTTCCCAATCCCATAGTAGAGAGAGGGTGACCGGCATTCTCGGTGTAGCGCAGGAACTTCGGCCTTTCGCTACCTGCCCGTCCTTTCGGCGGGTCAGCTTCAGTTTGTAAGCCAAGTATCGAGCCGCGATATTGTAGCTTGCTGACAGATCGGCGTTGTACCGCTTCCCATTGGCGAATGTCGCTAATTCGTACTGAGTTTTAGAGCGTCGCACCTTGCCGCTGCCGTCAAAAGCCCAAGAGGACGTACCCCGAGCATAAACATACTCGGTTTTACCCCCAACTTCCTGAAACTTCTCCTGTGTCAGTAACACCAGACGGCGATGCAGCCAGCCATGAAACCTCTGCTTCAGGTTTGACCGCTTCATGCCGCCTTTGGGACGCCAGCCCTTCAGGTTTTCAAAGACGATCGTACTGGCTCCATGCTCCAGGGCAAAATTGACGATTTGCCGAGATACCTGCTGGGCAATGTTGGCGTTGATGCCTTTTGCCTTGCGGTACGGAGTCTTAGCAAATCCACGGTGCAACGTTTTGGTCTTTCGCGCCTTTTGTCGGATGATGTTGGCCTGTTTGTCTCGACGGTCGCCGTTCCGCTGGACGCAGGTTCCAGCGGCTGCGGCGACTTCGTCTATGTCAGAGGCCGGATGAATGAACTTCCGTGCCAATACAGTGCCGTCTGGACAAACAATCGAGGCTGTAGCCAGGGTGTTAATTCCCACATCTACAGCGCACACCACATCAGTTTCCCGCTTAGGCGGGACGATTCCGAAGGGTACTGCCAGATGGCAGTGCTTCTGGGAAATGACTAGGTAGGGAGACTTGATGGAGCCGATTAGATGCCGATGCCGTTTGCTGGCAATCGGAATTTCTGCCCAGACCCAATCAGAGCCATTCCAAACCTTAATCCAGGCCACCAGCAGGTGAGCATCGAACTTCACCAACTGCCCTTTGTAGAGTGCCGGATAACATTCGGCATCCACATTAAAAGCAGGTGGCTTAGCATCCCGACGCTTCCGAACTCCTGACTGCCATTCTCGGTATCGAGTCAGATAGGAAGAGACCTGTCCTTTCACCAACTCGATAGCAGCACGACGTAGGTAGGACGGGAATTTGTAGAACCGCTTCTCGAAATAGAGATACTTCGGATCTGGATTCTTGCTGGTGCGATGAATGAGCTTTTCTACTGCCGCACAGAAGCTTTTTGCTGCAACCAGTTCCGGCCAGTGGCCCATGACCACATAGCTCAGAGCTTTGCAGTAAGCCCGGTACTCTTCAACCGTGGCTAAGAGATGAAGTCTCACTTCTGGCGATGGTTGCAAGCCCCATTTGTCAGTGCGTACAATAGCTTTGCTCATAATGAAGTAATTCTAGCATGGAACAGGATTTTACGACCCTGAAGACGAGGAATCACAGTGCTTATAGGCTTTGCTATCACTTGGTCTTATCAATGAAGTATCGTCACCAATGCTTGAACCCAGAGATGCTGGACAGGCTGGAGGTGATATTCACCGATTTGTTGGTCAAGTGGGGAGGAGAGTTGATTGAGTTTGGCGGGGAGCCTGACCATGTTCATCTGCTGTTCGAGGTTGACCCCACAGTTAGGCTCTCTGACTTTGTGAAAAACTTGAAGTCGGTATCAGCCCGAAAAATGCGCCAGGAGTTTGCGCAGCAGCTACGCCCCTTCTACTGGAAGCCTTATTTCTGGAACCGGGCCTACGGACTGATTACGACGGTCGGACGGGCCAATATCGAAACTCTCCTGAAGTACATCGAGAATCAGGATAACCCGCGCCAACTCCGTCCGCCGCTAACTAGCGAATGACGCTTCGCGTTCATTCGTAGGATGCGCGGCGGTTTGGGTCAACCTGACGTACTCCCGACGCCGACTGCTAAGCGGTACGGCGCGGGCTTCTCCTTCCGTTACGGGATTCGCGCTTTACACTGAGGAATTTACACGGCTGCAAGGGGAAATCCAAGGGAAAGCTTACGAAAGCTAAATTCGACGGATAGAATAAACCCAAGTCAGATCCAACCACAGAGGGGCATCATCGCCTGCAAAGAGCCATGACGTTTCAGACTGCTACCCACACCGGAGAAAATACGAGCGATCGCGATGGCATCTTGGATGTCGAATTACGCAAAGTTTTTAAAGTCTTCGATGGCGAAACAGCCGTGCGCGGCGTCGATCTCGATATCCAACAAGGAGAATTTTTTAGCATTCTCGGGCCGTCTGGCTGCGGGAAAACCACGACGTTACGCTTGATCGGAGGATTTGAAACCCCTTCGGCGGGAGAAGTGATGATTCGCGGCAAGTCGATGAATCAGGTTCCTCCCTACCGCCGTCCCGTCAATACGGTATTTCAGAGTTACGCCCTGTTCAACCACATGAGCATTGCCGAAAATATCGCCTTCGGCTTGCGCATCGGACGTCAAAGTAAAGCGGAAATCGAACAGCGCGTTAAAGATGCCTTACACTTGGTGAAAATGGAGTCATTCGCCAATCGTTTTCCCTCGCAGCTTTCCGGCGGTCAACAGCAACGGGTAGCCCTGGCGCGGGCGTTGGTCAACCGTCCGGCGGTGGTCTTACTCGACGAACCGTTAGGGGCGTTGGACTTGAAATTACGCAAGGAAATGCAGGTCGAACTGTCCAATTTACATCGGGATTTGGGCTTGACCTTCGTGATGGTGACTCACGATCAAGAAGAAGCCTTGAGCTTGTCCGATCGCATCGCCGTCATGCACGAGGGCAAAATCGAGCAAATTGGCACGCCTAGCGCCATCTACGAACGTCCCCGAACGGCTTTCGTGGCCGATTTTATCGGCGAAACGAACTTGTTAGCCGGACGGATTGAATCAACAAACGCCACCACTTTACAAATTCGTACCACGAGCGGTTTGAAAATCTCCGTGGAACTCGACGATCCGTGGCAGGGGAACGGCAGTTCGGTGGTGGTCAGCGTCCGACCGGAGAAAATTAATTTGAGTTTGTCGCCGATTGAAGACGAGGGGAACTGTTTTGAAGGACGGCTAAAAAATATTATGTATTTGGGGGCGCACGTCCATTATTTGGTGGAGTTGACGGGCGGCGATCGCCTCACCGTGCTACAGCGCAATAGTAACGAGCCTTTACCTTCCGCAGAAACCCCCATTTACATTCAATGGCTGCCGGAGGACAGTATCGCTTTAAGCCACGGTTAAGCCAGATTCCCACGTTCTACACGACCGGAGAACTCGGCCCGACTCTCGCGTTTCAACAATTGGTACGCTACTGTTAGTAGGCGAAAGGCTAATCAAACCGAACATTCCCTTCGAGCGGGTCTGCCGTTGAGTCTAGCTCGGACGAAAGTCATCCGCTCTTAGTAACCCTTCTTCCCTATTCTGTTAACAATCAATTAAAGACGATAGTGCCTCCCACTGTTCTCAATTCACATCGCCCTTCCCAATTGACCCGAGGCGGGGGAACGCGACGTCAGTTCCTCAAGGCGTCCTCGGCGGCGCTTTCTGGATTGGCCCTGTCGAGTTGTGGCTGGACGTTGGCCAACGTCCAACCGACCGCGCCGACGGATCCAAATAAACTGTATATCTATACCTGGGCGGGCTACACCGATGACGAGCTTCTAGAGCGATTTCGCGAAAAAACGGGCATCAGTGTAGTGGCTGACGTGTTTTCCGATAATGATTCGATGCTCGCCAGAATCCAGGCGGGAGGGGGTGGGTCCTATAGCATCATTTACCCGTCGGATTACATGGTCAATAAGATGGCGGGGTTGAATTTACTGACGCAACTCGATCTCGATCGCCTCGTCGGTCTCGACCGCCTGTTTCCCCGCTTTCAAGATCCTCTCTACGACCCGGGAAATCGTTACAGCGTGCCGATTAGTTGGGGGACCACGGGTCTGGTCTACAATGCCAAACAATTAAACCCCCCTCCCGAAGATTGGGATTATTTATGGGAACAGCGCAATCAATTATCCCGGCGGATTACGTTGATTAACGACGTGCGCGAGGTGATGGGCGCGTCGTTGCGGAGTTTGGGCTATTCTTACAATTCCACCGATGCCGACGAGATTCGCGCGGCTTACGAACATTTGGCCGACCTCAAACCCGCGATCGCCTCGTTTACCACCGATGCGTGGCGCCCGCAAATTCTTACCGGAGACCTGCTCGCGGCGATGTGCTTTTCGGCAGATGCCAGTTTGGTCATGGAAGAAAACCCGGATTTAGACTATGTTTTGCCAAAAAGTGGCTCTTCCATTTGGGGCGATACGTTAGTGATTCCCCAATTTGCACCGAATCCGGATGCGGCTTATCAATGGATTAATTTTATGCTCGAACCGGATGTCGCCGCGTCGATGACCGAACGGTTGAGTTTTGCCACCCCCAATCGAGCCGCGTTCCAACAACTCCCCGAGGAGATTCGCAACAATCCGACTCTGTTTCCTCCCGAAGAAGCGCTCGAAAAAAGCGAAAGTATCCAACCTGTGGGCAAAGCGGCGGAGATTTACGATCTTTACTGGACGCGGTTGACGAGTAGTTAATGGGATTGAAACTCTTGGATTCAAATCGTTGGAGCCGAGGGTTGGAGTCGAGGGTTGGGGCGATCGATCGCCCCAAAATTTAAAATCTAAAATCTTAGATCTAAAATCTAACATCTAACATTCGGGGTAAATTTGTGGCTGTGTCTTCTAAACCATCTCCACCAACCCCTTCGGGTTCGAGGTCTGAAGGAGGAATCGATCGCCTGTCGGCTAAATTACTCGGCCCTCTGGTCTTATTAGGCCCGCCGGGGATTTGGCTGGCGTTGTTATTGGTGATTCCCACCCTAGTCATTTTCGAGTTGAGTTTAGTTCCCGATATTCGTCCGGGAGATTTGGTCATTCCTTCGGGATTGGATAATTATTTCCGCGTTTTCGAGCCACTCAATTTGCAAGTGATCGGGCGATCGCTGTTTTTCGCAACGGGAACTACGCTATTTTGTTTGTTACTCGGATTTCCCGTGGCCTACTGGATTGCGTTACTGTCCCCGCGACGGTGGCGCAATTTAATTTTGCTCGCCTTCGTTTTGCCGTTGTGGACTTCTTCTCTGTTGCGCTCTTACGCTTGGATTACGATTTTGCGACGGACCGGAGTGTTAAATTCGATCGTCACCAGCATCGGCTTACCGCCTATTAATATTCTCAATACCAGTAATGCGGTGATCGTCGGCATGACTTACAGCTTTTTGCCGTACATGGTGTTGATTCTCTATGCGTCGCTGGAAAAACTCGATCGCCGACTGCTCGAAGCGGCTGCGGATTTGGGCGCCAATCCCGTGCAAGCTTTTTGGAAAGTGACGGTCCCGCAATGTTTCACGGGAATTGCGGCGGGTTCGTTACTCGTGTTTATCAGTGGGTTGGGGGATTTTGTCAATCCGGAGCTCCTCGGTGGGGCGTCGAGCATGACCGTTTCTCGGCTGATTTACAATCAATTCCTGGGAGCTACCCAAAATTGGGGCTTTGGGTCGGCTTTAAGTATGGTATTGATTTTATTCGTCAGCGTCGCGATCGCCTTGTTAATTCGATTTGGAGAAGCGAAGCCGAAAACTTGATGGTTTTTAGTCGTTTCGACCGAAGGCGCTCGCCTTTACGGTTCGCAACCGCCACCCCGAAAAGCAGAGGGGGGCGATCGTTCGAGCTTGCTATCGTGATCCCGTGAATCTACCAAATGGAGAAATTTCGCCGATGATAGAGACACCGATCGAGCTACAGGAGGAAATGCCCGAAGATATGCTGCAGCGCAAACCTAAATTTCGCGTCTCCTGGCAATTCGTCTTTGCCGGAGTCATGTTTTTATTCATGTATTTGCCGATTTTGGTGCTGACGGTCTACAGTTTCAACGCCTCGGCGTACAGCGCCAGTTGGGAAGGCTTTACCTTGGAGTGGTATCTTAAATTGTTGAGCGACGGACGGGTTTTACGCGCGCTGCAAAATAGCCTGACGGTTGCCTTTTGTGCGGTGTTTCTTTCGGCCATTCTCGGTACGTTAATGGCGGTCGGGTTAGCTCGCTATCGCTTTCCAGGAAAAAGTTTATATATCGGGATTTCTTACCTGCCGATGATTATTCCCGATATTGCGATCGCCGTCGCCACGTTGGTGTTTTTAGCGGCGGTTCAGATTCGTTTGAGCGTCTGGACGATCGTTGCCGCTCATATTGTCTTTTGTTTGGCTTATATTGCTTTAGTGGTCACTACCCGCTTGGCCGATTTAGACCCCCATTTAGAAGAAGCGGCTCTCGATTTAGGAGCGACGCCAGTAGAAGCCTTTTTTAAGGTGTTATTACCGCAATTGATGCCGGGAATTATTTCGGGATGTCTCCTCGCTTTCGTCCTCAGTATGGACGATTTTTTAATTGCCAGTTTTACCTCGGGTAGTGGCGCGACAACCTTACCGTTAGAAATTTTCAGTCGGATTAGAACCGGGGTGAAACCGGATATTAATGCGTTGAGTGCGCTGTTAATTATCGGGTCGGGGGCGATCGCCTTCGTCGGAGAATTCTTAGCGCGTAAAAGTGAACAGAAAAAATTTCAGTAAAGTTGAAGTGACAGTAAAAATCGATCGTAAGCTCTCGAGTATTTAAGTTGGGTGTTGCGATCGCGAGCCTCTTCGTCGCACCTAGATCGGAGGTTTTATATATCTTCTAATTCTTCGCCGATTTCCACGATCGCACTAGGAACGACAATCCCGTAGGAAGGCTAGATGGCTATTTGTATAGAAACGCCACAAAGCAAACCCATTAATTTACCAATGTTGCTGGAAAATGGCGCGATCGCCAAACTAGATAGTTTTTATACATTACCCCCAGCTTTACGACAATATGCGATCGAAAATCGGCTCTAATTCTCCCCCCGACGATTAGCGCGGCGCGATCGGGATATCGAGGGGTTTTCCAGAACGCTCGTAAACGAGGATATCCCATTGTCCGTTAGCGCTGGACTCGAAGGCGATCGTGCTGCCATCGGCGCTAATGGTCGGGTTGCGGATTTCGGCGTTTAAGTTGTCGGTGAAGTTCTGCAGTTGGCGGGTTTGGCGATCGTAGAGATAAACGTCGGTGCGACCTTCGCGGGTTCCGGCGAAGACGATGTAACGTCCGTCTTGGGTAATCGAAGGGTTGGCGGCGATCGCGTCTAAGCTGTTGAGTCCGGGTACGTCGATCGGTTGGCGGGTTTTACCGTCGAAAAGATAGATATCTTGGCGTCCGAAGCGGTCGGAGGCGAAGACGATGAAGCGACCGCTAATGTTGGGGTGGAGTTCGTCGGCGGGGGAGTTCAAACCGCGACCGCCGCGATCGAAGGGAAAGTTTAAGAGGCGTGGGTAGGTGCTGCAACTTGTCAGCAGACTGGTTAAGGCGACTAGGGGAATGAGGGTTAAGCGCTTCACGAGATCGAAGAGGGGGAAGGGAAACGGCTAAGGGAAACTGACGGAGGTTCCCGGAGTTTGTCCGTCGAGGAGGTCGAGTTCGATCGCCGGACCGCGATCGAGGGTTTCGATGTCCCATTGACCGCGCCGTCCGCTTTCAAAGACGATATAGCGACCTTCCGGGCTGATTTTCGGGCGTCGGATGCCGCCGAGATCGGCTTGGTAGACGACTTGGGAGCCTTGGGTGATGCGATCGTAGACGACGATCGCCCCCCGGCTACGGTTGGCGATCGCGTAGGCGAGGTAGCGTCCGGAGTTCGTCAGGCTCGGACTTTCGGCGATCGCGTCCGGTCGGTTTAAGCCGGAGAGCTGTAAAAACCGCCGTTCTTGCAAGTCATACATAAAAATGTCGTGACTGCCGTTGCGATTGGAGACGAAGGCCAAAAAACGACCGTTGGCGCTTAAGGCGGGTTGAGAGTCGGTGTAGCGACTGTTGACCGAACTCGGCGCTAGGGAGACTTGGGGGGACTCGCAAGCGCCGAGCAACCCCGCCACGATCGCGCCACAAGCGAGACTCAGACCCCGGCGCGTCCAGTGGCGCAGTGTCTTGGTCACAACGGAGGCGTTGCGCGATTCTCCTCCGGAGACCCTACGCGATCGCCTCTTGCCATTTGTGAAATACCCAAAAAGCACCGAATTCGCCTGTGGAGTTTAGTAATCGAAATTCCCGGTATTGTCTTCTTCCTCATCCTCGTTCGGGTCGATCGGTTGATAATCGACATACTCGCTCGGACTCGGTTCGTCCTGCGGTTGGGGAGGACGGCGCGGCGGACGTTCGGATCCGACGTCGTCGGTCGGTCGCGGACGGCGGCGGGTTCTCGATGTCGTACTCGTGCGCCGGGTACTGGCCCGAGGGATATCGCTGCTGTTGGGATCTTCGCTTTCGACCGAGGCATCCATGTCGTCGTAATACCCGTTATTCGGGGGTTCGGGCGATCGCGGGCGACGTCTGCGGGTGCGGCTGTCGGCGGCAGAACTACTACTCGGTCGTCGGGTGGGAGGACGCCGACGCACGTCGTCGTCGTAGTAGGTACTGCGACTGTTGCGCGGATCTTGAGAGCCTTTGATGCGACGCCGCACGGGACCTTCGTCGTAGGGTTCGATCTCGTCGAGTTCGGCATCGACGCGGTAGACGCGGCTCACGGGTCGGTCTTCATCGACAATCGGCGCCTGTCGCTTGGCTTGCGCGGTGGTCACCCCCCGCAATCGGACATTTTCGTAGGCGAAAAAGATCGCCGATCCCCCTAAGAGGATTTGACCGAATTGCATGATCGGGTCGAAGCGCCATCCGTAAAAGAAGAGGATCCCGCCACAGAGCAACGCAACTGCTGCAAAGAATAAATCGTAATCCCGAGATAGTTCCGGACGCCACGATCGCACGGCGTAAAGCAAGGCCCCGCCAATGGCGATCGCGATGCCGACAATACTCGCTAAATTGAGACTAAAATTGACCATCGCCTCTCTCCTACTACCTGTCCTATGGTAGCGAGTCTGCGTTCAAATCTCCACCGCATCGTTGCTGCGATCCGGTTTGGCTTCATTGTATCGGGTCGCGCGATCGCCCCTCGAAGGCGGATTTCTCCCCGGGTTACAAAAAAACCTCAAGTTCTCGGTCGGAGAGGACGCGCGATTCTCCTCCCCTGCCGCAACTTGAGGTCGATCGGTTTCGAGCGCGGTTTAGGAACGGCGTTGAATTTTGTCTTTTTGGCTGATGAAGAACAAACCGCCGAAGATCGCGCCTAAAACTAAAGCGCCCCAAAACAGACTCCAAAATAAATTCGCTAAAGAAGGTGTCATCGTTGTTAAATTCCTCAATCACAAGATTGCCTTTTTTGAATTTTAGTGAAGTTTTACCCCGTTGAGAAGCCTATTTTTCAGAAATCCCCCGGACGATCCCCTCGCCGTTTGACCGGGACGATCGCCGAAAATTACGACCGACAGCCGGGGTTTTAAGGGACGAGAAGGCTTTAATTACCTGATTTTTGGTGTTTTTCCCCCGCGATCGCCCATCTCCCGGTTTGCGGCAATTTTTAGGGGCGATCGCCCGTTAAAATAGAAGTCGATAGCGGTAACAAAACTTAAATATTTGACTCATGAGTTCAGCAGCGATCGCCTCTTGGATTGTCGGCCCCATTTTACTGGTCATGACCTTACTGTTCATCTTGCGGATCGTCCTCACCTGGTATCCACAAGTCGAACTCAACAAACTCCCCTGGAATCTGATCGCCTGGCCCACCGAACCCTTTTTAATTCCCACGCGCAAACTCATCCCTCCCCTCGGCGGCGTCGATATTACCCCCATTCTCTGGGTCGGCATTTTCAGCTTGCTGCGCGAACTGCTGCTAGGTCAGCAAGGGATTCTGACCATGATGATGTAGGAGTTCTAGGGCAAGGGATTGTAGATTGTAGATTGAGAACGTCAAGATTTTGTGGCTGGTGCGGGCATCTTGCCCGCATCGTCAATCCCTACTCTTTACTCATCAATTGCTCCACAAAATTTGTATACACATCCCCCCGACAGAAATCGTCATTTTCGAGAATGCGTTGGTGAAACGAAATCGTCGTCGGTAATCCCGTGATCGCACATTCCCGTAACGCCCGTCTCATGCGGCAGATAGCCGAGGGGCGATCGGGCGCCCAGACAATTAACTTCCCAATCAGGGAATCGTAGTAAGGCGGAATCTCATAATCCGTATAGACGTGGGAATCCATCCGTACTCCCGGACCTCCCGGCGGTAAATAGCCGCTAATTCGTCCCGGATGGGGCCGGAAGTTGCGATCGGGATCTTCCGCATTCACCCGACATTCGATCGCGTGACCCCGTAACTGCACCTGCTCTTGGGTCAACTGCAACTTCTCCCCTTGAGCAATTCTCAACTGTTCGGCAATCAAATCCAACCCCGTAATCATTTCCGTCACCGGATGTTCCACCTGAATCCGGGTGTTCATCTCCATAAAATAGAACTCTCCCGACGCATCTAGGAGAAATTCCACCGTTCCCGCCCCGGTGTAATGAATCGATTTTGCCGCTTGAACCGCCGCATAACCCATTTTTTCGCGCAATTCCGGCGTTAATGCCGGACTGGGAGCTTCTTCGAGTAATTTTTGGTGCCGTCGCTGGATCGAACATTCCCGTTCGCCGAGGTGGATGACATTGCCGTAATTGTCCGCGAGGATTTGGAACTCGATGTGGCGGGGGCGTTCGACGAACTTCTCCATGTAAACCCCCGCATTACCAAACGCCGCTTCCGCTTCCCCTTGGGCGGCGGCAAATGATTTCGGCAATTCGCTTTCACTTCTAACCAGACGCATCCCGCGACCGCCCCCCCCGGCGGTGGCTTTGATAATCACCGGATAGCCAATTTTACGGGCGACGGACAGGGCTTGTTTTTCGTCGGTGAGCAAGCCGTTACTACCGGGAACCGTGGGAACCCCCGCCCGTTGCATGGTTTCTTTAGCAGTGGATTTGTCGCCCATCGCCCGGATGGCGTCCGGGGTCGGACCGATGAAGGAGATTTGATGGTCGGCGCAAATTTCGGCAAAGCGCGCGTTTTCTGCTAAAAAGCCGTAACCGGGGTGAATGGCGGTGGCGTTGTGGGTCAGGGCGGCAGAGATGATATTGGGAATGTTGAGATAGCTTTTGCTGCTGGGGGCTTCGCCGATGCAAACTGCTTCGTCAGCGAGTTGGACGTGCAGGGCTTGGGCGTCAACGGTGGAGTGAACGGCAACAGTAGCAATCCCTATTTCTTCGCAAGTGCGGAGGATGCGAAGGGCGATTTCGCCTCGGTTGGCAATCAGAATTTTAGAAAATTGCATTACTATCGCGCTGGGGTTGACTCGTGGGTGAAAAGAAATGAGAGAAATGAATAGCGGATCCGATCGAACCCGCTCGTGATGCGCCCGATCGCCTGGGCGTCCGGTGCCTAACCGATTATCGTATCACGGAGGCGATCGCAAGGAAGATTTATGATTTTAGATTTTAAATTTTAGATTTTAGATTAAGTTTTTCTTGTAATTACTAAGTATTCGAGCTTTTGTTTGTAGTAATACAATTCTAAAATAATATAGATTTTCTGAAAAAATGCACGAAATTTTCAAAAAAAGGCGATCGCATCGCCGATAGATGTGTTAAAGTACGATCCGGATGCGATACAATAGTAAATCGCAGCAAATCACCGCGCGGATGTGGTGGAATTGGTAGACACGCACGCTTGAGGGGCGTGTGACGCAAGTCTTGCGAGTTCGAGTCTCGCCATCCGCATCGAAGAATAAAAAACCTGTAGGGTGGGCAAATTTTGCCCACCCTACAGGTTTTAACTTTTGAGGGGTTCGGGGAGCGATAAGTCCCGCGCTGTATGCGAAGCATCAGCGTCGGGATCCATGGACTCCCCGAGCTGGTGTCATCCCCACCCTACGGGAAGGGCCAAGCCCTACGATGGGGATGAGACCAGCATTTACAGGCAGCGATAGCCTTTGGTAAACTCCGGCTATGCTGACCATGAACTACACTTACCGAATCGATCCAGACGCCTTGCAGCAGACTGAACTGCGGTCGTGGCTTGAGACATGCAGAGGCGTATATAACTACGCTTTACGCGAACTCAAAGACTGGATTGCTTCGCGTAAGTGTTCGGTAGACCGATGCTCGCTGGAAAAGGAATACATCATTCCCGCCGATGAACCGTTTCCGTCTTACCATCGTCAGCAGAACAACCTGCCCAAAGCAAAGAAGCAATTCCCGCATCTGGGTCAGGTGCATTCTCAGGTGTTGCAGACTACGATTCGCAGACTGCACGATACCTGGGAAGCATTTCAGAAACGGGGATATGGATTTCCGCGTTTCAAAAAGTTCGGTCAATTCAAATCCTTTGTGTTTCCCCAATTCAAGGGCAATCCCATCAATGGCTTCACAATCAAGTTGCCAAAGATCGGGGAAGTACCCATCAACCTGCATCGCCCTATTCCTAACGGGTTCAAGGTGAAACAGGTAAGGGTACTGTCCAGGATACGGGGGACGCAATGGTATGTCGTCGTCACCATTGAATCCGATATATCGGTTCCCGATGCCCCGGTTCACGGTCGGGCGATTGGGATTGACCTGGGATTGGAGCGATTCTTGACCGCTTCCGATCGCTCTTTCCAAGAGCGCCCTAAGTTTTTCAAGTCGATGCAACGCAAGCTGAAATTGCTGCAACGCAGAGCATCACGAAAACAGAAGGGTTCTCAAAACTGGGAGAAGGCACAAATCGAAGTGGCTAGAATGCACCATCGGATTGCGAACCGTCGCAGAGATTTCCATCTGAAAACGGCTCATCAGCTTTGCGACCGGGCGCAAACTATCTTTGCAGAAGACCTCAACGTCAAAGGCTTGACGCGAGGGATGTTGCGAAAAGATTGTGTAGATGCTGCCTTTGGACAATTTCTGTCTCTGACGGAATGGGTGTGCTGGAAACGGGGAGTCTACTTTGCTCAAGTCAACCCCAACGGTACCAGTCAAACCTGTCCCAACTGCCTGGCTACGGTCAGCAAGGGGTTGGAAGTCAGAGAGCATCATTGTCCTGAGTGTGGGTATCGGACTCATCGCGACCATGCTGCAGCAGAGATGGTTTTGCATCGTGGACAAGAAAACGTAGTATCCCAGGGACTCTGGGGAACGGAAACCGCCTGTCAAGTCGGTCTGTCGGGGGTCGATGACCTAGATAAGTGGCGCGGGGCAGGAACACCCAATCGTGAGACTGGGAAGCCCGCGCTGTAATCTTTGATTCAGCTTCGGGAGGATGTCACCGAGAGGTCGTCACTAACTCCGACGGGAGACGTTTGAACGAGAGGCGTTCGTTTTCGACATCGACAAAGATCGAGTCGCCGTCGTTAAATTCGGCGCGTAGAATCGCTTTAGCAATTTGGGTTTCCAACTCCCGTTGGATGGCGCGTTTGAGGGGACGGGCGCCGTAAACGGGGTCGTAGCCAACTTCCGCCAAGAAATCGATCGCCCCTTCCGAGAGTTGAATCGACATCTTGCGGTCCGCCAAGCGTTGCGCCAAGCGACCGAGTTGGAGTTCGACTATTTGACGCAATTGATGTTTCTGCAAACTGTGGAAAATCACAACTTCATCGATGCGATTGAGGAATTCGGGGCGGAAATTGCCGCGCATGGCGTCCATAACCCGCGATCGCATTTCTTCGTACCGGGAATCGTCCCCCGCCAGATCGAGAATGTACTGAGACCCGATATTGCTGGTCATGATAATCACGGCATTTTTGAAGTCCACCGTGTGACCTTGGGCGTCGGTGATGCGTCCGTCATCGAGAATTTGCAGCATGATATTAAACACGTCGGGATGCGCTTTCTCGATTTCGTCGAACAGAATCACCGCATAAGGACGGCGCCGGATCGTTTCGCTGAGTTGTCCGCCTTCTTCGTAACCGACATATCCCGGAGGCGCGCCAATCAAGCGGGAAACGGCGTGTTTCTCCATATATTCCGACATGTCGATGCGGACCATCGCCTCCTCAGTATCGAATAAATAGGCGGCGAGGGCTTTGGCGAGTTCCGTTTTCCCCACCCCGGTCGGTCCGAGGAAGATAAAGCTGGCGACGGGACGGTTGGGGTCGGCGAGTCCGGCGCGCGATCGCTGGATCGCATCGGCGACGGCGGTTACCGCTTCTTCCTGACCGACAACGCGCTGGTGTAGTTCCTCTTCGAGGTGCAGGAGTTTTTCTTTTTCCGATTCGACTAATTTACTAATCGGAATTCCGGTCCATTTAGAAATAATTTCGGCGATGTCGGATTCGGTGACTTCTTCGCGCAGCAGGGTTTGACCGCCTTTTTGATTGGCTTCGAGTTGTCGTTCGGCGTTTTCGAGTTGTTTTTGTAACTCGTTGAGTTTGCCGTATTTGAGCTCGGCGGCGCGGTTGAGGTCGTAGCTGCGTTCCGCTTGTTGAATTTCGATGTTGACGCGATCGATTTCTTCTTTAATGGTTTGAATGTTTTCGATCGTGTCTTTTTCCGATTCCCACTGACTGTTGAGGGTGCGTTGGTGTTCTTTGAGGTTTTCGATCTCTTTGTCGAGGAGTTTGAGGCGGTCTTGGGAGGCGGTGTCGGTTTCGTTTTTTAACGATAGCCTCTCCATTTCCAGTTGGACGATTTTGCGATCGATCTCGTCGAGTTCTTCCGGTTTGGAGGTAATCTCCATTTTGAGTTTAGCGGCGGCTTCGTCTACGAGGTCGATCGCCTTATCCGGGAGAAAGCGATCGCTGATGTAGCGACTGGACAGAGACGCGGCGGCGACGAGGGCATTATCGGAAATTTTAACGCCGTGGTGAACTTCGTAGCGTTCTTTCAAACCGCGCAAGATCGAGATCGTGTCGGTGACGGAAGGTTGATCGACGTAAACCTGTTGGAAACGGCGTTCTAAGGCGGCGTCTTTTTCGACGTATTTGCGATATTCGTCTAGAGTCGTGGCGCCGATACAGCGCAGTTCGCCCCTAGCGAGCATCGGTTTGAGCAAGTTCCCCGCATCCATCGCCCCTTGGGTAGCTCCGGCGCCGACGACGGTGTGAATTTCGTCGATAAACAGGATGACATTGCCGTTGGAGTCGGTGACTTCTTTGAGGACGGCTTTGAGGCGTTCCTCGAATTCGCCGCGAAATTTAGCCCCGGCGATGAGGGCGCCCATGTCGAGGGCGATCAGGCGACGGTCTTTGAGGGATTGGGGGACATCTCCGGCGATGATGCGTTGGGCGAGTCCTTCGGCGATCGCGGTTTTACCGACGCCGGGTTCGCCGATGAGGACGGGGTTATTTTTGGTCCGCCGGGAGAGAATTTGAATGGTCCGCCGAATTTCGTCGTCTCTACCGATCACGGGGTCGAGTTTGCCTTGACGCGCGGCTTCGGTGAGATCGCGGCCATATTTTTCTAAGGCTTGGTATTTCCCTTCGGGATTTTGATCGGTCACTTTTTGGCTCCCTCGCACTTGGGCGATCGTGGTTTTGAGTTTTTGTTCGTCGAGTTGAAATTCTTGATAGAGTCCTTTCCCGAAGCGATCGTCTTTGAGAAAGCCTAAGACGAGGTGTTCGATGGAAATGTATTCGTCTTTATAGGCTTTACGATACTCGTCGGCGCGATCGAGGAGAGTGTCGAGACTGCGTCCGAGAAAGACGGAACTCGACCCGCTTACTTTGGGTTGGCGGTTGATGAATTGTTCGGTGCGATCGCGCAGTTGCTGGACGGGAACTCCAGCTTTATTAAAGATATTGGCTGCCAATCCGGCTCCGTCGAGCAGGGATTTCATGAGATGTTCGCTTTGAAGTTCCTGCTGTTGAGCCTGTTTGGCGAGTTCCGGGGTGGCGGCGATCGCCGCCCAAGCTTTTTCTGTAAATAAATTAGGATTATTAGGTTGCATAAGCTGGCTTCTGACCCGATAACCGTTACAGCTCAATTGTAGGCATTCTGCGGCGATCGCCCGGATCGGTGTTCACGGTAAAAATAGGTAGAATCCCCGTCTCGGGAGTCAGGCGTAGAGGGAATCTCAACTCTAAATTCTCAACGCCTCTGTGTGGTGCGCCCATCTTGCCCGCCGTCGCCCTAGATCTGGCTCGCCCCTCCCAAAAAAGATTTATCCTTTCAATTTAAAATTTAAAATCTAAAATTTAAAATCTAAAATCTAAAATTTAAAATCATAAGAAAAACGAACTAGAGCGAGCGCGCGATTGATTGGAGAGGAGAACCCCAAATCAATCTTTAACAATTCACTCTAATTCGTTCGGGTGATTGGAATGGATGGGTATGTCTTACAGGAAACTAGATTAGGATAAGCAAACAGAAATCAAGAGATATCAACCAATCGTTATTTTTATTAAGACTTGGTATCTTCTCCCTTTTTAGGATGCCAAATTTCACCAGTAAACGGTTGAATTCCGATCGCAGGATAGTTATCGTGGTTAGGGCTAAAAATTTCTAAACTTCCTTCTAAAAGGAAATTGATTGTTTTAGCAACATTGAAAGACATCGGTCTTTCTCCTCAATCAATAAGTTCGTATCTTCATCAAAACGAATCAATATGAACTTCCTATGTCGCAGCGATGAAAATTTAGGGCATTTTTCGACATATCGCCGAGGCTTCCCAAAAGGATGACTCGACGTGCAACAGCGCGATCGCATCATCCAAACTGAGTACAATTGAAGACCATTAAGCATAAACCTGGCGGTAGTAGGCTTGATATTCTTCCGAAAGTAACGGTCGCCACCAAGCTTGATTGTCGAGATACCATCGGATCGTTTTTCTCAATCCTTCTTCCACGGTGACGGACGGTTGCCATCCCAACTCGGTCTTAATTTTTGTGGCGTCGATCGCGTAGCGGCGATCGTGTCCGGGACGGTCTTTCACAAAGGTAATGAGGTCTTCTGCGGGTTTGACGGGCAGATCTACTGCCAATTCGTCCATTAACTGACACAACATTTTTACCAACTCAATATTTTTGACTTCGTTATTGCCGCCAATATTATAATTTTCCCCAGGTTTCCCCTTGTGAATCACCGTATCTAAGGCACTACAATGATCTTCGACATAAAGCCAATCGCGAATATTTTGACCGTCACCATAAACGGGTAATGCTTTCCCCAACAGCATGTTAATGCACATTAACGGAATCAGTTTTTCGGGGAAATGATAGGGACCGTAATTATTGGAGCAGTTGGTGATAATCGTGGGGATATTGTAGGTGTGAAAGTAGGCGCGGGCAAGGTGATCGCTGCCTGCTTTGGAGGCAGAATAGGGGCTATTCGGGGCGTAGGGCGTAGTTTCGCTGAAGGGTGGGTCGTTCGGACCGAGACTGCCGTATACTTCATCGGTGGAAACGTGAAGGAAGAGACCCCCTCTGTCTGAAATTAGCTCTCGATTTTGGGTGTAATGTTGGCGGTAAGCTTCGAGTAAGGTGAAGGTTCCGACGACATTGGTTTCGATGAAGGCGCCGGGACCGAGGATGGAGCGATCGACGTGAGATTCGGCGGCAAAGTGAGCGATGGTATCGATTTGTTCGTCAATTAAAAGGGTATCGACGAGGGCGCGATCGCAAATATTTCCCGCGATGAAACGAAAGTTGTCAAGTCGTTCGAGGGTCGCTAAATTGGCGCGATTGCCTGCATAAGTGAGGGCATCGAGAACCACGACGCGATCGCCCGGATAGCGACGACACCAATGGTGAACGAAGTTCGATCCGATAAAACCTGCCCCGCCTGTAATCAAGATGCGACGGGCAGTTCTCTGTTGAGATGGGGTAGGGGTCGAGGTCATGCAGGCAAATTTTCTGAAGTTATAACAACCATTAGTCTTCTTGCCCAATTAGGGAAGCAAGCCCATTAAAAAATGGAGCTTTTGACCATTGTGCAAGAGGTCTATTTTTAAAATACCGTAACCGAGGGCTAAAGCATGGAAATTTTAAATATTTAGAAAAGTTAAGTGATTTTTGTCCGAATCCTCCGTCTCCACTCGTATGATGGGTAGAGCGATCGCGCAGTGTGAGGAAACAACGGTGGGAAACGAACAAGTTTTTGCGTTAGCTAAGCAAGGCGATCCAACGGCGATTGCCACTCTTCTCAATCGGGTTTTGCAAGGGTATCGCCTCTGTGCTCAAGTTCGTAGAAAAGAGCGTGGCCTCCATATTCTAATCGAGGGCGATCGCGTACCTTCCCCCGGAAATTGCGTGCAATTTATTCGCAAATGCTTGCTGCAATTAGATTTAAAAACTATCGATTCGGTTCGCGTTTACGGACGTCCGCGCGGTTCTCAAAATCCAGTATGGCATCAAGCATTTGAACTCAAGAATTCTGTCAAGAAATCATCAAAAATCGGCGATCGCACCGTCCTTGCAGGGGGTCTTTCTCCACAGAAAAATGAGCGATCGCCCCAGGTAAATTCCGATCGCAAAAGAAATAAAAATAAGCGCAATACCCGATTACAAATGCCCTATTTTGTGGTAGGACTCTTGGGACTTTCGAGTTTGTTAATCGGCAGTAGTTGGGGGGCGATCGCCACGACCGATCGACAGGATCCTTTGCCCTTATTTTCGGCGATCGAAGAAAACTTAGCCAGCGTCACCCTTTCTGTTCCTAAAAACCCCTTAAAAAGCCCAACTTCTGTAACTCCCCTGCAACCCTTAGCGGAAGAAAAACTGATTGCAGACTACAGCCAAGTTGTCAATAACTTCCAAGCCTCCATTCCCAGCACCTCTATTACCATCAAAGCGGTTGGAGATATCGTTCCCGGTACCAACTTTCCCAGTCATAAACTCCCGCAAGATCCTCACAGCTTATTTGCATCGGTCAAACCTTATTTACAAGGTGCCGATCTTCTATTTGGCAACTTTGAAAGTACCTTGACCGAGCATCCTTTTTCTGCCAAAAATGTAAGCGGTTCGATGACCTTTGCTTTTCGCAATCCTCCCGCCTATGCCAAAATCTTAAAAGAAGTTGGGTTTGACGTTCTTAATTTAGCCAATAACCATTCTTTTGATTTTGGCGAAGTCGGGATTCAAGAGACGATCGCCACTTTAAAAGCAGTAGGAATAACGCCGTTAGGGGAAAAAGACGAAATTATTTATTTAACGATTAAAAATATTCCAGTTGCGTTTATTGCTTTTAGTCCTTACGACGCTCACAATTCCCTTCTCGATTTAGCCGCAACCAAAACTTTAGTCGAAAAAGCTGCAAACAATGCGAGTATTGTCATCGTTTCCATGCACGCTGGCGCCGAGGGTTCCGGCGCCGTCCACGTGAGCGATCGAACCGAGATATTTTACGGAGAAAATCGCGGCAATGTGGTTGCTTTCGCCCGGACGGCGATCGATGCAGGTGCCGATTTAGTCTTGGGTCACGGTCCGCACGTTCCCCGAGCTTTAGAACTTTATAAAGGCAAATTAATCGCTTATTCTTTAGGGAATTTTATCGGATATCGAACCTTATCCACAGGCGGAAATCTCAGTTATTCATTAATTTTAGAAACGGAATTAGATATCGAAGGAAATTTAATTGCGGGGAAGGTGATTCCCGTCTATATCCAAGAACCGGGTATCCCCTATATCGACCAATATTTCCGTTCGGTTCAATTCCTTCGCAATTTAATCGAAAGCGATTTTCCCAATACTCCATTGGCGATCGACAGTCGGGGTCAACTGGTGGTAAAAGAACCTTAAGAGAGTTTCGATCGAGAAAATATCAAAAAATCTTGTAGGGGTTTGGTTACCAAACCCCTACTTCTCTAGGTTGGCTTATCAAATCCCTACAAGACCCAATAGAAGCAGAATAGAAACATCGAGAGCGTTGGGGTAACCGGATGGCCGTCATTTATTGTTTGATGTTCTGGCGATGGTCTCCTCTCAAACCGGGCTGTTAATGTTTAACATTCAACAGTCTTTAAATTGGCTAACGAGTATCTAAGACCACCGTCCTTGTTTCCGTAGAGCAACTCAAGACGGGTTCGTTCTATCTCCGTGAACCAACTCGAACAACGCCTCTTGCATTTGGGCGATCGTGGTCGTGGCGGTTCCGAACTGGCGCACGACCAAACTGGCGGCTAAATTGCCTAAAACGGCGGCTTCCCAGGGGGTCGCACCCACGGCCAATCCCAATGTGAGAACGGCGACCACCGTATCGCCAGCTCCGGTAACGTCGAAGACGTCGGTGCGATTGAAGGCGGGGATGTGAGCGACTGTTCCGGCGCGATCGAAGATGCTCATCCCTTGTTCGCCGCGCGTGATCAAAATATAGTCCGCTTGGGTCAAATCGAGTAAATCGCCTCCGGCGCGTTCGAGAGTGGCGAGGGTGTCAATCTTGTAACCGAGGGCTTGTTCGGCTTCGGGTAAGTTGGGGGTAAATAAACTGGCGCCTCGGTAGCGGTCGAGGTGCTTTTGAGTATCGACGACGGTTAACGGATGTTTGAGGGCCGCCTCTATCGTCCGGGAGGTGAGGACGCCATCGCCGTAGTCCGAACAGAGAATCGCATCGACGGCGGAATGCTGCTGGCGGATGTAGTCGGCGAGTCGCGCTTGCAAGTCGGGATGGGGGAGGGCGTCGGATTTGCGATCGATGCGCACGATTTGCTGGGTGACGGACTGGCGGGAATGCGCCGAAATGCGGGTTTTGGTGACCGTGGGGCGATCGCGATCGCGCAAAATCCCGCTCGTATCAATGCCTACTCCTTCAAAAATGCTCAATAACGCCCGACCCGGTTCGTCTTCACCGACCAACCCGGCTACTTTAACTTGAGCACCCAACTTCGCCAAATTGTAAACCGCATTGGCTCCTCCACCGGGGACTTGTCGGGTGCTTTCGTGACGGACGATGGGGACGGGGGCTTCGCGGGAGATGCGCTCGACTTGTCCGGTCAGAAACTCGTCGAGGGTCAAGTCGCCGACGACGAGGACGCGGACTCGGGAAAACTGCTGCAAGCGATCGCTCAACCGGGTTGCGGACCGATGCAGTTGGGCGACAAATAGAGAATCTAGAGTCATTGAGATCGAAAGGGGGCAGGAGCGATCGACATTTCGGGGCTTTCCCGTGAAATCCCTGTCAGCCGTTCGCCGCGATCGCTGGAAACCGAGCAACTATTTAAGCTTTTGCTTAATAAAGTTGAGAATTTGGGCGTTTTGCTTCTTCAGAGCGTCAATTTCGGCCTGCATCTTCGCCATTCTCTGTTCGATCGCCTTAATTTCCTCCGACCCGCCGACCGCCGACCCTGCGGGAGCTGCCTTCGGCGCCCCTTTTGGTGGCCACTTCTTGGCTTTCGCCATTGAAGTTTTAATCGCTTCGATCAGAGACTTTTTCTCGAAAGGTTTTTCGATAAATTCAAAAAACTCGAACGGTTCGGAAATTTTCTCGGTCACTTCCTCTTTTCGCCCCGACATTAACACGAGGGGGGTCATTTTTCCCTGAGTGTTCCACATTTTATGGAGCTGTTGGAACACTTCCCAACCGCTAACTTTTGGTAAGAGGAAGTCGAGCATGATCAGGTTGGGATTTTCAGAACGGATTAATTTCAGTCCCTGTTCCCCGTCTCTGGCTTCTAAGACTTCAAAATTGCCTGCGGGTAACATTTCTTTGACCATCCGTTGGATGACCTTACTGTCATCGATAACCAGGATTTTGTTTGCCACGAGTGACTCCTCTGCAGGTGAGTGAAAGCTTTTGCGATCGCGTTACCGCTTAGTCAGACCCCGATCGGTCTGCGTCTCATCCGAGAGGCGATTTGAGATAGCTCGCCTTAGCTTGGATGATAGATTTATAGATTAATCTATCTTGACCGCGCTTGTCCGTTTGCGCCGATCTGTATGTGTTGGGCGCACGGGGGCAGGGGGTGGGTCTGTGCCCTAGATTAATCTCCCTACACTAGAATAGCCCTCCGATACGGGCAAGCATAACCGATTGAAAGATCGGATCGAGCAAAATGCGCGATCGCCCCTGCCGCGCGACCGGGAACCGATAGGCGATCGCCGCTTAGGCTAAAATGTCCTGAGATTAGGCGGGTTGAACCGCGCCTAGCCGACTCATCCAGCCAGATTGTATGTCTCTCAACACCGATCGCACCGTCTCCAACGCCAATACGACCTCTAGCCTCAAAGCCGAAATTGCGGCGATGCCCCCGTGGTTGCGCCAAAAAGGCATCGGCAAAGCCAGCGAAATTTCTACGGTTCAAAAAATTATCAAACAGCGTCAAATTCACACGATTTGTGAAGAAGGGCGCTGTCCCAACCGAGGGGAATGTTACAGCCGCAAAACGGCGACTTTCCTGCTCATGGGGCCGATTTGCACCCGTTCGTGCGCCTTTTGTCAAGTCGATAAAGGTCACGCGCCGATGCCCTTGGATCCGGACGAACCGCAGAAGGTCGCCGAAGCCGTGGACTTACTCGATTTGCGCTACGTGGTTTTAACTTGCGTCGCCCGCGACGATCTCGCCGACGGGGGGGCGGGTCGGTTTGTAGCGACGATGGCAGCAATTCGCGATCGCCGTCCCCAAACCGAGATCGAAGTGCTGACCGCCGATTTTTGGGGCGGACAGGAGCCGGGGCGATCGCCGCTCGAGCGACAACGAGATCGGATCGCTGCCGTCGTCGCCGCTCGACCCGCGTGTTACAACCACAACATCGAAACCGTGCGGCGCCTGCAAGGCCCCGTGCGTCGGGGGGCGAAATACGATCGCTCCCTGGACGTCCTGGGCTACGTCAAAGACTGCGATCCGAGCCTGCCGACCAAATCCGGCTTGATGCTCGGTCACGGCGAAACCGAAGCGGAAATTATCGAAACCTTGCAAGATTTGCGCGCCGTGGGCTGCGATCGCCTGACCTTGGGGCAGTACATGCGTCCGTCTTTGGAACACTTGCCCGTGCGCCACTACTGGACCCCCGAACAGTTCGACCGCCTCGGGGCGATCGCCCGCGACATGGGCTTTTCCCACGTTCGCTCCGGACCGCTCGTTCGCAGTTCCTACCACGCAGGCGAAACCCCCTAACCGGAGTGGGGAACGAGGGGAAAGAGAAAAACCCTCTTTCCCACCCGACCGATTACTTAAACACTGGCATTTCGCCGCTCTTCAATCGGGCCATGTAATCGTTGAGATCGTCTAGCACCTTATTCGAGAGCAAGAAAGCGCCGAGGATGTTCGGAAAAGCCATCGAAAATAACATCATGTCGGCAAAATCGAGAACGGCACCCAAATTGACCACCGACCCGATAAACACGCAAACCACGAACATCAAACGGTAAACAATCATCGTTTGTTCGCCGAACAGATAAGTCCAGGCGCGTTCGCCGTAGTAACTCCAGGAAATCATCGTCGAGAACGCGAATAAGAACACCGCCAATCCCAACACCAAGGGGAACCACTGGATGACTGTACCGAACGCTGCCGCCGTCGTTTCCACTCCCGGCGCCGTGGACTTGTCTGCATATTCCCCGGTAATCACGACGACCAAGGCAGTTATGTTGCAGATCACTACCGTATCGATGAACGGTTCGAGTAAGGCGACAATCCCTTCGCGCACGGGTTCGTGAGTGCGTGCGGCAGCATGGGCGATCGCCGCCGAACCCAATCCCGCCTCGTTGGAGAACGCCGAACGGCGCAACCCCTGCACTAACACCCCGATAAAGCCGCCTTCAACCGCTTTCGGCAGAAATGCTTCCGAAATAATGCTGCCAACAGCACCGGGAACCGCAGGTAAGTTGACTAAAATAATCCAAAGAGAAGCCAGGATGTAGATCGCGCACATCGACGGCACCAAGGCGGCAGCGACCGCGCCAATTCGTCGAATTCCACCGATAATGACCAACGCCACGAGGATCGAGATGCCGACCCCGTAAATCCAACTCGGCAGGGTCGTATTTTCCCCGAATAATTGGCTGAAAGCTCCCGCGACGGCGACGTAAGATTGGTTGGCTTGGAACATATTCCCGCCTCCAAATGCCGCCCCAATGCAGCAAATTGCAAACAAAGCCGCTAGAAACTTACCTAGAGGACGCAGACCCAGTTCGCTCAACCCTTTGGATAAGTAGTACATCGGACCGCCTGCAACTTGTCCGTTACCCAGGTGGATCCGATATTTTTGTGCCAGGGTACATTCGACAAATTTACTGGTCATTCCGAATAACCCGGCTACTGTCATCCAGAACATCGCACCCGGTCCGCCGACGGAAACGGCGATCGCCACCCCGGCAATATTTCCCAATCCTACGGTGGCGGAAAGGGCGGCGGCGAGAGCTTGGAAATGGGTAACCTCGCCTTCTTCCGCCGGATCGTCGTAATGTCCTGCAATCACGAACCAAGCGTGTTTGAAGGCGCGCAAGTTGATAAATCCCATGCGGAAGGTAAAGAAGATCGCCCCCGCAACTAGCCAGAGAACGATGAGCGGAACGCTAAAAACATCGAATAAAAGAACCGATGCCATCGTGTTAACAATCGGGGTGAAAATGGCATCGATCTGATTGACGAGGGTTTGGGGCGCTTCCGGTTCGGCTTGCGCCAAAGCCACGGTGGGCGTCAAGGCAAAGAGTAAAATTAACAGCCAGCGTTGTTTCATAGTCCAGAGAGGTCGATACTAGGAAGGATCCTATCGGCTTAGTTGACAGTAAGTTGCTCTCGGAAACACTTCCCCAAGTTTGGGGTGATTTCGTCGGGAGCAATCCGCTCGTTGTTGACGCGGGAGCAAGGCGATCGCCCGCCGTCATCTCCGCCGCGATTGTGTCGCAATTGTACTGCGTTGCGTTCGATTGTCTAGGGTGCTTTTAGCCGAGCGATCGCGATCGCCTGTCCATGTCTCCACTGTTATCGGCGATCTTCCCTTGCGTATCCTTAAAAAATAACTGTCTGTTTCCCTGCTGCGATGACTGATTCTTCGATAACCATCTCGCTCAAATTATTTGCCGCTTACCAAGAAGCTTACAATTGCGAACAATTAACCTTACAGTTGCCCCCGAATACCCCCGTCGTCACCGTCCTCGATCGCCTCGTCGGCGAACATCCCGAATTGGAACGGTGGCGTCCGGTGACTCGTTTCGCCGTCAATTTGCAATTCGTCAGCGCCGATACCCCCCTCCAACACGGAGATGAAGTCGTCTTGATTCCTCCGGTCAGTGGCGGTTAGTCTCTTTACTGTTAATGCAAACCACTTTTTGACCGATCGGGCGATCGATCCCGACCCCATGCGGCGGGTAAGGTTGACGAGATTTTGCACCTGCAATTCGCGATCGACTTAAAAGTTCCGACCCTGTAGAAAAAACCTGCAAGTTTGGACAATATCAAACCTACAGGTCTTTTTTCTCAACGGTTTTATCTGAATGGGCGTTCGCTTGAACAACGTATTCAACCCGATCGATTTCGACCGATGGTATTGGTCAGGCGATCGCCCCAATCGTTAATGAAACGATGGATGATGACGGATCGAATCCATGAATTCTTGTCGGGTTCTCGCATCCTCCGCAAACACCCCTTGCATCGAACTGGTCACCGTCCACGAACCGGGCTTTTGCACCCCGCGCATCACCATACACATGTGGGTGGCTTCCACGACAACTGCAACCCCTTGAGGTTTGAGCCTGACTGCCTGACAGAAGTAGGTGAAAGCCAAGAAGCACGAGGACATGAGCGAAGAGGGTAGAGAATCATGAGAAGCTAGAGTTACCACACAACAGCCTAAACACATGAGAACCTCTACCCATTTGTATGGTCAACTATTCAATCAATTAAGTCAACATAGCCGCGTCTGCGATTGGCGCCACTTAAAAGCGCTGGCATGGATGGTGAGTGCCTTGCTCTATAGCGGAGAATTGAATCTGGCTGCATGGGAGCCATATGTGTTGAGTCGAGCGAAGAAAGCGCAAAGTACGGAGCGGCGCTGGCAACGATTTATGGACAATAACCGCATTCGCGTGATGGCGATTTACTTACCGTTGGTGCTAGCGGCTCTGAGTGGATGGAAGCAACAGCGATTGTATTTAGCCTTGGATACGACGGTTTTGTGGGAGCGCTTTTGCATGATTCACCTGTCGGTAGTGTGCTGTGGACGGGCGGTTCCCTTGTTGTGGCGAGTCCTAGAACATGGCAGTGCCACTGTTGCCTTTGAGGAGTACCAACCGGTTTTGCGCCGTGCTCGATGGCTGTTGCGGCATCATCAGGATGTGATGCTCTTAGCCGACCGAGGCTTTGCCAATCATGAATTAATGAAATGGTTACGGCACAGCCACTGGCATTACTGTCTGCGATTACCCTGTGATGTCTTGATCCACACCACAAGACGTTATCCTTTGAAGGTTGGGACGCTTTATCCTCCCCTCGGCGAAGCCAGACTTTATCAAAATGTGGGCTTGTGGCTTGACGGCGAGCATCGCTGTAACTTAGTCATTGCAACGGTACAGGGAGCTAAAGAATCTTGGGCAGTGGTCACTGATGAACCTCCGAGCTTGCAGACACTCTGGCAGTATGCCAAAAGGTTTCAGGTAGAGGAATTATTTTTGGATAGCAAGTCGGGTGCTTTTGAGTTAGAAGACTCACGCTTGCGCTCTGCTGCCGCCCTTGAACGCCTTTATCTGGTCGCTGCTATTGCCTTGCTGTTTGCTACCTCCCAAGGCATGGCGGTGCAGATCGCTGGCTTCAGGCAACAGGTAGATCCGCATTGGCGACGTGGTATAAGCTATCTCAAAATTGGACTCCGCTGGCTGCGAGGGGTAATTCATAAAGGACGGACTTTGCTGCCTTGCGTTGCGTTGTTACCCAATGACCCTCAACCTTGTTTCGCCTCCCTCAAAGCCAAGCATCACTATTATGACCACATCTGGTTTGATCGAGTTCGCTCCATTGTTTGTAAACCTGGTCATACTGTCAATTAGAAAAGATGTGTCAGGCAGTCAGGGTTTGAGCAATCCTTGCAACGCATCTGCTATTTGCTGTGTCAGTCGCTCCTGAACTTGAAGGCGACGGCCATACATTTCACAAATACGGGCAATTTTAGACAAACCAATGACTTTGCCATTGGGAATATACGCCACGTGGGCTCGCCCGAGAATGGGTAAAATATGGTGCTCGCAGGAGCTAAACAGATCGATGTCGCGTACCAACACCATTTCATTCGTATTTTCCTCAAAAATAGCACCGTTGAGCAGTTCGTCTAAAGATTGCTGGTAACCCGAAGTTAAGAAGCGCAGCGCTTTAACCATTCGTTTTGGCGTATCTCGCAAGCCTTCGCGATCGGGATCTTCTCCCATCCCCAGTAAAAGGGTTCGCACAGCTTGTTGCATCTGCGCTTCGGAGACCGGAGACGGCGGTCGGTTTGGCGTCGGTTTGGCGTCAATCCCGTCCGGTGAAATAGAGAAATTCATAAGCGATCGGTGAGTGAGGGGATGAAACAATCGTTATTGAGCAATGGTTCTCAAGCAATGGTTGCTGAAAGTCAGTGACCCTTACTGTAAACTGGGCGTTCGGGTCAGGCAGTCCGTTAACTGTTGTCGGATTTGCTCTCTATTGAGATCGCGACCGATAAATACGAGTTGGTTTTTGGGTGACGTTTTCCATTGCTCGGTTTGCAAGTCGAAGCGCGGACCGCTCAGTTGAAAGATATTGGCTAACTCGCTTTCTTGGAACCAAATAATCCCTTTTGCTCGAAACACATTTTGTGGCAATCTTTCTTGTAAGAAGGTTTCAAATTTTTTGACCTCGAAGGGGCGATCGCTCTCAAATGAAATCGAGACAAAGCCATCATTATCTAAATGGGAAGAATGACGGTGGTCATGGTGGTCATGGTGGTCATGGTGGTGATGGTGATGGCGATCTTTAGGATCTTGGCGATCGTTATCCGAGTGCGTCGGGCGATCGCCTTCTCCCAGTAACTCGTCATAAGTTTCTTGCTGGTTGTGACCCACATCTAAAATTAAGGGAAGCGGTACATTTCCATGTTGACTGTGAAGAATTCTCGCCCCTTCTTTAATCGTGCGAATATAAGCTTCCAAACTCTCTACTTTCTCCGGTGTTGCCAAATCAGTTTTATTCAAAATGGTGATATCTGCATAAGCAATTTGTTTTAAAGCTGCTTCGCTGTCAAAGCAATCTGGTGTGAAGCTTTCCGCATCGACCATCGTCACGATCGCATCGAGTCGGGTAAAGTCTCTCAGTTCGGTTCCAAGAAAGGTCAGAATAATTGGCAGGGGATCGGCAACTCCGGTAGTTTCAATTACCATATAGTCGATGCGATCGCTCCGTTCTAAAATACGATAGACGGCATCGACTAAACCATCATTAATCGTACAGCAAATACAGCCATTGCTCAGTTCTAACATATTCTCATCTATAGAAACCAGCAATTGACTGTCAATATTGATGTCGCCAAATTCATTAACCAGAACGGCGATTTTCAGGTTTTTATTGTTACTCAAAATATGATTGAGCAAGGTGGTTTTCCCACTCCCCAAAAATCCGGTAATTATCGTAATGGGCATCCCTCGTTTGGGAACCCATAAAACTTTCTTGTTTGGATCGTCCATCGTCTGCTTTTCCTCAACGTAGTGATGCAATTTTGACAGAAATTCAAAGGATCGATAGAGCAGCTTCATTAACTAAAAAAAGTTGCAAACCCTTCACCGATCGGACTCAGATCGCAGGTGCAATAACCGCACTCCATTCGCCATGGAGCGATCGTGGAAATATCCCGATTGACAACGGATTTACCCGGCTAATAAAGCCGCAACCTCTTTAGCAAAATAGGTGAGAATTAAATCGGCTCCCGCTCGTTTTATACAGGTCAAGGTTTCGAGCATCACTTTTTTTTCATCAATCCAACCGCATTGGGCTGCTGCTTTTACCATCGCGTATTCGCCACTAACGTTGTAAGCTGCAACAGGTAAGTGGGTATGCTCTTTGATGCGATAAATAACGTCTAAATATGCCAGGGCTGGTTTGACCATGACGATGTCAGCCCCCTCTTCAATATCGAGATCGACCTCTTTAAGGGCTTCTCGACCATTGCCCGGATCCATTTGGTAGGTCTTTTTATCCCCAAACTGGGGAGCCGAATCGAGGGCATCTCGAAACGGTCCGTAGTAAGCAGAGGCATATTTGGCGGTATAAGCGAGAATACCGACATCTGCCCGACCTGCGGCATCGAGGGCTTGGCGGATCGCTCCTACCCGACCGTCCATCATGTCGGAGGGGGCAACAAAATCAGCTCCAGCTTCTGCTTGTGTTAATGCTTGCTTGACGAGGACGGCTACAGTTTGGTCATTGAGGATTTTGCCGTTTTCAACAATACCGTCATGTCCTTGGCTATTGTAGGGATCGAGGGCAACGTCGGAGATCGCCATCATTTGGGGAAATTCTTGTTTAATGGCGCGAAGAGTTCGGGGAATTAACCCGTTGGGATTGTAGCTTTCGCTTCCACGACGGTCTTTGTATTCGTTGGGGATGACGGGAAACAGGGCGATCGCCCCAATCCCCAATTCCCATGCTTGTTCGATTTCTTTAAGTAACCGATCGAGGGGGTAGCGAAAACATCCGGGCATCGAGGGGATTGCTTCCGGTTGTCCTTCTCCTTCCTTAACAAATAAGGGATAAACCAAATTATCCACGCTCAAGCTGGTTTCGCACACCATGCGTCGCAACCCTTCGCTACGACGCAGGCGACGAGGACGCTGTCTCTGGAAAAGGGTTAGGCTCGCATCAATTTCCGTAAGGGTTTCTGACTGGGAGGAGGTTGGGACTCTCAATTGAGACACGTCGGGACTCCTTTTTTAGAATGATTATCATTTTTTATTCTAGCCGCGTTTGCGTGTCTCAACCAAAAAAAGGGGACGAAAAAGGGAGCCAAAATTGGCTCCCGATCGAAATGCAAGCGGATTGTAGGGAGAGGAAAGAGGCTCAATGGAGCGTTCGACGGGTTTAAATCGTACTGGCGGAACTGAGTAAAGAGACGATTTCTTCTTTCGCTTTAAATTTGGAGAGGCGATCGCCGGGATCGTCTTTGCCTTTGACGGGGATCGATCGCACCGGAACGGACAAGAGGCGATCGCTATCGGTCAACACGATCAAATCGCTGTCCGGCGGCGGGGAAAAAATGCCCGCCAAGGCGTCTTCTCTCGATCTAAATGGCATCGATTGCATTCCCAAATCCCCGGGTTTGGCGAGTCGAATTAAATTGAGGGGCAGTTGTTTGGCGTAACCTTGGCGGGAAACGAGGATCAGATGGTCGCGATCGCGCAGGGCCACGCAGCCGACGAGGTGTTCTCCCTTACCCAAGCGCAAGGCAGATTGGGGTTGGGAGGTGCGCGTTGAAATCGGTAAATGCTCGTCGTCGATCGCCAAGCGCAGCAACCGACCGCCGGAGGTCGCGATCGCCAGTTGCTGGTGACGACGGGCGAGAACGACCCGTTCCAGAGCATCTCCATTTTTGAGTTTGCACGCCGTCAGCCCGCGCGCGCTGAGGTTCTCGAACTCCGATAGCGGCAGGCGTTTGATCCGACCGCGCTGGGTTAAGAGGATCAAATTGGTGCTTGTCGGTTCGTCCGAGCGAATCAAGTGGGCGGCGATCGCGTCGGGATCCCCTTGCGCCGACGGGGGCAACAACGTAATCAACGGCGTTCCTTTCGCATTGCGTCCCGTGGTCGGTGGAATGTCGCCGACTTTCACCGAATAGGCTTTCCCGGTCGTTAAAAAGACCAAAATCTCGCGATCGGTCTTCGTTAACTCGCTGTGGGTATAAAAATCTTCATTGGCGGCGAGTTCTTCCACCGTTGCCGTTTTGCGGCGGTGGTTTTCCTTCGGTTCGATCGCTCCGGGGGACAATCGCCGGACGTAGCCGCGTTGGGTAAACCCGACGATCGCCTCTTCTGGAGGCAGTTCTAATTCTGCCGTTGCGGGAGTCGCACGGGAACGAGACGATTTACGGGTTTTGCCCGCATCCGCTTTTCCTTTTCCGCCGGAAGTTTCGCGGGTTTTACCCGATTGGCGCGGTTTGGCCTTCGCCGTAGCTGCCGCCGCTTCTCGTTCCGAAATAATTCGCGTCCGTCGTGGGTCGGCATACTTGCGTTTGAGAGAACGCAAGTGTTTTTTAAGTTCTTTGAGCAGTTCGTGGCGATCGCCGAGCAAACGCTTCAATTCTTTGCGTTTGGCTTCGAGTTGGGCTTGTTCTTCCTCAATTTTCTGCCGTTCTAAGGCGGTAATCCGGCGCAGTGGCATCGCCAGGATCGCATCCGCTTGCGCCGCACTCAAGTTGAGTTGCTCTTGAAAGGTAATTTTCGCCGTGCTGCCATCGGGACTGTTGCGTAAGATCGCGATCGCTTCGTCGAGGTGGTTTAACGCCGCGAGCAAGCCTTCGAGCAAGTGCAGGCGATTTTCCGTTTCTTCGAGTTCGTGGGTGTAGCGGCGGGTGAGGGTTTGTTCTCGAAAATTGAGAAATTCCTGTAAAACCTCCCGTAGGGGCAGTTGTTTGGGCTGACCGTCTACGAGGGCGAGGAGAATCACCCCGAAGTTATTTTGTAAGGGGGTTTGGTGGTAGAGGTGATAGAGTACGGTGTCGGGATCGGCTTCTCGTTTCAGTTCGATCACGACGCGAATGCCTTCGCGATCGCTCTCGTCGCGGATGTCGGAGATCCCGTCGAGTTTACCTTGGTTGACTAAATCGGCGACCTTTTCAATCCAGCCCGCTTTGTTCACTTGAAAGGGTAACTCGGTCACGACGATCGCCGTGCGGCGGTGGCGCCCTCGTCCCCCCTGGATTTCCTCAATTTGGGTAACGCCGCGCACGGGGATGATGCCGCGTCCGGTGGTGTAGGCGCTGCGAATGCCGTCGGTTTCGACGATTTCGCCTCCCGTGGGAAAGTCCGGGCCGGGGATCAACTCGAAGAGTTTGTCGTCGGAAAGGGTCGGGCGATCGATCAAGGAGATCGCCCCATCGACAATTTCGCCCAAATTGTGCGGCGGAATGTTCGTCGCCATGCCCACGGCAATCCCCGAACAGCCATTGAGCAGTAAAATAGGCAATTGGGCTGGTAAAACGGTCGGTTCTTGTTGGGAGTTGTCGAAGTTCCCGATAAACTCGACCGTAGACTCTCCAATCTCGTCGAGTAAAGCTTCATTGCCGATTTCGGCGAGACGGGTTTCGGTGTAGCGCATGGCCGCAGGTGGGTCGTTATCCACCGAGCCGAAATTTCCGTGACCCGCCAAAAGCGGATAGCGGCTGGAAAAGTCTTGAATCAAGCGCACCATCGCGTCGTAAACGGCTTGATCGCCGTGGGGGTGGTATTTACCGAGCACGTCGCCGACGACGCGGGCACATTTGCGATAGGGGCGATCGGGGGTCAAACCCAATTCGTGCATCGCGTACAAGATGCGGCGGTGAACGGGTTTTAAGCCATCGCGGACGTCAGGCAAGGCTCTCCCAACAATCACACTCATGGCATATTCGAGGTAAGACTGTTGCATTTCCGCGTGCAAGGCAGTCGGGATGACCTGTCCGGAGGACAGTAGGTTTAACTGTTTCGCCATGAGTTTCCGTTCCTGAACAAACCAACTTTCAACGGTGTCCTGCAATTTGAGTCCAATGACGCTATTGTTAGCGAATAGGAAGTTTCAGGACACTTTGTCAGCGTACTATCAAAATCGATAGTCTGATTGATGAGTGCATCCTACACATCGAGCTAAAAGGAAAGCGCCATGAGAACCGTTCTAATTGTTGAGGACGATTTAGTCAATGCTCGCGTGTTTTCTAAGATCCTCACCAAGCGCGGGGGTTTAAACGTCAAGCATACCGAAAATGTGGAAGAGGTGATGAAAATTGCTCATGCCGGAGAAGCCGACGTGATTTTAATGGACGTTTCCCTCTCGCGTAGTGTTTATCAAGGAAAGGCGGTCGATGGCATCAAAATTACGCAGATGCTCAAAGCCGACCCCAAAACGGCTAAGTTACCGATTATTTTGGTGACGGCTCACGCGATGGCGGGCGATCGCGAGTCGTTTCTGGATCAGAGTGGGGCCGACGGCTACATCTCAAAGCCCGTCGTGGACCACCAAGAGTTTGTCGATTCGATTACGGCTTTACTGCCGAAAGAAACGGGCAAAGAATAGCTCTCGTTCGCGTTTCCGGTGACGCGCCAGCCAAGAAATACGATTGCAGGCGAAGGCTCGCCGAGACTGGTTTATTGGCTTTGGCCGCACCGCTTCGACTCCGAATCGACACGATCGCCCGTCTACCTGGGGAGATTCGACGTTCCATCGCGACTCCGATCGCCTCAGCCCGATCCCCTTCTCGTCGATCCCACCGCAACCCCCACTCGGTCTTTAGGGAACGTTAGAATTTGGTGCGCTGACTCCACTTTGTGCGAGCATTGCTTGAATTCGGGGGGTTTGGAAGAATTTTTTCGTATCTGCGAGCAAGCGATCGCCCCACAGGTTTTCTTTGAGAAATTCCAGATCCCCGTAGCGCGGATCCAAGCGTAATGCCGCTTCACCGATGCGTAAGCCCCGTTCTTGTTGTCCTCGCGCCCACCAGGCTACCGCTACTGCCAATTGAGGTTCCGCCGCTTCGGGATCGATGTCGATCGCTGTTTGCCATTTGGCGATCGCCGTCTCGATGTCCCCGCGTTCGTACTCGATCAGACCGATGTTATTGACGGCGGGCCAGAAGGTTCGGTCTTTTTCCAGGGCTTGTTCGTATTGGGCGATCGCTTCGGAGAACTTTTCGAGCATGTAATAGGCATTACCCAAATCGAATAAGGCTCCCGGAATGTCCGGTTGCAGTTTTAGACCCGCTTCAATCTGCTCCACCGCACGCGCGTAGCGTTGCTTTTGAAAATGCGCCGAACCTAACGCAAAGAAAATGGAGGGATTCTCGCGATCGAGTTCTTGAGCGCGCTCCAATGCCGAAATGGCTCGATCGACTTCATCGGTTTGTAAGTACAAACTGCCTAAGATCGCCCACGCTTGCGAGGTTTGCGGCGCCAGTTGCGTCGCCAGTTTAGCTCTGGGTAAGGCTAATTCATATTGCTGAAATCTGGCCAGTTGAGCTGCTTCTTCAGCGAGCATCAATCCTTGTTGTTCTAATTGAGTCGCATCCAGTTCTAGGGTATAGGGCAGTAACGCCTGTCCCTGCATCGGTGCGGGAACCGTCCACAAACCCAGACTGACGAACAGAGGAATTAAAAAATTACGATTTGGCACTGTACCGCCTTGAAAACAATACAATTCACTGTTTATTCGCTGTTTTCTGATTCGAGTTGCTTTTTCGACAACCGGAAATCTCTTGAGGGGATCTCGGGAAGACGGGGTTCTCCCTCGAAAAGATCGCCTCACGATCAGTTTAACGATTTACAGTTGTTTTTTTCCTCGAGCGGTACAAATCTCTGGCTCTCTCAGGGTCGCGCTCTGACGCGATCGCTTCATTCCCCCACCCTTTCCACGCCCAATTTCAACTGCCCCGATCCCACCCACTCAAAATCGATCTGACTTGCCGAAGTTTCGATCTTGACCGTTGAGAGGACAGGGTTTATTAACACTCACTCTGCAAAAGTCACTGGGTAAAGTGTAGCTGACTTAGATAAAATCGGCGATGCTTAAAATCCGTTCTAGCCTTTTATCCACGCGGATCGTACCGGATCGTAGAATTTGCTACAATTGAAACAAATTAACAGGTCGATCCGAGCCGAATGGAGGTGTTCGTCTCTGGCGCGCGATCGCTGGCGATCGTTTTACACCCGTTCTCAGTTTTTCCTCTTTTGCTATAGCTTTACTGGACAATTCCGTAAAATCAACTAGCTTATTTTAACTGTTCAGATAAAAACTTCAAAAAATATACGTATTTTCACGGATATAACGAATGAATTCAATTATTTTGAAGGCTGAGATCGGATTGGAGATGTGGGGCGATCGTCAAGGTTTCTAACTAAAATTACTCCATCTTTAAACTCGAAAACCCTTAATACACAAGGTTCCTGGCAATTTGTGACTGAAGTCACAACGAAAGGATGAGTGAGATCGTAGGCACTTGACTTGCAACTCAGATAAGCTAATAAGTATGTTGAATAAGTCTTAGTGCAAGCTTAGTAAAAATAGGGAAGCTATGAAGATTCTATAAAGAATTCTTCGACAGGGGAGACAATCTCCACGGACGGATCATAATAGGAACATAGGAACTAGAAACTAGATTAGGGAGTGCAATCATGACTCAACACAAATTTATCCCCGGTTTGACCGCCGCCGTTGCTGCTACCGCAATGCTCGGTGTCGCCGCTCCAGCACAAGCGTTTATGTTTGGAGCCAACGGAATCAGTTTCGAGCAAGATACGGAAGTCCGCTTCAACTTCAGCCAAACTCACGGTGCGTTTACCTCGGCGCTGAAAATTTTTGAAGTAGATTCCCTCGGATCTTCTGTTGCGACACTGTTTGAAGAAGTAAACGGTTCTGATAACGGTTCGGCCAACGGATTTTTAGGGACTGCATCCAATTTGGTCGATTCTACAACCAAGACATTCACCTTCCTGGCTGGAAAAGTTTACACCCTGGGATTGACCAGTACTTATAAAGGGAATGCGGCTGCCACTGTCTACAGTACCAGCAGTTTGAATTACCAAAATTCTCAACAAGCCGTCTTTGGTTCTAGTGGTAATACCGAAGGTGTAGCATTAAGCAATGCAGGCTCCTTCCTTTCTGCGAATCCGTTTAGCGGTCCTCTGTCCATTTCCTTTGAAGATGTAAGAGGACGCGGTAGCGATAAGGACTTCAACGATTTCACCGTGACGGCTGAAGCCGTTCCCGAACCCTTCACGATTGGGGGGATGGCTCTGGGTGCTGCTGGCTTGGCGATCGCCCGCCGTCGTCGCAACAAACAATCCGGCGAAATCAGCTAGGCGCTTCTCTCAACCACGCGCCGTTATATGACTTGTAACTTCAGTTACTCCTAGGAGTTGGCAGATTTGCCAACTCCTTTTTTCGCGACTAACCTGGATTGACGAGGGGCGATACTCCTTTGGAGTCGATCGCCAAACTTCCATCGGTGAAAAAAGCGCACTAGAATACCTTAGTATTCATAGAGCATTGGGGTGCTTCTAGCAATCTGGATTGAAGAAACAGACAGGTTCGAGCATTCAGGCTAGGGTTGAGATTCAATGTAAATTCGGGCGATCGAGTGCCCGGGTGGAAGGTCAAATTTTGACCGAATTTTCAGCGCCAAATCCATTATTCTTAAGCCTTGACCGTGCTGCCTTCCAGTCAAACTAGAGGGAAAATTCAATGAATTGGTCTACTACCTTGCAACAGCCGAGATCTTGGTTAGTGGCAATTGGAGCAGGTTTAATTGCCATTCACTTAACCTTAACTTGGAGATCGGACAATATCGACGTCTTGGGAGCGAGTTTTCTATTTTGGGGAGCCGCCGCCTTTTTACTGCGGGAAAGAGCCAAACATTTAAACTTACAAAGCGATCTCTTCTCCAGTCTAGTTGGACTGGGGATTCTCACGATCGTCCTGCTCAAAAGTATTTCAATTTCCGAATACGACATTTTTTTAAGAGTTTCTCCCTTTCTCTCGGCTTTCGGACTCGCTCTGTTAGCCTCCGGCTTTAAAGGTCTCAAACAATACTGGCAAGAACTGTTAATTCTGTCCCTAATCTCGATTTCTACAGGTCTGTTATTGGGAATTTACGACATCACCCCCGTAACGGCAAAATTTTCCGCACTTTTGTTATGGTATATGGGCTTTCCCGTCCAAAGAGACGGGGTTTTAGTCCAACTCCCCACCGGGAGTATTGAAGTGTACTCCGGGTGTTCCGGTTATGGCACCATGATTCAAATTTTGGGAATTGCCATCTTATTTTTATTTATGTTTCCCACAACTTTGAAACAAAAAATCTTGCTTCCCTTAATTGCCATTACCCTTGGATTTGTAGTCAATGGGGTACGAGTGGCCTTAATGGGACTACTCGTGGCTTATTCCACGCGAGAAGCCTTTGAATACTGGCACTACGGCGATGGTTCTCTCGTGTTTTCTATTTTAGGAGTATTCATTTTTGGGCTGATTTGTTGGTTTTTTATTTTGAGAACCCCTCCCGATAAAGAGGATTCGCAACAGTGCTAAAAGAGAAAATATGGTCTCAACCGATTAGAATCGGGTTTCTGGCAGTTACCTTTTGCGCCGTACTACTCGGGACGATAAAAGTAATTTTTGTTCCGGGGAGTACCCAACGGATTAGCGAGTTTAATTTTCCCGATGCCGTCAACTTAGAAGGCTGGCAACTTGAAAGCAGTTCGGCGATCGCCACGGTCGAGGATTCCAACCGAATTGCCGCCAGAGACTATCAATACTCTCGTAACGATCGCTCGGTCGATATTCAAATGCACTATATCGTCCAAACCGAAGGAGATGTTAGGGGGTTTATTAAGCAATATCTCAAGACCCAGACATTGGCTGGTACACTAGCAGTACGCGAGCGTGAAAATATAGGTACCTATCAGTTATGGGCGAGTGGCGATCGCGCTTATCTGAGTGCTTGCATCAATCCCCGTGGAGAAACCACCGTAACCGGGGATGAGTTCCGCCAAAATCGTAATAGCCATGACTTAACCCCTCCTCGGATTCTACTATGGCTGATCGGCCAACAGGAACTCCGAGATTTTACTTGTCTTTGGACAGTTTTATCGGCCACAACTGACCCAGAGTCTCTCGAACAAACCTATTCAACTTTAGAAAACGTTTGGTTTTCCTGGTACCAACAGTGGCGACCTCTTTTTCCTTCCTCTTAAATTTTTGTCAGTCTGTTTCACCTCACCCCAAGGTGCTATTCTTATGAGTCAATCAGAAGGTTATGACATCAATCGATCGGTTGATGAACTCCTCCGTTTTAGTGCGGATCAACTGAGATCTATCTCCCGCATTCGTTTGATTGGTTACGGGTTATTACTCTTAGCCCTATTTGATTTCTTTCAAGCCGTGATTCCACCCCAATTTATGAATGCGGCTTGGGAATTGCAAACAATGGGCGCACTGATGGAAAGAATCCCCGTTCCTTTGCTCGGTCTCGGTTTGGTATTCTTTGGCGAAGATTACAACCGAAGTGGTTTAGAAAGCCTCGTGGTCAAGGTTTTATCTTGGCTTTCTCTCCTGCTGGCAATTTTGTGTTTTTTACTCGTTCCTCTGGGAATTGTCGATTCTGTCCGCGTCAACAATCAAAATACTCAAGAAATTGCCGCACAAGCCGATCGCCAACTCGCCCAACTCGAACAAATCGAACAGCAAGTCGGCGGGGGGAGTCAAGCCGATTTGCAAAACTTGGCGACGGAACTCAATCGTCTCGGATTACCTGTCGATACTACCAATCCGGAACAACTGCGCGGCGAGGTTCTCGCTAGAATTCCACAAGCCCGAGAGCAAGTCCAACAGCAAGCTCGACAACTACAATCTAACCGACGGTTGGCATTACTTGAAAGTTCGACCAAGTGGATTTTAGCAGCTATTATTTCTGCCGTTTTGTTCTTAATGATTTGGCGGGGTACTGCTTGGGCTAGATAAGCATTTATGGGTTTCAATTTGGGTTGTTTCAATTTGGCTTTAAATTGAATAGAAAAAAGGGAACTCACGACAATAACGTAATGAGTTCCCTTTTTTCTATTCAGACTCGCCAGCTCACTTAGAATTTGAAACGAGTTCTGATCGTACCGACCCAAATCGTGTCATTGTCGTCATTGTGATCGGGATTGGTAATCACGAAAAACCCAGGGGTAATATCGATCCAATCCGTCACCGGATATCTGTAAAGGGCTTCGATATGTAAAGAGGTACTTTCATCTTCAGCCCCGTCAACATCGTTATCGAGCACTTTGGGGGGTTGACCGACGAGGACGCCCAAGAGGCTACCTTCTTTACCGATATCGGGAACACCGACGTTCACTAACCAGTTGAAGATCGTTGCCGTATCGCCTTCGGAAACGGCCCCATCACTGACCCGAGCTTCCGCAAACGACCAGCCCGCCCAACCGGAAATGGTTACGGGACTGAGTGCCCAACTGGCTTGTACCCCGAGGTTATTGCTGCTGGTGGCGACATCGTTGCTAAATGGACGACGGGCGTTATTACTCCCGGTGCTGCCGGAGACGTTGACTTCTCCAGAGGGGAAGTAGCTGTGAGAGTAGGCCACGCCGAGGTCAAGACCGCTTACTGGAGAGACAACCACTTGTCCGGTGGCGCTATAGGCTCCGTCAAATAAGCCATTGCGGGATGTCGGCGTTCCGGCGTTGTCTGCGAGGTAGGCGCCGTAGATGGTCAGAAGATTTCCCGCTTTAACTTCGACCCCAAATCCAGACCCTGCAGGTTGTCTGAAAATGGTCGGGTTGCGGCGTCCGAAGCGGGACAATGCACCCCCGCCACTACTTTCAAATAAGGGGTTGATCGGGGAGATAATGTGGTCTTGGTCGATCCCCGCCCCTGCCAGCCAGAAGCGGGCATTATTGCCGACGGGGAAGCGATATTCGAGGCGGTTGAGTTCCAAGACTCCGCCGCCTTCGCCGTCAAACCCCAAGCGACTCATGACGGTTCCGGTGGTGCCATCCAAGCGGGCGGTATCGACGGCTTGCAGACGGGTTCTCAAGCGATCTTTGCCGGAGAAGCTGGTGTCTAAGGTCAAGCGAACCCGATAGCCAAAGGAGGTTTCGGTGTCTTCTCCCCCTGCGGTGGTGACGCCACGATCGCCAAAAGCATCGACCAGGGCAAACAGTGCTTCGCCATCGAGTTTGGTCGTGGTGGAAAACTGGTTGGCTTCTAATTCTGCGGTGCGCACTTCCAGGGCGTCTACCCGTCCGCGTAAGGTCGCCAGTTCGGCACTAAATTCTTCTTGCAGACGCCGTAAGCGGGCTAAGTCCTCTGGATTGAGGTTGGCGAGATTTTCGTCGATCAGGACTTGAATCCGTTCGAGACAGGCGTTCAAGCCTGCGGCGAATTCGTAACGGGTCATCGCCCGATTGCCGCGATAGGTGCCGTCTGGATAGGCGAGCAGACATTCGTAGCGATCGGCCAAAGATTGGAGCGCTTGGAAGGCCCAATCGGTTGGTGAGACGTCTTGCAAGTTGGAAACGGAGTTGATCCGTTCGAGCGGTCCTGTGTCTAAATTGACTTGGGAATATTGATTGAGTTCTTGCAGTACGTTGTTAGACTCCCGGCTGGAAGCGGGGTTGGGCTGACTGGGGTTGCCTACGGCTGAGACCTCTTGGGCTAAAACCGGGGCGGACAGCAAAAATCCGGCACTCATCGCTGTCGAACCTAGTCGGAGAGCTTGCCAAAGCACTCTTGACATAAGTCGATCCTCACACCTTCACTAAAAGTTTTGGGTTGAACTGTTGCTGGTTTTTCAATGAGCTGCGATCGCTCGACGCTAATTTGAATTTTAACCTGCAACTTACTGAAACTTATCACGAATCGGTAATGGTTTCTAGTGCTAGAGGGCAAGGGTTGAGGATGTTTTTCGAGGCTTTATAGAACTCAATAAAATATCATGAATGTTATAATTTATTTTTCTTATGGTTTGGTAAAGCTTTAGTAATGGAAGGGTTAAGTTAGGGGTATTTTTTATATTTATTTGGGGTTTTATTAAATTTATCGATTGAGGATGGTTGGCGATCGCTCGGAGATTTTCGCGCCATTTTTGAAAATTACTGTGATTTTACGGGGGTCAGATGGGGGAGAATCGATCGACTTAAAAAGTTAGAAAAATAGGGGTTAAAGTCGGAACCATTCAAGAGATCGCCTAGTAAAGTTGTAGCAGAGATGCTCGATGAGAACGGGAGAGCGCCGGGTTTCTCCTAGAGAATTGACGGGTTCATGGGGGGTGGACGCATTTTTAAAGCCGTGAAAGTTGGCGAGAGCGTTATGGTGTCGCAACTCTTGTTCAAAATATTTTGAAGAGATTTATCTTTTGAGGAAGGGTTGAAAAATTAGAATAAAAGTTGTTTGAGAGGGGAAGTTGTAACCACGCCACAGTCAAACAGAATTTCGGCCAACCGAACGCCATCGCCGATCGCCATTCGAGCCAATCGACGGTGCAAGCGATCGAGATCGAGTCAAACGGGGATCACCGATGACCGTTGACAATATAGGCGACGCGCTGGCCGATATTGGTCGCGTGATCGGCCATGCGTTCGAGATGGCGAATCACCAAAGCTAATAATAACAGAGGTTCTACAACACCTTTGACATCTCGTTGATGGGCGAGGCGGTCGTAAAGGCGATCGTAAGCCTCATCGACAATCGTATCGAGTTCTTTGATGCGCTTCCCACTTTCGGCGTCCAAATCCGCTAAAGCAACGAGACTGGCGGCTAACATTGCCTGCACTTGATGGGCCATTTCCTCAATTTGAAGCATACATTCGTGAGTCGGATAGGGGAAGAGTTTGACGGCGAGTTCGGCAATATCTTGGGCGTAATCGCCAATGCGTTCTAAATCTCTGACCAGTTGCATGAAGGCGCCGATCAGGCGAGAGTCGATCGCCGCAGGAGCTTGCAACGTCATTAAGACGACGCAATCCGATTCAATTTCTTTGTAGAAGCGATCGATTTGTTTGTCGAGCAAAGCAATGGCTTGAGCTGAGGATAAGTCGCGGTAAAAGAGGGCTTGATGACTCAGACGGCAAGATTGCTCGACTAAGGCGCCCATGCGTAAAATATCCCGTTCTAAGCGCTTAACTTTTCGCCGAAAATGGGTCGATCGCGAATTGGAGTTAGAGGAGGAAGTCACCCAAACATCTGTGGCCATTGCTTGTTCGTTAGCATAACTCTACTACTTAACTATTGTGTAGAACCTGTCAACTGGCATCTGCAAGCTGGGAACCCTAACTTGGACTGCTCGATTTAACTTATGGCGCGTTTTCCCAACCGAACTTTACCCCCACTTGCCGCTTGTTGTGCCGTTGCCATCGTTCTCAGTGCCGTAGCGCTGTTAGAGCGATCGGAGCAAAAACGCTTCATCCAACGGAGTCGCACCGACGTTCTCAATCGCTTGAGCGCCTTGAGGGCCAGTCTCGAAGGCGAACTCAACCAGCGTATTTTTCTCAGCCGGGGGATCGTCACCTACGTCAGCACGGTCAACCCCGAGATCGACCAACCCACCTTTGAAGAACTGGCGCGGGTTTTGGTCGCTCGAAGTCCTGGGATTCCCAGCGCCGCGCTCTTTAAAAATAGCATCGCCACCCATCTCTATCCCTTGAAAGGACAAGAAGAAGCTCTCGGCTTCGATCCGATGAACGTCCCCGAAGAGAGAGAGGCATTCGAGCGGGCGATCGCCACCCGATCCACCGTCCTCGCCGGGCCGGTCCAACTCGTCAAAGGAGGCATGGCATTCATCACCCGCACCCCCATTTTCCTGACGCCACCCGGCGCCCCTCCCGAAAGCGGTCCCTATTGGGGAATGGTCAGTATCGGCATCGATCGCGATATCTTATTTAGAGAAGCCGGACTACTCAAATGGGACGAGCAACTGCTCTACAGCCTGCGCGGAAAAGATGGACGCGGGGCCGAAGGCGAGGTCTTTTTCGGCAATCCGCAGATCTTCGATCGCTCCCCAGTCATTTTAAACGTCACCCTGCCGAACGGCTCGTGGCAATTAGCCGCCGTTCCGATCGGCGGATGGCCCGAGAACGCCCCGATCTCCCGCAATTTATGGCTCGGAGGCGGCTTGTTAGCCCTGGTGGCCGGATCTCTCACTTTCGTCCTCGTCAGCACCCCCATGCGCCTCAAAACCGCCGTAGAACGCGCAACCGCAGCCTTGCGCGAGAGCGAAAGCGCCCTCAAACAAGCGAATCGGTCGTTACAGCAACTCGACAAACTCAAAGACGAATTTCTCGCCAACACCTCTCACGAACTGCGCACCCCCCTAAATGGCATCATCGGCATTACTCAATCCCTCCTCGACGGCGCCACCGGAGAACTCCCCGAAGCGACTCGGCGCAACTTAGAAACGATCGTCGCCTCCGGTCGGCGACTGGCGACTTTAGTCAACGACATCCTCGATTTTGCCAAACTCAAACATAACAACTTGCAATTACAAGTGCGATCGATCGCCTTGCGCGAATTAGTCGAGGTCGTGTTCGTTCTCATCCGCCCCTTAATTGGCGCCAAACCGTTAAAATTGGTCGCCGATTTCCCCGAAAACTTGCCCCCGGTGGCGGCGGATGAAAACCGCTTGCAACAGATTTTTTATAACTTGATTGGTAATGCGATTAAATTCACCGACGCGGGTAAGATCGTCGTCAGCGCGCGATCGCCGGATCCTTCGGATCCCGAAACCGTCGAAATCGCCATTCGCGATACCGGAATTGGCATCGAGGCGGATAAATTAGACCGGATTTTTGAATCCTTCGAGCAAGCGGACGGGTCCACCGCCCGGGAATACGGCGGAACCGGGTTGGGATTGGCGGTCACCAAGCAACTGGTGGAACTCCACGGCGGTCGGATTGCGGTAGAGTCCCAAATTGGGGTCGGCTCTACCTTTACCTTTACCTTACCTGCCAGTCGCGACGGTTCGACTCCGGCGGTGTTGGCGGCGCCGATCTGGGGCGATCGCGATCGCCCCGTCGCCGCCACTTCTACGAGTGATGCTCTCGTTCCGGCGGAACTGTCCGACCCCTCGCATCCCTCGGAAATCGAGTTTGACGGTCGGGATTTGAAGATTTTGATCGTCGATGACGAACCGATTAACTGTCAGGTTCTGGTCAATTATTTGTCGTTATACGAGTGCGAATTGGCGATCGCCTCTAACGGGGTTCAAGCCTTAGAATTGCTCGCGACTTCGTTTAAACCCGATTTAATCTTACTCGATGTCATGATGCCGCGCATGACCGGATATCAAGTGTGTCAGCAAATTCGCGAACGCTACAGTCTCGACGAATTACCGATTATTATGCTCACCGCTAAAGATCGCCTGGCGGATGTGGTCATGGGTTTGGAATCCGGCGCTAACGATTATTTGAGCAAACCGATTGCGAAAGCAGAATTGCTGGCGCGCATCCGCACTCAAGTTCAGTTATGTCATTTGGAAACTTTGCGCCGTCTCTCGGAAAGCGAACGAGAAAAGGCAGCAGCTTTAGAGCGATCGCTCCTTGAGTTAAAGCAAACTCAGGCGAAGTTAATTCAATCGGAGAAAATGTCGAGTTTGGGTCAGTTGGTCGCCGGAATTGCTCACGAAATTAACAATCCGGTCAGTTTCATTCACGGCAATTTAGATCACGTGGAAGATTACGCGCGCGAGTTGATTGAGTTGGTCGATCGCCCCGGGGAAGATTGGGAGGAAAAACAAGAAGATTTAGACTTTATTCGGGAAGATTTGCCGAAGTTACTCGATTCGATGAAAAATGGAACCCGCCGAATTCGTCAAATTGTATCCAGTTTGCGCGACTTTTCTCAACTCGATCGCTCGGAGTTCAACCAAGCCGATATTTATGAGGGGTTGGACAGTACGTTAGTGATTTTACAAAGTCGCTTGCATTTAGGCGAAGGCTTGCCGGATATTCAAGTAATTAAGAAATACGATGAAATTCCTAAAATAGAATGCTATCCCAGTCAACTCAATCAAGTGTTTTTGAATATCTTGACGAACGCGATCGATGCGTTGCAGGAGAAATATAAACACTTAGAAAATCACTTAGAAAACAACTTGAAAAAGAACGGGGAAGCGATCGCGGAAGAGCCGAAAATTGAGATTACGGCGAATCAGTTAAACAATGGCTGGATTGAAATTGCGATCGCCGATAACGGTCCGGGAATTCCCGAACAATATTTAAACCAATTATTCAATCCCTTTTTCACGACGAAACCCGTCGGAAAAGGGATGGGGTTGAGTTTGTCCACCTGTTATCAAATCGTGGCGGAAGGACACGGCGGACAGTTGGAATGTACCTCGGCGCAACCGGGACGGACCGAATTTAAAATTACCCTTCCGGTCAAGGCGGTGCGTTCGTCCCCCGGTTAACTTGGCCGAAGCACTGGCAAGCACTTAGAAGCACTGGCAAGCACTTACAAAGCCTCTAAATCGACGGTAAAGCTTTGGGTTCCGACGGTCACAACATCGCCGTGGTGAAGTTGACGACCCCGCCGGGTTTCGATCGCCCCGTTGACCGAGACTTCTCCACCTTGAATCATCAGTTTCGCCTGTCCCCCGGTGCCGGCGATCGCTATATACTTTAAAAACTGTCCCAGTCGGATCGTGTCTTTTTCCGGATCTCGTGCCATGGTCGGTTCCTTCCCTGTTGTTGTCAATCGAGTTGTGAATCGAGTGTATTTTAGCGAGTTCGGGCGATCGTTGGGGCTGGAGACAGGTTCGATACAATAACTTGAAAACGAGCAACAGGCGATCGCCGTGCGGATCTCAGTCGGGGGCGATCGCGATCGATCGCGATCGCCGCTTTGACCTCTATCATTTGATTTCTATACAATCCTTCCCCTACCGCCTTTCCATGACCTGCCAACCCCACCCCAAACGTCCCCACACCACCGTTGTTTTAGCCATGAGTGCCGACGGTAAAATCGCCGACGCCAGACGATCGCCCGTCCTGTTCGGGTCGCCTCACGACAAAGCCCATCTAGAACGGCAAGTGGCCCTGGCGGATGCAGTCTTAGGCGGCGCCGGAACCTTGCGAACGGGAGGAACGGCGATGCGGGTACTCGACCCGGATTTACTCGACGAACGCCAATCCCGGGGGAAACCACCCCAACCCGTGCAGATCGTCGCCTCCGGCAGTGGCAAGATCGACCCGGATTTACCCTTTTTCCAACAGCCCATTCCGCGATGGTTGGTCTCCACTCAAGCGGGGGCGACCTTGTGGCGCGATCGCCCCGGGTTCGATCGCCTCTTGGTCGCCGAAGGCAGCGATCGCGAGATCGATTGGGCGATCGCCCTGGCAGCAATGGCGGAGTTGGGAATCGAACGTCTTGCCGTCCTCGGCGGCGGTCAATTGGTCGGTTCTCTCCTCAGTGCGGATGTTTTGGACGAACTCTGGCTCACCGTTTGCCCCTTACTCGTCGGCGGGATGGCGGCGCCGACCCCAGTGGACGGGGAAGGATTGCTCGCGACGGAGGCGAAACGGCTGGAGTTGCTCGACGTACGACAGGTTGAGGGGGAATTGTTTCTACACTATCGCCTCAAACGGAAGACCGAATAGCCGTCTGGGGACGATCGCGGCGGAGATCGCTAAAAATCCCTAAAATAAGAAACAATTTGACACGCTCTACCTTTACACTCGTCTCATGGTGGAACCGATCGCCCCTCTTTCCGTCCGTTGGCTCGACCAAATTGGCAACGTCCCCCAGCAACAGTGGGATGCTTTGGCGCAACCGTTGAAAACGCCGTTTTTTGAATGGGATTGGCTGCACAACATGGAAGCCTCCGGCAGCATTACGGCCAAAAGTGGCTGGCTGCCGAACCATTTGACACTCTGGCGCGATCGCGAGTTGGTGGCGGCAGCGCCGTTATATCTCAAGGGTCACAGTTACGGCGAGTTTGTCTTCGACCACCAGTGGGCGGATTTGGCTCACCGTCTCGGCATCGACTACTACCCGAAATTACTGGGGATGAGTCCGGTGACTCCGGCGACGGGATATCGTTTTTTAATCGCTCCGGGGGAGGATGAGGAGCATTTGACCGGGGTGATGGTCAACGCGATCGATCGCTTCTGCGATCGCCACCAGATTTCTTGTTGCAATTTCCTTTATGTCGATCCGGACTGGCGACCCACCCTCGAAAAGTTCGGCTTCACCCCCTGGTTGCATCACAGTTATATTTGGCAAAATCGCGGATTTAGCAGTTTTGACGACTATTTACAGGCATTTAATGCCAATCAGCGCCGCAATATTAAGCGGGAACGCAAGGCAGTTCGCAAAGCGGGGATTGAGGTGAAAACGCTCCACGGCGATGATATTCCCCATGTTTTATTTTCGCGCATGTACCGCTTTTATAGCGACCACTGCGATCGCTTCGGTTGGTGGGGGAGTAAATATCTGAATAAGCTGTTTTTCGAGCAGCTGTACCACAATTTTCGCCATCGGGTGCTCTTGGTGGCCGCTTACGACGAGAACGACCCGCGCGACCCGATCGCCATGTCTTTTTGTCTGACCAAGGGCGATCGCCTCTACGGGCGCTATTGGGGCTGCGATCGCGAGATCGACTGTCTCCATTTCGACGCCTGTTATTACACCCCGATCGCCTGGGCGATCGATCGCGGCATTCAAAGTTTCGACCCGGGCGCCGGGGGTCAGCATAAAAAACGGCGCGGTTTCCCCGCTACCGGAAATCACAGTCTCCACCGCTTTTATAACGCCCGTCTCGACCACATCCTACGCCCCTATCTCAAGGAGGTCAACGCGATGGAACAGATGCAAATTGACGCGATCAATCAGGGGTTGCCCTGGAAGAAAACAATGCCGGAATTAAATTTAGATTGAACTGTAGATCGAGCTGCAGATCGAGCTAAAATTGCGTGAGATCGAACGGCGCGATCGCCCCTAACAACCGGGAAAAAAATTCGTGTCGCGAGAGGGGGGCTTTTCCGTCGGCTTCCCCAGAGGAGTTCCGGAAGGGCGATCGCCTTCAATGCCTCTAATTTCTAGGGTTTGCCGCGCTGGGGCGATTTCGGAATCCTTGAAAATTGCTGGAATTAGATACAACTATAGCAATTTAAAATAAAATACCACATCCCGAACCAATTTCAAAAATTTCACTACACATGTAATGACATAGGTTCGTAAAAATTGTCTGTATTTTGTTCTTTGTTTGTCAGTATTTTGTACTGCACTTTTGGCGATCGTTTGGCGATCGGCCTTCCCCTCGAACCATTTCGACCGGAAATAAATAACGTGAGTCGGCTACATCACGAACCGTTTCCTCAAGTCCCCCATTCTTACTTTCTTAGGAAGGAATGAGAGCGATTCTCCCTCATCCATTGCCGCGAGCCACCCTATATTTAACCCCCCAACCCCTTCAGCTCACGTCAACATTCCCCTCGACATTCCCCTCGACATTCCCCAATTCATCGAGTAGCTTAGATAAAACTGAATAGATCCTCATCATCCGTCATCTACCTGGCTGAGGTGCCAAACTTCTACCTTAGTCTCCAGTTAACTGCCCATGACTCCTTTCAATCGCCGTCAATTCCTCAAATTCGCAGGGTTAAGCCTAGGGTCTTTAGGCTTCAACTGTGCCTTATTTCAACATCAGGCTCGTCGCTACGGCCAAGTCCTCGCGCAAAGTACCCCGCGTAAATTAGCCCTCCTCGTCGGGATTAATCAATATCCCGACCAACCCCTCGAAGGCTGTCTCAACGACGTAGACTTGCAACGTCACCTGTTAATACACCGCTTTGGCTTCAACCCCAAAGATATCTTAGTGGTGGGCGATCGTGAAGCGACACGCACCGGGATCTTAACTGCCTTTGAAGAGCATTTAATCAAACAAGCTCGACCCGGCGACGTTGTTGTTTACCACTATTCCGGACATGGTTCGCGCATCGCCGACCCCAACCCCATCCTCTCCGAACCGGAACGCCGCCGAGAATTAAACGGCACCTTTGTCCCCGTGGACAGTCAGTTACCTGCGGGTTATCCCGAACAAGGCGGCTCCGTGCAAGATATTATGGGTCATACCCTATTCCTGTTAATGTCGGCCCTCAAAACCGAAAATGTCACGGTCGTTTTAGATAGCTGCTTTGCGGGAGGCGCAACGAGAGAAGCGAGAGTGCGCTCCCGCAGTGGCGGCAGTAACATCCTCGTATCGAGCGATGAAAAGACCTATCAGCAACAGTGGTTGTCCCGATTGCAGATGTCGCCATCGGAATTTGTCAACGGCTATCGTCGCGGCGTCGCCAAAGGCGTCGTCTTAGCCGCGACCGCCCCCGACCAATTAGCCAGAGAAGCAGTCATCAACGGTTTTCATGCCGGATTGTTTACCTACATTTTGACCTATTATCTCTGGAGAGAACAGCCCGATGTTGAGGAGCTTTTCCAAGACATCGTCCTCGAAATCCCCAAAGGTTTCAATCAAAATCCGCGTTACGAAATCAAACCCGGCAGTCCCTACGATTCCAGTCCTCCTTACTTCATCGACAATCCCCAAACTCCAGCCCAAGCCGTCGTCACTCAAGTGAGCCGTGGCGAAGCTCGGCTGTGGTTGGGCAGCGTAGATTTGCGAAAAGTCGAAACAGGCACGATTTTTACAGCCGTTGACGGGTCGGGACAAGTACGGGTCTTATCCCGCGATGGCATAGTCGCGGCAGCAAAAATCGAGAATCCCGTCACCCCAGGAACCTTATTGCGGTTAAAAATTTAACCCTGTTTATCGAAAGCCCCCCTTTCTTAAGGGGGGTTGGGGGGATTTCCCCTAATCATGCAACAGATCG
>NZ_JAEOXH010000001.1:2671609-2756301 GCF_016632315.1 Oxynema mangrovii CENA135 | reverse complement strand
TACTACAACCAAGCCTTGCCCCTTTCCCGAGCCGTAGGGGATAGACAGGGAGAAGCCACGACTCTCACTGGCATTGGCGCTGTCTACTCCGACCTAGGAGAAAAACAGCAGGCATTGGACTACTACAACCAAGCCTTGCCTATCTTTCAAGCCATAGGAGATAGAGAGGGAGAAGCCCAAACTCTCACTGCCATTGGTTCTGTCTACTCCAACCTAGGAGAAAAGCAGCAAGCATTGGAGTACTACAACCAAGCCTTGCCTATCTTTCAAGCCATAGGAGATAGAGAGGGAGAAGCCCAAACTCTCACTGCCATTGGTTCTGTCTACTCCAACCTAGGAGAAAAACAACAAGCATTGGACTACTTCAACCAAGCCTTGCCTATCTTTCAATCCGTCGGGGATAGAGGGGGAGAAGCCGCGACCCTCACTGGCATTAGCGGTGTATACAACACCCTAGGAGAAAAACAGCAGGCATTGGACTACCTCTACCAAGCCTTGCCCCTCTTTCAAGCCGTAGGGAGTAGAGGGAGAGAAGCCGCAACTCTCAACAACATTGGCTCTGTCTACTCCGACCTAGGAGAAAAGCAGCAAGCATTGGACTACTTCAACCAAGCCTTGCCCCTCCTCCGAGCCGTCGGGGATAGAGGGGGAGAAGGCGCGACCCTCAACAACATTGGGTATCTCTACGACACCCTAGGAAAAAAGCAGCAGGCATTGGACTACTACAACCAAGCCTTGCCCCTCTCCCGAGCTGTAGAGAATAGAAGCATGGAAGCCACTACCCTTAACAACATTGGCGCTGTCTACTCCGACCTAGGAGAACAACAGCAAGCATTGGACTACTACAACCAAGCCTTGCCCCTCTCCCGAGCTGTAGAGAATAGAAGCATGGAAGCCACTACCCTTTCCAACCTTGCCTCCTTAGAACGCGACCGAGGCAATTTCGAGAAGGCTGTCTCTCAAATCCAAGCTTCGATTGAAATTGTCGAAGACCTCCGCAGTAAAATTGGCTCTCAAGAACTTCGCACTTCCTACTTCGCTACGGTTCAAGGTTTTTACAAGTTATACATCGACCTGTTGATGCAGTTGCATCGACAAAATCCCAATCAAGGTTACGACGCTCAAGCCCTCCACATTAGCGAACGCGCTCGCGCTCGTAGTTTGCTCGAACTGCTCGCCGAAGCTAATGCCGATATTCGCTCTGGGGTTGACCCGGAACTGTTAGAACGAGAACGCAACTTACTCCAACAAATCAATGCCCTCGAACATCGTCGCCATCAACTGGCGAGCAGTCAATACAGCCAAAGCGAAATGGATGAAATCGAGGCACAATCTCAAGGGTTGCTCGCTCAACTCGACCGACTCGAAGCTCAAATTCGCATCAATAGCCCTCGCTATGCCGACCTCAAGTATCCCGAACCGTTAACTCTCTCAGAAATGCAGCAACAAGTCCTCGATGAGGAGACTGTGCTTTTACAGTATTCCCTCGGCGAAGAACGCAGTTATGTTTGGGCAGTTACGAAAGATAGCATGACCAGCTACGAGTTACCTTCAGCAATTTTCATTCATGCCCTGGCTCGACAGTTTTACGAGCAATTACAATCTCCTTCCGCACCGAGTCGGGAACTGGCGTTGCAGTTGAGTCAACTGGTGTTGGGTCCGGTGGCGGCTCAATTGGGGAATAAGCGCTTATTGGTGGTGGGAGATGGGGCGTTGCAGTACGTTCCGTTTGCGGCATTACCCGTTCCCAATGCGCCAGAAACTAACGATAATCTTTTAGGTTATACGCCGTTGCTGGTGCAACACGAGATTGTGACCCTGTCTTCGGCTTCGACGGTGGCGATTTCGCGGCGCACTTTGGGGAATCGTTCTCCAGGCAATAAGATGCTGGCGGTTTTAGCGGACCCGGTGTTTGAGGAAAATGACCCCCGTTTTAAGGAAGTGACGGCGCACCATCACGGGGCGGATGGTCTTCAAGATCGCAGTTTGGAACGTTCTTTGCTCGGTATTGGCGAGGGGACGAGTCTCAGTCGCTTGCCTTATACTCGCGAGGAGGCGGAGGCGATTTTGGCGTTGGTTCCGGAGGGTCAAGGCTTGCAGGCGTTGGATTTTGAGGCGGAACGGGAGTTAATGAGCCGTGCGGATTTGGCGGATTACCAAATCGTGCATTTGGCGACTCACGGTTTGCTCAATGAGGAGAGTCCGGAGTTGTCGGGGCTGGTTTTGTCGTTGTTTGAGGAGTCGGGGGAGCCGGAAAATGGCTTTTTGCGCCTCCACGATATTTTTAATTTGAATTTACCTGCGGAGTTGGTGGTGTTGAGTGCGTGTGAGACGGGTTTGGGAGAAGAGGTTGGGGGTGAGGGTTTGGTGGGGTTGACCCGGGGCTTTATGTATGCGGGGGCGAGACGGGTGGTGGTGAGTTTGTGGAAGGTTAATGATGTGGCGACTTCTCGCTTGATGGCGAAGTTTTATCAAAAGATGTTAGAGGAGCAGCTCAATCCGGTGGTGGCGTTGAGGGCGGCGCAGTTGGAGATGTTGCAATCTCCAACTTGGCATTCTCCCTATTTTTGGGCGGCGTTTACGGTGCAGGGGGATTGGCGGTAATTTTTTTCCGTTTACTGTGTTTCCGTAATTAATCGGTTGTAGGGACACGGCATTGCCATGTCCCTACTTGGGTTACCCATCATTCCGGAGAGGATTATACAAAATGCATGAGACTTGAGGGAGGTTGTGTATAGATCCTATGGTCTCGATCGCGATTTATCGCAACCTCGAATCGCTGGGTAAAAAGCGGATGGGACTGCCCGCGATCGCCTCCCGGATTCGATCTTGTAACTCTTCTGGCAAGTCTGTTTCACTCGCGAGCAACAAGCGGATAATCCGAAAGGTCAGCGTATCCGTGGAAAAATAACCGCCGTGAAGGTCGAATTTCGGCAGTTTCGATCCCAACGACAGGGGTAAAGAACGCAACACGAACAGGGTCATATTGCCTACGTCGATCGCCGGACCGGACCAGTGGGTCAGTGGGGCCCGAATGCCATTGACCGCCTCCATTTCCGAACAATCGAGATAGTTAAAACGGCGGAATAAATCGTAAGCACTCGTCGGAATCACCGCTTCTTGCCATTCAAACATGTTGCGGATTTTCGGGACGTACCGACTATTGGGATCCTCCGGGTTTTGCCGTTGTAGAAACACATTACCCAGGCGATAGCCGGACATTTCGATACTCGGTTCGATAAACCAATTGCCCAAAGTCGGCATGTAGCGCAACACCGCATCGCGATCGCTCGACATCAGATAAATCTGACGACAACGGCGCATTGCCGAACGCACGTAGTTATTGCGACCTTCGCGCAGAAACTCCAAGGGAATATCCGGCGAAGCTAACACTAACTTATCTAAAAGTAGATATTGCCCGATATAAGACGCTTCCAAATCGTCTCGGTCCAACTGCGCGCCGATCTCGACGTCGAGATCGTCCTTCCCGAAGCGATCGGAGAGAATTCGCAGGGTATTGACCAACAAACAGGCGCCCATGCTATGTCCGATCGCGTTGACCCGGATCGAAGGCAAGCGGTTGGGACTCCCCTCCCCTTCGACTTCCATTTGGGCGATCGCCGCATCCAACCGCCAAAAAAATTCGGCCAAATCCGGCGCCCCGTAGTGAATCGCCCGGTATAAATCGCGCTGGTACACCAAAATGCGAAAACCGTGCATCATCACGATCCAGAACAAAAACAAGGTCGGGACGATCCAATACCAAGTCGCCGCCACCTTAGCGGTTTCGCCAAACTTCAGCCATTCCCACAATTGCGCGATTCCCGGAATCGCGTGACCCACGGAGAGAATGGGTAAAGCAAACCCTTTAAGCAGGATCCAGATGAGAGTGCCGAGAATTCCGGCAAACCCGCCCAAAACAAAGGTAAATTTCCATAAAATCCCCCGGTGTTGGCTGAAATCAGTCCACAATCCCGCACTGGTAATCGGTTGTTCGCTCGGCCAATGGTAGCCGATATAAAATTGATTGGGGTTTAAGGCGCGATCGCTTCGCGAGCGATCGCGCGTATCGCCCGAGATCCCATCGTCGGCGGTGAGGGCATCCGCTTCCTGAGAGAATAAGGGATAAAAGATCTTCGGTGGGGTGGCGTAACCGTGGGTCCGTAACGTCAGTTGTTCGCACCCGCGTTCGGCGACGATCGCCCCGAGTTCGTCTACGTTGAACAGGGGGCGAAACCGTCCGGGATCGGGTAACTCGCGATCGGCGTCGAGGGAAGGGGTGGCGGTACTGGTGACGAGAAAAACATTAGGGTGGGTGCGGTCTTGAAACACCTCAAAGTTGCGACCGATACTTTGAGTAAATTTGTGGTTGTCCCAAGCAAACAACGCGCGGGTGATGTAGGCTTCGTCCACTTGGCGATCGAAGAAAGAATAGACGGTGCGATCGGGACATAAATCGTGCAGCTTTTCTAAAACTTTGGCGGTCGAAGATAAGGCGAGATAGGGAAATTTAGCCTCAAATTCCCCGCTAGGATTGTGGTAGTTCGGCGGTGGCGGATAGGTCAGTTGAACGATCCGCGCTTTAATCCAGGCATCGGAAAAAGGGGCTGTATTTTTAATAATCGATTCCAACCACCGGGAATCATTGTCAACCGATTCCGCTTTCCATTCTTGGGGTAAGGGTGGAGGGATTATCTGGGTATTCATAGGCGTTTTGAGATCCTGTAGAGAGGAAGCGATCGCCACCGACGAGGGCGACGATCTCGAACTCCTTTAATTTTTCTGTTGTAACATCTTCGCCCCACAGGATCGGGAAGGGCGATCGCCTCTGTCGCCGTTAATTTTTGGAAATACCTGCAATTTATACTTAAAATGGAGCGCCGCGATCGATCGGCGCGATCGCATCAAGGGAAGACCACCCGCCGAACAAAACGGCGGGAGACTCGGGGAAGCTCACCGAGAGGGCGACTTACTCAAACAACCAAGTTTTCACCCGTTGCAAACTCTTCCAATCCGGTTTGCGCGTCAAGCCCTCCTCGACATTTTCTTTAACTTCGTCGCGCAATTCGTCCGCCGCCATCATCAACTGTTGCGCCATTTCGATGTGGTCGCGGACCCCTTTTTTGCCACTATCGAGCATGGCGAGGGCGAGATTGATCCGAGCTTGAGGATCTTGAGGGTTGAGTTTAACCGCCTTCTGAGCGACTTTGGTCGCCGATTTCGGGCGGTCTTTCAACAGATAGAGCCAAGCGAGGGAAGCCAACGCCGGACTGTTTTTGGGGGCGCGATCGCAAATCTCCTCAAACAGGGGGATGAGGGTGTCCGGAGATTCCCCGGCTTTGTAGCGTTCGACGCCTTGATTGAACAATTCTTCTGGGGTTGATGTCATAAGCATTCGAGCCATTAGAGGCGATGGTTAAACTGCGAACTCGGCAAACTCCGTCCCTCCAGCCGAGGGGATCGGCTGAAAACGAAGGTTCGCCGATCTTGAAGTTTACCGCCTCTAATGGCACGGCAACACCAAAAGCGAGAAGCCACGCGATCGCGCGGCTTCCGCTTCGCCCAGAGAAGGGGTTACCCTCAAGCCGAGAAAGACTTACCGCAACCGCAAGTCTGGGTGGCGTTGGGGTTGGTAAACTGAAATCCGCCGCCAATCAGGGCATCGCTGTAATCGAGAGCCATCCCGTAAACGTACAGCAAACTTTTGCGATCGCACAGGACCTTAAAGCCGTCGTAGTCGAAGATTTCGTCATTTTCGCGGGCATTGGCGATATCGTCAAAATCCATGGTATATGACATCCCGGAACAGCCGCCCTGACGGACGCCGACCCGCAAGCAGAGATTTTTTCCTTGTTTTTCTTGTAAAGCGAGGATTTGTTTGAGGGCGGCATCCGTTAAAATAATTCCGCGTTTTTGGGATTCAGTCGCTTGCGTCATCTCGTTTTCTCCTGGTGGCAATTTGAAAACACGATTGATTGGAGTTTGAGTGGTTCCATTGTAACGAGTGTTGCCGATCGCTCGCGCGGCGATCGCCGCCCATTCCCCAGAAAAAACGGATCCCTCCCCCCAAAAGCGTCGCTGAATCCATTGGTGTGAGACAATGAGATAGAGTGTTTCAAGTCGTTTGTCAAATCAATCGCCGTTTCGATTTAGCGCTTTCCCCCCTTGCTGACCTCCACTCAATTGGCATAGCCTATGACCGCTTTGAATCGCTCCACTCGTCGCCGTTTGCAAAAACTCCCGCAGATTCCGAGTGTGTGGGAAGGCGATCGCCGTACCTTGACCCACCCCTTACCCATCGGTTCGGACAGTCAAATCGATTTAGAACCGGAATCGGGAGGCGATTGTATTTTGTGGGTGGACGGATCCCAGGGAATCGTCCGCGCGATGGATGTCGTCACCCCAGAAACGGGACATCAGGCGATCGTGCGAACCTTACTGCGCGCGATCGAACATCCCCACAGTCCGGCCCACCCGGCCCGACCGCAGAAAATTGTCGTCAAAGACCGAGAAATCCAATTTTTCTTGCGTGGCGTCCTGCAAGACCTGGATATCGCCATCGAATACGTTCCCGATTTGCCCTTAATCGACGAAATTTTCCAGGGCTTTCAAGAGGCGATCGAAACCAAACCGCCCAATTTACCGCCCCAATACGCCGACGCGCTGCTAGACAAAGCCCGCGATCTGTGGGACTTGGCCCCGTGGGAATTACTCGGCGACCATCAGATCCTGGCGATCGAACTGGGCGCGTGGGACCTCGACACCCTTTATGCTTGCACCATGGGGATGCTCGGACTCGACTACGGCATTCTCTTTTATCGTTCCCTCGAATCCCTACAACGGTTCCGCCAGCGCGCGATCGAACACGAATCGACCGAATTACTCGAAGAAGCCTTTCTCTCTCAAGATTGCCTGTTCGTCACCTTCGAGACCGACGACGACGAAAACGAACGCTTCGACTTGGGCGACCTCGACGCCGACGAAATCGAGCCGCGCTTTGGTAATTTGCACCCCTTTGAAGGGATGCGATCGATTCTCTACGACGAAGAAGCCCTCGCCGTTCTCGTCGCCCTCGATGCCTTCGGTCGCTTTTTCCGCGAGTCCCGGGTTCAATTCGCCCGGGGACAGTTCCCCAGTCTCAGCGCTCAATATCAAATCCCCCTCCCGGAAGGCGCGCCGAGCCCAAATAATCCCTTACCCATTAAGGTCAGCACTTTACCCGAGATCGCAACCGACCTCTACCAAATGGTGGTGAGCGAAGACGAAGACGAAGAAGACGAAGACCAACCGATCTTACGCGACGATCTCGTTCCCAAAAACTCGTTTTTGAGTTTGGGCGTCATTCCCTGGGATACCCTGACTCTCCTGCGCGAAGGGGTCAACTACTACCAATCGGCGGCTGTAGAGTCGAAAGGGGAAGGATTGCCGATTATTTTGATTCAAACCTCGCGACCGAAAGCCAAAACCATGATCGAAACCCTGCAAAATTCCGGCGGGGTCAAAGGGATTGGCTTCAATCCCGGTGAAGATCCCCTCGAAGGCGATCTCTACGATTTGGGCATCCTCCAAACCGAAGACGATACCTTATATTTATTCGGCGAGTTCGAGCAAGACGACCCGACCCACATGAGTGCCCGCCAAAAATGGGATCGGCGCTGCAAGCAGACGAAGGGATATTGCGGTTTGGTGATTGCGATGGGGTTGACGGGTTCCTCGCGGGGCAATCCGCAACTCAAAGACATGATGGGATTGTTTGAAGTGCGATCGCTCTCCTCCAAAGAGTTGGGTTTGGGGACGTTGCAGTTAATTGCAACATCTTTATAAGCTTCGATCGAGGGCAATCGCCCGCTCGGCTCAATCCAGGCCGTTGCCAATTAAAATAAAAGACGCCCAGTGATAGGGATGGCTGTATTGGGGGTCGGCGAGTAAAGACAGTTGGGCTTGGCGTAACGCCTGCCCTTTGCCGACCCCGGGGGTTTGCAGTTGTTCGTAAAACGCATCCATCAACAATTGGGTGCCGCGATCGTCTACGGACCACAGGGAAGAAATCGTCGCTTCCGCCCCAGTTTGCTGCATTTGGTACCCGAAACCGAGAATTTCCTGTCCGTTGCCCAAAACACCGCCCACTCCCGTCTGACAGGCGCTCAAGACCACCAATTCCACGTTCGGTAACGACCACAAGGCGACATCGCGCAGGGTGACACGATCGCCGTTCCCGAATAAAATAAATGACTCTTCCGGTTCTCCGGTGACGAACGCCGCATGAGTCGCCAAATGTAAAATTGTATAATCTTCGGCCCGGGCGATCGTCGCTTCCGGACTGAAGCGATCGTTGAAGAGGGTCGTCGTCATGGGAATGGCCGAGGCGACATTGTCTACTTCCGCCCCGGCGAAGGGCAGGCCCGAAAAGATAAATTCGCGATCGCCCACCCAAATCCGATAAGTTCCTTCGCTAAACGCCCCTGCCAAGACCCGATGGGGCGATCTCCCGCCCCCCTCCACCGCTTTCGGTTGCTCGAACTGCGTCAAGCCGATCGCCGTAATATTATCGATCTCAAAGCGTTCGATCGCCCAGCGATCGCCGTCGTAGAGCGCCCCCAGGGGAATGTAGCGCAACTGACCGTCCGGCGCGTAGAGGATCGTCTCCACTCCCCCTCGGGCTAACGCAGCTTCGATCGGTGCGAGCAGCCACTGGTACAACCGATACCCCGACTCTTGCACCCATTCGCGATGGCGCCGTCGTTTCGGATCCGTCAACAGCTTGCGAAACTCGACAATCTCCCCATTCAACTCCTCGCGGCTGACCGCCACCGTGCGATGCAAGGGGGGACCGTCGGGAGTCACCAACACCAACTCCAAACGGTCTTCTAAAACCAGGGGATATAAAATCGCCACCGGGCGATCGAGACCCTGCAAACGCCCTTGTAACTGTTGCAACGACGCCAACTTCAAACTGTCTTCCGGAGAAGACCGCCGCAATTGCCGTTCGATTTCCACCACGTCGGGACGGTTGACAAAGGCTTGAAACTTATCCCCTAACTGTTGTTGCAACTGCCCTAACGTATCGAGGCGTTCCTGTTGGGTCGCCGTGCGCTCTTCCGGGGGAATGGCTTGCAAACGGCTCGACTCTTTCCCCAATTCCACAGCTTCCGTTTGCAAGCGGGTATATTCGGCGACGAGTTGTTCTTCCTGGGGCAACAGTTGCAAGCGTCTGGGGTCGAGATCGGAGCCGCGCACGCTTCTCAAATAGCTGTCAATTTCTTGAATTTTGAGTAAGTCCAAGACTTCTTGAGCTTCGACAACGCGATCGCTTTGTAATAATAATTCGGACAGTTGTTTGTAGGTATCTTCTACTTTTCCCGTATAGATTTCTTTGAGTTCGAGGGGTAAGGGTGGAAACCCTTCGGCAGTTTCTCTAAACGTTTGGCGGAGATCTTCGGTCAGATTAATCGCTTTTTTATAGAAAATAATGGCTAATTCCGTTTTATTTTGACGGTCGAGTACCCGGGCAATATTGCCGAGGGCGATGCTTTCTCCGGCGAGATCGCCGAGCCGTTGAAAAGTGGCGAGGGATTGTTGGAGAAAATCGAGGGATTGAAGGTAGTCTCCCGCACTAAAGTAGAGTTTGCCGATTTGATTTTGGACGCGGGCGATCGCGTGCAGGTCGCCGAGTCGTTGAAAGAGCTTGAGAGCTTCTTGGAACGATTCCAACGCGCGATCGTACTGTTTGAATTCCACATAAAGGTCCCCGAGACGGTCGAGGGTTTGGGCGACTTCGGACCAATCGCCGATCGCGCGAGCTCTTTCGAGGGTCCGTCGGTAGGTGTTGAGGGCGGGGGAGAGCCGATTTAAAACATCGTCGATGCTGCCGAGATTGGCGAGTTGAGGGGCGATCGCCTCCGGGGACGGGCGATCGCCGCGCACCTGCAAAATCGGTTGAAACGTCGTCGGCGCCGCCTCGAACTCGCCGCGATCGAAGGGTGCGAGTCCGCTTTGAAAGAGGCGATCGCCCCTCGCACCGTGGACGGAAGCGCTGGCGCGAGGGGCGATCGCCCCCAGCACAAGTGCCAGGGAACAGAGCAACAGATAACGGTTCGGTCCCGAAGGGAAACGGCGATCGGACATAGTGGGGAAAATCTGGGAGTGCAAGGGCGATAGAGGGCGTGAGGGCGATCGCGCCAGCGACCCTCGGAAGCGACGCCAGTCCCCCTCGTCCTCAAGGGATAACGACTTATGAGAGACTAATAAAGCGCTCTCGGCCCGAAGCCGCATCTCGTTTCGAGCCGTTCGTCCTCAGTTTACTGAAAGCAACCGCCGATGGAGTCCAATACTGCTCGAATTTTAGACGGAAAAGCCCTCGCTCAGAAAATCCAGCAAGAGCTGCGATCGCGCATCGAACAACTGACGCAAACCGCCGACCGTCCCCCCGGATTGGCCGTGCTGATGGTGGGCGACAACCCCGCCAGTGCCGCTTACGTGCGTAACAAAGAACGGGCGTGCCAGAAACTCGGCATGGCTTCATTCGGGCGTCATTTTACTGCCGATACCCCTCAAGAGGAACTGCACCGGGCGATCGACGAACTCAATCGCGACGATCGCGTAGACGGCATTTTAGTGCAGCTACCCCTTCCCGAAGGTCTCGATCCCGTCCCCCTGATTTATCAAATCGATCCCGACAAAGACGCCGACGGCTTGCATCCGGTCAACCTCGGGCGCTTGCTGCGCGACGAACCCGGTTTGCGCAGTTGCACCCCCGCCGGAGTGATGCGCCTATTAGAAGAATATCAAATCGATATCCGTGGCAAACATGCCGTGGTTATCGGGCGCAGCATCTTAGTCGGCAAGCCAATTTCCTTGATGTTGTTAGCCCGAGATGCCACGGTGACGATGGCACACTCGCGCACGCCGGACTTAACCGCATTGACCCGCGAAGCCGATATTTTAATTGTCGCCGTCGGTCGTCCGGAATTGATCGACGAGTCTGCCGTCAAACCCGGGGCCGCAGTCATCGATGTCGGGATTAACCGCGTGACCGACTATTTCGGTAAATCTCGCCTGACCGGAGACGTGCTGTTCGATTCGGTGAAAAACGTTGCCGGGTACGTCACCCCGGTGCCCGGAGGCGTCGGACCGATGACGGTGACGATGTTGATGTACAACACCGTGCTGAGTTACTGCCGCACCCTGGGGGTAGAACTCTAGGCGATCCTCGCCTCGGATGAAAACGAAAACGGCGTTGTTGAATTCACCGATCGCGCTGAAGCGAGGTAGGGGCGATCTCGGCGAAAAATTTTTCGCCCCTCCTCGTAAAATAGGAAGACACACTCACGCCACCTTTCCCGGGGGTTCGATTCCGAATTCGACGCAAGAGCAAGACACAATCGGGTTAGATTTTTAAAGGGGTTCGCAGCCGAGCGCGTTCGCTGTTCGCGATCGGTTGACTTTCCCTCCAGCGCCCACAACAGTGGTGCAGCAGGTTCATCACAAGCAAAACGGAGCAGCAAGGGATGGTCTTGACCAACGAAACCGATTTCCCCTCTGAGGAATATCAATTTGACCTTTCAACCTATCTCGCCGATCGCAAAGCACGGGTTGACGCCGCTTTAGAAGCCTCTTTACCCGTGACCTATCCGGAAAAAATTTACGAGGCGATGCGCTATTCCCTGCTGGCAGGTGGCAAGCGTCTGCGTCCGATTTTAGGGCTAGCGACCTGCGAGTTGGCCGGAGGAACGGTAGAAATGGCCATGCCGACGGCGTGCGCCCTGGAAATGATTCATACGATGTCGTTGATTCACGACGACTTGCCCTCCATGGATAACGACGATTACCGACGGGGCAAACTGACCAATCACAAGGTGTATGGGGAAGATATTGCCATTCTCGCCGGAGATGGTTTGTTGGCCTATGCGTTTGAATATGTGGCGGCACAGACCCGAGGGGTGAGCGCCGATCGCGTCGTCAAGGCGATCGCCCATCTCGCCCGCGCCGTCGGGGCTGCCGGACTCGTCGGCGGCCAGGTGGTAGACCTCGACTCCGAAGGCAAACCCGATATCGACGTCGAAACCCTCACTTTCATTCACACCCATAAAACCGGAGCCTTATTAGAAGCCTGCGTCGTCTGCGGCGCCGTACTCGCCGGAGCCTCCGACACCGACCTCGAACGGCTTTCCCGTTACGCGCGCAACATCGGCTTGGCGTTTCAGATTATCGACGACATTCTCGACATCACCCAAACTCAGGAACAGCTCGGCAAAACTGCCGGAAAAGATTTGCAAGCGCAAAAAGCGACTTATCCGAGCATTTGGGGCTTGGAAGAATCCCAGAAACAAGCCCAAAAGCTGGTTCGAGAAGCTAAAGCCGAACTGGAGCCATTTGGCTCGGCTGCCCTTCCCCTGATCGCGATCGCGGATTTTATCACTACCCGCAGTCATTAATAAGGTGTGACCCATGCAGGAGTTCGGCAATATCATTGACAACCGCGTGCTGCTGGTTGCGACTCTCGCCTGTATCATCGCTCAAGCTATTAAACTGGCGATCCACTCGATCCGCTACCGCAAGCTCAATTTTCGAGTCTTGGTCGAAACAGGCGGAATGCCTAGCGCTCATTCGGCGTTAGTGACCGCTTTAGCTGCAGGGATCGGCCAAACCGTGGGTTGGAACAGCACCGAGTTTGCCCTGGCAACTATTTTTGCGGTGATTGTCATGTACGATGCTGCGGGAGTTCGTCAGGCGGCAGGCAAACAAGCGCGCATTCTCAATCAGATCGTCGAGGAGATCTTTGAGGAACACCAAGATTTTAACGAAGCTCGCTTGAAGGAGTTGCTCGGACATACCCCTTTCCAGGTGATCGTCGGCGCGATTTTAGGCGTGCTGATCTCTTGGGTTGCCGCATTGACCTATTGAGGGACACCATTTCGCCGTTCGAGGTTCGCCGTTCGACCCGACCGACAAGGCGAACCCCGAACCTGGAATGGCCCGAGCTGCGATCGCGCCACAGTCAATGGCAACCTCAATTGAGGGTGAGTGCGCCGCGCAGTAAGAACACGTTGCGACTGTCTACGACTAAGACGAAGAAGCCGCGATCGCCCAACTGTTTTAAAATGCGATTGGCTTCCCCTTCTTCTTCCGTCCACATTGCCAGCAGATAGGGCTTTTGGTTGTAAGACACCAAACCGATATCCCGATTTAAAATCTGGTTGAGTTGCACCGCCACTTGCGGGTTATTGAAATAATCCACTAATACCGCATATCCTTCGCTCAGGGGTCTGGGATCGAAACGCCCCGGAGACGACACCGACGGCGTCACGGGATTGCCCCCGGAGGTGCGCGGCGGCGGACTGGCGACGAAGGTAGACAGTCCCGAGTTTTCACCGAGATATTGCGCCCACTGGTTCGCCAGTTCGACGGTTTCAAAACCGCCAATGCGGGTGACGATATCGTTTAAATAGTTGCAAACCGTGCTGTTCATTTGCGGGTTTAACAACGCCCTGACGCGATTTTGAGTCCCTTCGTCCTCGGTGACGACTAAAACGAGATATTCGTCGTTTAAGGGGGGCTGACAGGTCGGATAAGACTGCGATCGCGCCTTCGAGACCACCCCCACCCCTCCCAGAAGTGAAAGGAGGAGCGTCCATCGGGCGATCGCCCCCCACGGACGAAGCCATTGCGGTTGTCTCTCCATCCCTGTTACGAGCCCAAACATGGCAAAAATTTATCGAGAGTTTTGAACTGTTGAGAAACCTTGAAGAACGTTCGAGGAAGGGTAGAGACGTTCGATCCGACGCCTCTACTTCAAAACGCCGCTTTATCGATCCTTTTCCCCCTCGACGATCGCCAGCGAGCGCTCGCTTATTGCCAATCGTTGCCCAGAAATTTGACGGCGGCGATCGTCCTCATGCTTGGGACATTTCCAGAGACTTTAACGGATCGGGAATCGAATCGGAAGGCGCTTCAAATTCTCCGGTCACTACATACTCCAGCCGTAATTTCAACCAGGTAATAAATTGGGGGTTCGTCGAGACGATCGCCGCCGCAGGCTGAGGACATTTGGCTTTAATCTGCGCCATTTCCGGGGCTTCGAGAAAAGCAGGCTGTTTGACGACCCAAAAATCAATTTCTTTTTCTTTTTCTCGATAATCCCGCATCCGTTCTTTTAAAACTTCCTCTAACGGTTCTTCCTCTAAGAGAAATTTTTGGCTAGCCAGTACGTAAGAATAAGTCGTCATTGCAATTACTCGATCGAAGGTCCAAGCAAAAATCGTACTACATTTTGATTTTAGATTTTTGATAGGGGAAGGGGAAAGCGGCAAAACTAAGCAACGGGGAGTCGGTGGGGAGAGTTCCGATTCTTCCACCATTTCCGATTCCCTCACTCGCGCGATCGAAAATCTAAAATCAAACCATCTAAAATCCCCCTACAACTCCCCTCTCATGGCCAATTTCATCTCTCTGACCGCCCGTTCCAAGCCGACGAGGGAAGCGCGGGAAATAATCGTGTGACCGATATTGAGTTCTTCCATCCCCTCAATACAGGCGACGGGGTAAACATTCCAATAGGTCAACCCGTGACCTGCATTGACGCGCAATCCGGCGGCGATCGCCTCCCGAGTGCCTTTCGTTAAAATCGCCAGTTCTCGTTCCCGTTCCGCCTCTGTTTTCGCTTCCGCATAAGATCCCGTATGCAGTTCGATAAATTGAGCCCCGACCGCCGCCGAAGCTTCGATTTGCGGTGTTTCGGCATCGATAAACAGACTCACGGGAATCCCCGCCGATTGTAACGTGGCGACGACCTTCGCGAGGCGATCGCGTCCCCCGACGATATCGAGTCCGCCTTCCGTAGTCACTTCCTCCCGTTTTTCGGGAACCAAGGTGATGTAGTCCGGTTTAATCTCTAAAGCGATTTCCACCATTTCATCGGTCGCCGCCATTTCGAGATTGAGGTGCGATCGCACGGTTTGGCGCAACAGACGCACGTCTCGGTCTTGAATGTGGCGGCGGTCTTCGCGCAGGTGAACCGTAATCCCGTCAGCCCCGGCGAGTTCGGCTAAGACAGCCGCCGCAACCGGATCCGGTTCTACGGTCCGCCGTGCTTGACGAATAGTGGCGATGTGGTCGATGTTGACCCCGAGTGTAGGCAATGCCAGAATCTCCCGTTGTTCTAAACAGTTCAGGAGTTTATTTTATCGTCGCTTTAGATCTTTCGACTCGTCCCCGTCCCGATCCCTCGTGCGGGAATTGTAGCAGCGATTCCCCACTGCCGATTCCCCCCGGTCTCTTATCCTTGGTCGAGGTTGGGTAAGGGGATAATCCGTAAAAATTTGACCAACTCCCCCATCACTTCGATCGCAATTAAATATTCATCTAACTCCAACCAATAGTAAATCGGACTCGATCCGAGCTGGTGCAGGTTGGGCAGATCGCCGAGGCGATCGAACTGCAAAAATTTAATGAAGACAAAATCGTAGACGCGATCGAACTCCGGTGACTCCAACGCATGGAGGTCGAGTAAGAACGCGCGACTGTAACGCAAATCCAGCAACACGGAAAATAGTAACTCCTTCTCGGGTACGGTGGTTCGCTCCGGTCAGAGCAATTGCAAAAATTGTAAGGCTTCATCCCGAGTCAGACTATCCCCGGGTTTGAGATTTTGTTGTGCTTCGAGGATCGCTCTAAACGCATATAAATCGTAATAAAGCGGTTCGAGAACGTTGCAGACTTGCTCTAAATCATCTTCGGGAATTTGTTCGATCTCGCGATCGATTTGAGTGATTAACTGCTGAATTTGAATTCTCAAGTCCAAATTTTTCAAGGTTCTACCTCATGGCTACCGAGTGATTTAACCGCTCAATTTACCCTAGTCTAGAGGTAATAATGGTTCGTCGAGAGGAACGTCCGGGCGATCGAGCGGTCTTAAAATTGGCGGGGTGGTTTCGCGAGTCGTTTCGCGATCGGGATTAAAAATTGCCTGGAGTGCTTTATCTAACGTTTCTGCCATAGCGATGCGGTTTTCGTAAGCGACAATCACCCGAGCTAAAATCGGTAAGCTATTTTGTTCGGCTTCTAAATAAAGCGGTTCGACATATAATAAAGATTGCTCGATGGGAATGACCAATAAATTCCCTTGAATGGCTCGCGATCCTTGCCGATCCCACAGAGAAATTTGCTGAGAAATCACCGGGTCTTGGTTAATTCGCGCTTCGATTTGTTCCGGTCCATAAACCAGGGTTTGTTTGGGGAATTGGTAGAGCAGCAATTTGCCATAATCGGTGCCATCCGATCGCCCCGCCAACCAGGCAATTAAATTATTTCGACCTTTCGGCGTAAACGGATGGAGGATAATAAATTCTTCCGATTGTTCGTTGGGAAACCGCATGATTAAATAATACGGTTCCAGGGCTTGGGGTTCGTTCCCGTAAATTTCTTGGGGGACACGCCATTGATCCTCCCGGTTGTAGAAGACCTGGGGATCGGTCATGTGATAGGTGAGCAACCGTTCCGACTGAATGGAGAAAAAATCCACCGGATAGCGAATGTGGGTTCGCAAGGTAATCGGCATGGCCTTGAGGGATTTAAACAGGTTGGGAAAGATCGATTCCCAAGTTTTGACGATCGGATCTTCGGGGTCGGCAACGTAAAAATTAACGGTGCCATTATAAGCATCGACGACGACTTTAACCGAATTACGAATATAGTTAAAGTTTTCCGCACCCGGATCGGAATAGGGATAGCGATCGCTGGTGGTGTAAGCGTCTACGATCCAATACAAATAATTTTTTTGTTGAATTTGAGCAGAAGACAAACTCTCTTCACTGTTATAAAGCCGAGTATTGGCAACGGCTAAATAGGGATCGCTGTCGAATTTTAAAAAGGGGGCGATCGCCCGAATGCGTTCGGTAATATTGCGTCGGAATAATAACTTGGTATTCGGGGTTAAATAGCGGGTAAAGACCATCTGCCAACTGTTCAAATATTTGGCAAACAGCAACTGACGCCAGCGCGAGGCGATCGCAATGCCGCCCACGCCGTCATAATGATTGGAAACGTTTTCATCGCCACTGGGATAGTCGAATTCCGGGACTTCCGTCGGCGCCATGACAAAAGTATCGCCGATCGTGCCGTAGTAAATCCGGGGATGTCCGATGGGAATACTGGCGCGAATCCGTTCGCTGGAGGTTCGTAAGGTGGTGTTATTGCCTGCGGGAGAGTCGAGACCGATATCTTTGACGTAGTAAGTCGGTAAGCCTCCGGGTCCGGCGGTATTGACGGGGCTGAGGGTAAAGCCGTAGCCGTGGGTGTAGACTAAATGCTCGTTAATCCAGGTTTGAGCTTCACTGGGAACGGAGGCGTAGTCTAACTCGCGGGCGGCGATAATGACCTGTTGTTTTTCCGTGGGTGGGTCGCCGGGGCGGGTGGATTCTTTGAGCAGGGTGTAGCGGTCGATATCGGCGTCGGGAAAGCGGTAGTAGAGGCGAATTTGCTGGAGTTGGCGGTTGGTGAGCAGCAGGGGGCGCTTATCCCAGAGGCGGATGTTGTCGATGGTGAGGTGGTTGGCTTGAATGTCGTCCCAACTGAGGCGCCCTTCGGGGTCGAAGGTTCGCACGTCGATGCGATCGAGGTTGAAGGCTTGGCGGGTGAAGGCGATGCTGCGTTGGATGTAGGGAAGTTCGCGGGCGAGTTCGTTGGGTTGAACGACGAGGCGTTGGACGGCGACAGGTAAGGCATATCCGGCGATCGCCACGATCGCGGCATAGGCGAGTCCGAAACGCAAGATCGAATTTTCCAGGGTAAATTGGTCGATTTCGAGTTCTTTCGACGAAAAAGCGGCTTTCCAGAGGGTGAATCCGCCGATCGCCAGGGCCAGTAAGCTCAACCCGGTATCCACCCAGAGGACGACGTTGAGGTCGGTGTAGCTGGCGCCGTAAGTGACGCTGGAGGTGGAATAGAGCAGTTGATAGCGGGCCAGCCAGTAGTTGAGGGCGATCGCCAGGGCCAGCAATCCGCCCAAGCCGTTGAGGTGGCGCAGTTGCCCTTGGCAAAAGCCGGGAAAGCGACCTTCACTGAGACTGTTGCCCGAGACTAAATAAATTAAGGCGACGGAGAGGAAGGCGGCGAGTAAGACTCCGGTGAGCCAAAATTGGAGCAGTTCCCAAATGGGGAGGGAAAAAATATAAAAGCTTAGATTGTGGTTGAAGACCGGATCGGCGATCTCGAAGGCGGTGGGGTGGAAAAATTGCAGGAATTTGCCCCAATAGCTGGAGAAAATCAAGCCGAATCCCAAGGAAAGGGCCAGGGCGATCGCCCATAAAATCCCCGGGAAAATTGCACTCGCCGCACTCACCCCCAACCAGAGGAAGAATATCGGCCCCCTCTGCAGCATCTGGGCGAACAGTCCGCCGGCGGATTCGATCCCGAATACTTTGGGGACCGGGGGCATTTCCGGCAGGACCAAGGTGCGCGGGTGCCACAACTCGAACAGGTCGCGACCGTAGTAAATGACGACCAAGCCGAATAAAAGGGCGATCGCGCCGACGAGGGGCAAGAAGTAGCGAAAGGACAGGGTATGACGGGAGGCGGATAAAGCGCCACGGGACGGCGCCGTGGGATGGGGATATTTGAGGCGGTTGGCAAGGATCAGGTTGCCGACTAAAAAAGCTCCGGTCAAGGTGACGGCGATCGTGGTCAACACGAGACGGGTCAGCAAGCGCGTCCAAAAGACATCGCTATAGCCGACTTCTTGAAACCACAAGCTTTCCGCCATCACGGTGACGGTAATATTTAAGCCGATCCACAAGCCGACCAACGCGGCGATCGGTTTTAAGCCCTCTTCAAACAAGCCCCAGCGCATAAGCGGCCCTTCTGTTTCGATTTCGATCTTGCTTTACCATTTTAGGGGGGCTAGCGGGGAGATCGCCCATCAAAAAACCTCCCCAAACCATTATTTGGAGAGGTCGGTAGGACGAGCGATCGCGCCGGGAAACGGACAATCAGCCGTACTGTTCGCTCGAACGGCTTTCCGATTCTAAGTTAAACAGTAATTGCAAGGTCGCCATCGCCTGACGACGGGCTTCGATATCTTGTTGGGCGCGCAGTTGCACCATCGGATCGTGCAGGATCTTGTTGACGATCCCCCGGGTGAGGGCTTCGATCACTTCTTGGTGTTTTTCGGCAAATTCCGAACCCAATCGCGAGAGCGCTTTTTCTAACTCTTGTTCGCGAATCGTTTCGATTTTCGACCGCAAACTGCTGATCGTCGGTACGGTTTCGAGACTGCTCCACCACACTTGGAAGGCTTCGACTTCTTCTTCTAACAAGCCTTCGGCTTCCATCGCCATTTGACGGCGACTTTCTTGGTTTTGGGCGACGACGGCTTTGAGGTCGTCTACGTTAAAGGCGCGCACGTTGGCGACATCGTTGGCGTCGGCGGCGACGTTACGCGGCACGGAAATATCGAACAGCATCAACTGACGATCGCCGTGCAGCATGGTTTCGAGTTTGGCGCGATCGAGGATCGGTTGGGTGGCGGCGGTACTGGTAAAGGCGATATCGGCTCGGGCGATCGCCTCGTCGAGTTCGGTGAGGGGGTGAATTTGGAAATTAGCGCCCCCATCTTTGAACTTGCGCGCCAGATCTTCGGCCCGTCCCGTCGAACGGTTGACGATCGCGATCTCCCGTGCCCCTTTAGAGAGCAAGTGCTGCACCAACAAGCGCGACATTTTCCCGGCGCCGACAATCGCGATCTGCTTGTCGTCGAGGCTTTCCGCTTCGATCGCCGCCAACTCGACCGCCGCCGAACTGATCGACACCGCCCCGGTACCGATACTGGTTTCGGTACGCACGCGCTTTCCAGCCGTCAGGGCTTGTTTGAACAGGCGGTTTAAAATTCGTCCGACGCCTTTATACTGCTGGCCGATTTTGTGCATGGTTTTGACTTGCGCGAGGATCTGTCCTTCGCCCAAGACCAAACTATCGAGTCCGGCGGCGACGCGCATCAAGTGCATGACCGCATCTTCGTGCAGCAAGATAAATAAATGTTCGCGCAAGGAACGCACGGGAAAGCCACCGTATTCGCACAGAAATTGACTGACCTCTCTCACCCCCGGTTGGGTGTCCGTGGTCACGACATAAATTTCTAAGCGGTTGCAGGTGCTGAGGATACCCACTTCTTCAATATGCGGGTAGCTGGTCAGGTGAGCGATCGCCTGTTCGGCTTCGTTTTCGGGAATGCTCAGTTTTTCTCGGATTTCGACGGGGGCGGTCTTGTGGCTCAGACCAACGACTGCAATATTCATGTGTTCTCCCTGAAGTTTTTCGCCGTTTCAGTCAAATGTCTTTACCGATCTTTGGCACTGTATCGACAATGACTTATCAACGATCGACTGGATTGAATTAATGTCGTTTTCTCGAAGTTAAGATGCGGGCGCGATCGCCCGCTCGTCTATTGAGATAAAAATAGCGGGTTTGAAAGATCTAGGCAATTGAATCACTGGCGTTTGTCGCGGTTTTTTTTACTGGAGATCGATGGAGTCGATCCGATCCGATCTACTGCTCCACTGATCTCCAGCCAACACCCAACGCAACACCCGTCTCGTCGCTTTTGGGAACGGGGTTCGAGGGAGCGAACTCCCTCGATGGGTTTCCATGCGGACGGGACGGGCGTCAAGGATTAACCGCAAACGCCTCGCCTGCGCGAATTAGCGCAATTGAATGCTCTTCGGTTTGTCGAACATGTGAATGGTATCGACGAACCGAGCAGTTTTCGATTGGGTGGACATCACCAAAGACTGGGTACGGGCCCCGCCACCGAAGAAGCGGACGCCTTCCATCAAGGTTCCGGAGGTGATCCCGCAGGCGGCAAACAGTACGGTTTGACCGCTTGCCAGTTCTTCGGCTTCGTAAACGCGATCGGGGTCGGTAATTCCCATTTCTTCCAAGCGAGCGATGTTGCTCTCTTTGCTTTCGCCGATCAACCCGGTTTTCACCACGTCCGGATCGTAGATCAACTGACCTTGGAAGTGTCCGCCGAGACAGCGCATGGCGGCGGCGGAAATCACCCCTTCCGGCGCGGCGCCAATGCCCATCAGCGCGTGAATGTTGGTTCCGGAGAAGGCGCACGAAATCGCGGCGGAAACGTCACCGTCGCTGATCAGGCGTACCCGCGCTCCGGCTTCCCGGATTTCTTGGATCAGTCCTTTGTGACGGGGGCGGTCCATGACCACGACGACGAGATCTTCGATCGCCCGACCCATGCAGTCGGACAGGATTTTGAGGTTTTCCGTCGGGGTTTTACGGATATCTACATGGTTTTTAGCGACGGCAGGGGCCGCCAGTTTTTTCATGTAGAAGTCCGGCGCGGCAAATAAGCCCCCTTTTTCGGAGATGGCTAACACCGCCATCGAACCGTTTTGTCCGTAAGCGACCAGGTTGGTTCCTTCGCACGGATCGACGGCGATGTCGATTTCGGTGAGTTGATCCGGTTCGCAAAAATTGCTGGCGTTCGGATTGGTGCAGATTCCGACTTCTTCACCGATGTAGAGCATCGGCGCGTCGTCGCGTTCCCCTTCTCCGATTACGATTTTGCCGCGCATGTGGATCCTGTTCATCCGCTCGCGCATCGCTTCGACAGCAACGCGGTCGGCGGTATTCTTTTCGCCTTTACCCATCCACCGGGCCGAGGCGATCGCGGCCTGTTCGACCACTTCGATAATCTCTAAAGCAATTACGTTATCCATTTTCTTTCCTCCTCCCGACTTCCTATAGTGGCCCCATTTTGCGTCCTGGCGACCGTCTAAAAGTCTATCAGAGCAAGGATACCGATTAATAATTCCTTCGATCCCGGTTTTTGTTAAGTTTTACTGCTATCGCGGGCGATCGCCCGCTTCGCGATCGCGCCTAGGCCGCCAAAACACTCTCTACTTTTGAATGTTTCAATAAAAAATAAACTTAAAAATTTTAGAGCAAAAGCTTTATAAGGCAAGAGCTTTTATCTTAAAATAAATCTATTTTTTATTAAACTAACACTACAGTTTACGGCGATTGCCCCAGCAAGTTTTTTAGAGAAAATAATTGTAAATCAAACGCAAAAAACGGCGATCGCCTGCCCCAGATCGAACTTCCTCGCCTAAAAGATGTCGTACTTTTGGAGAATCGGGTACGATCGCCCATAGACTCAACCGCGCCCTTGCTGGCCCTTGCGTCTGCTGACGACATCGTTCTCGCGTTTCGTAGATAGGTCAAGCCATCCATGCAATACCCCTCGGACATTCAACCGTCGGCGATTTCCATCCTGCCGAGTTCCCCAGACTCCCTCCCCTCATTCCCGACAACCTCGCCCTCGGTGGATTTGGCTCGACCCACTGCCGGATTCGACGCCGAATTCTACTCAAACGCTTACCCCGACGTCGTTAGTGCCGTCCGCAACGGAGAATTCAGCAGCGCCGAACACCATTGGTTACTCTACGGACAGGCAGAAGGTCGCCTTCCCCAAGCGCCCCAGGATCCCCCGACGGACGCCGAAGAACCCGACCTCGATCCACTGACCGGACAACTCCCCCTCAACTTCACGGCCAATCGCGGACAAACCCACCCGGAAGTCAAATTTCAGGTCAACGGCGCGGGTCAAAATATTTATTTCACCCCCGAGGCGATCGCCTTCGTCACCGCCACACAAGGGCAAAACGACCCGGTCACCGGAGAGAGTGAACCCCTCACCTCGGTGGTGCAACTGCGCTTTGCAGGTGCCAATTCCGATCCGGCGATCGCCGGAATCGACCCGTTACCGGGAATCGCTAATTTTATCGGCGCCAACCCTGCCTCGCCAGATGCCGTACAAGCGCCGACTTACGAAGGCATCGTCTATCAAGACCTGTACGACGGGATCGATCTGGTGTATCGAGGCGGCGATAAAGAACTCAAGAGCGAATTTATCGTCGATCCGGGGGTCGATCCCGGGGCGATCGCCTTCAACTACGACGGGGCGATCGATCTCAAACTGCGCGAAGACGGCGCCTTAATCTTAGAAACCCCCCTCGGATCCTTAATCGAACGGGCGCCGATCGCCTATCAAGACATTAACGGCGATCGCGTCCCCGTCGCCAGCGCCTACCAACTCCTCGATAACGGTGGCGTCGGTTTCCAGTTGGGAGCATACGATCGCGACTACGCCTTAATCGTCGATCCGACCTTAGAATATTCCAGCTATCTCGGCGGAACGGGACAAGATCGGGCCGAGGCGATCGCCACGGACAGCCAAGGGAACGCCTACATTGCCGGATCCACCCTGTCCCTCGATTTTCCCGCCTTCGTCAGCTTCCAAAGCCAACTGGCGCAACTCCAAGACGCCCCCAACTTGCAATTTGACGCCTTCGTCACCAAAATTGCCGCCGACGGCAGTGGTTTTGTCTATTCCACCTACCTCGGCGGAACCGGAGACGATCGCGCCTTCGATCTGGCCGTGGACAATAACGGCGATCCCTACATCGTCGGTCAGACCAGTTCCCCGGACTTTCCCTTACAAACGGCGATTCAAGAAAACTTCAATCAAGGGACCGACGGTTTTATTACCAAACTGACCAATCAAGGGGCCTTACTGGTCTTTTCCACCTATTGGGGAGGAAGCCAAAATGACGCGATCGCCAGCGTGGCCCTCGACGGTGGCGGCAATGCTTACGTGACCGGAACCACCACCTCCGACAACTTCCCCTTATTCAACGCCGTTCAAGGGGCGATCGGCGGCGGTTCCGATGCGTTTGTCAGCAAGTTTTCCCCCACGGGCAATTTCCTCTATTCTTCCTATCTCGGCGGTTTCGACAACGATCGCGGGGAAGGGATCGCGGTGGATAACGAACAGAATATTTACGTCACCGGACAGACCGCCGCCGATAATTTTCCCCTGGTCGGCGAGTTTCAACGGCGCTTTGCAGGCGGCGGGGATGCGTTTATTACCAAAATTGCCGCCGCCGGAACGAGTTTGGTCTATTCGTCTTACCTCGGCGGACGGGATAGCGACATCGGGAAGGCGATCGCCGTCGATGAAGAAGGACACGCCTACATCGTCGGCAGAACGGGGGTTCCGCGCGAAATTCAACCGGGGGCAATTACCGGATTGGGGGATTTCCCCACTGCGAACGCTTTTCAAAATCAATTGCAAGGATCGTCCGATATCTTCGTCACGAAAGTGGCCCCGGATGGAAGCGGTTTGGTGTACTCCACGTTTGTCGGCGGTAGCGGTTTTGAAACGGCGAACGATATGGCGTTAGGGGAAGGCGGACAAGTCTATTTTGTCGGGGAAACGACTTCCGGGGATTTGCCGACGCGGTTTGTGGTTCAGCCGAGTTTTGGCGGCAATAGCGATGCGTTTGCGGGTAAGTTGTCTCCGGCGGGTAACGATTTGGAGTTTTTAACCTATATCGGCGGCAGTGGGTTCGATACGGGGGAAGGAATCGCGATCGGTCCGCAGGGGTTCGATGCTTATGTGGCGGGACAAACGGCCTCGAATAATTTCCCGTTAGTCAATCCGTTACAAGGGGATTTCGGCGGACCGGAAGGGGATGCGTTTGTGGCGAAGTTGGCGGAGGAGGCGCCGCCACCGCCGCCGGGAACGCCGCAACCTGGGGCGCCGCAACCGGGAACCCCGGCGCAACCGACGCCGCCGCCGGAAGCGCCGCCGATCGATCCGGCCCCACCCCAAGCGACGTTTGAAAGTTTGGTGCAGTTGGTGGCGACGAATGCGATTTCTCCGGTGGGGATCTTTTTTGACGAAGGAACCTATCTCAATCGCTATCCGGATATTGCCGAAGCGGTGAATGCGGGGCTGTTTGGGAGTGGATTGGCCCATTATCTGGAGTTCGGACAGTTTGAAGGGCGCGATCCGAGTAATGCGTTATACAGCGAGGCGGGATATTTGGAGGCGAATCCGGATATTGCGGCAGCCGTGGCGGCGGGGACGTTTGTTAATGGGTTCGCTCATTTTACCCAACTCGGGTTTTTTGAAGGGCGCGATCGCCGCAGCCAGTTATTTAACGAACGCTTTTATTTAGATGAGAATCCGGATGTGGCCAATAGTATCGCGATCGGTCAATTTAACAGTGGTTTCGACCATTTCATCGAACGGGGTCAGTCGGAACGGCGCAATCCTAACGGTCTGTTCGACCAAACTTATTATTTAAGTCAAAATCCCGATGCGGCGGTGGCGGTTTCGACGGGGGTTTTGCCGAGTGCGTTCGCCCATTTCATTTTAATTGGGGAGGCGGAGGGGCGATCGCCGACGCCGTTATTTGACGAACCGTTTTATTTGAGAAATAATCCCGATGTCAATCGGGCGGTTCGCGATGGGGTGTTTCGCAGTGCTTACGAACATTTCTTGCGTTTCGGTCGCGATGAAGGTCGTCCGGCGACGATCGTGGTCTAGCCGGAGGACTGAGGCAGGGGCGATCGCCTTGCCGTTCTTTCCAGAACTTTGTAAACTACTATGAATTTAAAAACACCACGTTGTCGGCGATCGCCCGCTCCTCGACCGCGTTTACTGCTATTTCGCTCGAGCCACTTTCATGTAGTTGAGAAGAGGATAAAATCGTGTCAGTCGAGACCATTGAAAAGCGTTCAACTTCAACGGTCCGCAAAAATGCACCCCGCTATCGGGTTTTACTCCATAATGACGATTTCAACCCGATGGAATACGTGGTGCAGGTTTTGTTACAAACGGTACCGAGTCTGACTCAACCTCAAGCGGTGAGCATCATGATGGAAGCTCACACGAACGGACTGGCTTTAGTGATTACTTGTGCGTTGGAACCCGCCGAATTCTATTGCGAGACGTTGAAAAATCACGGCTTGACTAGCACGATCGAACCGGATGAATAAGGTGGCGGAGATCCCCAATGCAATGGACTAGCCTCGCGAAGTATCCGATCGCGGCGAGGCTGGCACTGTTCGTGTTGACCTTACTGCTTCTCTGGATCCCTTTTGCGGTTCCGGTTTATCGCTTTGTCGCCGATCCGAATTGGCAAAGCATTTTAAGTATGAGCGCGCTTTATGCCGAGTTTATCGTTTTAGCCCGTTTCTGGGGCCGTCGGGTTTACGGGATTTCAAGGGTTTTACAGCGCTACGGGTTGCAGTTTTCCCGGCGTTTTGGACGGGATTGGGGAAGCGGTTTATTGGCGGGTTTGGTGAGTTTGAGCCTGCTGTTACTGTTGGAAGGGACCCTCGGTTGGTTGGCGTGGAACCCGCCACCGGGGAATTTAATTCAGACGGTTGTAGAGGGTCTGTTGGTGGCGTCGGCGGTCGGATTTGCTGAGGAATTGCTGTTTCGCGGGTGGTTACTCGACGAGTTGGAACGAGATTACCGGGCGAATACGGCGTTATGGGCGAATGCGACGATTTTCGCTCTGCTGCATTTTATCAAGCCGTGGGAGGCGATCGTCGAGAATTTACCTGCGTTTCCCGGGTTAGTGTTGTTGGGGGCAACGTTGGTTTGGGCGAAACGCAGCAGTGGCGGGCTTTTGGGCTTGCCGATGGGCTTTCACGGCGGTTTGGTCTGGGGCTATTACATTGTCAATACAGGTCAACTTTTAAATTATTCCGGAAGAGTACCCGGGTGGGTGACCGGATTGGGGAATAATCCATTAGCTGGCGTGATGGGTATGCTCTTTCTGGGCGCGATCGCTCTATGGATGCGACGGCGTGCTTTGGTGCAACGTTGAACTCCTAAAGCCGTAAGAGGGGGCCGGGGATTGACGATTCGATCGCCGGATCTTTGCACGGGAGGCGATCGCGTCGGGAACCTCTCGTTGGGGTTGACGGTCTAACTGCATAAATTGGGAGTTAAGACTCTTTCGACGAACGGCGATCGCCCTCTTGGAGTTCAGGCGGTTTCTATTTTGCTGCCTATTTTATATTAATTTCATGAAGCCAGTGGATCTAGTTCAAATTTTTGACAAATTTTAGCCGACAGGGGGCGTCGATTCTAGATCGACCGTAGATAATGAGGATGACTCGCACGATAGCTACCGATAAGGGTCTCCAAATTGAACCGGGTCTAAGCTGCGAGTGAGTCGAGGGAGTTGAGAGAGGTTCGCCACCGGGCCGAACTGGCTCCGATTTCCCCGAGTCCCTTATCTGCGAGCGTTCGTCCCATTTTACCTGCACGAGTAGCTCGATAAAATGAGAACAACTGGTTGGATTTTCAATTCTTCCACGAGATATAAATTTATGCCCTTCTCATCAATTCAAAACTCATTCTTAAGGATGATTTTTCATTGAAAAGGTTCGACTTATAATCGGAGTGAATCATATGCCATCATGGAGATGATGGCGCGATCGCTGAAAAATATCTCGATCCGGAGGTTCAAATGATTGTGGAAGATGTCAAAGTCAAAGATCGGCTCGTTTCTGTTGATTTAATTCTGCATTTGTATGCGGTGGGGTGGACTCAAAAGCAAGTCCGCGAAAAATATCCACATCTCTCGCCAGATACGGTTCGGACGGTATTTGCGTTGGCGGCGAAGTCGATCGACGACCCAATAGTTTACAATATTTGCCAATCTTATCAAGTGTGTTGAAGGACTCGGGTTTGACTCCGTTCGATCGAGGAGATTGGAGTTGAGGGGCGATCGATCAATTTGCGATCGAGAGCGAATACAATACAATCGCCATCTTAGGATTTATAGAAAGATTAAACCTTCTGAGGTCTCAACGTAGATCGAAAAATTTTTAAATGCTTGTTATTGGCTTTCCAGGGTTCCCACTCTACTTAAACGAACCTCAAAAAGAACCTCAAAGTCGAATTCCCTACATCGGCGTTTGGGGTTAAAACGAGCGGCTGTACCCTTGCTGTTTCTTCAACTTCGCGCGATCGAAGGATTGAAAAAAGTATAGTCATTTTAAATAAAAATGAGACAATGAGACCAGTAGGGGCGAAAAATTTTTCGCCCCTACCCCATCTGTAGATCGTGCAGAAATTCTGTCATCGATGGCGATTGGATCGACTTTAATTGAAATGACTATAAACAAAAAAAGAGGAGCCAATCGTTTAAAATCTGCTCCTCTGTAGTCAACATGTATTTCGCAAATCTCTAGTAAATCCGCATGGCGATATTTCTCAATCGCTTAACTGAGTGATTAACAAGCTCCAACCCGAGCAAAAACAACCTGAAATGTTTTGAGAATAATCGACAAGTCATAGAGAGGATGCCAACGGGTTTGATATTGCAAATCTAAGGCGACAATTTGATCGAAATCTTTGATGTTAGAACGACCACTGACTTGCCACTCTCCGGTAATACCGGGTTTGACATCTAAACGACGCCAGTGATGGTCGTTGTAATGCTTGACTTCATCGGCAGTCGGCGGACGGGTTCCGACCAGACTCATTTCTCCGAGAAAGACATTCCAAAATTGAGGGATTTCGTCGAGGCTGGTTTGGCGTAAAAAGCGCCCGACCCGAGTGACTCTAGGATCGTTTTCGTTTTTAAAAATCAAGCCTTTGGCTTCGTTTTTAACTTTATTTTTTAATTGGTCGGCGTTGGTCACCATCGACCGAAATTTATAAATTTTGAACCGTTTTCCTTGGAGTCCGTACCGTTCTTGACTGTAAAAAACGGGTCCGGGGTTTTCGAGGGTGATGGCGAGGGCGATCGGGATGAAAATGAGAGCTAAGAAGAACAGACCGACGAGGCTCCCTAAAATATCGATCGCCCGCTTGAAGATAGAGTAGGCAGAAGGATGAGCGTTGCGATAATCAACGAGTTGTAAGCAAGAATCCGTCATTGTCCTCATCACTCCGAAATTGAAGGTTATTACTAAAGAGGCGATAAAAAAGTTTTTGGCTAATTGGCATTTGAGTTGTTGGCTTTGAGTTAGCCTTGAGGACTCACGAGAGTGAATCGGAACTCAACTCGGGTGAGCGATCGCCCTGATTAATGTCAATCTTACGTAATCTCACGGAGATGTCTATGCCTAAATGCCGTTTTCTTGGAATCTTCACACTGATTTGCTGGTTTTTAAAGTTTTGGTGAAGGGAGAGGGGCGCAAACCCCGGTAAACTGGGGCGATCGCCGATCGTCAAGGGAGAGGCTTCCTACAAGAAATCTCAAAAGTGGCTCGGATCGTGGTGGGGAAGTCGCCCGATTCGGGAAGGGTGAGTGAGGTGGGCGTCTCGCTTGTGTCGCGACATCCGGCGCCATGTAACTCACGATCGAAGACGCTAAAAAGCTTGTATTTAAAGGAAAACATCGAATTTTGAATCGCTCGTCTCTGGCGATCGTCTATACTTGAGCTGTACTGCGAGGGTCGCTCGGTTTACAGATAGTCCGATGCCCTCTCTAGTTTGCTAGTTTCAGGGGAATAACTATGTTCTCCGGGAAAATACGAGGGCGATCGCCGCATCTGCCCTGTTGCCACTCCTCCCCGAAATTGCCCCCGTATTACTACGGAGTCTCTCCCCTAACGGCTCCCACCCCACAGGGGAGATCTGGCGATCGCGATCGCGGTTTTTAAAATGCGAATAAATCGTGAAAAGTAGTGTAAATAAAAGGGCTGAAAACTGGGCAGAAGCTCGACTAAAACGCTATAATATAAACAGTTAACTTCTCAGGAAATCACCTTGAAAATGCGATCTCGACAAGAGTATATCAAGGGAATCAAAGGGATTGAAGCGCAACAAAAAGGGGAAGTCTTTTCCCCGGCAATGGTCGAGAAAATTATCGGTTATCCTGCCCGTTGGAAAACCTTAAAAAAAGCCGAACTCGCGCGGTTGCTGACGGCGTGGCAAGAGCTGATGGCTCAGTGTCCGCATACAGACCGATGGCAGCGCGTGGAATGGGGCGATCGTGCGGTGTCGTTGAGTGCGGCGGGGCGCCGTTGGGTGGACTATTTCGGGTTTGCCACCCGGGGAGAAGCACGAGCCTTTTTAACTAAAATTCTGCCCCATTGTCGTTGGGCGATGATTCGTCCGAGTGGGAAGCGCTTGAATGCGAGTTTTGAATGTAAAGTGTGGGGATTGTCGGATTCTGAATTGAATCGAATGGTGAGGGAAGAAGAGGTGAAAAAAGCGGCGATCGCGCGGCAATTGTACGAGGCGATCGCGCGGCAGCTTTCTCACTCCTTAATCCAGCGATAAATCCCAGAAAAATAACAGAGGCGATCGCCCTTTCACCGAGGGCGATCGCCGCTTGAAAACCAACTGAAAAAAACGACCGACTCAATCCGACTCGATCCAGGCGGCGAGGAGGGTGACCGAGACTTGTAAATTCGGATCGTCGAACAACGCCTTGAGAGCCGGGGTGCCGCCGCGCTTCAAAACTTGGCGTAAATTACGTTTTAACGTTGGATTCTTGCGAATTTCAGCCTCGATCGCCCCTTCGACTTCCTGGAGATTGGACGTTTGGGTCCCAATTTTACCGAGCAACTGCCGGACTTGCGATCGCAGGGCCTGTTCGTGACTGACCGACGAGGCGGGCGATCGGCTTCCCGGTTCGGAAGCGAGGGAGAGCACCCCATCCGACCCGATCGCCGTTGGGGAAGAAGGGGCGCGATCGCCGATCTGAGCCACCGCGCGGGGGACATCCAGCCCGGTCGCCGATCGCACCTGTTCTAGAAACGAGGCAATTTTAGCCGCATTATTACCATGACGAGAATCGATCGCCGTCACCTTGTCCACCTCCACCTCGGGCACCGTGTCGGCGATCGTTTTCAACAGCACTTCCAACTTCTGATAGAGAAAAATTTCCCGGGCTTTCGGTCCGGCAGCTTGCCACGATTGGGTCAGGCGCTTCGTCCCCAACGCTTGGGCCTTGCCGTCTTCCACGATCTGCGCCGCATTCCCCTTCGCTTCGGCGATCGCGCGCTTGCACTGGGCCTCCGCCGGAGCGACCACATCCGCCTGCAACTGCTGCTTGACCTGCTCGATCCGTTCGCGCTGGACCGCCACCTCCGCCTGAGTGCGGGCCACTTCCGAACCGATTTCCGCTTGCGCTTCCGCGACCAGGGCCAACCGTTTCGTCATCGCATCTTGCACCCGCCGTTCCGCTTCGGCGCGGAAAATTTCCAAATCCCGCTCGATCCGCTCGATCGCCGTCACCCGGTCGTTTTCCGCCGTGCGAATCGCCGAGGCGGCGCGTGCTTGGGCTTCGGCAATGCGGGCGTCGCGAACCAGTTCCGCACTTTGTTGGCGCCCGATGGAGTCGAGATAACCCACCTCGTCGGAAATATTTTGAATTTGCAAATTATCGAGCACTAACCCGAGTTTTTCCAAATCTTCCTCGGCTTCGTCGAGCAAACTTTTGGCAAAGGCAATCTTATCCTCGTTGACTTGTTCCGGGGTCAACGACGCCAGGACGCCGCGCAAATTGCCTTCGAGAGTTTCTTGGGCAATTCTTTCAATTTCCTGACGGGTTTTCCCCAACAAGCGCTCGATCGCGTTGTCAATGGTCGGCTGTTCCCCGGCAATTTTAATATTGGCGACCCCTTCCACATTTAAAGGAATCCCCCCTTTCGAGTAGGCATTGGTGACGCGCAACTCGACGATCGTATTGCTCAAATCCATTTTGAACGTCTTTTCCATCAACGGAACGCGCAGACTGCTGCCGCCTTTGACCAGTCGATAGCCGACGCGGCGACCGTTGGGGAGACGGCGGGAACTGCCTGCGAAAATCAACACTTCGCTCGGCTGACAGATGTAATATAAGTTGCGAATGACGAACGTCCCCAAGCCGAGGGCGAGCAGGGGAGTGCCAACGACAACGGCGATGATAATTTCCATGATTGAACTTCTCTTAAGGTTGGCTGCGGTCGGAGTGGACGTGGTTGAGGGTTCCCATCACGTCGATCCCGAGAGTGCGATCGACGCGATCGAGGAATTGGCGGACCATTTCGGGATAGGCGTTGACGAGACTGGCGATCGTTTTGCCGTCGCCGTTGTCGATGACGTTAATTTCTTTTAAGTGAACTTTTTGAGGAATTTGCGACGCCTGACGCAAGACCATTTCGATCTGTTGTAAGAGAAAGACTTCGGAGGCATCGGCTCCGGCTTCGCGCCAAATTTCGGAGAACATATCGTTAACTTGAGCCGCAGCTTTGGCATTTTCGGCCAAACTGGCCGCTTCGCCGCGTGCTTGCAGTTCGCTGGCCAAACGGCGGGCGTCGGCGGGGAGTACCTCGTCGGCTTCGAGACGGAGACGTTCGAGTTCGGCGCGCACTTGTTGCAGGAGTTGTTCGGCTTTGGCGCGGGCTTCTTTGGCGGCGGCGATCGTGCGTTCTTCTTCCGATCGCGCCTGCTGTTCGAGTTCGGCTTGAATCTTTCTCAGTTCGTTTTGTTTTTGCTGGATCGAGGTTTGGGCTTGGGTTTTAGAGACTTCCGACTGTCGTTCGCACTGGGCCTCGACGCGATCGGCTTCCCCTTTGGCGTCGGATTCGGCGATTTCGGCATCGCGGACGATCGCGGCAATTTGGCGGCGACCGATGGAGTTGAGATAGTCTACTTCGTCGGAGACGCTTTGGATTTTGAGGGTATCGAGTTGCAAGCCTAATTTGGCGAGGTCGTCGCGGACGTCGGCGGCGATGCGTTCGGCAAATTCGAGACGGTCTTCGTTGAGTTGTTCTGGGGTGAGGGTGGCGACGACGCCGCGCAAGTTACCTTCGAGGGTTTCGCGGGCGACTCGGGCGACTTCGGTGCGGGAACGGTCGAGAAAGCGTTCGATCGCGTTGCCGACGATCTCGGGATCGCTGGCGATTTTGACGTTGGCGATCGCCTGAATTTGCAGGGGGGTTCCCCCTTTGGAATAGGCGTTTTTGACTTCGACGGGAATCGGCATCGTGGTCAAGTCCATGCGCTTGACGGTTTCTAAGATCGGGATGCGGATCGCCCGCCCGCCAAAAATGACCCGATAGCCGACGGTGCCGTGTTTGGTGCGTCGTTTGAATCCGGATAAAATTAGAATTTCATTGGGTTTGCAAATAGACAGAAAGGTGTTGAGAAACCAGATGAATAATAAGGCAAAAAAAATGCTTCCGGCGATCGGTAAAGCCGTTTCGAGGTCTTGTTGAAATTGGCTTTTTTCTCCAGAGGTGACGTTTTCTTGTCCGACTTGGGCGATTTCAATCCATTGGGATCGATCGTTATCAATATGTTGGATCATTGTTGTTAGGGACGATTTTTAATCGTAAACTCTCGACTGGCGATCGCTTATTCTCCTTCTTCCGACGGCACGACCCAAACCGTGCTGTTTTTCATGCCGATAATGAAGGTGCGATCGCCTCGGGAAAAAGCGCGATCGCTGTCGGTATAAGCGCTCAAGGAAAGTGAAGTTCCTTTGATCTTGAGATTGACTTTTCCTTTGCTGTCGCGATCGAATGGAATTTCGACGATCGCCGACTGGCCCATGAGGTCTTCGGGGCGCACGAGGCTATCGGCTTGCGATCGCTGCAAGTAGCGCAGGATCGAGGCGATCGCCGAACCGCACAGCAGACCGACGACGATCGCCACGAGGAAGACGACACTGCCCGGTAAGCTGGGGTTGAGTTTGGAGAGTACCAGTCCGCTCAACCCGAAAAAACAACCGCCAAACGTCCAAAATTTGAGGCTGGAAAATGGCAAACTGACGAGGGTTTGCAGCCAATGGCTTCGGGTGTCGCTTGCTTGGGTTCCGTCGGCAGTGGTTCCGTCTTTGAGTTCTAAATCCGGATCGAATTCGATGCCGAACTCGACTCCATCCAACCCCGCGATCGCCCCCAAAGCGACGAACAGTCCGCCGACAACAAAGCAGATGGTATAGATCGCGTTCATGTTAAAAGGTTGAGTCTCGATCGAAGATCTACTAACAATTTTGACAAAATAAACTCGCAGGCAGTACGGATGTAAAAAAACTTAGTCAAAACCGACGGCAATCACCCGTTTTGTTGTCGATTTGGCGGCAGGGCGATCGTGGCAGCTAAAATGATTTCGATCGCGGAATTTTTAATCGAGATGGCGAACGGAGATCCGGTGCGATTTGCCGGAACGATCGGGGGGCAAAGGAGGAAGGAAATTCTCATCCATCGCCGTTGAGAAGGGGGTAAAAGTTTAAAACTTTGCTGCAAGTTGGGCTCCCTCGACGGGCGGATTCGGAGGGGGGCGAGGCGGTGGCGATCGAGAGGAAGCGCGCGCTATAAGTATTGATACAAGGGTATTTGAGCGAACCAGCGATCGTCTTCGGAGTCGCGATCGGCGAACGCGAAAGCCTCTCCAGAGGAGAATCGCCCCCACGAAGAGGACACGCTTCACAAAACCTCTCAAAAAGTAAATTGTCTGCGAGTCAATGGACAAGTTAATGGGGGGATGATTTAGGATGGCAACAGATGGGGTGCGCCGTATAAAAACAAAAGTACAATTGAGACACCGGAAAAATTTTTCTTCGTCCGAGGAAACGACCGCTCGCTTTGGCGTAGCCCGCACCCTTGCCAGCTCAAAAATTTTAAGGATTGACAAACAGGTTGAAACAACAGGAGCAAGAGGCTTTCACTCGGTTCGAGATGGCGTCCAATAGGTGAAAGAGTCAGATCTATCAGGATGGGGTTTATGTACGGACATGGGGAGTCACCGAGAAATCCAGAAGGGTTCAATCGCTCGCGATTGGATGCCGATCCGATGCGTCTCGTTTCGACAATTTTTTTCAATTTATCTACGGATTTATTCGCCATTGCGGGAACGGACGGCTATTTTAAGCGGTTGAATCCGGCGTGGACGAAAATCCTCGGCTGGACGAACGAACAGTTAATGGGTCGTCCCTGGATCGAGTCGATCCATCCGGAGGATCGCCCCACCATCGAAGGGACGTTAAACGAGCGCGGACCGTCGAAATTCTCCTTTGAAATCCGCTTTCAACACCAAGATGAAAGCTATCGCTGGCTTTCCTGGAAAGGCTCCCAATATCCCGACGGACTGACCTATATTGTCGCGCGCGACATTACCGAGAAAAAACAAATCGAAGCGGCTTTGCGCCAAAGCGAACGGCAATATCGTTCCTTGGTCGAAACGTCCAAAGATTTGATCTGGTCGGTGGATTTAGACTACCGTTGGACCTTCGTCAATCAGGCGGTGCGGGAGATTTACGGTTGCGATCCGAGTGAAACGATCGGGCGATCGTTCCTAGAACGAGTCCCGCCGGAACAACAGCCGAAAGATTTAGAAGTTTTTGAGAAAATCACCGCCGGAGAACCGTGTTTGCGCTACGAAACCGAACACCGACGGGCCGACGGAACCCCGGTTTATTTGATTTACAATGCGATCGCCGTGTACGACGAAACGGGTCGGGTCATCGGGACGACGGGGACGGCGACGGATATCACCGAACGCAAGCAGGCGGAAGCCGCACTGCGCGCTTCCCAACAAAAACTCGCCATTCACGTCGAACGCACGCCGTTAGCGGCGATCGAGTGGAATCTCAATTTTGAAGTCACCGACTGGAATCCGGCGGCGGAACTGATGTTCGGCTACAGCCGCCGGGAAGCGTTGGGACGTCAGGCTCTCGATTTATTGGTTCCCGAACAGGCCAAACCCCTCGTCGCCAACGTGTTGCAGGCGCTGATCGAACAAAAAGGCGGCACGCGATCGACGAACGAAAATCTCACGAAGTCCGGAAAGACGATCGTGTGCGAGTGGTACAATACCCCCTTAGTCGATGGGAACGGCACGATTATCGGCGTGGCTTCTTTAGTTCAGGATGTCACCCAACGGGTCGCCGCCGTGACGGCGCTGCAACAAAGTGAGAGTCGCTTTCAGAAGTTGGCGGCGAACGTTCCCGGCGCGATTTATCAATTTCTCAAGCGAAGTGACGGCTCGATTTCCTACCCGTTTATTTCCTTCGGTTGTCAGGACTTGCTGGAAGTGCCGCCGAAAACGATCCGCAACCATCCGGAGGCGATCGTCGAACTGATTCATCACGAAGACCGTCCCAGTTACGAAGAGTCCGTGGCGGAATCGGCGCGAACCTTGCAGCCGTGGACGTGGGAAGGGCGGTTTATCACCCCTTCGGGAAAATGCAAGTGGTTGCAATTTGCCTCGCGCCCGGAGAAACACGACAACGGCGATATCTTGTGGGATGGCTTGGTGATGGATATTACCGATCGCAAAGAAGCGGAAGCGGCAGTTACCCAAAGTGAGGCCAAATGGCGATCGCTGATTCAAAACAGTTCCGACGCGATCGCCATTCTCGAAGCCGACGCCACGATCCGCTACGCCAGTCCTTCCGTCGAAGGCATTTTAGGCTTTAAAGTGCCGCAGTTGGTCGGTCGAGATTTCCTCGCTTTCGTCCATCCGGAAGACCGCGATCGCGTCCGCCACGCCTATCAAACACTCTGTGGCGACCCCCGCACGACCTTGCAAATCGAATACCGCCAACAGCACGCGAACGGGTCGTGGTTGTATATGGAGTCTGTCGGCTGTAACTTGCTCGACGAAAGTGCGATTGGCGGTTTGGTGGTCAACTCGCGCGATATCAGCGAACGCAAACTCGCGGAACAGGCGCTCAACCAAGCCAACGCCGACCTGGAACGACGGGTCAACGCGCGCACGGCAGAATTACGCAGCAGCCTCGAACAGTTGCGCGTCGAAATTGTCGAGCGCGCCCACGCGGAAGAAGCCCTACGCGCCAGCGAGCAGCGCTTTCGGGCGATTTTTGAAGATGCGGCGATCGGGATTGCGGCGATCGCCCTCGACGGTCGCATTCTCGACAGCAACCCGGCCCTGCAGGAAATGTTAGGCTACAGTGCCGAGCAGTTGCGCGAGAAAACCAACGAAGCACTGACCGATCCCGACGATCTCGCGATCGAAAGCGCCCTGAGAAAAGAGATCGTCAGTGGACGCAGGGATTACTATCAGATCGAGAAACGCTTTCTATGTCGGGAAGATCGGCGCATTTGGGTCCGCTTGAGCGTGTCCCTGGTGCGCGACGGACGCGGTAATCCCCAATTCGCGATCGGGATGGCGGAAGATATCACCGCGCGCAAACAAGCGGAAGCGGAATTGATTCTCACCCGCAAAGCCGTGGAAAGTTCGAGCGACGCGATCGCGATCGCCGACGGCGACGGTCGCTATTTGTATCAAAATGCCGCCTTTTGCCAACTGTTCGAGTACGAGACTCCGGAACAACTCAACGACGCAGGCGGTCACGACTTGCTCTATCAAGACCCCCAACTCGCCCGAGACGTGTTCGAGACCGTCACTCAGGGGCGATCGTGGAGTGGGGAAGTGCTCGGGAAATCGAGAGGCGATCGCACCATCCCCACCTTACTGCGCGCCGACGCCATCAAAGACGCCTCCGGTCAAATCGTCGGACTCAGCTTTACCAGTACCGACATCTCCCACCGCGTCCACGCCGAGGAAAAACTCAAACAAGCCCTCGCCGCCGCCGAAACCGCCAATCGGGCCAAAAGTGCGTTTCTCGCGAACATGAGTCACGAACTGCGCACCCCTCTCAACGCGATTATCGGCTACAGCGAGTTCCTCTGCGAAGAAATGGAAGACCTCGGTTACGACGACCTCATCGGCGATCTCGACAAGATTAAAACCGCCGGAAAACACCTGCTCGCCTTAATTAACGATATTCTCGATATTTCCAAGATCGAAGCGGGTCGCATGACCCTTTACGTGGAAGAATTCGACCTCGAAGTTCTGATCGACGAAGTCTTCAGCACCGTTCATCCCGCCGTCGAGAAAAAGAACAATACCCTCAAACTCGAATACGACCCCGACGCCATCCCCACGATGACCGCCGACATTACCAAGGTCCGCCAAATTTTGCTCAATTTACTCAGCAACGCCGCTAAATTTACCGAAAATGGCACCATTACCCTCTCGGTCGAGAAAGAGGCGATCGCCCCCGACGGCGAAGACCGCGAGGGATTTGTGATTTTTAGCGTTAAAGATAATGGGATCGGCATGAGTCCGGAACAACTCGACAGCATCTTTCAAGCCTTCGCCCAAGCTGACGCCTCCACCACCCGCAAATTCGGCGGGACGGGCTTGGGATTGGCGATCAGCCAGCGCTACTGTCAGATGATGGGCGGTCATATCACTTGTGATAGCGAATTTGGCAAAGGTTCGGTGTTCGTCGTCCGCCTGCCCTTGCATTTACCGACGGACGCTTAGAGACTGTCGATCGAGAAAATATAAAAAACCCCTACTGGACACAATGGAAACGTCGAGAGAGTTGCGGTTTTTATAAACAGTCTCTTAAGCTATAGCATTTTCCTCTGCTATGCAAGACATTGAGATCCCCCTAAATCCCCCTTAAAAAGGGGGACTTTCCTGGTTCTCCCCGCAATCCCCCCTTCGCCCCCCTTTCAAAGGGGGGCGAAGGGGGGATAGGGGGATCGGTACTGTACCTCATCAGACGCCCGAGTGCTGTATCTGCTTTGAGTGATGTCGAGGGTTCGATCTACGGTTGAATTCAACGGCGATTGCACTAGATTGGACTCAATTGCACTTAGACACGCCAACGGCGATCGCCCCGTGATTGCGCCAAACGAAATCTGAGATAATCAATACCCTAATCTCTAGATTCGAGGAAAACGCGATGCGACTGTCACAAATGTTCTGGGTGACCCAACGGGAAGACCCCGCCGAAGCGGAAATCCCCAGTCACAAACTCTTGCTGCGTGCGGGTTACATCCGTCGGATCGCGAGTGGGGTGTATGCTTATTTGCCCTTGATGTGGCGGGTTTTGCAAAAGGTCTCGCGCATCGTTCGCGAAGAAATGGACGCCACGGGGGCGCAAGAATGCTTGTTACCGCAGTTGCAACCGTCGGAGTTGTGGAAAGAGTCGGGACGCTGGGAAACTTACACGAAGGCGGAAGGGATCATGTTTTCCCTGATCGATCGCCAAGACCGGGAAATGGGCCTCGGACCGACCCACGAGGAAGTGATTACGGCGATCGCCCGCGATTCGATCCGATCCTACCGTCAGTTACCCTTACACCTGTACCAACTGCAAACAAAGTTTCGCGACGAAATCCGCCCCCGCTTCGGGTTGATGCGCGGTCGCGAATTCATCATGAAAGATGGCTACTCGTTTCACGCCGACGAGGAGAGTTTGAAGCAAACTTACGCCGACATGGATCGCGCCTACCGTAATATTTTACGGCGCTGCGGCTTGGAATTTAGAGCGGTCGAGGCGGATTCCGGGGCAATCGGCGGTTCCGGATCCCAGGAGTTTATGGTACTCGCCGATGCAGGGGAAGACGAGGTCTTGTTCACCGAAGATGGGAAATATGCCGCCAATGTGGAAAAGGCGGTTTCCCGGTGCGCGGATGCGGAACCTTCGCCGTTCGCCCGCTACGAAAAGCGCGAAACCCCGGGAACGGAAACGATCGCCAGCGTCTGCGAGTTTCTGAACTGTTCGCCGACTCAGGTGGTCAAAAATGTCCTCTATCAGGTGGTTTACGATAACGCTACGGTGGCGTTGGTGTTGGTGAACATTCGCGGCGATCGCGATGTCAACGAGGTTAAACTGACCAACGAACTGACGAAGTTGGGCGATCGCTTCGACGCCAAAGCGGTGTTAGCCCTCGAAGTGCCTTCTGCGGAGGCCCAGCAGAAGTTGATGGCGAAACCGTTACCTTTGGGCTATATCGCCCCGGATTTAGACGACAGCTATATCGCCGCCAGCAAAGAGGTGCATCCGAAATTCCTGCGTCTGGTCGATCGCACTGCTGTGGATCTGAAGAACTTCGTTACCGGGGCGAATGAGAGTGGCTGTCACGTGGTCGGTGCCAATTGGGGGGTGCAGTTTGCCTTACCGGAGTTGCAAGTAGACGTGCAGAAAGCGACGGCGGGCGATCGCGCGGTCCACGACCCCAGCCAGATCTTACAAAGTGCGAGGGGGATCGAGGTCGGCCACATCTTCCAGTTGGGGACGAAGTATTCCCAAGCCTTGGGCGCGACGTATACGAATGAAGACGGGGAAAATCTGCCGTTAGTGATGGGGTGTTACGGGATCGGCGTGTCCCGCTTGGCTCAGTCTGCGGTCGAGCAGTCTTACGATAAAGATGGGATCGTTTGGCCCGTGGCGATCGCGCCGTATCACGCGCTGATCGTGATGCCCAATGTTTCTGACGAGCAACAAGTCCAAGTGGCCGATCGCCTCTACCGGGAATTGACCGAATTGGGCGTGGAAACGTTGTTAGACGATCGCCCGGAACGGGCCGGAGTCAAGTTTAAAGATGCCGATCTCGTCGGGATTCCCTACCGGATCGTCACCGGGCGATCGCTGAAAAATGGGAAGGTGGAAGTGGTCGATCGCTGCTCTAAAGCTTCTCAGGAACTGGCGATCGAAGATGTAGCCCGGACGGTCAAACAGTGGGTTGACGAGGCGATCGCGCCATCGAAGTAATCCCGAGGCGGGCAGTTTGCCCGCTTTTCACCTCCAGCTAAATCAACATGCGATCGCATGAACTTGGGTGTCGCCAAAATCGGTCTTAGAATAGCGGCGATCCTTTGCAGCCTGGAATCGTACTTATGGATGTCAACGAATTGCGCGATCGCTACGCCCGAGGCGATCGGGATTTTAACGGAATCGATCTCACCGGAGCGAACTTAGCCGACCTCAGCCTTTACAAAGCCTCCTTAAAAAATGCCTGCTTGACCCGCGCCTCCCTCACCGGGGCAGACCTGCGCGGCGTCAACTTGCAAAGCGCCAACTTAAGCGGCGCCTTAATGAACGGCATTTCCTTAACCGGATCCGACTTACGCAACGCCGACTTGAGCGGCGCCTCCTTGCGCGAAGCCGACTTATTCCGCACCGACTTATCCGGTGCTATCCTCAAAGGCGCCGACCTCCATGAAGCCGACCTGCGCGAAGCTACCTTATGGGATGCGGATCTCAGCGAAGCCTCATTGTGCGAAACTGACTTGCGCAATGCCTGTCTCAATGGCGCCAACTTGCACAAAGCCGACTTACGCGAAAGCCAGTGGTACAGCACCTCCCTAGTGCGCGCCAACTTGCACGAAGCCGACATCCGAGATGCCGATCTCACCGGGGCAAACTTGCAAGGCGCCACCCTTCCCGACGGGACGCCGCACGAATAAGACTCAAATCCGGCTATCGATAGCCGGATTTGAGGTTGCAAAGCCTTTCAAATTTGAGATTCAAAATTGAGGGAATTTAAAACAAGTTTTTTTGTCTCCGGTTTGCCGATGATTTTTAATTTGGCGATCAATCATTAAAATACAATAGATTTCAAATCAAACAGATCTCTAAAAAATCTTTTAAGTTCGTTGTTTTTGATGATATATTTATCCATTCTTATTCAGAGAGAAAATCAACATTTAATCCTTTATATAGAATGTTTCAGAAAGAAGGGATTGATTCAATACGAGACCGCCTTATTCAGAGAGAAAATCAACATTTAATCCTTTATATAGAATGTTTCAGAAAGAAGGGATTGATTCAATACGAGACCGCGAGAGCAAAAAAGAAAGCCGATAAAAGATTCCAAAGTAGGGGCGAAAAATTTTTCGCTCCTACTTTCTTTGCGATGATTCAGCAACACCCTACATAGACACTCCCCATATTCCAACTTAACCGCGTATGTTATACGCATCTTCAAGATAATGAGAGTAATTGAGGGTGAGGATATCATACTGCCGTCTGCTGACAGACGATCCAGATCCATCAATAGTTTAGAAAAATAGTATTACATAGTTGTTCGGTTTTCTTGCATACTTTTATGATACAAAAATTAACATACTTCTGATTGAATTGAACTGGGCTGTTATGAGATAATTCGATTGTTGTCTTCTTGAGTGACGTTACTACTTAAGTGAGAACTAAAAAATCCCACAATCTCAAAAGCTGTATGGCTTTTCTCCAATCCATGAGGTAACCGCGAATAGTAAAATCTCCCTTGTTAAGGGAGATTTATGGATTTTCTGTTTACTCTTGCTTAATTGGAAATTGCGAATACTAAAATTCTGTTTTTTCAGAAAAATATACAAGCAGAAAATATCTTGAGAGATTCGTATGATTGATTATGCCAATCTTTGTCATTAAGGTTTCTTAAGTTCAACATCCATAAATCGATCCAAGGATATTCCAAGAAAATGAAAAGTACAAAACAAGTAATTTCGATTGTATTAACTTTGTTTGTTTGGTTGAATTTTAATGTATTTTTTAGTCCTACAGCACTAGCAGATACAATTCCAATAAGAGCTGATTTTTCAGATGCTTGGTTGGATAAAAGCCAATGGCAAGCTATGAATTTTGGAACTGTTAAAGACTTTACAATAAAATCTTTAGATTGGGTTAAAGATTCATCACAAGTAAAAGAAATCGTCGATCGAACTCTTGAATCTAGTTCCACTATTATGGATAGTTCTATCGACTTTTTCAAGACAAGGCTACCAGATCGAGAGCGTCTATTAGAAGGAATCCCAGATTTACTAGAAAAGAAAGAAGTTGTCAAAAAACTTTTATCGGACACAAAAAATCAAATTTATACCACCTTGTCTCCTGAAAAACTAGCTGTCGATATTGAAGTTTTTGTTAATGAGGCATCAAAGTATGGAAATAGCTTACAAAACATCGCTAATCAGAAAATGTCTGATACTTTAATTGAAAGTCAAGAAGTAATGACTTTAGCGTTTAAAGCAATAGCATCTACAAAATTAGATCGAAAAGCACTTCAGAGCGCCAAATCTTTTTTAAATGCTGATGCTGCATTGATATGTCAAGCCTATTTAGATCATAAAAATGGTGTTGACAATTCAAAATGGAATACCTTAGTAAAAGGAAGTGGAACGACTTTCACTATCCTTCAATCCATTACATCTGCGTCGGCTGCGGGGGCAGGAAATTTAGCAAGTTATGCTGGTATAGCTTCGGCTGTATCTCAACTCGGCTTAGGTGGAGTAACGACGACCTTAGCAGGTTTCTTAGGTAGTAATGCGACAGGTGCAGCAGCAACAGCCGTGGTTACATCGGCAGTAGGAGGTCCAGTAGTGATGGGTACGTTATTAGCTGGTGGAGCTGGCGTCGGTGCTTATGGCAGTTATAAGTTAGCCGTGTTTGTTGCTGAAAAAATGGGGGACTGGGCGGAACAGACTTGCCAAGGATATGATTCTTAAAGAACGTTAGTTCAGGTGAAGGCCACGATAGCAATCCTATCTGAGTTGTAAAATTGATTAGAGAGCAAGTATCCCCGGTGAATCTTGGGGTCTTAATTCACTGATGTAACCTGTCATTCCCGTGGCAACAGGAAATCTATTCACTGAAGAGTTGACTCTATCAAGAATTGGCTTTAGATTCTATCTCCCAATCGTTCCAACTGATTTAGGATTGCTATACCGATGAATCGAGTATTTGCTTACGGTTCAAATCTGGATCCGCAACGATTGAAATTGCGCGCGCCTTCTTGGGATGGAACCTTTAAACGCGCGCGATTACCGCAGCGAGAACTACGTTTTAATAAGCGGTCTTTAAAATACGGAGTTGCCGCTAATATTTTTCCCCATCGACATCGAAGTGTTTGGGGAATTGTTATCGAACTGAATAGAGAAGATTTAGCGGCGATCGATCGCTGTGAAGGATATCCCATTCATTACGATCGCCTCTCCACTCAGTTATTTCTCGACGATCGCCGGGAAATTTCTGCTTACGTGTATCGAGCCAATGCCGAGTTTATTTTAGAAGGAAAAACCCCCAGTTCGGACTATCTCGATTACGTTGTTCGCGGCGCTCAAGCTTGCAGTTTACCGGAAGACTACATTCGGGCGATCGCCCGTTTGGGAAAAACTGAGTCATCGGTAAAGTAAATGGGAAATATGGTCTGGATCTTTCTATTGTGCCGAAGTAGGGGTTTGGCAACCAAACAGGGGTTTGGCAACCAAACAGGGGTTTGGCAACCAAACAGGGGTTTGGCAACCAAACCCCTACTAGATTTTTTTATATTTTCTTTATAACAAGTCTCTAATACCATTTTTAACAAAGAATGAGAGAGATCGAGGATTTAGAAAAATAGTATAATACCTTATTCAAACACAGAACAAAAAAATGGCATCGATCGCCGATGCCACGAGAAATAAACTTGTAGAAAAATCAACCAAATCTTCAGAACCAATCAGGCACCGACCGCTTCTTTAGCGGCATACATCACTTCGAGAGTAATCTCATCCATGCCTCGTTCGCGGGCGAATTTCTCCGTATTGCGCTTGACTTTACCGCGCACAAAACCGGGAACTTTATTTAATTCCGCTCGAGCATCTTTGGTCCAGTTCAGATCGGAATCGGCAGAAATCCCCTTGTGAATCGCTTCTTTGGTATCGTGACCGCCGAAAATTTCGAGCAAGTGATCTTCCATTCCCAAGGTGAAGGAGTTGTAAATCAAATCGACAATTTGATTCGCGCCTTCATAACCGACAAACGGTTTGTAACCGACGGGGAAGTTTTGAATGTGAATCGGGGCCGCAATCACGCCGCAGGGAATATTCAAGCGCTTCCCGACATGGCGTTCCATTTGGGTTCCGAAGATCGCCGAGGGTTCGAGACGGGCGATCGCATCTCCAATCGCTCCATTATCGTCGCTAATCAGAATTTCGTCGCAATATTCGCTCACTTGTTCCCGGAACCAGTCGGCATCATATTTGCAGTAGGTTCCCGCTAAGACGACGTTAATCCCCATTTCGCGGGCGAGAATTTTGGTAATCGCGACGGCGTGGGTACTGTCGCCGAAGACGACGGCTTTTTTACCCGTGAGGTTCTGACAGTCAATCGACCGAGAGAACCAGGCGGCTTGAGAGACAAACCGGGTTTGATTGTCGATGTACTCTTCGTAATCGACGTTACCGCCTTGCTGATTGATAACTTGCTGGATTTTGCGGAGGCAACGCGCGGTTTCGACGATTCCCATCGGGGTGATGTCGATGTAGGGCATCGAAAATTCTTCTTCGAGATACCGCGCCGCGATGAGACCGATTTCGCGATAGGGAACGAGGTTAAACCAGGCGCGGGTGAGGTTTTTGAGGTTGTGAACGCAAGCGCCTTCGGGAATAATTTCGTTAATTTCGATGCCGAGATCGGCCATCAGGCGCTTGAGTTCGGTGGTGTCGTGGTTGTTGTGGAAACCGAGGGTGGTCATCCCGATGATGTTGACCGAGGGTTTTTCGCTTTTACCTTCGGGAAGTTCGCCTTTTTTCTTGGCTTTTTCGAGGTAGTAGCGGACAATTTGACCGAGGGTGCGATCGGCGGCTTGCAGTTCGTTGACGCGATAATGGTTGACGTCGGCAAGCATGACGTCGCCTGTAGCTTCGAGTTGGGCGCGTTCGACGAAGTTGGCGAGGTCTTCTTGCAGGATGCTGGAGGTGCAAGTCGGGGTGAGAACGATCAGATCCGGTCGTTCTTCTTTATCTTTACGGACGATGTTATCGACGACTTTTTCTTGAGAACCGCGCGCGAGGACGTTGCGATCGACGATACTAGCCGTTACTGGGGTAAAGTCCCGTTCCCGTTCTAACATCGATCGCATGACGTTGAAGTAGTCGTCGCCGAGGGGGGCGTGCATGATCGCGTGAACGTTTTTGAAGGAACTGGCAATGCGAAGGGTGCCAATATGCGCGGGACCTGCATACATCCAGTAAGCCAATTTCATACGGTATTCTCCCTTGTGTGGATTTTTTGGGTGGATTTCTCAGGTGGATCGAACTCGGCCTGGGGGTGAGTTGGGTTTGGCGTCGGAGGTGTTATCCGAATCGCGATTTCTAGGGTAAAACTAAAACAACTTTTTAATTGTTTTGTGCAAATAATCTTAATTTTTGGGTTGGCTAATTCTACGGTTTAGGCTTTCGATGGCGAAGGGAAACTGTGCGGGCGATCGCGGTTTCTGGCGGCGCTTTTTGGCGAGGGAATCAGTTAAAATACTCACGGAAAAATACCTAAAGCAGGTTGAGAATGGGCGATCGCGCCCTGCCTTTCGGTCTTTCAGTCAGGCTAATTGTGAATTGAAGTGAAGTAAATTTTCAATTGTTTTTATTAAAACTTAATTTAAAATTATTGTTTATTTTTAATGTTTTTTAATGTTTTGAAGTTAAAAACCGATGATTTTTATGCGATCGCGCGCCCTTGTCGATCGCGCGCCAAAGAGCGGAGGGGCAAATTTTCGCCCCTCCTGGTAATGACGATCGAAAAATAAACAAGGGATAGGTCGGCGATCTAAGTTTCTAAAGCCGCCCGTTGGGCCACAAATAATTCTTGCATTCCCTTTTCGGCGACATCCAAAATGCGATCGAGCTGGGCGCGGCTAAAACTGCCTTCTTCGGCGGTTCCTTGCAATTCGACGATCTCCAGGCGATCGTTCATGACGATGTTGCAGTCGATCTCGGCGGCGACATCTTCGGTGTAGTTCAAATCGAGATAGGGTTCGCCGTGTAATAAACCGACGGAGATCGCGGCGATTTGGTGGCGGATCGGCGATCGCGCCAAGGCTCCGGCGGCGACTAATTTATCCATCGCCATCGCCAGGGCGACAAAACCGCCTGTAATCGCCGTGGTGCGGGTTCCGGCGTCCGCTTGCAAAACGTCGGCATCGACGATCGCCGTGCGTTCGCCGAGGGCTTCCAAATCGAGGGCGGCGCGCAAACTGCGTCCGATCAAACGCTGAATTTCTTGAGTGCGTCCGGACAGTTTCATCAGTTCGCGGCTTTGGCGTTGGGGGGTGGCGCCGGGAAGCATTCGATATTCGGCGGTCAACCACCCTTGTCCCTTCCCTTCTAAAAATTTGGGGACGCCATCCTGGATGCTGACAGTACATAACACTTGGGTATCGCCGCAGCGCGTCAGCACGGAACTGGTGGCGAAGCGGGTGAAATCTTTTTCAAAGGTAATCGGACGCAGGCGATCGGATTTTCGACCGTCGGGACGCTGCCAATTCATAATTGAGATCGAGCTGTGAAGGTTGACGAGTGGGAGGAGTGGGTAACCGATGGCGCGATCGCGCGCTCCTCAAGGTTGAGGGGCAATCCGGCCTAAAATTTCTTGGTGAACCTCTTGTGGGGAGCGATCGCCGTCAACGGTGACGAGGCGATCGCGATAGTCGTAATATTCCAAAATCGGGATCGTGCGTTCCTCGAACAGTTCGATCCGACGGCGGACAATTTCCGGCGCGTCGTCGCTGCGACTGGCTTCGCGATTGAGACAGCGTTCCATCAACACCGATTCCGACAATTTCAACCAAATCGCCCAATCGACGCGCTGTCCGGATTGGTCGAGTAAAAAATCGAGTTCTTCCGCTTGGAAGGCGGTGCGCGGGTAGCCGTCGAGTAACCAACCCTTGAGCGCGTCCGGCTTTAAAAGGCGCTGCCGGATCAGCTCGATCGTCGTCGGATCGGGGACGAGTTCGCCTTTGTCGAGATAGGGCTGCGCCTGGCGCCCCAACTCGCTTTGCTCGGCGATCGCCGAACGGAAAATTTCTCCCGTCGCAATCCACGGAATGTCCAAATGACGGCATAACAACTGAGCTTGGGTTCCTTTACCTGCTCCTGGCCCGCCGAGAATGACCAATCTCACTAACTCAAGCGGCTTTGACCGCCCACAGTCTTCAGAACCCATAAGCATAGCCATCCTTTTTGTGAATAGGTTGACAGTATTTGTGATTAATCCCTGCCACTCTTCCCGATTGGGTCACAATATCAAAATTGCCTGACGCACGGCACCAAACCCGCCCCAGGTAAGGCAAATATTCTCGAACTTCGTAGCCGTGTAATTCCCCTTGCTGGGACTCCACCCCTGCGATTTGAGGATTTTGGAACCGTCGCAGGTCAAACCGGACTAATTCCCGAGCAATGCTGCTCGTAGGAGCAAGCTGACGAACTCGGTTGACCCAAGTCAGAACCGTGTCTACTCGATGCTGCAATGACGGGGCCAGCCAGCTTTGAGGACGAGTCCGATTGAGAAATCGTGCTTGGCGATCGCGAGTTTGGCGATTTCTTCTGCTTCGTCGCGATTGAGGACGGGACAGCAGTGCTTCTTTTATTCCTTCCTTTATGGGTTCTCCTCGATGTTGCAATTGGGCTCCACAAATGATTGAGTTGCCTTGCTTAATTGCAATTCCTGCAGTTTTGGAACCCGGATCTAGTTTGAGTTCTAGGTCTTGTACGGGAGCATCAGGATGCGCTTGTTTGAGGATGATGGTGAATGGATAGCGGCGAAACACCGCAGCTTTTCCTGTGTTGAGGAGGTGACGCGCGCTTCCCGGGTGAACTGGATCTAAGGGTCGCTTGTTCGTATCAATAACCAATACAAGGTTGGACATTGAAGGTCTCCGTAAAACGGGTAATGTTTTCCTCGCCCATGTTTTTGAGGCTTGTTCGGCTAACGACACGACCTTACCTTTCGTAAAGTTGTTCGATCGTTAGCGACCGAGCTACCAACTGGAAAGCATTCGTAGGTGTCATGACGTTAGAAACGGAGTCAGGTAAGACTTAGGCGGGTCAGCTTACTGAAGGTCAGGGGTGAAGCCGCATCACTGAGCGTGCGGGGTGCCGACTCCTGATTTGACCCAAAGATGATGTTCGCAATTCTCTCAATATTTGGTCTCAATAGTGGTTTGATTTCAGGCGATCGCCCCAGACTAGCTCATTCTACTCTAGGTTCCGGATGCGGCCAAATCGAATCTGCAATCTGAGAAGCCACGGCAGCCCCGGGCGATCGCCATAGCATAAATTTGTACATCTAGTGTTATCTTCCACAACATTTCCAATACAGTACACTACATATTGTTTGCTTATGTTGCCAGATCTGCCACTTTTGCTTTAAGTAGATCTACCATCAAGATCCAAATACTGATTACGACGTCGCCTTATGGTTGCACAGCTTGAAACCTCGGTTCTCGATAAGCCTTGCCGTTTTCCCTATACCGTGGAAGGACTGATCCAAGTCTTTACAGGCAGCCACCGCAGCTTTTTCACCAACGTGATGGCTCAAGCGCTGCAAATTGCCGGACAGGGAACAAAAGTTTTAGTCGTTCAGTTCCTCAAAGGCGGGATCGGTCAAGGTCAGGAGCATCCCGTCAAACTCGGCCAAAATTTAGAATGGATTCGCTGCGATCTGCCTCGCTGCATCGATACCCCCGAGTTAGACGAGATCGAAGCTCTATCCTTGCGCCAGTTGTGGGACTACACCCAGAAAATTTTGCTCGCCGGGGAATATTCCCTCGTGGTCTTGGACGAGTTAAGTTTGGCGATCAATTTTGGTTTGATCCCCGAACAAGAGGTTTGCGATTGTTTGCAAAAACGCCCGGGTCACGTGGATGTGATTTTAACCGGGCCGGAAATGCCTCAAAGTCTTTTAGACCTCGCGGATCAGATTACGGAAATTCGCCGCAGTCACCGACCGTAGAGAGCGGGTGGGAAGTGGGGAGGTTCAAGGCGAAAGGGGCAAGTCCCAAGTCTGTAGGTCCCTCGTGGCGATCGCCTCTCCCTCCATCGAAACCCTCAACCCTAAAATCTCCGCTCCCCCTTCTCGATTCCCTCAATCTAAACTCTAAACTCTCAAATCTCAAAGAAGCATTCGGTTAAATACGATTTGCGACTCAACCCTAGGTTTAACCGAATGCTTTTTTGGCGGTGCGATCGCCTCGGCATCCGGTTGCTTCCTAACGTTTGATTTCTTGCCAAGCGCGGATCGCTTGCCAGATAAAAATTCCGGCGACGACTAAAGTAAACGCAACCTGGAAAATGAATCCGTTAGAAACAGGAAGTTCGGCTAAGAGCATAAATTTTAATCGACATTTTAATCGACGACAACTATATAGCAATCCTAAATCATTTGGGCGTTCCCTCGGCGTCTCCCCAGGAGAATCGCCCGTCGCTATCACTCATCGCCGCCTTCTTCCTCCTCCCCCTCACTTTCGCGCAACGCTCGCCGCGCCAACTTCGCGTAAGTTTTCACCGTTTCGTAAGGTAACTCTAAATCTCGGGCGATCGCCTGTAACGATTCCCCCGTTTCTCGGCGCGCTAAAATCGTCGCCCGAGTGCGCGCCGTCTTCTCGATCTGCTCGACGCGAACCTTTCCCAAGCGCTGGCGTTGGGCCATAAAAACATCGGTCAAATTAGCGATCCGTTGGGCGAGTCGTTCTTCGACCGGGGTCGTTATCGGTTGTTCCTCTTCTTCTAACAGCCATCCCGATCGCGTTTGCCCCAAACCGAAGGTCGTTTTATGTCCCGTGCCACAGTAAGGCGCCAGCGCACTTAATGTATAAAACAAGCGGGCGAACTCTTCCGGCTCGTTGCGTTTCGCCAACCCCAAATCGATCGCCCCGGTAAATCCGGTAACGCTGCCTCGCTTGCCCCCCGGCACTTTCACCGATTCGATCCGGTGACGGCGAATCAACACTTCGGAATCGACCCAGTTTAAAAAGGGGTCGGCTTCCACCGGAATTCCGGAAAAATCGTTCCAACGACGCAGGTAAGAATGAAACAAATTATAAGGAACGGGGAGGGGAAAGTGATATCCCTTGCGGCGAAAACTGGTAGGCGAAAGGAACGTCAATTTAACGCCCCGTCCGGGCAAACTGACCGATTCGAGCAATTCTCGATAGGTGGTGGGGGCGAGAAACAGTTCGGTACTGTCGATTTTAAGCGGGGCTTTGTTAATTTCGACGCGCCCGGGGAGGCGATCGAGCCAAACGTGCAGGAATTGAGTGACGGAATGAGAGAGTCCGGTAACATACCAGCGATAGGTCTGTTCGGGAATCAGGTGTAACTGTCGTTCTCCCGCTTGAAACGGACCGTCTAAGGCGGAAACGGTAAAGGCTTTTTCCGAGGGATCGTCGTGCAGTCGGGCGGAGAGGGTCGGGTCAAACTGTCTCACTTGCGCCAGAAACCAAGCGTGCAGGGCGATCGCGTATTGCGGAAACAGGGCGTCGGAACTGACGGGTTTCAGGTTGAACTGCACTCCTACTAATTCCGTTTCGTCGGGCCAGTGGAGCGCTAATTTTCGAGTCGGTCGGCGTCGTTTGCGAGGAGAAGAAGTAGAAGTCATGAACGCGATCGAGGGTGGAGTTCGGCGTCGAGCGGTGGGTTGAGAGAGGGTGGATACAATGGTGAGAACGGCGATCGATTAATTTTGTTGATAATAGGTTAACTCTTGTCGGGCTTCGCGCGCCATTTGTTCTCGCAGGGAAAGCGGTAAAATCACTTCGCCATTCGGTCGCCAATCGCGCAAGCGCATCAACACGTTGATATCGCCCTCGCGAATCCAGGCGCGATAGTAGGCGTCTTTGGGGGAGCGGCGATCGATCAGTTGCAACATCCGTTCTCGTTCCCCGGGGTCTTTGAGTTCCCGACGGATTAACTCGGGTAGTTGGGAATGGGCGATCGCCTCGAAGGTCTGATGGCGCAAGGTATCGTCTACATAACGACGGGCAAAAGCGCGGGGAAATCGCATCAGTAATAACTGGCGCGGTAAGTAAAAATTGAACCCCCAAGCGACGCTTAACTCCCGGCGAATGGTGGCGGCGTTGGGCAGTTCTCCGGTTCGGCGTAGTAGTTTTAACTTGCGCGGGATTTGCGGGTCGCCCCAGGGGAGAATCGTGAGGCGATCGCTGGCGATGCGATCGAGGCGGTAGTTATGCCAGTTGAGAACGCCGTCGGGATCGAGTCCGTAAGCGCTCAAATATTTTGCCCGACGCACGTAGTGCAGGCAGACGGGATAGGTGACGATCGCCACCGTGTCCCCCTCGGCCAGATTGTAGTCGAAACAGACTACCCCCGACGATGGCGTTTGCCACAGTCGTTCGAGTTGTTCTTGGTACGTATCTACCCGGTCTTGGGTTGCTGCGGAAAGGATATAGTCGAGGTGGATAAAAATGCGGTCTTCGTCGGGCATCGCTAAGGTGGGAGGCGCGTTGGATGCCAGGTTTTCCCACAATTTTTCGATAATAATTTCGAGGTTGGGCTGCACGAAGGAGACCGATTCGAGAATCGGGAGCAATTGGCGAATTTGGCTCGGGTTTAACAGGGTTTGTTCTTCCTCGCTGTTGACGACGGGGGCGAGTTGGGGCCACTGTTCCGGGGAGACACATTCAAATTTGCCGCGATGGACGTGTTTGAGCCAGCCTAGATGAGCCAGTTGCTTTAAATCGTCGCGAATCGAGCGATGTACCGTGGCAAAAGGGCGATTTTCGAGCAGTTCGTCGAGTTCTTGGGCGCTGAGTCCGCTTTGATACTGGGTTTCGCTTTCCCAGACCGATTCGGAGAGGTTCCATTGGGGAGCAAAGATTAATTCGCGGGTGCTGCGGTGGCAGATACAACGGCGATCGCTGCATTGCGCCGTCAGTTCTTGGGCAGTGCTGGCGTCGCTTTTGCCGTGGGTGAGGGCGAACAGGCGATCGCGCACGTCCCGATAGTGGAATTTGTTCGGGAGGGATTCGGACCAGTTCGGTTGTTGTCCGTAGAGGCGATCGAGCAACACCCACAGTCGCACGGCCCGCAGCAGTCGCGTGCCTAACTGTCCGGCGGCGAGTCCTTGTAAAACTTCTGTAGTCGGTTGCAGTGTAAGGGTTTGAGGCATATTTAGAAGACCCCTTTTCCATGTCATCGTTATAATAACAGGGAATGAAATTAAATGCAGGAGTACAAATGACGATGGCACAGACCACAAACCGGGGCGTGCAGTTCAAACTCAGTCGGGGTCGCACCCGTGAGGGATTGGACTATCAAGTGTTGGCGATCGAACTGACCCGACCCGATCGCCTCGTCAGTCCCGAGGATCTCGGGGCGATCGAATTGCCGCCCGGCATCGATACCCGGGTTGGCGTGGCGATCGACGGGCGCGGACCGATCTGGTTATACGGGTACTTAATTCACGAACTCCATCCCACCGCTTGGGTCGCCTGTAACGACCCGCGTATTGGTGCGATCGTCATCGCCACTCACACTAAAGGGGTTCGGGTCGGTCAAATTCTCCAGTTAGGTCAAGTGACCGATACTTTAAATCCGGCACTGATGGTAGTCGGTCCGCCAGATAGTGGTAAAAGTGTTTTTTCTCATCGGTTATTTCAGAGCCTAATTGAGGTAAACTCAAATATATATTTGCAAAGAGCAAATTGGGACGGGGAAGGCAACTATACTCTAGAATTGCCCCCGGATCTCGATGCAGAAGGGTTTAAAGCGACGAATAAGGGGGAGTTGAGCGATCGCTTTTTTCCCTATCACGCCCGTGCGATCCTCGAACTCCGACGTCAAAAAGCACTGACGATCGTGGATGTCGGCGGCATGGTTCAGCCGGAAAAACAGCCGATTTTGGAGGCATGTACTCACTATTTGATTATTAGTTCCCAACGGGATGCGGTGGATAACTGGCACGAGTTTTGCCGCGATCGTGGAAATTTAACCCCAGTCGCAGTGATTCATAGCTCTTTGGAGGAGGTCGAAATCGTCCACCAGCAACAACCGTTTATCGAAATGACCTGTGGCCCGTGGATTCGCGGCCAATCTCGACCGATTCCCCAGGGATTGATGGAGAGGATACAAAGCCTGTTCTCGATCTAAATTCAAGTCTCAACATCAATTCTCAACGTCTATTCTCAATCGACGTTCCGCCAATCTTATTGCTTTTTTAAGTTTAGACTTATGAACCGCTCTCAAGCTCATCAAGAAGCCTTATCGATCGCCCAACAAGCCGTCTCAATTCTGGCGAAATGGGTCGGTATTGTTCCGGCGATCGATCCCTTTGCTCCGCGCACAAAAGCTGTAGACGTTGTTAGCAAATTACTCGGCTGGCCTGCAACCATCGAGCAGAGTGGTTCTGAGGACTTAATTAAACCGTTGCGCGTTCTGTTTGATGCGGTTAATTTATCCGATCGCTCCGATTCCGATCGCCCCATTCAAAACTACTGGCCTGCCAGCTATTTGAAAGATCGAGAAGTTTATCCCCCGGTTCCGTACCCTCAAACCGATCGCGCTGCGATCGCAACCTTAAAAGAACCGATTCGAGAGGCAATCGCCGCTTTAACTGCAGAAGATTGGCAGAACTTTTCTCTACTCCTACTCATCTTAGAAAAATTTGGGTCTCATGTTAGTTTTGGAGCCGACGATAATGTTTCTTTAATCGATTTTACCCGAACCACCGCCGCCGTAGCGGCTGCATTAGCTGACCATCCGGACGCGAGTCAGTTAAGCTTAGTTAACGGAGATTTATCGGGAATTCAGACCTTTATTTACACCATTTCTTCCGATGGTGCCTTAAAATCTCTACGCGCTCGCAGTTTTTATTTAGAACTCGTCACTACCGAAGTAGTCGAGCAATTAATAGAGGTTTTGGATGTTCCGCGAACCAACGTTATTTATGCGGGTGGGGGAAACTTATATATTTTAGCGTCTGGAAGCAACCCGGAAGAAATTAATGTAAAAATTTCCCAAGTGCGCAGCCGTTTTAATCATTGGTTGAGAAAAATGTTTCAAGGTAAAATTTTTCTCGCCTTGGGTTACGTGACTTTTCCTACAGAGGCGATCGCCTCCGCCGAGTTTGCTCAATATTGGGAAAAAGCGACCAAACAGTTAGCACGACAAAAACTCCAAAAATTTAATAGCCAATTGAGCGATGTTTTGGAAATAAAACACGCTTACGATCCTTGTCGAGTCTGTCATCGGGACGATTTGCCAAGTCTCAAACCACTGAATAAAAATGAACCGGATTCTTCTCTCGCTTGCTGGACTTGTCGAACGATGTTTGACTTGGGGAGCAAGTTGTTTGAAGTCCAGGCGATCGCCCGCTCTAAAAAATCGAATATCAAGGGAGCGATCGATAGAATTAATTTCGGAGGAACTTATTACTATTTATTTGAAACTATCCAAAAAGCCCGCAAAGTTGTCGAAAATGCAAGCTACTTTTTGATTAACGACTGGGCGATCGAAGATTATCGACAAACCAATAGCAACTTAATGCTACTCGGTAACTATGGTTGTCGCATTCAGGATGAAGAAGAAAATAACCAAGAAACTTTTATTCATTCCCGCAGAATGGCAGACGTTTCTCAAGGAATCAAACGCTTTGCCTGTTTGCGAATGGATGTAGATCGCTTGGGGCAGATTTTTGCTAAAGGTTTAGGCAAAGATCAAACCTTACCCCGTCTCGCCGGACTCTCCCGACAAATGAGTTATTTTTTCAAAGTCTATCTCAACTCATTAGCGGCCAATCGTTCGCAGAATTTACCTGTTAATACGCAATGTTTGAGTACGGGCGATCGTCAAAATCTGCTGTTTATCTATGCCGGGGGAGACGATCTGTTCATCACGGGTTCCTGGAATGAAATTGTTGAATTTTCTTTCGATATTTATCAAGCTTTTCGAGCGTATACGGGTTACAATAAAGACATTACCTTGTCCGGTGGTATCAGCATTCATACCCCAAAATTTCCTCTTTACTTAGCTGCCAGTCATTCGGGAGAAGCCGAACATTCCGCCAAAGGAAACGGTCGCGATAGCTTAGGTTTATTCGGGCAAGTGTTTAAATGGTATGAGTGGCTCGGTTCCGATCTCTTAAAATCGACCAGCTCGGAGATTCAAGACTATCTCAAGCAAGAAGCCATCCCCGAATTATTTGGTATTTTCCCTCTGGTCAAAAAACTGCACGACCAAAAAATTGAACTCAGCTACGCTCGGAGTTTTATCCGCAATCTGCTCAATACCGCCAACCTGCAAGACCAACTCATCAAAGAGTTTGAAGACCGACACGACCAAAAAACTCAATATCCTAATACAGTTAACAATATTCGCTATGATATTCGCTGTTATCTCCACTTGCCGCGCATCGCCTATACCTTAACTCGGCTCCCTAAAGAAATTCGGGATCGTGACGAGTTTAAACCCGTGCGAACGTCGTTAAAAAATCCCCGTAATTCTCCTTATTTTAAGGCGATCGCTACCTGGCTAGAATTGTTGAATCGTAACGCTTAAAATGGCTAAACGAAACTCCAAATTGCAACCGCCCAAAAAACCGAACCCTCCCGTTCAAGTTTCAGCCTCTTCTCGAAATACACAGACTATGGAAATCCAGCAGCAAATCATTCAGAGAATTAACAACCTCGAAGGTAGTTTTAAAGACTATTCCATTCGATATTTAGTCAAAGATGCCGAACAGTTTGGTCCTTATCTCAAACAACAACGGCTAGAAACTAACCAAATCCGCAAGTTTCTCGATGCGATTAATCAACTCAAAACCACCCTTGCTCAAAATAATGACTTTTCTAGTATCGAAACAGGTGTGGTCTTGCTCAAACCTAAACTTGCTTATGCTGCCGCACGACAACCATCAGTTAAACCCTTAAGTGAGGTCATGTCGAAAGCGATCGATAAAGTAGAAGATACGCAAGATTTTGAACGTTTGGTGAACTTCATCGAATCAATTATTGCTTACCACAAAGCTGAAGGAGGACGATAAACATGGCTTACGCAACCGAACAAAAACCCTTACTTGGAAAATTTCGTCTGAAAAGTACCTTAACCGTTGAAACCGGGTTACATATTGGTGGAGGTGGCGATAACTTAGATATCGGTGGATTGGATAAACCCGTCATTCGCAATCCCCTAGATCGCTATCCATATCTTCCCGGTTCCTCAATTAAAGGGAAGTTGCGATCGATTTTAGAACGCTTACTCAATAAGCCATTAAACCGAGCGGGTGGGAGTGATACCTACCGTTATGAAAGTGACGATCTTGAAGATGGGTACAGTGAAGTCGGTAGAGGCAATAATAGCCAATTGATTTTCTTTACTGGCGCCAAACATTGTCCTGTTTCACGACTGTTCGGTTCGACAGGAGCGATTTGTTGGATTGAAGAACAAATTGCCCGAGATCGAGGTTTGGTTGGCAATAAGGCGCAATTGAAAACAATTGATAATAAATCATACGCCTTAATTAAAGGGCGCAATGCCCCAGCGCGTTTGATTGTCCGCGATTGCCATTTAACGGAGGATTCGATCGCCCAACTCAAACAAATTGATACCGGGTTGTACATGACCGAGTGGAAATTTGAAAATGGAATCGATCGCATTACTTCTGCCGCGAATCCGCGTCAAGTCGAACGTGTTCCCGCCGGATCGAAATTTAACTTTGAAATTATTTACACTGTTGAAAATCCGGAACAAGCGGAAGAAGACTTACGAAATATTGCGATCGCTCTCGCCATTCTGGAAGATGATGCACTTGGCGGTCACGGTTCTCGCGGTTACGGCAAAATTAGTTTCCAAAACTTCGAGTTTTTCTATCGCAGTATGGAACAGTACCGCCAAATCGTCGCAGGTAATGCCTCTTTCGCTCCAATTCAACAAGCGAAAAATACACCTGAACTTTTGGAAACCTTCGGTACTTTAAACGAAGAAATCCGTAAAATGTTGCCCGGAGATGAAAGTTAAAGATGAGCGATCGCAAGCTAGTTAAACTCGACTTTGGCAGCAATCCCGTTCACTTTGGAAAAGTCGGAATCGGTATCGAAGAAACCAGCGAACGGGTGAGTTCTGACGGTTTATTTAGCGCCTGGATGAGCATTTATGCCCGATTATTCGGCAAACAAGGCGTTGAAGAATTACTCGATCGATTCCTTAATGACTCTCCGCCGCCCGTGCGGATGAGTTCGACCTTTGTTTACTCTAAAAAGGCAGACTCGGAGATCTTTTATCTTCCCAAACCCTTACAATTCCCATGTGGTTATCCAGACCAAGATTTAGAGTTTTTCAAAACTTATAAAAGTTTGCGCTATCTTCCCTTAGATGTCTGGATGCGCTGGTATCAAGGACAGGGATTTACCGATCGCGATCGCGAGGAACTGAGTGCACGGGCAAAAAAGGAAAAATCTGAAAACGAAACATCTGAAAACGAGAAATCTGCGAGCCAGACCCCGGGCCAGACCCTAACAAAAGCTGGATTATTTGATTACAATGCCAGCTTTCAAGAACACAAACTGCCAAAAATTGCCATAGACCGCCGAACGGCAGCGACCAATTTATTTCACGCAGGTTTCGTACACTTCCACCACCAACAAAAGGAAAACAATCACAAGCAGAAAAGCAAAAAAAATAAGCAGGAAAGCCAAAAAATTGAGGAAAGAGCAGGATTGTACTTTATCTTGGATTTTCCGCAAGGCGATCGCGAATTAGAACAAAAACTGCACGCCGCCCTTCAACTTTTAGGAGAGGAAGGAATCGGCGGACGGCGATCGAGTGGTGCAGGACGGTTCACATTTGAGTGGCAAAATTTACCGAAAGACTTCGTTCGATTGTTTGATTTTGTTCAAACTTCCACCCATTACTGCTTGCTGAGTTTGTATTGGGACGATCCCGGTTTAAATTGGCAAGAAATTACCCGCGACAGTAGTTATGAAATGGAGCAACGGCGTGGGTGGCTTTCCGGTTCTCCCTCGGGGTTAAACTTACGCCGTCAGTCAGTGACCATGTTTCTTGAAGGTTCTTTATTTAAGCAACCACCCCAAGGAAAACTCGCCGATGTTACCCCACCCGATTTTCAATACTACCGCAATCAACATCGCGTTTATCGCAATGGTATTGCCTTGAGTCTTCCCGTTCGCATTAAACCCAACTCTTGAATCATTCTTTGAAGCGATGACCACTTCTCCATCACCCGGATTAACGAAACCTCAAACCGTTGAAATCCAGAAACTTCGCTTAAATAGTCCGATCTTGCATATTGGATCGGAAGTGCAGCGATTAAACCCTTTTGAATATATCCAAACTTCCAATCGGGTTTATTTACCCAATTCAGAAACACTCAGCAAAGCATTACTTCAACGAGGCTATTTGAATGATTATATTAGCCGCGTCGAACGTCGGGAAGGTATCGCCAACCTACTCGAAGATGCCTTGGGTGACGATTGGCAAAAGGCCAAAGACTCCGACGGCGAACCGATTTTTCCAAAGACTGCAATTAGTCGAAAATGGCCTGACGAACAAATCACCGATTTACGTCCGATGATTCGCAATGGTCTCGGAGAATTTTACATTCCCGGTTCTTCAATTAAAGGGGCTATTCGGACGGCGATCGCTTATTATTTACTCAGACATTCCGAGCGATATAACGTTCCCAAGGCAAAACGACTCAGTACAATTGAAGAAACCTTACAACGCCGCTTAGGTGGTAGAGAATTGAGCAAATTTCAGCAGAAATTTTTAGATGACGATCTATTTATGAATAGCTTGTTTACAGATTTTAATTTACGCTATCAAGATCGTCCAGTTCGAGCTAGAATGGGGCCGAATACAGATTTTATGAGGGCGATTAAAGTCAGTGATTCCGAGCCGTTATTGGAATGTAAAATTACCAATAAAAAAGGGAAGGAAATTACTTACAATATTCCTGTAGTAGCTGAAGTTTTAGTTTCGAGCCGATTCGATAACTATAATGCAAAATATCGAGCTTCAATTTACGCCGAGATGGTCAGAAATGTACGGACGACATTTACCATTAGTCTCGATACAGAAATGTTATCTTGGTTCAGCCACGATAAAGGAATGCAACTACCTTTTAAAACGATTGACGATATTGTAAAAATTTGTAGTGAATTTGCTCAAGAACAGTGGGATTTCGAGCATGACTACTGGAATGCCATCAAAAATAACCCTAATGCAGCAGGACGCAATTTAGATTTTAGTGAAATTCGCCGTTTTTACGAACCAGAAAACTGTCCCTACGCACTCCGTATCGGTTGGGGAACGGGAATGCGAGGAACGACAATTAATTTGAATCTTCCTGATGAATTAGTTCAAAACATTCGGGATAATTGTGGAATTGCAGCCCCAGGATTTGAAGCACCAAAGTCACGACGGACAGTTTATAACCCTAATGGGATTATTAAATATCTGCCGGGATGGGTGAAGTTTAAGGAGTTGAAAAATTAATGTTAATTCGATCGCATTGGACGGTTGTGCCTTGTGAACCTGCAGTTTTACCGCGTAGCTATCATTTAGAATTGGTAAAGGAGTTGCATCGCAGGATGGGATTAGAAATGGGAAACAATGAAATTCCCACGATCGCCTATTCCGGTTTGGTTGGATTTTCCTCGCGTTCTAAAGAATTTATGACTTTTCATCCAGACCAATTGTATTCTTTATCTTTATCCGGTTTATGCGATCCCGCCTCAAAGGCGATCGCCGATCTAGATTTATCAGAACAGTTAGAATTTTTAGGGTTTAAATTTGAACTGCGCGATCGCACTGACGAAACCAGCAGTTATGAAGAACTTTACACAACTTTAATCGGAGACGAACCCGAACCCGTTTATCATTTTGAGTTAGATTTTAAAACGCCAACTGCTTTTTCTCAAAATCGGATTCATTTACCTTTACCCCTACCGATTTCGATGTTTCGCAGTTGGTTAGAACGCTGGAACTATTTTAGTTCAGTGTATCTAGGGGGTGACGATTTACTCGCATATCTCAATGATGTAGTGGCGATCGGGCGTCACAATATTAAAACCCGAAAATTTCAAGTTTATCGTTCATTTATTACGGGATTTATCGGCAATGTCAGATTACAAATCTTGCGAAGAAGTGACCCATTATTAGCCAATGTCGCTCATTTATTAGTTCAGTATTCCCAGTTCGCCGGAACTGGGGCAAAAACCCGTTTGGGAATGGGGCAAACTCAAATTCAATTAGAGAATTGAAACAATATCGATTAACTTAACTGACGAAAACTATGACCATTCAAACTATTCTCTTAATTACTGTAGGTGGTTCTCCCGAACCAATTTTGACGGCCATTAAGGAATTAGAACCCAATCGCGTTGTCTTTATTTGTTCTGACGATACAGAAGATTCTAAAGGAAGTAAAGATCAAATTATTGGACAGGATAAACCTTGCATTATCCGTAAGGGTGATGAAGTTGAAAAAAGGGATAATATTCCGACCCAATTGCAAATGGGCGATCGCTTCAATCCCGATCGCGATTTGGTATTATTATCCAATCCAGACGATCTTTCTGAAAGTTACCGTGCGATCGCGGCAAAAATTCGTGAAATTCAACAAGAATTACCCAATAGTGAAATTTTAGCTGACTATACCTGTGGAACAAAAACAATGTCAGCCGCTTTAGCAATGGTAGGATTAGATTATCGACTTTCTTTATATGTGACAACTTCTATCCGACGGAATTTAGTGCGAGTTGAGTCAGGAGAAATTACAGAAAAAACAATCGCTTCACCTATTTTAGTCGAACGGACTATCGAGCAATTTTTACCTTTGTTTTTACAGCAATATAACTATCCTGCGGCAATCGCAGAGCTGAAAAATAGCCTAAAAATGGAATTACCTTCACCTTTGAAGCGACGCATCCGGACTTTATATGAGTGCTGCATGGGATTTGATGCTTGGGATCGTTTCGATCATGTCCAAGCATGGAAATTTTTATCAGTTCATATGAAATATCCTTCAATTCAACCGTTAGTTTTATTTCTAAAACGAGTTATGGGAAGTCGAGAAGGGATTGCTCATGCTGCTAATGATGATTTCCAAGCTCCAGAAAAAATTAATGGCCACGGCTATGAAATAGTTGAAGATTTGTTATTAAACGCTCAACGAAGGGCATCTTTAGAAAGATACGATGATGCTGTTGCACGTTTATATCGTGCCTTAGAACTTCTAGAGCAAGTCCGACTCTGGCAAGGCTATCAAATTAAAACTGGAGATTTAGACTTAGAAAAAATTCCAGAATCTTTACACGAAAAATATAGTGTTATGCGTTCTCCAGTGAGTCAGGCGATTCAAATTGGTTTAACCAAAAGTTACGAATTATTAGGAGAACTTAGCGATCCGTTAGGTGAAATATATCTACAGCAAAAATCCAAAATTTTAGACAGTTTAAAGTTGCGAAACTATTCGATTTTAGCACATGGATTGCAACCCGTCAGTCAAGACGAGTATGACCAATTTGCTAGAATTGTAATTCCGTTTATTGAAGATGGAATTATTGCAAGTATCCCAAAATCGAAATCTCAACCGATTCAATTTCCAACTGCTTTAAACATTTGATGATAAGGGAGACGGCAATACTGTGTCCTCATGGGATAATTGAAAATAGGGAGTATCCCAGTTTCGACAGTCTGCCCTCATCCCCCCGTCCCTTCTCCCTTTTTTAGGAGAAGGGACGCCAGATTGAAGTCCCTCCCGGATCGATTGGGAGAGAAATTTAGCGTGAGGATGGCAAACTAGGATACACTTAATCCGTATTATTAACGGATTTTCTAACTCAGATAGGATGAGTGTAGTTCGATCGAAAATACAAAATTTTTATCGATAGATAGCTTAACAGTCAATATAGATTCACTCAAAATCGATGACGAACAGTTTTTCCAACTTTATCAAGATAATCGCGATCTCAAATTTGAGTCCGATCGCAGGGAAAACTTAATTATTATGCCTCCAACGGGTGGCGAAACGGGTCGGTGTCATGCACGGATTATCCAACAATTATTAAATTTGAACGATCGCGTCAACGGAATTTAAACGACCAAATGGGACCCATCGATCGCCCGATGTTGCTGGGATTCCTTACGAAAGATGAGGGAATATCTTGATAATGGAATGCGATTGGATTGGGCGATCGCTCCGATCTTGCAAACTGTGGAAATCTATCGTCCGCAGCAATCGGTGGAGGTGTTGCAACGTCCGACGAATGTATCGGGGGAAGATATTCTACTCGGGTTTCTCTTGCAATAGGATCGCCTCTGGATAGAGCAGAATTGACAGGCGAAACTACTCCAGCAACTCCACCGTAAATCCCGGTAATACTGATTCTCCAGAGAGGGAAACGGGGAACGATCGCACCTCAACCGTCGTATGGGGACAGTAAATTTCCACCTGTTGGTTTTGAGGATCGATTAACCACCCTAATTGCAAACCACTCTGGAGATATTCCAGCATTTTCTCTTGGAGAGGTTTAAGGGAGTCACTGCGCGATCGCACTTCGATGACAAACTCGGGACAAATTGGGGGAAATCCTGCTTTTTCTTCCTCCGTTAATCCTTCCCATTTCTCCAGAGAAACCCACGCCGCATCGGGAGAGCGATCGCCTCCCTCGGGTAAGCGAAATAGGGTGGTCGAACTAAACACTTTTCCGAGTTGACTTTGACGATTCCACGCCCAGAGTAAGCCAATTAAATCCGCTTCTCGCCCACCACTGATGCCGCCGACTGGGGGCATAATCACTAATTCTCCTTTTGCAGTTCGTTCTAATTGTAAATCTTGGTTATCCAGACAAAGTTGATAGAATTGGGCATCGGTGAAGCCGATATTTTCTACATTCAGAATAACTGTATTTAACATTGTTTTCTGGTGAATAAAAATCGGGGTAAGGTGGGCAACTGCCCACCCTACAAGTCTCTAACTGCGGGCGATGCCTTCTTTGCGGGCGGCTTGTTGGACGGCGGCGGAGACTGCCGTCACGACGCGCTTATCGAACACCGAGGGGATAATGTATTCCGGGGTGAGTTCGGAGGGGTTGACCAAGGCGGCGATCGCGTTAGCGGCTTCGAGATACATCGCTTGGGTAATCGACTTGGCGCGACAGTCTAACGCACCGCGAAAGATACCGGGGAACGCTAGCACATTGTTAATTTGGTTGGGATAGTCACTGCGTCCGGTGGCAATGACGGCGACATCGTCGGCGACCAGTTCCGGCTGAATTTCCGGGATCGGATTGGCCATGGCGAAGACAATCGGGTCGGGGGCCATCGATCGCACCATCTCCGGGGTGAGGACGCCGGGAACGCTGACGCCGACAAAAACATCGGCGCCGACGAGGGCATCGGCGAGGGTTCCGCCTTTTTCCACGGCAAATTCCCGTTTTTCCGGGGTCAAATTAGGCCGATCGCCCGTGATAATCCCTTTCGAGTCGCACATGACGATCGATCGGGCACCCCCGTCGCGCAGGAGACGGGCCACGGCGACCCCAGCCGCCCCGGCGCCGTTCATGACGATCCGGATCTCGCCCATCGCCTTTTTCACTAGCTTGAGGGCGTTAATCAGGGCCGCTAGAGAGACGATCGCCGTACCGTGTTGGTCGTCGTGAAACACCGGGATATCTAACTCCTGGCGCAAACGCGCTTCGATCTCGAAACAACGGGGGGCGCTGATATCTTCCAAATTGACCCCGCCGAAGACCGGGGCGATGTTTTTGACCGTTTCGACGATTTCCTCGGCATTTTGGGTGTCGAGACAGATGGGGAACGCATCGACTCCGGCAAACGCTTTAAATAACATGGCTTTGCCCTCCATGACCGGAAGGGCTCCCGCCGGACCTAAATTGCCCAAGCCGAGGACGGCGGAACCGTCGGTGACGATCGCCACCGTGTTTTGTTTGATCGTAAAGTTATATACTTTGTCCGGATCTTGGGCGATCGCGCTACAGACGCGCCCGACCCCTGGAGTGTACGCCATCGCCAAATCCGCCTGGGTCTTGAGGGGGATTTTGTTTTCGATGTGAATTTTGCCCCCTCGATGCAGGTTGAAGGTGCGATCGTAGAGATTGACGACCTTAATGTCTTCGAGGGTTTTGACACTTTGAACGATTTCTTCGGCGTGTTCCGTACTCGCCGCATCGACGGTGATATCCCGCGTCGTACATTGCCGCGTTTGGTCGATCAGGTCGATTTGGCCGATATTGCCGCCGACTTCGCCGATCGCCCGGGTAACTTTGGCGAGGCTGCCCGCACGATTGGGGAGTTGCAAACGAATCGTAACACTAAAACTGGAATTTGGAGTCAGTTGGACCATCTTGTTTGTTCTGTTGTAAATCGTATCCCGAAAGATATCCCCGGAAATTAAGATCGTAGCGTTGAGTGCGACGGTTGGCTGTCACTGAATCGCAATAATTGCAAAATGGCGATCGCGGGTTCGCCCCCCCCGAGAGCCAAATTTTCGTGCTATCTTGCTATCCAGATAATATAAAACTTCTTTTTAAGATTCTGTCATAACAATGGGTTTAAATGATATTTGTTTGTATAATTCACCTCATTTATTTTTCGATTTTTCCTCGAAACTCGCCCCTTCGCGATCGCCATCGGCGAACCGATCGGGCTAAAATAGTCGTTTACTGGGGCGATCGCCGTCGGGATAGCTGACGAGGTGCGGCATGGCACCGAGAAACCAAGCCCTTTAGGGAACAAGCATCAAAACAAGCAATCAACCGGAATTTAACTGCAATTTCAGCGCTGAAAACCGAAGTAAAAGCCGATTCGATCGTGGATTGTCTCCTCAGTCTCGCTCCTCACTTCGGTCACTGAAGGCCATCGATCGCCCGATCGCCGCGATTCCCTCAAAACGAGAGATTTCGCGATGATTTGCATCACGATCGCCCGGTCAAATTCGCAGTATTTTTGACTGAAAACCCAATACTTTTAATAAACTTACTCGACGGTCGATTTCGCTGCGATCGCCGAGAGCATAGGTTAAAACAATAGAAATAAGAAAAAATAAGATACGAGTGAGGCAAGGTAAACATGAGCGACCATTCACCCGTCCAAATCTTGTTAGTCGAAGACAATAACGCCGATGCCGAACTATTAGAAACTTGGTTGTTCGATGTCGAACAATTTCGCTTTAACTTGACCCGGGCGTGCCGTTTGAGCGAGGCGATCGCCCATGTAGAAAACCAGTCCTTCGACATTATTTTACTCGACTTATCCCTTCCCGACAGTTGCGGACTCGAAACCCTGCATCAATTGCAGCAGTGGAAACCCTCCTCATCGGACGGCTATTCGCCGCGATCCGCGATCGCCCTCGTACCGACGATCGTACTGACCGGACTCGACGACGAAGACGTCGCGATCGCCGCCATCCATTGCGAAGCACAAGATTACCTCGTCAAAGGGCGATTTGACGGACAACTACTCGTCAAATCGATCCGCTACGCGATCGAGCGCAGTTCCCTATCGCGACAGTTAAAACACCTCTCCGAACAACTCGAATACCGGGTAAAAGAACGCACCGCCGAACTCGAAGACGCGATCGCCTCCTTAGAAGCAGAAATCCGCATTCGCAACCAAATCGAAGCGGCCCTAGAAAACAGTTATAACCTCTTAAACGGGGTCGTCGAAAATAGCATCGATGCTATTTACGTCAAAAATAGCGAAGGCTGCTATTTATTGGGTAATGCCAGCCTGGGAAAAGCATTAGGATGTAGCGTTCGAGATCTGTTCGGCAAAGACGATAGCGAATTATTGCCCTCAGAGATCGCCGCGACCTTGAAAGAACACGATCGCGAGGTCGTCGAGACCGGAGAAAGTCGAACCTTTGAAGAACCGATCCCAGTTGGCGGACAGTGGCGGATCTTTTCGAGCAATAAAAGCCCCTACCGCAACTCGAAAGGGGAAATCGTCGGCTCGATCGGCATTTGTCGGGATCTGACCGATCGCGTCGAAATGGAACGACAGTTAAAAAACTTTGCCGAAAAACAAGCCTTATTAATCGAGCATACCCCCCTCGCGGCGATCGAATGGAACGAAAACTTAGAAATCGTCGCCTGGAACCCTTCCGCCGAAAGGATTTTCGGCTATAGCCGCGAAGAGGCGATCGGCGCCGACCGTCGGCTGTTATTTCCCGACACAGAGATCGAGACCGACGAGGCGATCGCCATTTTAGGCTCGATCGGTGCCGATGGGATGGGCGTGGTTCGCGAACATGTCACCCGGGACGGACAGCCCGTGATTTGCGAGTGGTACAGTACGCCGATTTATCAAGGAGGGGAAACGATCGCCGGGGCCATTTCCTTGATTTTAGATATCAGCGATCGCGTCCGCCAAGAACGGGAAATCCGGGACAACGAAGCCGAATTTCGGGCCTTGTTCGCGGCGATGAACGATATTGTCATCGTTTTAGACGATCGCGGTTACTGTCTGAAAGTGGCGCCGACCCAAGAACAATTGTTGTACAAACCCCCGGAAGAATTAGTCGGGAAAACCCTGCACGAGATTTTCCCGATCGCCCTAGCGGAGGAATTTCTCAACTACATTCAAACGGCGATCGCCTCGCAAACCCCGGTCAAGTGCGAATATTGGTTGCCGATTGGCGATCGCGACATCTGCTTTGACGCCACCATTTCGCCGATGTCCGAGCATACCGCGATCTGGGTCGCCCGCGACATTACCGACCGTCAAAATACCCAACAGGAATTACAACAATATCAAAACCATTTAGAAGAACTCGTCCGAGAACGCACCGCCGAACTGGAGTGCGCCAACGCCGAATTACAGGCACAAATCGAACGACGGCAACAGTCGGAAACCGCCTTGCGCCAGAGTGAAAAACGGTTTCGGGCGATCGTCGAAGGAACGACAGTTCCCTTAGTGATTACCCGTAAATCCGACGGGACGATCTTTTATACCAATCAATTATTCTGCGAATTAGTCGGTCTGTCGCTGTCCGAGGCGATCGGTCGATCGGTGCGGCAGTTTTACGCCGATCCCGACGATCGCCCCAGGTTACTGCGACGGGTAGAACGAGACGGTTACGTCCACAGTTACGAACTCCAATTCAAACAAGCCGACGGAATGCTTTATTGGGCGATGGTTTCCATGCAAAGCATCGATTTTGAGGGCGAGGACGCCTTGCTGGCGACCTTTTACGACATCACCCAACGCAAGCGGATCGAAGAGGCCCTCGCCGCCAGCGAACGGCAGTATCGCTATTTAGTCGAAACCTCTCGGGATTTGATTTGGTCCGTAGATGCGCAGGGGTGTTGGACCTTTCTCAATCCCGTCGCGCGATCGATTTACGGCTACGACGTCGAAGAAATGCTCGGTCGGCCCTTCAGCGAGTTTGCCCGTCCCGAACAGGCCCAAAAAGATTTAGAAATCTTCGCCGGGTTGCTCGCCGGAGAACATCAATCCCTCGTTTACGAAACCCGACACCGACGCAAAGACGGGCGGGCCGTGGATCTGTGCTATAACGTCGTCGTCGTGCGCGATCGCGACGGGGCGATCGTCGGCACCACGGGAACGGCAACAGATATTACCGAACGCAAACGGGTCGAAGAAGCGCTCAAATTCACCCAATTTTCCGTAGACCATGCCGGGGATGCCATTTGTTGGGCGACCCCCGAAGGACGCTTTTTATTCGTGAACGAGTCCTTGTGTCGCTATTTCGGCTATACCCGCGAAGAATTACTCAATTTGAGTATTGCCGACCTCGACATTAAATATGGCGGCGATCGCTGGGACGAACAGTGGCAAAATCTGAAAGCGGCGAAAACCCTGACGATGGAAACCATCGGCCAGACCAAAGCGGGGACGCAGCGACCCTTTGAAGTGGTCGCCAACTATCTCGAATATCAGGGTCAGGAATATCTGTGCGCCTTTCTGCGCGATATCGGCGATCGCCAGGAAGCGGAACGTAAATTGCGCGATCGCGAACAATTTTTACGCAGTATTTGGGAAGGGGCCGGAATCCCGATTTTCGTGTTGGAAGTCGGCGAAGACGGCGAGTTTCGCTATGCGGGGGTCAATCCGATCGCCGCCGCCGAAAGTCCGATCCCGGCGGAGCAACTGTTGGGACGCACCTCCCGCGAAGTCTTACCGCCGGAAATTGCCGATCCGTGGAATGCCCGTTATCGGGAATGTTGTCAAACAGGCGAGCCGATTTCGTTCGAGGAAGCTTTAGTCGTCGGGGAAAACTGCACCTGGTTTTTAGCGACATTGACGCCGTTGCGCGACGGGGAGGGACGCATCGATCGCCTGATTTGCACCGCGATCGACATTACCGATCGCCGTTTGGCCGATCGCGCCTTGCAAGAAAGCCGGGAACAACTCGATAATATCCTGCGGTCCCTGGACGATATCGTCTGGTCTACCAGTGCGGATAATTCGCAAATTTTTTATCTCAACGAGGCATTCGAGGGGGTTTACGGGCGATCGGTGGCGGAAATTCGCGACAATCCCTCGATCTGGTTCGAGGCGATCGCCCCGGAAGACCGGGAGGGGCTGGAAACCCAAGGGGGCGAACTGTGGCAAAAAGGCAGTCACGACCGAGAATATCAAATCGTGCGACCGGACGGGGAACGACGCTGGATCCGCGATCGCGCCCGGGTGATTCGCGACGACAACGGCACCCCAGTTCGCATCGACGGGATCGCCACGGACATCACCGAACGCAAAACCTACGAAGCGGCCCTCGATTGCGAACGGCGGCAACTGCGCGAAATCGTCGCCCGCGCCCCGGTCGCGATGGCGATGTTCGATCGCCAATGGCGTTATCTGGCGTACAGCGATCGTTGGGTGGAAGAATACCATCTCGGTGACCAATCTCTCGTCGGACGCACTTTAGAGGAAACGCTGCCCGAGTTGGCGCGCCACTGGGCCGATCCGTGCGATCGGGCCTTAAACGGCGAGGCGATTTCCCATCCGGAAGACTGCCTCGAAATCGACGAGGCTAGGCGGATTTACCTGCGTTGGGCGATTCAGCCGTGGTATGCCAGCGCCGGGGAAGTCGGCGGGATCGCGATCGCCACTCACATTATCGACGAGTTAGTTGAAGCCCGGGAAGCCGCCTTACAAACGGCCCGACTCAAAGCCCAATTTCTCGCCAATATGAGCCACGAAATTCGCACCCCGATGAATGGGGTGCTGGGGATGACCGAGTTGCTGCTGCACTCGTCGCTGACGCCCCAACAACGGGATATCGTGGAGACGTTGCGCTTGAGCGGTCAAAATTTACTGACCTTAATTAACGATATTCTCGATTTCTCCAAACTCGAAGCGGGAGAAATGCGCCTCGAAATGCGCCCGTTCGACCTCGCCGAAGGTCTCGAAGAATTGCTCAATTTATTCGGCCCGCAAGCGCAAGCCAAGGGGATCGGTTTCGCGATCGTTCTCGACCCGCAGGTGAACCGCGATCGACGCGCAGATCTGTACCATCTCAAGCAAATTCTCTCGAATTTACTCGGAAACGCGGTCAAATTTACTCAACGCGGTCAGATCGTGTTACGGGTTCGCAACGCGGCGACGCCTCCAGCAGATCGGACGGCGACGGTAGTGCGCTTTGAGGTTAGCGATACGGGAATCGGCATCGATCGCCAGAACCGCGACCGCTTATTTACCTGTTTTTCCCAAGTCGATCCCTCGACCACTCGGGAATATGGCGGCACCGGGTTGGGTTTGGCGATCGCCAAGCAACTCGTGGATCTGATGGGCGGCGAAATCGGCCTGGAGAGCGAACCCGGGCGCGGTTCGACTTTTTGGTTCGAGGTACCTTTAGAACGAGAACGCGACGCCGAACCGAACCCGGAGGCGGATTGTTTGCCGGGTCGGCGCTTGTTGGCGGTTCGCGAACGGGCGGCGGATCGCGAGGCGATCGCGGCGTGGGCCGCCTATTGGGGGGTGGAAGTCAGGGAAGCGGCGGACTTGCGGCAGGCGTTGGCGATGGTTTACGCGGCGTTGACGGAAGAGCGCCCCTTCGATTTTCTGGCGATCGATTGGGCGATCGTCAAAAGTACGCCGAAGCTGCTCGAACGGCTGTTGTGCGGCAATGCAGCCCTGGCGCGCACGGCGGCGATCGCGATCGGTCCGTTTGCCGAAATCGAACCACTCCAAGCGCTGTTAAATCGCGGTTTTGCGGGATACGCGATCGAACCGCTCGTCCCGTCGCGCCTGCTGCAATGTTTGCGCGGCGAAGTGGTCTCGCCGTTACCCGCCCCCGGTCAGCCGCGATCGCCCGGCGACTCCGTTCCCTCCGCGTCTGCCCAGGAGAACGGAGGATCGCCCTTAGTCCCCTCGTCGGGACTGAAAGTGCTGCTGGTGGAAGATACGCCGATCAATCAGAAGGTGGTCAGGGGTCAACTGGAACTGTTGGGGATTGCGGTGGAGGTTGCCTGTAACGGTCGCGAAGCCCTCGATCGCCTCGCCCGGGAACGTTACGATTTGGTGTTGATGGACTGCCAGATGCCCGTCCTCGACGGTTACGACGCCACGCGCCAGTTGCGCGATCGCGAAGCGTCTGCGTTCGCGAAGGGACTCCAAAGGAGTCAGGAGAATCGCGAAGCCTGCGAAGGTCGGACGACGGTGGTGGGATTGACCGCCTACGCGATGAAGGGCGATCGTGAAAAATGTCTGGCGGCGGGGATGGACGATTATTTGAGCAAACCGGTCACCGTGGAAGAGTTAGAGGGGATGTTGAGGCGCTGGACGCCGTGGCAAGCTTCGGAGGGCATTCGCGAATCGTCTCCCCAGGAGAATCGCGCCCCGGTGGCGGTGTCGTCCCCACCGGATCCTCCTCTTCGCGGAGCGTCTCTCCAGGAGAATCGCGCAATCCCGGTGGATCTGGCTCACTTACAGAAAGTCTCCCGGGGCGATCGCGACTTCCAACGGGAGTTGTTGACGGTGTTTCTGAACGACTGCAACGATTATCTCGCGGCTCTCAAACAGGGGTTAACTCGGGGAGACGCCCCCCAAGTCGCCCGCGCCGCCCATCAAATTAAAGGCGCCAGTCTCAGTGTCGGCATTCGCACGATTCCCGATTGGGTGACGACCCTCGAAGAAGACGCACGCCAGGGAAATCTTACCCGCACCGGGGCGATCGCGACGGCGATCGAAGCGGCTCTGGAACGGCTTCGCCTCTGGGTCGCACAATTCGAGTCGCTCCCCGGCGACGCCGAGGCGATCGTCTTACAGAGTCGCGACCCGATCGCCCCCGCACCGGAGTTGCCACCGCCACCGCCTCCCGAACCGATCGCATCCCCGCCCCCCTCCGACCCCGACGAATGCCCAGTAGACCGCGATCGCCTCGACGCGCTCAGTCGCGGCGATCGGGAGTTTCAAATCGAACTGTTACAGGCGTTTATGGACGATGCCTCGGGTTATCTTGCCCATCTCAAAGCAGCCTTAGCGGCGTCGGACGCGATCGCCCTCGCCCGTCACGCCCACCAGCTCAAAGGCAGCAGCGCTACGGTCGCCATACGATCCATGCCGGAGGTGGCCAGCGCGATCGAACAAATGGCGAAACAAAATCAGCTCGCTCCGGTTCCCAACTATATGAAGGAACTAGAGACAATTTTCGAGCGCGTTCGAGTATTTTTACGGAGTTTACAGACCGGGAATGTTGACGGTAACCCGGAATAATTCCGCAATTGTACTGAGGAAAATTCAGCACAATTGCGGAAGTTTTTTGGCGGCGATCGGTCATATTGCGGATTACTGTCGTTCGATGGATATGTTTAGCTGGAACAAAGTCGGTACATTCTCGAAAACTCGCCCAGACAGGATAGAGATATCCTCCTATGCCTGGCAACGCTCGCACTTAGGCGCCTTCGCCCTATCGTTAGAGGGTGGCGGCTCACGAACTCAGGACACTTATTCAGAGGGGAGACTCAAACAAACATGGCTAAAATACTCGTCATCGACGACGACGGCGCAACTCGCTTACTGCTCAAACGCAATTTGCAGTTAGAAGGTTATCAAGTGTTTGCGGCGAAAGACGGACGGGAAGGGTTGGAACAAGCTCGCGAACATCGTCCGGACTTGATTATTTGCGATTGGGTGATGCCATTTTACGACGGCGTAGAAGTTTGTCGTCAGCTCAAGGCCGATCCTCGTTTACACCATACGTTCTTTATTTTACTGACGTCTTCGCGCGGCGAAATCAACCATCGCGTGGAAGGTTTGGACGCCGGGGCCGATGAATTTCTTTCCAAGCCGATCGACGCGGAAGAGTTATCGGCGCGGGTTCGTGCGGGATTGCGCTTGCAGCAGGTCACCGCGCGTTTGAGTCAAGCCAATCGCAATCTGTCGGCTCTGGTGCGAGTTCAGCGTCGCTTGCTGGCGAACGAATCGGTTTGCGTCCCGGGGCGATCGCTCTGTGTTGACGCAGCGCCAGCAGAGGATCGCTCTAGGAGGTCAACTGGATCGGCGGTCGGGGATGGGGTCGATGTCTCTAGAGCGCCGTCCCATCATTTGCCTCGCGATGCGGATTTAATTTGCCCTCAAGATTGTCACGCCCTCGATTTACTGCAACCTCTCGGCGAGGCGATTGGAGCGGAACGGGCATTTTTATGGAAGTTTCAGTCTGCTAATGGCTCGTTTCGGATTTCTTTGGGCTGTTGTTGGTTGGCGGGAAGTCATCCCTGTGAGGAATCTTGGGAACGAGCGGCAGGGTTTCAGTTTCACCAGGCGTGGCTCGAACGGCTCCGCGCTGGGGCGATCGTCGCCGGATATACTGAGGATTGGCCTGCGCAACTCCGGCAAAATTTGCAGCACGCCGAAGTCGATTCGATCGCGATCGTCCCTTTATCGATCGACGGGAACTGTTTCGGGGCGATCGTCTTTGAAAACTGTCCCGAAACTGTGGCGGCTTACAAACGGGAACAAGTGGATGGGACGTCGGGTAATGCTTATTGTCCGGTGACGGAAAACAGCAGTTTCGAGCCGACGTCTCCGATTGATATGTTACGAGGTGCGGCGGCGGCGATCGCCCTCCATCTCGACCGTTCGGCGGCGTTAAACGCCCTCCAAGCCAGTGAGGCCCGCTATCGGGCGATCGTCGAGGATCAAACGGAGTTGATTTGTCGTTTCGACGCTAAGGGTCAACTGACCTTTGCGAATGAAGCCTATCGCCGCTATTTTGAACTGGATCGCTGCGAACTCAACGGCGGTTCTCATTTGCCTCTCTCTCCGGATCTCGAACGGGATCTTAGTGAGAGTCCCGCGATCGAGCGCGAGTCGTCTTTGGTGATGTCTAATGGCGAAACTCGTTGGCAACAGTGGAGCGAACGGGCGATTTTCGACGAGCGCGATCGCCTCCTCGAATTCCAAGCCGTCGGTCGCGATATTACCGAACGCAAGCGCGCCGAAGAAGAAACGCTCAAGGCTCTGGCAAAAGAAAAAGAACTCAACGAGTTGAAAACTCACTTCATTTCAATGGTTTCTCATGAGTTCAAAACACCGTTAACGACGATTGTTTCTTCGGCGGATTTGTTGGAATTTTATCTCGAATCGGTCAACCACGGCAGTCCCGAAAAGCTCGCTAACTGTTTGCAACGCATTCAAAAAGCCGCCATCCACATGAACGAATTGTTAGAAGATGTTTTGACTCTGGCGCGCACGGAGTCGGGACGCTTAGAATGCAAACCCGTTCCCCTGAATTTGAATGCATTTTGTCAGGATTTAGTCGAAGAGTTCCAAGGGAATCACGGCGACGATCTGTTACTCGATTTCCAATGTGTCGGAACGTTGCCAGAGGTCTGTCTCGATCGAAAACTCTTGTATCATATTTTTAGCAATTTACTCTCGAATGCAATTAAATATTCTCCGGAAAATACGGCGGTTGAATTTCGGGTCTTTTCTGAAAGCGATCGCGCCATTTTTCAGGTCAAAGATTGCGGGATCGGCATTCCCGAAGAGGATTTACCCTATGTTTTCGATGCGTTCCAACGCTGTCGCAATGTCGGTAAAATTGGCGGGACGGGCATGGGATTGGCGATCGTCAAACGCTGCGTCGAACTCCACGGCGGTCACGTGAAAGTGAGCAGTCAATTGAAAGGCGATCGCCCGTCGGGAGGAACGACGTTTACGGTAACCTTTCCCTTGGAAGGCAAAATTCGCGAATCTTTAGCCCTCGCTTCTCCGGCGCCCAGTCCACGGGAAGCCCCCGTCGGTAACCACTCGGGCGATCGTTTTCATGCCAATCCATAAGCCAGAGACCAGTCAACTCGTCCCATCCTTGTAAGTACACGGCAATGCCTTGTCTTTACAACCCATGAATTTTGCAATTTTACAACAACACTGAGGATGGCTATTAGATCTACAATCTAATAACCATTTTTTAAAAATAATGAGAGGCATCGAGGGGAGGAACCCGGCAGTGCCGTGTCCTTGCAGGCGATCCATCTACAATCTACAATCCCTAAATCCCTAAATCGTCCACAGCTCGATCGCCCCGCCAAATCCCCCACTCGCCAATAACATTTTTTGACGGGATTGCGGATAAGTGGTGCGGACGGTATAAGCGACGCTGTTGACCCAACCGCTATGAGAGCGCACGCTGCCGAGCAATTCCCCCCGATACAGGTCCCAAATGGCGATCGTGCCGTCGCGACTGCCACTAATCAAGGTTCGACCGTCCGGCGCGATGCTGACACTATTCACCCGCTCCTCGTGGCCGCACAAAGTATGTTGCAATGTCGCTACGGTTCCCAAACCGCGACCGAATAACTTCCAAACGGCGATCGTCGTATCGGTACTGTAGCTCACTAAGTGCTTCCCGGTGGAGCTGAACGCGACCCCGACCACTAACCCTTGATGGGCCCGCAAGGTTTGAAATGACTGTCCGGTTTCGAGATCCCACAACTGAATCGTCCGATCCCAACTGCCACTGGCGAGGATCTGTCCGTCGGGACTGACCGCCACGCCTTCGACGCGACTTTGATGACCGAGTAAGGTTCGCTGCAAGGACGCCGAACCGGAACGCCTCCCCTGACTGAGATCCCAGATGTCGATCGTACAGTCCGCACTTCCAGTGACTAAGGTGCGTCCGTCCGGGGTGTAGGCGAGGCTATAAACGGCCCCGGTATGACCGTGCAAGGTACTCAGGGGATTGCCACTGCTCATGTCCCAAATCTTGATCGTCCCGTCGCTGCTGCAACTGGCGCAGGTCGGGCCTTGGGGGTTGAAGGCGATCGCGTTGACCCAATCCCCGTGACCGTGTAAGGTTTTTAGTTTTTTACCGCTACTGATATCCCAAATGGCGATCGCCTTGTCCCCACTCCCACTGGTGGCTAAGGTCTGTCCGTCGGGACTGAAGGCGACACACAACACCAACCCTTTATGACCGTTGAGGGTGTCGATCCGAGTCAGATATTCGTAAGGATTGACCGTTGCGAGAGCTTGCTTAACTTCCGGTTCCGATCGCTCCCGCAGCAGTAAATACGCGGATTTCTGAATTTGCGGATCCGCATCTTTGAGGGTTTCGACGATTAATTCTAACCCCGGTTGACCGTAATGCAAGGCTTGATGGAGGGCGTTAATTTTCTGCTGCACTTGCGCCGTCGCCAAGCGTTGCTTCACCCCGTCGAGTCCGCCGAGGACGGCACCGGAAAGCGGCAGGTTTTGACCGCCTAAAACGAGGTCGTAAGTTTTCGGTTGTGGGGGGCAATCGGTCATTATCGGTTGATTTCAACAGCAATGGGAGCCGTTTTCGGGTTCGGTCACGGACGTAACCGTTCCTCTCTTTTCTACCATTTTCGGCGGCGATCGCTCCCTTGCTATTTTCAACGGCGATCGGGGTCGATCGCGGAAAAGATCGCGATCGCCTTTTTACTGCTCCCACCAATAATGCCAATCGCCGATCGCTTGTCGGGAACCTTCGTCCGCATCGATCGGTTTGATATTGATTAACGGAACGCTAATTCGATCCTCGATCTTTCCTCCTTTAATTTCAATTTCGACGAAGATCTCCCGTTCGCATTGTTCCTCTGAAGATATATCCACAACTTGGACTTTCCGTTATGTTCTCTTGTTGGCAGACGAGCTGCGGCTACTCGTCCACTCGGCCTCAAAAGGAAAAGAGATGTTATCTTGCAAGTAGCAATACCACGACATCATGACTTCTTCATCATTGTATGCGTCAACGATAATTTCATCGTCGATGCGTTGTTGAATTTCAGCTTCTTTCTCGGGGCTAATCATATAGCACTCCTAAATCTGTTGAATCTGAGATCGACTGGATCGAGTCGCCAATTCCCCGCAGAGAGGCGGCAATGCCGGGTCCTTATAACCGATGATTTTACCACAAGATTTTTACCGCAAGATTGAGGAGAGTTATAGTACAATCTTTGGGCTAATTATTTTTAGCGAGAATCGCTACTATATAACAGAAATGAGCCGGGTAAAGAAACGATCTCCTCCCTATTGAACCCCGGGGCGATCGCCGCCGTTACTCACCCGCGATCGCCCCTCGCGAGACGCGGTTTTCTACGGCGGATTTCTGCCAATGTTCTGCTCGCAATTTACCGATAAGTGACTCATGGTTTTAGAAAAAGCAACTTTTGCCGCAGGCTGTTTTTGGGGGGTCGAACGACGATTTCGACAAGTTCCCGGGGTGGTGTCTACCTCGGTCGGCTATACCGGGGGGCATTTCCCCAACCCCTGTTATCTGGATGTTTGCGCCCGGATTACGGGACATGCAGAAGCGGTACAAATCGAGTACGATCGCGATCGCCTCAGTTATGAGAATTTGCTGGAGGTCTTTTGGACTTGCCACGATCCCACCCAGGTCGATCGCCAAGGTCCCGATCGCGGCGAACAATATCGTTCGGTTATTTTTTATCACGATTCCCAGCAAGAACAGGCGGCGCGACAGTCTAAATTAAGGTGGGAACGATCGGGTAAGTTTCAAAAGCCGATCGCCACCCAAATCGAAGCACTCGGCGAGTTTTGGTTGGCGGCGGAGGAACACCAGCAATATTTCGAGAAAAAGTTAAAACCTAATCGAAATTAGGGGCGATCGCCGTTGACGATCTTCAGGGGATCGCTCGATTTACGGGTGTCTCGAACTCATTTTTTAATCTTTTCTCGGAGTTAATGGCTCGATCGCGGGCGATCCCTCCCGGTTGGCGGCGGCAATCGGGGGCGCTCCTCGGCGATCGAGATAATATTTCATTCTTACATAAAATTATTACATAAATTATTTTAATTTTCGCCATATTACAGTTGAATAATTTTTTTTAAATTCTTGTTATTCAATCCGGGGTTTATGTCACCCTAAAGTTAAAACCATTTTTGCTTTCCTCAGCTCGTCTGGAGAACGCCAGCCAGTATGTTTAAACCCCTCCGCCTTCAAGAGCAATTGCTCTATCAAATCGTCAATTGCATTCACGATTCTTTCGATCTGCAAGAAATTTTAGCGGGCATTGTCAGCCAAATTCGCGAATTTCTGGCAGTCGATCGCGTCAAAATTTACCAATTCGCTGCCGACGGGAGTGGCGAAGTCATCGCCGAAGCCATTGGAGGCGATCGCCTGCCTTCCTTACTCGGCTTGCATTTTCCCGCCACGGACATTCCCGCTTACGCCCGCGATCGCTTTGCGAAAGGACACCTGCGCACGATCGTCGATGTGGCGTCGAAGCGCAAAATTCTCAATCGCTTGGGATCCCACGAGTCGGACGGGGACAGCGCCGGCCCCAATTACGCCCCGGTCGATCCGTGTCACCTTCAATATCTGTTGGCGATGGGGGTGCTCTCGTCTCTGGCGGTTCCGATTTTCGATCGCGGGGCGACGCCGGAAGGATATCGCGCCCAATTGTGGGGCTTACTGGTGGCACACCACAGCGAACCGCGCCGCTACAGCGAAACGGAATTACAAACTATCGATCTGTTGGCGCATCAAATCTCGATCGCGATCGCTCAAACCAGTTTGATCGCTAAAGCGCAAGAACAAATGCGTCAGGAGCAGATTGTCGCCCGTTTGAGCCGACAACTCGACGGCGGCGATCGCGATCGCCTCTGGCAACCGGCCCTGAGGGAGTGCGTGACGGCACTCAATGCCGATGGCGGTCGGCTGTACGTGGGCGCCGATTTAACCGGAGAACCCGCCCAGTGCTTTGTCTGCGGCGAACAACCCGCCCGGGAAGATCTCGAAAGTTACGCCCTCTGGCAACAATTGACCAAATATGGCGGATCGAAAGCGCGCGATCGCCAAGACCCGGGGGCGATCGCCGATCCTCCCCAAGGGGCGTTTCCCTACACCGTCGCCCAACTCGATGCAGACCCGCGCTGGCAAGATCTCGCCGCCCTCTTCGCCCCGACGCCGATCCAATCCTTACTGATCGTTCCCCTGCGCTATTGCAATCAGTGGGTCGGCTCCTTAGTGCTATTTCGGCACGCTCGCGACATCGAAAAGCGCTGGGCCGGTCGCCACAATTCAGACCCGCGCAATCAAATGCCGAGACAGTCCTTTGCCGAGTGGCGCGCGATCGAGCGCCTGACCCCGAACTGGTCTCCGGAAGACCTCAAACTCGCCCAACGCTTGGGACTGCATCTCTACGCCGCCCTCACCCAACACCGGGTGAGACGCTTAACTCACAGTCAAGCGTCTTACGACGTTCTCACTCAGTTGCCCAATTCCGTCTTGTTCGAGCGGCAGTTATCTTTAGCCTTGCTACACTTGCGCGAACAGGGCGAAATGCTCGCCGTGGCGATCTTAGACCTCGATCGCTTCCAAACCATTAACGAAACCTTTTCCCACGCGGGGGGCGATTACGTCTTGACCCACGTCACCCGCCGCCTGCAAAGATGTTTGGAAACCTACCGCGATCGCTTCCAAGATCGGGCCTCTTTATTGGGACGCTGGCATGGGGACGAGTTCGTCTTGATGTTACCCAATATCACTTATGCCGAAGATATCATCGACATCGGTCGCGAACTGCTCGACAGCTTGCAACAGCCGTTCTATTTCCAAGGGCGGGAACTCTATCTCAGTGCCTGTCTCGGCATCGCCTTAGCCCCTTACGACGGCGAAACCGCGCCGATCTTGCTCAAACATGCCGAAGCGGCAATGTATCAAGCCAAGCAACAGGGACAAAATAGCTATCAACTGTATGCACCCCAGATGAATACCCGCGATCTGGAACGGTTGATGCTAGAAGTAGACTTGCGTAAAGCCCTGGAACGCAACGAATTCGTTTTGTACTATCAGCCCCAAGTGGAGTTGGCCACCGGGCGCATCGTCGGGATGGAAGCGTTGTTACGCTGGCAACACCCGCGTTTGGGCTTCGTTCCCCCGGAACAGTTCATTCCCTTGGCGGAAGAGTTGGGCCAGATCGCGGCGATCGGCGAGTGGGTATTGTATAAAGCTTGTACCCAGCATCGGGCGTGGCAGTTGGCGGGGTTGCCGTCGGTCCGCATGGCGGTCAACCTCTCGGCCCGCCAGTTCCGCGAGGAGAATTTGGTCGAGAAGGTCCGCGAGATTTTGCTGCAAACTCAGGTCGATCCTCAGTTGTTGGAGTTGGAAATTACCGAAAATACGGCGATCGACGATCTGGAATTTACGATCGCCGTTCTGCAACAGTTCAAACAGGCGGGAATCCGAGTGGCGATCGACGATTTCGGCATGGGCTATTCGTCCTTAAGCGCCCTCAAACATTTGCCGATCGATAGTGTCAAAATTGATAAATCGTTTGTGCGGGATTTGGGCATGGAAGAAAGCGATACGGCGATCGTGCGAGCGATCGTCGCCCTCGGTCGCGGCTTGCATCTGGAAACGATCGCCGAAGGCGTGGAAAGCTGGCCGCAGTTGGAGGTGTTGCAGTCCGTCGGCTGCGATCGCGTCCAAGGCTACTTGATCGGCGAACCCCTCGCCGCCGATGCCGCCGTAGCGATGTTAGTCGCCGGGCGTCTGTCCTGTTTGCGTAAAAGTGAGAACGTCGTGACGGCAGTTGCTGCGACATTGACCCAACAAGCGCGTCACAGGACTCAAGGGACGGATAATCGACCCGTGGCGACCCTTCCCTCGGGCAATGGCGCCGTCGCCGACGGTTCCGGGGACGATCGCCCTTCCCCGGAAACCGAACAAAACCGCCAAGAATTGGCGGCGAAGATCGTCGAGTACGAGCAACTGAAAGAGGAGTTGAAGCAGCAGGCGCGCCGGGAACAATTGGTCGGCGAAATTGCCCAAAAAATTCGCCGTTCCCTCACTCTCAGCGAAATTTTGAATAAGACCGTCACCGAGGTTCGCCACTTTTTACAAGCCGATCGCACGATCTTGTATCGTTTCCATCCCAACTGGACCGGGGAAGTGGTGGTCGAATCCGTCGCCCCGGGCTGTCTGTCGATTTTAGGCGAGACGATCGACGATCCGTGTTTTCGCAATAATTACGTCAAGTATTACCGTCAGGGTCGGATTCGGGCGATCGAAAATGTTTTCGAGGCGGGTTTGAATTCCTGTCACCTCCAATTACTCGATCGCTATCAGGTCAAGGCGAATTTAGTCGTTCCCGTGGTCAACGGCGATACCTTGTGGGGCTTGCTGATCGCCCACCAATGTCACGACACCCGCCAATGGCGCCAGCACGAGATTTCCCTGTTGAGTCAGTTGGCTACTCAGGTGGCGATCGCCATCCACCAAGGGGAATTATACAGCCAGTTAGAAAGCAGCAACCGCGAGTTACAAGAACTGTCCTCTCGCGACGGCTTGACCCAAATCGCCAATCGCCGCCTGTTCGACCTCCATTTAGAACGGGAATGGCAGCGCCTCAAACGGGAGCAAGCGCCCCTCGCCCTGGTTTTGTGCGACGTCGATCGCTTCAAGCTGTATAACGATACTTACGGTCACCAAGCCGGGGATATCTGCTTGCAGGAAGTCGCCCGGGCGTTGCAAGGGACCGTGAAGCGTCCGGCGGATTTGGTGGCCCGTTACGGCGGCGAGGAATTTGCGGCTATTTTGCCCAATACTCCCGCCTCGGGGGCGTTGCGAGTGGCGGAGGAAATGCGGATGCGGGTGCGGGATCTGGATATCCCTCACTCGAAATCGGAACATCACCGGGTTACTTTGTCGTTGGGGGTGGCGGTGTTGGTTCCTACGGCGGGACTGTCCCCGGAAGCGTTGATTCAGGCGGCGGACGAGGCGTTATATCGGGCGAAGGAGCACGGGCGCGATCGCTGCACTCTGGCGACGTGAGGGGGGCGGCGATCGCCGATCTCGCTTACCGTGGCACTTATCTCAGCTCCGTTCGCAAGTGCTGCACTTCCACGTGATTCGGATCGCAAATGTCGGCCCGATCGCAGTCCCGCCGGGCGCGATCGAGATCGCCTAACTTCCAATAAGCATGGGCGCGCAAGGTATAGAGGATCGCCTCGTTCTCGTCGAGAAGCACGGCCCCATTACAGGTGGCGATCGCCCGCGTCAGATCGGCGATTCCTTTCCGGTAATTTCCGGCAGCAATTTTGAAGGTGCCGACCCCTTCTAAGTGGGTCGCATTAGTGCGATCGCCGTTTTCTCGTTCCAATTGTTTGACCAGCTCTTGAAAAACAGCTTCTTCTCGCGTTTATTGGCGCAACAGTCGCTTATTTTGCCAAAATCTTTCCCAAATTCCCGTCTCTACGGCAATCCATACCAAAATCACCAGCAAAATAATCAGTTCCATCTCGATTGTCCTTGGTGGTTTCTCGTCGGTTGAAGGAGTCGCGATCGCCCGTTCGGTCGTGTCACCGAGTGAGTGTGGTAAACAATGAGATATTAAAAGTAAGTTTTAGGCTCACTCTCTCGGTAATTCCTTGTTGCGTTCCGGTTCGCCGATCGCGCGATCGCCCACGGACGGCGAATCGGGAGCGGATAAGGGCGTTCCCTGGCTCGTGGAGACTACCGCATCGCGATCGCTCGCCGCCGCCGTACAAGCGGGGTTGGATCCCTATCTCGGCTTTTTCCACGCGATCGAACCCTATCGACCCAATTTAGTGCTCGATTTGATGGAAGAATTTCGCCCCGTCATTGTAGACCGGGCGGCGATCGCGATCGTCAAGGCGGAACTGCTCGATCCCCTGGACTTTGAGCCTTCTCCCGATGGCGCCGGGATTTGGTTGGGACAAACGGCGAAAAAGTTGTTTCTGGGGCAGTTACAACGCCAATTCAGCAGCCGCGTCCTCTATTCTCCCCAAAATCGTCGTCTGACCCTCGCCCAGATTCTCCTAGAACAAGCCCGCAGTCTGGGCCGATGTTTGTGCGAATCCAATCTCGATTACGAGCCGTTTTTGCTCAAATAATCGATGTTTTTGCTAATTTTTCACGATTTTTGGGGGTTGCTTACCCAGCAAAGACTGACAAACCATCAAACCATTATCGAAACAAAAACCCATGACTGATTTCTGGCTCGTCTGCTACGACGTCCGCGACGACAAGCGCCGCAACAAACTCGCCAAACTGATCGAACAACGCTGTCAGCGCGTCCAATATTCGGTTTTTGAATGTCCCGTGGAGGGGGAAATTCTCTGCGAACTGATCGAACGGCGTTGGTTGAAGGTCCTGAAGCTGTCCGAAGACAGTTTGCGCGCCTATCCGCTCTCCGGTACCGCGAAAAAGCAAGCCAAGATCTACGGCAGTCCGCCCCTGTACGAACCGCCGGATTATTTGATTTTGTAACGTCCCGCTAGGGGCGTAGCGCGATCGCGCCTACCTGGAATCTCCATTTGACGCGGGATTCCAGGTGTTGTTTCTAAATGTAACAATTGCCGAAACTGCGACGGAACGAGAAAAATAGAGATTGACGTCCTCAGAGAGAGTAAAAATAGTATTTTCCGCCTTTTTCTTTCTGAGGATTTCGGTTATAGTAGTTCCGTGCTTAAAAAACAACCGCAATTTCAACGCCCCGGCAGCAGTTTAACTTTTGTAAAGCTGCTCCTCCGTACTCCGGCGCAAACGCACCTTGAAAGCCAAATACAGCGAGAGTTTCAATAGCATAGGGTCACTTATGCCCAACTCCCCGCAAGGGGATTGAAACCTTGATGGCTTTTATCCCATCGCTTCCATTTAGATAAAGTCACTTATGCCCAACTCCCCGCAAGGGGATTGAAACGCTTATCGGTTCTATCGAGTCTATCGAGTCAACATGGTCACTTATGCCCAACTCCCCGCAAGGGGATTGAAACAAGCTCAGACATGAATTGAATGAAGGGAGAGGAAGTATGCTGTCACTTATGCCCAACTCCCCGCAAGGGGATTGAAACGTATTTAGCCCGCGTATTCGAGAGGCACCCAACATCGAACGTCACTTATGCCCAACTCCCCGCAAGGGGATTGAAACTCTGTAATTCCCAGAACATGCCTCCGGTAGGCGAGCTGCCAAGTCACTTATGCCCAACTCCCCGCAAGGGGATTGAAACAAGGATGACAGCTGTGCTCTACTGGTCATCAAGTATGTTCTTCTCAGTCACTTATGCCCAACTCCCCGCAAGGGGATTGAAACTGCCCTAGTTCACGAGCGAACTTAGGGTTATATTCAGTGCCTTGTCACTTATGCCCAACTCCCCGCAAGGGGATTGAAACCTTCGCCTTGAGACTACTCAGTTTCCCCTTAGTCTCTTCCGAACGTCACTTATGCCCAACTCCCCGCAAGGGGATTGAAACAACTTCGTTGCACTTGAGCATGAAGCTCAGAGAATTAGAGTCACTTATGCCCAACTCCCCGCAAGGGGATTGAAACATCAAACTGGAGACTCGTCCATGCATAATGGACTGTCACTTATGCCCAACTCCCCGCAAGGGGATTGAAACAGCAAACTCACAAAAGTCCGCCAAGTCCTTCTGACACTCCGTCACTTATGCCCAACTCCCCGCAAGGGGATTGAAACTCTGCCCGGTGGAAGTAGTAGTAACCGTCTTCAGGGTCATTACGGTCACTTATGCCCAACTCCCCGCAAGGGGATTGAAACACCTTTAGCCCCATCCCGCATCACCTGACAAGCGCAAGTCACTTATGCCCAACTCCCCGCAAGGGGATTGAAACTGTCCCCCATAGGGAACTGTTTGACCTCTCCTTTGATGTCACTTATGCCCAACTCCCCGCAAGGGGATTGAAACCGAATTAATTCCTTGTATGGAAGCTATTAAACACTACATATTAGGTCACTTATGCCCAACTCCCCGCAAGGGGATTGAAACCCCTTGATAGGAGCGAAAGCATCACAATCCGACAGGAACGAAGTTTCGGTAGGGTGCGTTAGCGGGCAAAAATATCCGGCGAAAGTCCAGTAAATT